>JAYZQJ010000011.1:0-29970 GCA_036149055.1 Myxococcota bacterium | reverse complement strand
GCCCCGCTTCTGCTGCCGGCCCCGCTTCTGCTGCCGGCCCCGCTTCTGCTGCCGGCCCCGCTTCTGCTGCCGGCCCCGCTTCTGCTGCCGGCCCCGCTTCCGCTGCCGGCCCCGCTTGCGCTGCCGGCCCCGCTGCCGCTGCCGGCCCCGCTGCCGCTGCCGGTCTTGCTGCCGCGGCCGGCCCCCGTGCACGGCGTCGGCTCGAGAATCGGCGTCGGCTCAGATCGGCGCCGCACCCGGCATCGGCGTCGGTCTCGGCTTCGGCGTCGGATTCGGATTCGGATTCGGATTCGGCGTCGGACTCGGATCCGGACTCGGCGTCGGTCTCGGATTCGGTGTCGGATTCGGTCTCGGATTCGGTGTCGGTCCCGGATTCGGCGTCGGTCTCGGATTCGGCGTCGATCTCGGATTCGGCGTCGGTCTCGGATTCGGCGTCGAAGCGGGCCGGAGAACCGGGACGATCCCATTCGTTGCATCGATCTCCGCCGAGCGCGGGTCGAGCCTGCGTCGGCGGGGCCGCGGAGACCGGGGACGATCCTATTCGAATCATCGATCTCGCCGAGCTCGGGGCGAGTCCGCTGCCGAGTCCGAGTCCGCTGCCGAGTCCGCTGCCGAGTCCGCTGCCGAGTCCGCTGCCGAGTCCGCTGCCGAGTCCGCTGCCGAGTCCGCTGCCGGTCACTCCGTGCTCCTCGCGTCTCGCCCGTATGAGAGGCAGACATGTTGGCGCCTCGTCCTCCTCCTCCGACGGAGCCGGGGAGGCAGCCGGGGACGCTCGTCGTCATATCGTCATTCGGCCGAAGACGGACCAGCCCAGCCGCAGCCGGAGAGCGGGGACGATCCTATTCGTTTCACCGATCTCCGCGGACCTCGGGGCAGGCCCGAGCCCGACGCCAAAGCCGAGTCCGAGACCGAGACCGAATCCGACGCCCTCGTTGTCGAACCACAGCACGGAAGGGGGGAGGTGGGAGGCGAGGAGGAATGGGTGGCTTCTCGCGGGCACGGGCTCGGGGGGCGCGGGGAGCTTGCGTGCAGTGGTCGGGTCGACGGCGCGCGCTCCTCCGAAGACGAGACCGAGAGAGGGAGCGCGGTCGAGTCACCCCTCGTCCGCTGGCGGCTTCGACGTACGCCGTCCCCGTGGGCCCTTCCCGTGCCCATGCCCGTGCCCTTGCCCGTGCCCGCGGAGGTGGATGCTCGCGGCGGGAGATGGGGAAGCGTTTCCTCCCCTCGGCGCGACGATGAGCTCGCAACCGCGGGGCTTGCCTGGCAACGTCACGAGGGTGAACCGGTCGCTCCGACTGGCCGGAGCGGCGGGGCTCTGGGCCTCCGCCTGCGCGGCCTTCGCGCTCGCCCAGCTCGCGAGCCTCCTGGTCGCGTTCTTCGTGCTGGTGGGACACGCGCAGGCCAACCGCTCGGCGGGCGTCGACGCCCTGGGCGCGCTCATCGCCGCTGGCGCGAGCTGGGCGCTGGGAGCGGCGGCGATCACCGCGGCGCTGCTCTCGATCCCCGGCGCCGCGCTCGTCCACGGCGCGCTCGCGCTCGCCGCACCCAACCTGTCGCGGCGCGCGCGACTCGTCTCGGGCCTCGCCCTGTCGGCGGCGACCGCCGCCCTCATCGCCGCCTGCGGCGTCGCGGTCGTCGTCTGACCCTGCTCCAGGCCTCGAGACGTGGGGGCGACGACTCGCGCTCGGGGAGGTCGGGAAGGTCGTCCCCGGGCGCACGTGGTAAGACGCCGGGTGTGTGGACGGGACGGATGCTGGGCGCGGCTCTCGGCGTCGCGCTCCTGAGCGGGTGCTACGCGTCTCACGATCGCGCGCCGGAGGGCGAGGGCGACGCGGGGGTGGCGTCGAGCCAGTACGTCTACGAGAACGCCTGCCGCGCGGTCTACGACTACTTCCTCGTCGACGAGCGACCGGACCGCTGCCTCATCGCCGCCTTCCCGGACCGCTTCCCGCCGAGCGCGCCGTCCCTCGAGCCCGCGCGCGTGGTGCGCGGCCCGGCCCCCTGCGTGGAAGGCGGCGTCGAGGACCCCGACTTCGTCGAGGCGGAGGTCGAGGTCGACGTGGAGGTGTGGCTCGACGGCGACGCCTACGTGGCGCGCGTGGCCGGTCGCTTCCCCGACGGCGAGGAGTTCGACGTCGCGTTCCGCAGCGCCGACCGTCGCGTGTGCTGCGACTGCTGGCGCAGCTGGCCTTGAGCCCGCGCGAATCTCGATCTCTGGCGAAAGGCGACCTGCTATTCTCCTGCGCCATGTCGGACCTCTACTCGGCCAAGGTGACTTCCCTCAGCGCGCCCTTCGACCTGGAGGAGGCGGTCTCCCGCGCCGCCGGGTGGGGCTCGAACGCCCGCGGGGCTCGTGCGATCCTGAAGCGCGGCTCGGCGCCCTACGCGCAGGCCGATCTTCGCGTCGTCGTCGACCACCCCGACGCCGACGCGCTCGACCGCCTGACCCCGGGGCTGCTGCACCTCCTGCTCGTGGACCTCGTCCCGGCGGTCGAGGCGGCCGCGGTCGACAAGCTCGCCGAAAAGTACGCCAAGCGGCGCCCGACGCAGCTCGAGAAGGCGGGCTGCGTCCATCACGTGACCCAGGCGGACGCGAAGTCGATGACCCTGAGCGTGATCGGGCCGGCGGACGGGATGCCGCAGATGGACACGCCCTACGTCTCGACCGCGTGGGCGCCGGACCGGCCGCACCACGATCAGCTCCGCCCCCCGGCGGATCTACGCTGGTTCCCGGCGCCCGGCATCGCGGGAGGCGCCAAGGGCAGCCCGAAGTCGGTCATGCCCTTCGTCAAGGTGAAGAAGTCGCTGAAGGTCGGCGGGATCGCCGCGCTCGGGTCGTCCGTCTTCGTGGTCTCGCACGAGGGCGGCCACGTCGCGGCGATCTCGGGCAAGGAGGCCAAGAAGCTCGGCGCCCCCAGCCGTGACGACGGCAAGCGCGCGGTGCGCGACCTCCACGCGGCCGACGACCGCCTCTGGATCGGCTGGGCCGACGGCGGGTGGACGGCGGTCGACCCGAGCTCCGGCGCCCGCGAGCCCGGTGAGGGCCCGGAGCTGCCGCCAGCGCCGGCCGGCGAGGCGATCGAGATCGCCGGCTTGCGTCTCGAGCCCGGGCGAGGCGAGCCGCTCCGGCTGGAGCCGACCCCGGACCCCGAGACCCTGCTCTTCGCGACCGACCACGCGCACTACCTGCTCCACACGCCCACCCGCGCGCTCACGCCCTTCGCCCCGGTCCGCCACGGCGCGCGGCGCTGGGTCGAGGGCAAGCAGTCGACCCTCTACGTGGGCGTGGGCCAGTTCCTCCACGCCTTCTCGTTCGCGCTCTGACGGGCGAGCGGCTCCAGCGATGCGACGATCCGTGGGGACGCGAGCCGCGGCGTTCGGTGGAGCGGCTCAGCGGGTGCAGAAGTAGCCGATGCGGTCGTTGACGTAGTCGCAGCGGAGGCCCTGGCGCGCGCAGTCGCGCATCTGGATGCCGCCTTCCGAGCACCAGACCGCGGTGTCGCCGCGGCACTCGCCGAGGTAGTCGATGCCGGCGCACGGATCGGGCTGGCAGTAGGCGCCGCCCACGTCGTCGACCTGGCCGCAGACCTCGTCGCAGGGCGCGCAGTCGCGGCGGCGCACCACCCCGCGGTCACACCACACCGCGACCTCGCCCTGGCACTCGCCGGCCGCGCTCACGCCGCCGCACGGATCCTCGCTCACGCAGCGGAAGCCGCCGCCCGTCGGGTCCCAGCCGCAGGTCTCGCCCGCCTCGCAGCGCGACGAGGCCAGCGTCTCGCCGTCGCACCAGATGGCGGTGTTGCCCATGCAGTCGCCCTCGGGGGTGATGCGGCCGCAGCTGCCGCCCTCGACCACCGTCGGGCCGGTGGCCGCCTCGATCCAGTCGATGACCAGGTCGGTCCGGGTGTAGCGGTCGACGCCGACGCAGCTGGGGTCGCCGAAGCTCAGGTCGCCGGCGATCCGGACGGTGGAGTCGCTCGCGAGCACGAAGAGCGGGCCGCCGCTGTCGCCGAAGCAGACGCCGCGCTCGCCTTGGCCGTCGATGGCCACGAACTCGCCGCGCTCGAAGCCGACGATGGGCTCCGCGGTGAACTCGCGCTCGCCGCTCGAGCCGTCTTCCTGGGTGCCGTAGCCCGACGCCTCCGCGGTGCGCCCGATCCAGGCGTCGTCCATCAGCTCGTCGAGCACCGGGACCGGGGTCAGCTCGGGGAAGCGCGACGAGGCCGGCGCGTCCACCCGGACCAGCGCCATGTCGACCTCGGGGTGCGTCCGGACCTCGGCCGCCGTCCAGCAGACGTTCGGGTCGTCGGCCCGCACGCCCGCGCAGAGCTCGCGCCCGGGGCGGACCCGGCAGTGGGCCGCGGTCAGCACCCACTCGTCGGTGATGAAGGCGCCCGAGCAGCCGCCGAACGACACGACCGCGTAGGTCTGGCCGGCGGTGAGCGGCATGACGGTCGGCGTCGCGGTGCCGTAGTAGACCAGCCGCGTGGTGCGCTCGTCCGGGCCGCAGACGCCGGGCGTCGGCGTCGAGGCGTCGGACGGGCTGGGCGGCGCGCTCGCGTCGGCGGGGGGCGTGGCGCCCGAGTCGACGGTCGGGTCGACCGGAGGCTCGCCTCCGCAGGCCGTGAGCAGGACGAGGGCGAAGGGGAGGGCGCGGTTCATCGGCGCGAAAGATGGCACCGACTCGGACCTCTGACGAGTCCGGCCGTCAGAGATCGACCTGGGAGACCGCGTCCTCCGGCACCTCGCGGCCCAGGAAACGCGCCGCGACGGTGGCGAACTGCTCGGGCAGGTCGGTGACCATCAGGGTCAGGCTGCCCGGACCCTCCTGCCGCGCGAGGCCCCGGTCGTCGAGGATGCCGGCCAGCTCGGTCGCGGTGGCCTCGGCGCTGTCGACCACCGCGATCGGCCGCAGAGCCAGCGCCTCCGCCTCCTCGCGGATGACGTCGGCGAGCAGCGGGTAGTGGGTGCAGCCGAGCACCAGCGCGTCGATGCCCTCGGCGACCAGCGGCTCGAGGTAGCGCCGGACCACCAGGGTCGGCACCTCGCCGTCGAGCCAGCCCTCCTCGACCAGCGGCACCAGCAGCGGCGCCGGGCGCTGGAGCACCTCGGCCCGGGTGCTCACCGCGGCGACCGCGCGCGGGTAGGCGCCGCTCCGGACGGTGCCCGCGGTCGCGATGACCCCGATCTTGTGCGCCCGGCTCGCCGCCGCGCCCGCCCGCGCGCCGGGGCCGATCACCCCGACCACCGGCACGTCGAGCTCGACCCGGAGCATCGGCAGGGCCACCGCGCTGACGGTGTTGCAGGCGACGACGAGGAGCTTGATGTCGTGCGCGGCGAGGTGCTTGGCGCAGCTCCGGGCGTAGCGGAGCACGGTGTGGGGGCTCCGGGTGCCGTAGGGCACGCGCGCGGTGTCGCCGAGGTACACGAGGCGCTCGTCCGGGAGCCGCCGCGCGATCGCGCGCGCCACCGTCAGGCCCCCGAGGCCGCTGTCGAAGACGCCGATCGGCGCGTCGCGGTCCACGCCGCTGTCGTATCAGGTTCGGAGGCGGCCGGCCATCAAGGGCACGAGCGCAGGCACGCGCGGATCCCGTCGCCGACGTCGCAGCAGGCGCCGTCCCGGCAGTCCCGGTCGTCGGCGCACCGGGCGCCGTTCGGGCGGCGGCGCAGGCAGAGGCCCGGCTCGCCGAGCCGCGGGGAGGCGCAGCGGTAGTCGACCGCGGTGCCGCCGGTGCCCTCGGCGCAGTCCTCGGCGGTGAAGCAGCCGCGCAAGCAAAGATGCGCCTCGAGCGACCCGAGGTCGATGAAGGTGCAGAAGCTGTCGTCGCCGACGCAGTCGAGCTGCTGGTCGCAGAGCGAGAACAGGTCGTAGCGAGGCCGGCAGGTGTCGACGCCGTTGATGTCCTCGCAGGTCACGCGCACCGCCGCCCCGGTGCCCTCGGCGAAGCGGCCCAGCGCCTCGCAGCCGCCCATGTTCTCCTCGGCCCACTCGCACGTCTCGGTGCACGCGCGCTGGCCGGGGCCGACGGTGAGGCACCGCCCGAAGAGGCAGTGCGTGTCGTCCTCGCAGGGCAGGCCGTAGATGCCGGGGAAGCAGGGCGTCTCCTCGATGCCGAGCAGCTCGCCGAAGCCCCGGAAGCAGGTGGTCGACGGCGGGCAGAAGGGGCCGTCCACGTCGGGCTCGCACTTCGGGTAGCAGACCGAGGTGACGCTGCCGTCGTCGTTGGCGAAGCGGAAGCTCAGGTACCCCGCCGGGCAGCGGCCCTCGCCGTCGGGGCGCGCGCTGCAGTAGAGGTTGTCGAAGCTGAGCTCGGTGACCGTCGTCGCCGGCAGGCCGAGCGCCTCGTTGAGGCAGACCTGCGGCACCTCGCCGTCGCTCGGGCAGTCGGCGGTGCGGCTGCAGCCCTGCACCGGGAAGCACACGCCCTCGTCGGTGACCGCGTCGATCCGCACGCAGGTGAAGTCCTCGCCCGCGCAGCCGGACGGCGCGCCGTCGGCGCCGATGGTGCAGCGCTCCAGGCAGGCCCCGGTCGCGGTGCAGACGCCGTCGCAGGTGGAGGGGTCGTTGCGGTCGCAGGCCGGGCGGCAGAAGTCGCGGCTGTAGACGTTGCCCTCCGCGCAGCCCTGGTCGGGCCCGCAGTCCTCGGGGCTCGCGCAGGCCCAGAAGCCCTCGTCGAGCACGTCCGGGCGGTCGACGACGCAGCCCGACAGGAGCAGCGCCACGAGCAGCCAGCGCATCAGAAGGTCCCCCGGAGCCCGGCCGGCGACAGCTCGAGCCCGACCTCGTCGAGCACGATCCGCCGCTCCGGGAAGAACAGGGCGACCACGCCCGCGATCGCCGCCGCGCCGGCCACCGCGAAGAGCACGTCGGCCGCGATCGCCTCGCGCTCGCGCGCCGCGTAGAACTCCAGCGCCTCCGCCCGGGTGACCGCGCCGCCCTGGCGCGCCTCCGCCTCGAGCGGGTCGAACCCGGTCTGCGAGCTCACCCCGAGCGCGACGGCGGCGGCGAGGGAGCCGGCGGCGACCCCGCCGAGGACCCAGACCGCGGGGTGGATCGACTCCTCGACCCGGGCGCGCGGCGCCGCGATCTCCGTCAGCCTCGGCTCGAGGTGCAGCTCGGCGCCGGCCGTGACCTCCACCGTGCGCGACCAGGGCTCGTGGCCGGGCGCCTCCACCCGGAGCTCGTGCGCGCCGGGCTCGAGGTCGCCCCGGCGCAGGGGCTCGGCGCCGAGGTGGCCGAGCAGCACGCCGTCGAGCGTGACCTCCGCGCCGCGCGGGGCGCCGGAGACCACCAGGGCCCCCGGCCGGACCGGCGGCACGTAGAGCTCGGCGGTCGCGGCGCCGAGCGCGTCGGCCACCGCGCCGAGGTCCCCGCGCACCTCGCGGAACACCCGGCCGAGGGTCTCGCCGTTGCGCACGTCGACCCGGTCGAGGTGGAAGACCCACTCGTCGCCGCGCTGGGCGAGGGTGCCGGCGATGACCTCGCGCACCCCGAGCTGCACGCCGACCCGCCCGAGGCAGGTCATCGACGCGACGCACTCGAGCGCGGCCGCGTCTCCCTGGCCGAGCTGGGCCTGGAGCTCTTCGCGCCCGACGATGCGCAGCCCGCCGCGGGCCGCCACCGCGCCGATCAGCAGCTCCTCGAGGCCCTCGGCCGCGGTCGGGTCGACGTCCCCGGCGGGGACCAGCAGCACCGCGACCCGGAGCGGCGGATCGGCCTCCTCGTCCGCCGCCGGATCGTCCTGCGCGGCCGCGGGGCTGGCCGCCGCGAGCGCGAGCGCGAGCCAAGCGAGCCGGGACCGGGTTCGGGCGGGCATGCGGGGCCGCGATGATAGTGGGGCGGTCCCCCGCCGGCCAGCGGGGCTGGATGTCGGAATTCTGCTACATTCCGCCCTGGGTGCCCCCCCGACAGACACACCCGCCCGAGCGGCCGCGCACGCTGCTCGTGGTGGACTCCGATCTGGAGACCCTCGAGGGGCTCCGGCAGGAGCTGCATCGCGCCGGCTTCGAGACCGCGGCCGCCTCCAGCGCGAGCGACGCCGCGCTGCACCTCGACGCGGGGCCCGAGGAGGTCAGCGGGGTGGTGGTCTGCCAGCCGCTCGCGCTCGAGGTGCTGAGCGCGGTGCGGGCCCGCGAGGGCATGCAGCCCAACGTGGTGGTGCGCGGCCGGCCGAGCGAGCAGGCGGTGACCGAGGCCTACGCGGCCGGGGCCGACGACTTCGTGGCCCTCGACGCGCCGCTGGTGGAGCTCGTCGGGCGGCTGCGCGGCCTGCTCCGCAACCGCGACTACCTCGACCGGCTCGCCCAGAAGGAGCGCGACGCCCAGGCGATGCTCGAGCTGACCCAGGCCCTCGCCTCGTCGCTCGACTTCTCCGAGATCCTCCACACCGTCGTGCGGCGCCTCGCCGAGGTGATGAACGTCGACCGCGCGAGCATCGTGCTCAGCCCGGACGGCGACCAGCCCGAGATCGGCTTCGTGGTCGCGACCAGCGACGACCGCGAGATCGCCAACCTCCAGATCGACCTCGAGAAGTACCCCGAGATCCAGCAGGTGCTGCGCACCCGCGAGCCGCTGACGATCGCGGACACGACCACCCACCCGGTGCTCGACGGAGTGCGCGACAACGTGCCCGCCGATCAGGTGGGCGCGCTCAGCCTCCTGCCGATCGTCTGGCAGGACCAGGCGATGGGCGTGCTCTTCCTGCGCTCGGCCCGCCGCGGCACGCTCTCGTCGCGCGAGATTGCCTTCTGCCGCAGCGTCGCCAACGCGACCGCCATCGCGCTCCGCAACGCGCGCGTCATGCAGTCGCTGCGCGACCAGACGCAGAAGGTGAACTTCGCCCGCTTCGAGGCGGAGCGCCGGCTCCGCGCGCTCAAGCGCTACGCGAACCTCTTCACCTCGGCCGCCGACGGCCTCGCGGCGGTGGATCCCGACGGCAAGATGCTCTTCGCCAACCCCCGCGCCTACGAGATCGCGGGCGTCGGCGAGGAGGAGATCCGGGGGCAGTTCCTCCGCAAGCTGATCGATCCCGCCGACCACAAGACGCTGCTCGACATCTGGCGCGGCGTGCGCGACGGCGACTTCCCCCGCGGGGTCGACCTCCGGATGCGGCGCCCCGACGGAGACGTCCGCATCGTCAGCTGCTCGTTCTCGGCGCTGCTCGAGAGCGAGGGCGCCATCCTCGTCTCCTTCCGCGACGTCACCAAGGACCGCGAGACCGCGGCCGAGCTGCTCCGGACCAAGGAGTTCCTGGAGTCGCTGATCAACGCCTCGGTCGACGCGATCATCGCCGCGGACATGAAGGGCGAGATCCTCCTCTTCAACGAGGGAGCGGAGCGCATCTACGGGCACCGCGCGGAGGACGTCGTGCACCAGATGCACGTCACCCAGCTCTACCCCGAGGGGCGCGCCTACGAGGTCATGCGGCTGCTGCGCTCGCCCGGCCACGGCGGCGAGGGGCGCCTCGAGAGCATCCGGTTCGACGCCATCGACAAGAACGGCGTGCTGCTCCCGATCATGCTGAGCGCGGCGATGATCTTCGACGAGCAGGGCAAGCCGTCGGCGACGGTTGGCATCTTCACCGATCTGCGCGAGAAGCTGCGGGTCGAGGAGCGCCTCGCGCAGGCGCAGCAGAAGCTCGCGGTGACCGAGAAGCAGGCCCTGATCGCCGAGCTCGCCGGCACGGCGGCGCACGAGCTCAACCAGCCGCTGACGAGCGTGATCGGCTACGGGGAGCTGCTGCAGCGGAAGCTCTCGGCCGGCTCGCCCGAGCACCACGCGGCGGAGGTCATCGTGCGCGAGGCGGAGCGCATGGCCGACATCGTCCGCAAGATCGGCAAGATCACGCGCTACGAGACGAAGAGCTACGTGGGCGCGCAGAAGATCCTGGACCTCGACAAAGCTGCTGGAGACCGGGCCGCGGGAGAGAGGACCGCGGGGGACCGACCGGCGGCGGAGCAGACCACCGAAGACAACGAAGGGAACGCGCCTTGACGAAGGGCTCGGCGAGCAAGGGCGAAGGCGACGCGCCGGACCGCTCCGGGATCACCGAGCGGGATCCGGAGCAGACCGCCGAGGTGCCGGTCGAGCGCCGGAGCCACGTCAGCCCCCGCCCCGCGAACCCGCCGTCGAGCGACACCGGTAAGCGCGAGCGCTACGAGGTGCAGGCCGCCAAGCGCGCGGCCCTCGCGATCCGCGGCCGCCTCGAGCCGCCCTCGTCGGAGGAGATGCTCTTCAACGTCCTCGAGCTGAACCGCACCGTCAGCGTCGAGATGCAGGACGAGGCCATCGTGCACGGCTACGTCGAGGCGCTGCGCGTGCTCTTCCCGCGCCGGCGGTTCGCGGTGCGGCTCCTCTCGGCCGAGGACTCGGAGCTGTCGCTGGTCTACGCCACCGGGAAGCTCGACGAGGCCCAGCGCGACCGGCTGCTCCTGAGCGAGGCGGCGATCGAGCGCCACGAGCTGTTCCCGCGGGATCTCGAGGGCAACATCGACGGCGTCACCGAGACCTACCGCTCGATCTTCGAGCAGCCCGGCGCGGGCTTCGACATCCCGCTGATCACCGGCGGCACCTTCGCGGGGGTGCTGAGCGTCGAGTACGAGCCGGAGCTCACCGAGCCGCGCTTCGATCGCTCGCTGATCGTGCCGCTCGCGGTGCAGCTCGGGGCGAGCCTCCGCAACGCGCGACTGCTCCGCGAGTCGAACTACCTACGCGACAACCTCGGCAAGCTGCTCGACCACGCCAACGCGCCCATCGTGGTCATCGGCAAGGACCGCGAGCTGCGCGTCGTCAACCGGGCCTTCCTCGCCCTGACCACGGCCAGCCGCGAGGAGCTGATGGGCCGCGACTTCCTGCAGCTGCTGCCGGAGACGGAGCGCGGCCGGATCCTCCCGGTGTTCATCCGCGCCCTGCGCGGCGAGTCGACGAGCAACTTCGAGGTCCGCATCCCGCGCGCGTCGGGCGGGCACTCGCGCATCGTGATCAACACCGCCTCCATCCTCGCGGCGGACGGGGAGATCGAGGGCGTGATCGCGATCGGCCGCGACCTCACGGAGCTGCGCGAGCTCGAGGAGCAGATCATCCAGGCGGAGAAGCTCGCCACCCTCGGCCAGCTCGCGGCGGGCGTGGTGCACGAGCTGAACAACCCGCTCACCAGCATCTCGGTCTACGGCGAGTACCTGCTGCGCAAGGGCGAGCGCGCCGACTACGAGCCGGCCGACCTCGAGAAGCTGCGCCGCATCGTCGAGAGCGCCGACCGCATCCTGAAGTTCACCCGGGACCTCGTGACCTACGCCCGGCCCTCGACCGAGGAGCCCGCGTTCGTGCGCATCCGCGACATCCTCGAGCAGTCGCTGCTCTTCTGCGAGCACGTGGTCGGCGAGGTCGACGCCGACATCGTCAAGCGATACGAGGACGCCGACGGCAGCGTCTACGCGGTGAAGGGCCAGCTCCACCAGGTCTTCATCAACCTGATCACCAACGCCTGCCACGCGCTCCCGGTCGAGGGCGGCCGCATCACGCTGGGCACCCACGTCGACGACGAGGACCACCTGCGGATCACGATCGGCGACAACGGCTGCGGCATCCCGGCGCAGCAGCGCGAGAAGATCTTCGAGCCCTTCTTCAGCACCAAGGGAGAAGGCAAGGGCACCGGCCTCGGCCTCTCGATCGTGCGCAACATCGTGCAGCAGCACGGCGGCACCATCGCGGTCCGCGAGAACGAGGGCGGCGGCACGGTGTTCGAGATCCGCCTCCCCGGCCGCGCCGGGGGCTGAGCTCGGTCCAGCGGGCTGCGCGGGCACGGGGTCGGACGCACTCGCCCCGTGCTCGGCGACTCCGAATCCGAGACCGACGCCGAGACCGAGTCCGAGTCCGAGTCCGAGTCCGAGTCCGAGTCCGACGCCGAGTCCGAGTCCGAGAGCGACGCGGAGCAGCGGCAGCGAAGGCGGCAGGGGCAGCGGGGTCGGCAGCGGCAGCGAGCGCGGCAGCGGCAGCGAGCGCGGCAGCGGAGGCGAGGCCGGCAGCGGCAGCGACGGCGGCGGCGGCGGGGGCCGACAGCGGGCGCGGCGCCGGGCCTGGCGATTCCTCCTCGCCTCCTACCTCCCTCCTCCCCTGAGCTGCGTCGACAACGAGGGCGTCGGACTCGATGTCGGACTCGCAGGCACGAGCCGAGGGACGGCGCCTGCTAGCGCTCGGCGAGGAGGTCGTGCGCCACCTTGACCAGGAGCTTCCCGTCGGCGAGGGCGGGGCCGCCGACCGCGGCGACGTCGTGCACGTCCTCGTCCTCGGCGCGGCTCCAGCCGACGCCGAGCTCGAAGCGGCGCACCTGCACCCGGCGCTGGGCGTCGGCGAAGGCCACCGTCACCGTCGGGCCGCTGGCGGCGAGCGCGAAGCCGCTGGTGCCGGACAGGCCGGGGGCGTCCGCGCTCGTCGCCGCCACGCCGTCGAGCTCGCCGTCGGCCCGGAGCACCGCCGCGCTCAGCTTTCCCTCCGGCGTGCACCACACCGCGAGCGCCCGGTCCGCCACCGCGATCAGCCCCGGGTCCCGGTCGGTGCGGGCGCCGATCTTCTTCCACTTGGCGTCGCCCATCACCCGCAGGCGCAGGGCCCCGTCGGTCGCGCGCGCGAGTGCGAGCAGCTCCCCCGACGCGCGGGCCAGCGCCGGCCGCCCGACCAGCCCGGGCTCGCGCACGTCGGCCCGCCGCCAGCCGTCGCCGCGCTCGCGCCACACGTGGAGCCCCTCGCTCGAGATCGCGGCGATGGCCGCCGGCCGGCTGACCACCGCGGGGTCGCCGACCTCGCGCCGCTCGACCCGCTCCCAGCGCGACCAGCCGCGGTCGGCGCGGATCCAGTGCAGGTGTCGGTCGTCGTCGCGCGCGGCCACGAACGCCTCGCCGTCCTGCCGCACGCCCACCGCGAGCTGCCCGTTGGGGCTGCGCTCCGGGTCGACCGGGCGGGCGCCCCGCAGCGGCCGCGCCTCTCCGTCGGCGCCCAGCCGGCTGACCCGCCCGTGGGCGTCGGTGGCGAAGACCGGGAAGGCGGCGCCCGGGCTGGCGACCGGCGCGCTGGCGGCGCAGGCGCGGCGCTGGGTGTCGGTGAGGCGAGCCCCCGGCCCGGTCGCGAGGGGGCGCAGCCGCGCGAAGCCCTTGGGCGCCGGGACCACGCCGGCGTCCGCCATCAGGGCGTTGGCGAAGACGTAGCGGTGCGGGCCGACGAGGGTGCGCAGGCCGCGGTGGAAGCGCGCGAGCACCTTGTCGGCCGGCGCCCGGTAGCTCGCCCTCGACCGCGCCATCTGGCCCCAGTGGAAGCGCAGCGCCCCGTCCCGGTGGAAGCGCTCGGCGACGGTCACGAAGTCCTCGTAGAAGCGCTCGCCCTCGCGCGCCGGGTTGCGCGGGTCGAAGAGGATGTCGTCGTAGAGCGAGGCGAGCTCCTGCAGCACGAAGAGCTCGACGTGCGCGAAGCGCTGGGTCTCCGGCCCCGCGTCGCCGTCGTTCTGCATGCCGAGGGTCGCGCGCGTCCGGCGCGTGTAGCGCAGCGTCAAGAACCCCCCGAACCGGTCGCCGTCGTCGACGTCGCCGCCGCCGATGCGGGCGCGGAAGGCGGCCAGCACCTCGTCGAGGAAGGCCACCACGCGCTCGGCGGGCAGCACCACGTCCACCGACCAGACCTTCTCGAAGCGCGTGCGGCCGTAGTTCATCACCGCGTGAGCCGGGGCGAAGCCGCCGGTGCCGCCCCGCCCGGCGAGCAGCAGCTGATCGATCGCGGCCGCGTACTTGCGCCGGTCCTTCTGGGCGAGCGCGAGCACCGCCCGCACGATCGTCTTGAGCCCGCCCGAGTCGCGCTCCCAGTCCTCGAGCTCGAGCGCCGCCGTGGGGTGCTCGGCCCGCCGCACCAGGTGCGCGTGGTGGTCGCCGTCGCCCGGGTCGACGAACGGGTTGATGAGGATCTCGACGCCCCGATAGGTCGCGGCGGCGGGCAGCCGCGCGGCGCCCTCCCACGGATCCGGCGCGGTGAAGAGGCTGCCGTCGGCGATCGCGCCCTTCACCTCGCCCCAGGTCTGCACCCGGTGCGTCTCCCAGAGCCCGTACGCGCGCCGCACCCGCAGCACGTAGGCCACGACCACGCCGGCGGCGCCCACGCTCACCAGCGCCGCCCGGAACGCGTCGTCGTCCCGCAGCACGCTCGCGATCGGGTGGAGCGCCTGGGGGCTGGCCGTCAACGGATCGCTCTGGCTCTCCAGCCACCGGACCTTGCCGTCGGGGCCGACGAGCACGATGGCCTCGACCATGTCGGCGAGCGGCGGGGCGTCGAAGTCGCCGCCGTGGCTGCCGGTGTTGATCACCCCCGCCAGCGTCTGCCCGCTCGACGAGCCGGCGGTGATCATCGACAGGTGCAGCGCGTCGAGGCGCCGCATCAGCGCGTCGATCTCGATCCCGGCCTCGACGTAGACGTACTCGAAGCCGTCGGCCTGCCGCGCGGGGAGCAGCGCCTGGTGCAGCGCGTCGCGGCGGGGCTGCCGGTTCTCCCAGGTCCAGTCGATCACCTGGGACAGCCGCGGGTCGCCGTCGGTGCCGCGGGTCTCGAGGATCCCGTCCTGGGACACGACCACCTCGCCGAAGGACCAGCGGGATCCTTGCGCGAGGCAGTGCAGCCCCTCTTGTCGGTGCCAGTCGACGACCTCGCCGATCTCGGTGCAGACCTGCTTCAGCTCCGAGACCCGCTCCGCGACCGTGTGCGCGTCCCCCGCCGCCGGCCCGACCTCGTAGCGCCACCGCGCGTCGAACCACACCGTGTCGGCCCACACCTCGGCCCTGCCGCCGCCCCGCTTCCAGACCTTGCGCGCCATCCCGATCCCTCCCGCGGGGGAGGGTACCAGGTGCGAGTGGGCTGGACGTCAGAGCGGCAGGCAGACGTGCGCGGTGGCCGGCCGCGCGGGGCTGCCGCCGACGTAGCGCTCGGCCTCGGTGGGCACGGTGCCGGGGACGGTGGCGCACTCGGCGTTCAGCGCGTCGACGCGGGGGACGCAGGTGCCGCCGTCCGCGTCGGCGACGCAGAAGGTGGTCGCGTAGCCGGCGTAGTCGGGGCAGTAGCCCTCGCAGGACGTCGTGCAGAAGCCCGCCTCGTGGCAGACGTAGCCGTCGCCGCCGTCGAAGCGGCCGCAGTCGGCGTCGGTCTCGCACGCGTCGCCGACGAAGCCGACGGGGCGGTCGTCGCGCGGGCCGACGCTGGCGCCGTAGCGGATCTCCTCGTCGGGCGCCCAGAGGGTGACCTCGGCGCCGACGTCCACCACCGCGCCGGCCGCGTCGCGCTCGAGCTCCTGCTGGATGGTGACCGGCGTCGAGGGGTGGCGGCGCACGAGGGTGAAGAGCTCGACCACGTCGTCCTTCTCCATGCGCATGCAGCCGTGGCTCACGTAGTCGCGGCGGAGCGTCTCGGTGATCGGGCCGTGGAAGCCGTAGGTGTGGTAGCCGCGGCTGTTCTCGACCGTGAGGCGGAGGAACGGGTAGCCCTCGAAGTAGGCGGGGTCCCAGCGCGACGCGACGTAGTACCAGCCGTTCGAGGTGTCGGGCCCGGTGGCGTAGTGGCCGGTGGGCGTGATGCTCCGGCCGCTGCGGCCGAGCACGCCGACGCCGGTCGGGTAGACGCGGCTGAAGCCGGTCGCGCGGTCGAAGAGGTGCACGGTGAGCCCCTCGAGGCTCACGATGATCTCCGGCGACTCCAGGGTCGGCAGCCCCTCGGGCGCGTCGTAGGGCGGATCCCGGTCGAGGTCGCCCTTGCCCCAGTCCGCCGGCGCGTCCGCGCGCTCATCGGTCTCGACGCCCTCCCAGAACTCGTCCGAGGGCCCGTCGGCCGTCGAGGCGTCGGCGGCGCAGCCGGTGGTCAGGGCGAGCAGAGCGAAGAGCAGACGGCGCATGGCCCGCTCCATGGCACGAAGCGGGCCAAGGCTCCACCCAATGATTCCGACGACTTGGCGGGCGCGACCCCGGCCGCTCCGGCAGCCACCCCCCGGGGTCCGGTGGCCACCGCGCCCGTCACCGCTCGAGTTTCTTGGAGGGTTTGGTGCAAACCCTCCCCCCATTGGGCAAAGCGCCAATGGGGCCCCCCTCCCGACTCCGCCGGCGCCTCGCGCTTCGCGCTCGCGCCGCGACCCCAGCGACGGGGCGCTGGGGGCCCTGCGGCTCGCGCTCGCGCTGCGCGCTCGCTGGCCGCCCGCTGTCGCGGGATCGAACCCGGGGGGGATGGCGCGTGCGGCGACCTCGCTGCGCTCGTCGCCTGCCGTCGTCTCGAGCCGGCTCGAGCTCCCTCCCTCATCTCACGCGCTCGCGCGCGTGCAAGCTGCGGCAAAATATTTGCCGCACCTCGACTACACCTGCACGCCTTTGCGGATGGCGGGCTTCTCGGGGAGGGTCTCCTCGCCGAGCATCTCGCGCAGGTTCCGCTCGATGGTCACGCTGATCGCGGTGAGCGGCACGTCGGCCATCCGGTTCTCGAACGGGTCCTCGACCTGCGCGCCGACGTGGTCGAGCGACAGGAAGACGAAGTTGATCGCCAGGGAGAGCGGCACGTTGATCCAGCCCAGCTCCTCGATGAAGGCCAGCGGCACGAGCACGCCGTGCAGGTACACGAAGATGCGCGAGTAGGTCGTGTAGTAGCGGGGCAGCGGCGTGTTCTTGATGCGCTCGCTCATGCCCTGGTGGTTGTGGAACTCCATGAGCATCCGGCTCAGCTGCACGAAGCGGTAGTCGCTCAGCCAGCCCCGCTCCTTCGCGCGGCGGAGCTCTTCGCCTTGCCGGAGCAGGATCTGGTTCGGTGGGTTGTCGGCGTCGCGCACCGCGGCGAGCTCCTCGGGCGAGAGGAAGTCGCGCAGGTCGTCGTAGGTGTTCTCGTCCCAGCGCGGCTCGCCCTGCCGGGCCACGAAGCCGTTGGGCTTGCGGAGGAAGACCCGCAGGCCGTGCACGAAGCCGGCGTGCCGGTAGATCATCGCCCGCTGCCACGCGCGGATGCCCTCGCGGTCTTCGCCCTCGGGGAGGATGAGCACCTCGCGCGCGAAGCCGCGGCTGTAGTTGACGATCAGGCCCCAGATCTTCCGCGCCTCCCACCAGCGGTCGTAGGCCTGGTTGTTCTTGAAGCCGAGGTAGATCGAGAGCGCGACGCTGAGGGTCGCGATCGCGTTGAAGGGGATGACCATCCGCTTGATGTCCAGCTCGCGGTGGAGGATCCACACCGTCAGCGAGAGGACGAGGAAGAAGGTCATGCCGCGCCACGCGTGGTGGAACACGTGTCGAGCGCGGACGGAGTGCGAGACGATCATGCAGCGGCTCTCTAGGCCCTGGCGGGCCGCTCGCTACTCGGTCAGGCCCTCGGGCCACATCGGCACGTGGCGGCGCAGGTCGCGCAGGATGTCGGCCATCTCGCGCTCGGTGTCGACCTCGACGTGCTCTCCGCCCGCGAGCTCGACGACGGGCTCCCACTTTGCCAGGAAGTCGTCGAAGATCTCGAGCCGCCCGTCGCTGACCGTGGTCTGCTGATCGCGGACCTCGAGGCGCGCGCGGCACACGTCGGGGTCGGCGCGGCACTCGAGGAACCGGAAGGGCACGCCGAGCTCCTCCGCGAGTCGCCGGGCGTCGAGGCGCATCTCGGCCGAGCGGAAGCTGGCGTCGAGGATCACCGGCCGGCCGGACTCCACCACTACCCGGGCGCAGCGGCGCACCTCCTCGTAGACGCGCTCGGTGAACGCGGGGTCGTACGCGCCGGACCAGGAGCCGTCGTAGAGCCGGTCGGTCGGGCGCGCGCCGAGCATGTGCTTGCGGATCCGGTCGGTGTTGATCGCGGGCGCCCCGAGGGCGGCGCCGAGGTGATCGGCGAGGGTGCTCTTGCCGGTCGCGATCACGCCGCCGATGGCGACCAGGGTGGGCGCGAGCAGCGGCCGCCGCTCCATCGCCAGGGACAGCAGGAAGTAACGCCGGGCCTCTCGCTCGGCGCGCTCGCGGTCCGCGGCCGGCGCGCGCTCGTCCGCGGCGAGCATGGTCGACACCTTGCCGCGCACGTACCCGCGATAGCTCTCGTAGAAGTCGACCAGCCGGTAGAGGTCGAAGTCGCTGGTCTCGCGCGCGTAGGTGGCGAGGAGGCGCTCGGAGAGGTCGACGCGGCCGTGCCAGGCGAGGTCCATCGAGAGGAACGCGAGGTCGGAGACGACGTCGGCGTACCGGAAGCGCTCGTTGAACTCGATGCAGTCGAGGACCCGGACCGCGTCACCTTCGAAGTAGAAGTGCTCGAGCCGGAGGTCGCCGTGCCCGTCGCGAACCCGGCCGCGCCGCACGCGCTCGAGGAAGAGCCCGGCGTGCCGCTCCAGGAAGCCGAGCTGCCAGGCCTCGATCTCGTCGGCCGCGCCGGGCTCGAGGAGCGCGCGGATCGCGTCGTGCGTCTGGTCGAAGTTCTCGCGCACGTTCCCCGCGATCGCGGCCGGGGCGCCGAAGCGGCCGGTGTGCTCGTCCTCGCGGCAGCCGGCGTGGAACTCGGCCACCGCGGTGGCCATGCGGTCGACGTGGGCGACGGTCAGCGCGTCGCCCTCGAGCAGGGAGTCGGCGCGGTCCTCGTCGCGCAGCCGGCGCATGTGCACCGCCCAATCCACGGTCTCGCCGTCGCCGCCCAGCGTGTGCACGCCGCCCTGGAGGGTGACCGGGACGACGCCGCGGTAGACGTCCGGGGCGAGCCGCGCGTTGAGCTCGACCTCCGCCTCGCAGGCCTCGCGGCGCTTCTCGAGGGTGCTGAAGTCGAGGAAGCCGAGCGAGACCGGCTTCTTCACCTTGTAGACGGAGTCCGCGGTCAAGAAGACCCAGGAGATGTGGGTCTCTCGCGTCTCGTCCGCGTCGCGCGCGAGGTCGTCCCGGAGCTCGGCCACGTGGGGGCAACTAACCCCGCCGGCGACGCGCGAAAGGTCGTATGGCGCGGCCCCTCGCGGTGCGCACCTGACAGGCATCATGAAACGCATCCTCGTCGCCGTGGACGGGTCCGCCGGTGCGAGCCGCGCGGCCCACTTCGCAGCGCGCCTCGCCCACGCGACCGGCGCGTCCATCGAGCTGGTGCACGTCTACGACGCGCCCACCGCGAGCTACCTCGGGCTCGAGGCGCTCAGCCGCAACGAGCTGACCCAGAAGAGCGCCGAGATCGGCAAGGGCAGCTTCGACGCGGCGCGCGCCATCATCGAAGACCGGGCCGAGACGACCGATCACGTGGCCATCGGTCACCCGGCGGAGGAGATCGTCTACCGCGCCAAGGACATCGACGCCGACCTGATCGTCATGGGCTCGCGCGGCCTCACCCCGGTCGAGCGCATCCTGCTCGGCTCGGTCTCGAAGCGAGTGCTGCACCTCGCCGACCGCCCGGTGACGATCGTCCCGGTGCGATAGCAGGCCGCTTCGCGGCGGCCTGCCCCCGTCCCCGTGCCCCTGCCCGCGAATCGCGGTCGCAGCTCTCGAGCAGGGCGACGAGCCTCGCTACGACCTGCTCCGATTGCTCGATAGCCTCGGTCACCTGAGCCTCGAGCGCCTCCCGGCGTCGTGCCGTGATCTCGAGCCAGGCAGCGACCTCGATGGCGAAGCGCCGGGCCATCCGATAGCACCTGGCCGAGTACGAGCACGCAACGTCGCCAGGCGGCTCCTCCAGCTCCGCGGGCACGGGCAGGGGCACGGGCAGGGGCACGGGAGCAGGCCGCTTCGCGGCGGCCTGCTAGGGCGCGCAGAGGCTCGGGCAGGGGGCGTCGCAGCCGTCGGTCTGCCACGCGCTCACGCAGCTCTCCCACGCCGCGACGTCTCCTTCGCACCCGCGCCAGGGCGGGTCGGCGTCGCAGGCGTCGAAGTCGGTCACCCGCGCGTCGAGGCACGCGAGCGAGACGAGGTCGGTGGTGAAGCGGCAGAGCTGGGCGCGCTCCGCGTCGTCGAGCTCGGCGAGCGGCTCCTCGGGCGCGAGGTGAGAGGTGACCCCGCACGAGGTCAGGGTGAG
The DNA here is from genome assembly GCA_036149055.1 of Myxococcota bacterium. Classification (GTDB taxonomy): domain Bacteria; phylum Myxococcota_A; class Polyangia; order Polyangiales; family Sandaracinaceae; genus JAVJQK01. The sequence continues at coordinate 9,968 of JAYZQJ010000011.1, read as the reverse complement.
CAGGGCGAGGGCGACGAGGCGCGACACGGCGCGAGCATGGCCCGAGCGCTCGCGGGACGCGAGGCGACGCGGTATGGAAGCGCGGTGCGGCTCGCGGTCTACGCCCTGACCATCCTGGGGAGCGCCTTCTTGCTCTTCGCGGTCCAGCCGATGGCGGGCAAGGCGCTCCTGCCTCAGCTCGGCGGCGTGCCCGGCGCGTGGACCGCGTGTCTGCTCTTCTTCCAGGCCGCGCTCCTCGTCGGTTACGGCTACGTGTGGCTCGGGGCGCGCGTGCTGCCGGTGCGAGCCCGGGTGCTCGCGCACCTCGCGCTCGTGGCCCTGCCGCTGCTCGTGCTCGCGCCCTTCGGCGCGCTCGGCGGCGTCGACGCCTTCGACCCCGCGCGGCAGCCCGCGGCCTACGCGCTCGCCTACCTCGCGCTCAACGTCGGGCTCCCCTTCACCGTCCTGAGCGCGACCGCGCCGCTGCTCCAGTCCTGGTTCGCGCGGGCGAGCGATCGGCGGCCGTACTTTCTCTACGCCGCGAGCAACGCGGGCAGCCTCGGGGCGCTCCTCGCCTACCCCTTCGTGGCCGAGCCCTGGCTCGACCTCGGGGCGCAGGCCAGCGCGTTCCGGGTCGGCTACGCGCTCGCGCTCGGCGGGATCGCGCTCGCCGGCGCGTTCGTCTGGAAGGCGGGCGGGCCGCGTCAGGCGCCCGCGCCGGGGGACGCGCCGCGCCCGTCCGTCCGGCGGCGGCTGACCTGGGTGGGCCTCGCGCTGGTGCCGACCCTGCTGCTCGCCGGAGCCACCGCCTACCTGTCGATGGACCTCGCGCCCATCCCGCTGCTCTGGGTGGTGCCGCTCGCGCTCTACCTCCTGAGCTTCGTGCTCGCGTTCTCGGAGCGCGTGGCCGCTCCGGCGCCGGTGGTCGAGCGCGGCATGTGCCTGGTCGGGGTGCTGCTCGTCTTCTTCACCCTGCTCCATCAGAACGAGCCGGTGTGGCTGCTGGCGCTGCTGCACCTCGGCTTCCTGTTCGTGGCGAGCTGGGTCGCGCACCGGCGGCTCGCCGACGACGCGCCGCACCCGGCGCACCTCCCCGAGTTCTTCGCGTGGATCGCGCTCGGCGGGGTGCTCGGGACGCTGGTCGCCGCGGTGGTGGCGCCGGCGATCCTCCCCGATCTCTGGGAGTACCCGGTGGCGATCGCGCTCGCCTGCCTGCCTCGGCGGCGGGTCGGCGTGGTCGTCCCGGACCGCCCCTGGAAGGAGGACCTGCCCCACGTCGCGGCCACCTTCGCGCTGGTCGCGCTCCCGCCGTTCGTCGTGCCGCGCCTCGAGCTCGACCCGCCGCAGCTCGCCGCGCTCGTGAGCCTCGGCCCGGGCGCCCTCTACGCCTACCGCTGGATGCCGCTCCGGCGTCGCTACACCCTCTGCCTGCTCGCCATCGTGGTGGCCGGCGCGTGGACCGGCGGGCGCATCCAGGAGGAGGGAGAGCGGCTCGAGACCACCCGCTCCTTCTTCGGCGTGCTGCGGGTCGTGGACCAGGCCGAGCAGCGGGTGCTCCTCCACGGCACGACCCTGCACGGGACCCAGCGCCACGCCGAGCGCGACGGCTGCGCGCCGACCAGCTACTACGCCCGGAGCGGCCCGCTCGGCTCGCTCTTCGCGGCCCGACCGTCGGTGGAGGAGGCCGACGCGAGGGTGGTCGCGGTGGGGCTCGGGACCGGCGCCGTCGCCTGCTACGCGCGCCCGGGCGAGGCCTGGCGCTTCGTCGAGATCAACCCCGACGTCATCGACGTCGCCCGCGCCCACTTCACCTACCTGGAGAACGCGGGCACCGACGACCTGACCCTGACGCTCGGGGACGGCCGCCGCGTCGTCGAGGCGGAGCGCGACGCCTCGCTGATCCTGGTCGACGCGTTCAACAGCGACTCGGTGCCGGTGCACCTGCTGACCCGCGAGGCGCTGCGGGTCTACGTCGACGCGCTCGCCCCCGAGGGCTGGGTGGCCCTCCACCTCTCCAACCGGGTGCTCGACCTGAACCGGGTGGTCGCGGACGCGGCGGCGGCCGAGGGCCTCGCGGTCCGGATCGCGCAGGAGGACCGGGCGACCTGGGCCGTGCTCGCCCGTGACGAGGAAGATCTGGCGCCCCTCGACCCGGCGCGCTGGCGCCCGCTCACCGGGGGCGAGCCCGCGCGGGCGTGGACCGACGCCTTCTCGAGCCTGTGGTCGGCGGTCAGAACTGGAAGGTGACGCCGAACGCGATGTAGGGGGAGCCGACCCGGAGGGTCAGGAGCACGTTCTCGGTGAGGTGGAGGCTGCCGCCGACCGTCCAGATGAACCAGTAGCCGGCCTCGTAGACGTCGTAGCGCTCGCCGTTGACGAAGCGCGGGTGGATGAAGAACTGCCCGCCGATCTCGGCGAACGCCGACCAGCGCTCGTTGAAGTAGAACTCCCAGTGCAGGGTCACCGGGAAGCCGAAGCCCGGCCCGTAGTCCCAGTCGCAGTTGCCGCGCCCGTTGGCGACGCAGCGCGAGCGGACGAAGTAGAAGTCGCCGCCGAAGTTCAGGTAGACGGCGTTGTTGATCGAGTCGACGAAGCCGTTCTCCACGATCGGGATGCCGAAGCGGACGCCGGTCGCGGCGCCGACGCCCCACCAGGTGAAGCCGCCGTGTATGTCGAGCTGGAACGGGCGGCTGCCGGTGTGTGGCCGCCGGATATCGACCGACTGCGCCTCGGCGACGCTGACGGCGGAGGCCGCGGTCAGCCCGAGGGCGGCGGCGAAGAGGAGAGCCCGAGAGAGGTGGCGCATGGTTGTCTCCTTCGAGGCCGAGGATCGCATTTCCTGCGGGACGTCGCGAGGGGCAATTCACGACGCGCGGGGCCGGTTGCCCCGACTACGCGGGGTTTCGCCGCGCCTGGAAAGTCGCGCCCCCACCGCGGATCGGAACTTGCTGAGAGGGTTCGGCATGAAGCAGCTCACCCCGGTCCTGGTCCCGCGTGCCCCACGCACGCCCGAGGGCGCCGCGCTCGCGCCTCAGCTCCACGCGCTCGGCCGTCGTCTCCGCGACTGCGGGGCGCAGCTCGTCCGCCTGCCCGCGCCGGCGGACCGACCGTTCCTGCGGGAGCGCGTGCTGCCGTGGATGGGCTCGACCGGGCCGCGCGCGCTCGTGTTCGCGAGCGCCGGCGAGGACGCCCCGGTCGGCCTGTGGCAGGCGCTCGCGAGCCACGGCTTCGTGGTGACCCGCGCGCCCGCCTCGCTCTCGCCGGGCGACGTGATCCGCGTCGGCGACCTGCTGCTGGTCGCCTACCGCGAGGCGCCGCGCGGCCGCCGCTTCTGTCGGGCGCTCGCCCGGGCCACCCGCCTGCGCGTGGAGGAGGTGCAGCTCGACGCCGGCTTCCCCGGGCTCGAGGCCGCCGTGCACGCCCTGCCCGACGGCGCGCTGATGGTCGCGCCCAGCGCCTTCACGCCGCTCGGCCGCTTCCAGCTCCGCCAGCTGTTCCCGCACCAGCCGCACCTCATGGTCCCGCACGCCGAGGCGCTCGCCGGCGGGCTGCGCTGGACCCGGGTCGGCACCTGCTGCGTGATGGCCCAGGGCACGCCGACGGTGATGGCGTTGCTCCGGGCGCGCGGCTTCGATCCGGTCGTGGTCGACGCCCACCGCGTGCAGCGCTTCGGCCGCGGCGTGGCCTGTGTGGCCCTGCCCGTGACCGCCGCCGAGCCGCTCCCGCGCGAGGAGGCGGTGGCTCCGGTGGTCGAGATCGTCTCCCCGGTCGACGACGAGGCCGTCGCCTGGGCGCTCGCAGGCTGACTTCCGCGCGCGGGGCGGATACTCTCTGCGCGGTGGAAGAACGACGACGCTTCGTGCGGGCGCAGCCGCAGCCCGACTATCCCATCACGGTGCGCAGCGGGGACCGCGAGCTCGGCGTGGTCGACGTGAGCGTCGGCGGGTTCGGCGTCTCGGCCAGCGACCTCGAGGTCGGCGGCGAGCTGCCGCTCCGCATCGAGCTGCCGCGTGGGGCGGCGCTCGAGGCGCGCGCCGAGGTCCGCTACGTGCACCCGGCCGGCGCCGGCCTCTCCCTGCTCGATCCGGGCAGCGACCTGACCCGCGCCCTCGGCGCCTACGTCGGCGAGCTGCTCGAGCGGGGCGGCGCGCTGCGGCCTTGAGCGTGAATCCGCGCCCGCGCTATCCTGCCGGCTCGCGCCTGAAGGTCGCGCGCGAACGATGAAGCGCTCCACGCCACCGCCACTACGGTCCAGCAGCCCGCCCTGGAAGACGTCTCTGCTCGCCGAGTGGATGAGGAGCACCGGGCGAGAGGTCGTCGCCGCCAAGCTCGGCAAGCTCTCGCTCGTCTCGGACGAGGGCACGCTCGACCTCGAGGGCCAGCGCTGGAGCTTCAGCACCGGCGTGCGGAGCCCGACCGAGCATCCCCCCGCGCCGATCGACTTCGGCCGCGCGGTGGTGCACCCGCTCACCAAGCGCAGCTCGACGTTCTTCCCGGGGGTGCTGCTGGTCGGGCGCGCCTCCAGCAACGACGTCGTGCTCGAGCACCCGAGCGTCTCGAAGCTCCACGCCCGGCTCCGGGCCGAGAACGACGGCTTCTGGGTCGAGGACGCGGGCTCGCAGAACGGCTCGGACATCGACGGGGAGCGCATCACGAAGCCGGTCTTCGCGGTGGCCGGCGACATGCTCCGCTTCGGCGACCTGCACTTCCAGATCGTCGAGACCCGGATCCTGCTCAGGCACCTCGGCGCATGAGCGGCGCGAGGTAGCGGACCGCCTCGACCGGCTCCGCGCTCACCGCGCTCAGCACGCCGCCCATCATCGCCCCGATGACGCCGACGGTGGCGACCTCCGAGCCGCTGAAGAAGAGGCCGTCGATCGGCGCGCGCGGCCGGAGCCAGCGGTTCTCGAAGCGCCCCGGCGTCGGCTCGATCCCGTAGATCGAGCCCTGCATGGGGCGGACGAAGTGCTCGGTGCTCACCGGCGTGGACAGCTCGACGTAGCGGATCATCGGCCGGAGCTCCGGCATGTGCTCCAGGAACTGCTCGAGCATCCGCTCCTTCAGCCGCTCCTTGAACGCCTGGTAGTCGGGGCCGCGCTTCTTCCAGCGCTCGTCCCGCCAGGGCGCGAAGACGGAGTAGGGCACGAAGGTGACGACCTCGCCGGTGTGCCGGACGCGCTCGCCCGGGTCGTGCTCCGGATCCTTGAGCGAGGGGAACGAGCAGTAGAGCACCGGCGCGCGCCCGAGCTCCTCGGCCTCGGGGTCGACGCTCCACCCCTCGGCCTCGGTGTCCCAGGTCTCGTAGAACCACTTGTTGGCGCCGCTCGCTCCCGCCTCGCGGATGTCGCCCTCGAAGCCGAGGTAGAGGCAGACGTGCGCGGGGGCCGGCTCGAGCGCCTCGACCGAGCGCGCCCACGCGTCGTCGGAGTAGGGCGGGGGCAGGAGCCGCGCGACGGTGGAGGCCACGCCGGCGGCGCTGATCACCCGATCGGCGCGCACCTCACGATCGCCCTCGAGCCGGACCCCGACCGCGCGGCCGCCCTCGACCAGGATCTCCTGCACGTCGGCGCCGATGGCCGTCCAGCCGCCCGCGTCCGCCACCGTCTGCAGGAGGGTGCGCGCGATCTGTCCGGCGCCGCCCTTGGGGTAGTAGCCGCCGTGCATGAAGTGCTTCACGACGAGCGCCTGGATCGCGAACGAGGAGCGGCTCGGGGTCGAGCCGTAGTAGCCCCACTGCGCCGCGAACACCGCGCGCAGCCGCGGGTCCTCGGTCAGCCCCTCGATGACGTCGCGGGTCTTCGTCGTGAGGTGCCGCTGCGCGTCCTTGGCGAAGAGCTTGTCGAGCATGCCCCCGAAGCGCGCCGGGGCCATGCGCGCCAGGTAGTAGGTCTTCATGCTCTTCGAGACCGAGCGCGCGAGGTGCAGGTAGGCGTCGATCGCCTCGACCTCGTCCGGGAACGCCTCCACCAGGTTCTCGCGGAACTGCCGAGGCGAGTCCGGGAAGTCGATCCGGAAGCCCTCGGGGTAGTGGAACTCGTCGTAGACGGGGCCGAGCGAGGCCCACTCGAGCTGGCCGTCGGTGAGCGCCTCGAGGATGCGGCCGGTGAGGCTGTGCGCGGTGACCTCGCCGACCGCGTGCACGCCCACGTCCCAGGCGTACCCCGGGCGCTTGAACATGTGCGTGAAGCCGCCGGGCACGTAGTGCTGCTCGAGCACCAGCACGCGCTTGCCGAGCTTCGCGAGCAGGGCGGCGGTGGTCATGCCCCCCATGCCCGAGCCGATGACCAGGTAGTCCCACGGGCCGTCGGGGATGTCCTTGCTCCAGGGCCGTCCGTCCTTCATGGCCCGGAGGGTAGTGCCTCTTCAGTCGAGCGGCGCGTCGAAGTCGACGTCGGGCATGATCGGCACGATGCGGTGCGGGTTCACCGACTCGTGGCTGTAGAAGTAGTGCCGCCGGATCTCGCCCATGTTCACCGTCCTCTTCACCTCGGGCATCTGGTAGATGCGCCGGGTGAGGCGCCAGAGGTTCGGGTAGTCGGAGATGCGGCGCCGGTCGCACTTGAAGTGCACGTGATAGACCGGGTCGAAGCGGAGCAGGGTGGTGAAGAGACGCACGTCGGCTTCCGTCAGCTGCTCGCCGACGAGGTAGGTCTTCCCGTCGAGGTGCCCCTCGAGCCAGTCGAGCGCCTCGAAGAGCGCGGTGACCGCCTCGTCGTAGGCCTGCTGGGTGGTGGCGAAGCCCGCCTTGTAGACGCCGTTGTTGATGTCGTCGTAGACGCGCGGGTTGATCCGGTCGATCTCGTCGCGCAGCGGCTCCGGGCGCAGGTCGAGGGCGTCGGCGCCGAATTCCTCGTCGAGCATGCGGATGATCTCGCTCGACTCGTTGTTGACGATGGTCTGCTTCTCCTTGTCCCAGAGGACCGGCACCGTGACCCGGCCGCTGACGCGCGGGTCCGCCTTCAGATAGACCTCGTAGAGGAAGCGGCTGCCGAACAGGTGGTCGGGGTGCGTGTCGTCGAACTCCCAGCCGTTCTCGAGCATGTCGGGCGCGACCACGCTCACCGAGATCGCGTCCTCGAGGCCGAGCAGGCTCCGGTAGATGAGCGTGCGATGCGCCCACGGGCAGGCGTTGGCGACGTAGAGGTGGTAGCGGCCGGGCTCCGGCGGGTGCTCCGGATCTCCGCGCTTCACCCACTTGCGGAACTTCGCCTCGCCGCGCACGAAGCGGCCGCCGCTCTCCTCGGTGTCGTACCACCGATCCTTCCATTCGCCTTCGACCAGGAGTCCCATCGTCTTCCTTTCGGTGCCCTCATCATGGGATCGAGGCTCCGATCCGAAAGGTCCAATCCTTCGATGCCCCCCATCGGATCGCTCGAAGGCCGGCGCTTGCCCCACCCCTGCCAGGACGGTATTCCCCTCCGAGGAGCAGGACACCGTGCGAACGCTCATCACCCTCCTGCGCCGGCCCGAGGGGCGCAGCCGGCTGTGGCTGGTCCGGGACCAGGGCGTACGGCTCGAGGAGGAGGCGCTCGACGCCGGCCCGATCGAGCGCCTGGCGCGCTTCGATCTCGAGCGGGACGTGGACGCGCTCGTCGCGCTCTGGCGGGACACGCTGCCCGCGCCCGACGGCTGGCCTCGCACGCCGCCGCCCGCCGGGCGACCGATCCCCGCGCCGCCGCGCCCGACCGCCGCGAACCCGCGCGCGTTCCGGGGCACGAAGCGCCAGCCGCCCAAGGCGGCGCGGCCGCGCGTCGACCTGCGCCCCTTTCTGGATCGCGCCGCCTCGGTGCGCGCGGCGGGGGTGGCGCTCGAGCCGGATCCCTACCTCGAGGCGCATCACCCCGGAGGCGACGCGGGCGATCTCGACGGGCTGCCGCCCCGCTTCCGCGCCTGGGTGCTCCCGTCGCTCCGGGGCGCGCCGTGGCCCGAGGTGGAGCGAGCCCGCGGGCGCTGGGAGGCGATCGTCGGCGCCTGGCCCGACGCCGGGGTCGAGCTCGCCGCGGTGGCGGCCGCCGGCGGGGCGCGGCTCTGGGACGCGGTGCTCGCGCGGCTCTCGACCGGGGGGCGCGCGCTCCTCGGCGCGCTCGCCGCGCAGCCGTCGCTCGCCGACCTCGAGCTCCCGCCGCTCGAGGAGGCGCTGCACCGCATCGAGGCACGGTTCGAGAGACGAAGCGAGGGCCAGGGCGAGCACCTCTCCGGTCTCGTGTCCCTGCTCGCTCGGGGCGCGAGCCCGGCGTACGCGGCGTCCGGAGTCGCGCTCGCCGCGCGGTGTCCGCACCCTTCGGCCTGGGACTTCGAGGCCGCGCCGGTCGGCCAGGTCGACGCCGCGTTCCTCGCCGCGGTCTTCGATCTCGACGGGGAGTACGTCGGCAACGTCCTGGCCCGCGCCTGGTTTGCCCTCGGCGCGCGGCCCGACCTCGAGCCGCTCCTGCGCGCCACCCTCGACCTCCCGCCCGCGCACCGCGCGGAGTGGGGATCGGTCCTCTCGGCGCTGGCGTGCTACCCCGACGCGCGCTGGCGGGAGCTGTCGCCGGCGCTCGCGCAGATCGTGGCCGACGGGCGCGTGCATCCCCAGTCGGCCTGGCGCCTCACCTCGGACCCGCGCGACGCGACGTCGGCCCGCGCGCTCGCGCTCCTGCCGCTGGTCGGAGACCGGGACCCGGACGTCGCGCTGGCCCTCCTCCTCGTCGGCGGGGAGCCGGTCGCGGACGCGTCGGTCCTCGACGCGATCGACGCGGCGGTGTCGAGCGACGCCAAGGCGGCGTGCGTGCTGCGAGGGCTCGAGGCGCTCGGAGAGGTCGCCTCGCCGTGGACCCGGGCGACATTGCGCGCGCACCCGGCGGCGCTGCTCCGGCTGGCGAGGCGTCTCGGGCTCCTGCCGGCCGCGCGCGCCGCGCAGATCGCGGGGGACGCGATCCGGGATCCGTCGTTCGACCCGCCCGAGACGGAAGCGCAGTGGACCGAAGCGCTGGCCGCGCCGCGCCGACGGGACCCGTTCTCGCGCGCGCTCCGGGATCACGCCGAGGGGAGGCTGCGGCTCCGGCCCGGGCAGCTCGTCCGCCACCGCGCGCGGGCCCGAGCGCGGTGGTGGCTCGCGCAGCTCGACGCGATCGAGGACGGGCTCGACCGCGCGCTCTACGGCGCGGCGGGCGCCCCCGACGACGAGGCGGTGGCCCACGCCGCCGCGCTGCTCGCGCGGGCCGGACGGCACCGACGCGGCCTCCGCAGGATGCTCCAGGCCGCGCTGCGCGGGGATCGGGAGTGGGTCGAGCGGCACCCGGCCTCCCGCGCCTGGTACGCCCGGCACCCCTCGCTCGACGTCGCGGCGTGGCGGGAGGGCGTGCGCCGAAACGAGGACGTGCCCGGGCACGGCGCCCTGACCCTCGCGTTCGAGCGCGACCCGCTCGAGGTCCTGCGCCTCGGCACCTACGTCGGGAGCTGCTTGGGCCTCGGAGCCGGCTTCGCCGACGACGCCGCCGGCGTCGCGCTCGACGTCAACAAGCGGGTCGTCTACGCGCGCGACGCGGCGGGGCAGGTCGTCGCCCGCCAGCTCGTCGCCTTCTCCGAGACGCGCACCCTGGTGTGTCTCCCCGTGTACCCGACCGGCGCGAGCGAGGCGCTGCAGGCCGCGTTCGCGCGCTTCGACCGCGAGCTCGCCGCGCGCCTCGGCGTCGACCTCGAGGTCGACCGTGGCGACGAGCCCGACGTCGCCGCCGTGCTCTCCTTCCAGGTGTGGCTGGACCCGGTCTGGGATCTCGAGCCGATCAGCTGAGCTTCTTGGAGGGTTTGGTGCAAACCCTCCCCCCAGTGGGCAAAGCGCCAATGGGGCCCCCCTCCCGACTCCGTCGGCGCGTCGCGCTTTGTGACCGATCAGCGAAGGCGGGGTGCAGGGCGCGCGAGCGCGAGGGACGCCGTCGACGCGGAGCTCGCGCTGATTAGCTGAAGGTCGCCTTGAAGGCCGCGGGCGTCATGTCTTCGAGCGGGAGGGC
>JAYZQJ010000010.1:0-36352 GCA_036149055.1 Myxococcota bacterium | reverse complement strand
GGGGCCCCGCGGAGCCGGCTGACCCGTCATTGCGGAGGGTGCGGAGCACCCGGAGCGATGACGGGTCTGACGGCGCAGCGGGGGGGAGGGGCTGAAAGCCCCTCCCAACAAGATCAGTGCTCGTGCGCCATCCCGTCGACGGGGCACTCGCCCTCGCCCTGGAAGTGTCCCTGGGTCTTGAGCTGGGCCGTCACGTAGGCCCACATGCTGGTGTCGATCGGGATCGGCGCGCCGCCGAGCTGGAAGCGGCCGTCGAGCTCGGGGAGATCGCTCGGCGCGATCTGCTCGAGCTCCTCGCGCGTGACCTCTCCGTCGAGGTCGAGGTCGCAGTCCGCGAGCCACTGCGCGAGGCGCTGCACGCCGCCCTCGCCGCCCTCCGGGAAGCCGTTGAAGAAGAGGTGGTCGCCGTGAATGGTGAAGGCGACGTTGCTGACCGTGCCCGCCGCGACGGCGAAGCCGGGGACCTCGTCGATCTCGCAGGGGCCGTAGCTGGTCTCGGCGGTCACGCCGAGGCGGAAGCGGATCTCGGACGCGTCGTAGCAGACGTCGCCGCCGCCGTTCTCGTTGCCGTTCGGGGTGGCGTCCGCGCGGAGGTCGGCGCCGACCGAGGACGGCGGGCACGACTGACCGCCCTCCTGCGTGATCGCGCCGGCGACGAGGTAGGTCCAGTCGCCCGCCTGCATCTCCGCGAACTGCGCCTCGGTGACGCTCGGGTCGCGCATCGCGCCGTCGCCCGCGCCGCCCAGGCGGTAGAAGACCTCCCAGCGGCCGACGTCGAGGCCGTCGAAGTCCCAGAGCGCCAGGCCGCTCTCGGGCACGTCGACGAGGTCGACCGCGAACAGGTCGGGCGCCTCGGCCTCGACCGTCTCGTCGGTCGCGAGGTGCAGGTCGACGTCGCCGATGACCACGATGTAGTCGTCGAAGGTCGCCGACCAGCCGTCCTGGATCGCCTCGCCGGAGCTCCCCGCAGGGACGCCTCCCGTGATCGTGTCCTCGGCCTCGAGCAGCACCGTGGCCTCGCCCGTGCCGCCGCCGCAGGCGCCGAGCAGCGCCGCCATCAGGATGATTCGCGTATGCATGGGGCGGAGCTGAGCACAGTCCGAGTGCTCCTGCAACGTGGTTGCATGTGACCTCGTGCTATCTCTCCGCCATGCGCCTGATCGAGATCAGCCGAGCCCTCTCCGACGCCGTCGACGCGCTCGAGTTCGCCCCGCCGGTGGCCCACGTCTACAACCCGCTCGCCTACGCGCGCGCGCCGCACGAGGCCTTCCTCGAGCGCTACGGCCGGGGGACCAAGGAGATCGTGCTGCTGGGCATGAACCCGGGGCCGTTCGGCATGGCGCAGACCGGCGTGCCCTTCGGGGATCCGACCTTCGTCCGCGAGTGGATGGGCCTCGAGGGCGAGGTCGGCAAGCCGCCGAAGGAGCACCCGAAGCGCCCGATCGTGGGCCTCGACTCGCCGCGCAGCGAGGTCAGCGGGAGCCGCCTCTGGGGCTGGGCGAAGGAGCGCTTCGGCAGCGCCGACGACTTCTTCGCCCGCTTCTTCGTCATCAACTACTGCCCGCTCGTCTTCATGGAGGAGAGCGGCCGCAACCGCGTGCCCGAGAAGCTCCCGGCCGAGGAGCGCGAGCCCCTCTTCGCGGCCTGTGACGAGGCGGTGCGCGCGTCGATCGAGGCGCTCGCGCCGGAGCGCGTGATCGGCGTGGGGAAGTTCGCCGAGGATCGGGCCCGCGCCATCCTCGGGGACGACGGCCCGGAGATCGGGCGCGTCCTGCACCCGTCGCCCGCCTCGCCCAAGGCCAACCGCGGCTGGGCCGCGGCCGCCGAGGAGGAGCTGGCCGCGCTCGGCGTCAGCCTCCCCTGAGCCGCTCCACGACCCGGGAGAGCTTCGCGTCGCCGCCGTTGGCGAGCGCGGCGACGCCCACCCCTCGCTCCGGCTCGATCCACAGCTCGCTCCGGTAGCCGCCCGCCTCGCCGGCGTGGCCTCGCCAGCTCCCGTCGTGCCAGAAGCCGAGCCCGAACGGCGCCTCGCCGCCCTCCCCGTGCAGCGCGAGCATCTCGGTCACGGTCTCCGGGCGCAGCACCCCGTCCCCGTCGCGCAGGAAGAGCTGGCCGAGGCGCGCGAGGTCGCCGATCGATCCGACGAGGCCGCCGTAGGCCGCGCCCTCGATCGCGTAGGGCACGAGGCCGACCCAGCCCTCGCGGCGGTAGGCGACGAGCCGCGGGGTGCGGGGCAGGAAGAGCAGCGCCATCACCGCCGTGCGGAGCGACGCCTGGGCCTCGTGACCGCGGGCGGCGTCGGCCGGATCGAAGCCGGTGCGCGCGAGCCCCAGCTCGGCGACGAGCGCCTCGGCCTGCGCCTCGAAGGGCTCCCCCACCGCCCCCTCGAGCACGCGCGCGAGCAGGAGATAGCCGAGGTTCGTGTAGCGCGCCCGGCCGTCGCGCCGGGTCTCCGGGTGGCGCTGCACGAGGCTTCGGGTGAGCGTGGGGCCGTCCCGGAGACGCGCGCCCGGCCGGTGCGCCCATCGGATCGGGCTCGGGCTCGCCACCCCGCCCGTGTGCGAGAGGAGCGCGCGGACGGTCGGCGACGGGCTCGGCGAGATGGCGTGTCGCGACACCGGATCGTCGATGGAGAGCAGCCCCCGCTCGGCCGCCCGCATCACCAGGGTCGCGGTCAGCAGCTTGGTGATCGAGAACCAGCGGAAGCGCGTCTCGAGGGTGACCGGCGACGGCTCGTCGAGGCGGGCGTGACCCGCGATCCAGACCTCCCGGATGCCCGCCGCGTCGAAGCGCGCCGCGGCCCATCCGGGCGCCCCTTCGGCCCCGGGCGGAGGCTCGTGATGCACCTGCACGGGCGCTCTTCTACGGGTCCCGCTCCAGCGCGAGCAAGTCCTCCACGTCCGGCGGGCGGGTCCACTTGCCGGCGGCCTCGTCGTGCACGCCGCCGCTCCCCACGGCGCAGTCGAAGCAGAGCACGGACTGCTCTCCGAACGGGAAGACGCGGTCTCCCGATGTGGTGACGTGCACGCCGCACTTCGCGCAGCGCAGCTCCCGGGTGGCCTCGGACGGATGCATCGCACGAGAGGTAGGCACGGCGTGAGGTGTCGCACGAAGTCACGGGGAGGGCATCGAAGTCCGGGGACCGTCTCCGTAGGCTGGGACGCGACCGTGTTCGGTGCGGTCATGGGAGGGACATCGATGAGAACCAGGCTTTGGCTGATCGGGATCGGCCTCGCGCTGGCGCTCTGCGCGCCCGGGTGCGGTGGAGAGACCACCACCCTGGACGACGGAAGCGTCGACGAGGACGGCGGGATGATGATGAGCGGCTGCCCCGGCGCGCTGCTCGAGTGCGGGGCCACTTGCGTCGACGGACGCTTCGACCCGAGCAACTGCGGCGCCTGCGGCAACGCCTGCGGCGCGGACGAGGCGTGCACCGGGGGCACCTGCGTGCCGACCGGCGGGTGCGGCGGCGCGCTGGTCGAGTGCGGCGGGAGCTGCGTGGACCCGCGCTTCGATCCGAGCAACTGCGGCGCCTGCGGCAACGCCTGCGGCGACGGTGAGGTCTGCAACTCCGGCACGTGCGCCGGGAGCTGCGGCCTCGGCACCGAGGAGTGCGAGGGCACCTGCGTCGACACCTCGGTCGACCCCGACAACTGCGGCGGCTGCGCCGTGGCGTGCGGCGACGGCGAGGTCTGCAACGCCGGGAGCTGCGAGCTGTCCTGCAGCGGCGGCACGGTGGAGTGCTCCGGCAGCTGCGTCGACATCGGCTCGAACGTCGATCACTGCGGCTCGTGCGGGAACGCCTGCGCGGCCGGGACCGCGTGCCGCGACGGCTCGTGCGGCATGCGCCCGACCATCGACGCCGACGGCGACACGATCAGCGACTTCGACGAGGCCGCGGCGGCCATGCGCGACACCGACGGCGACGGCACGCCGGACGCGATGGACACCGACTCCGACGGCGACGGCATCCTCGACTCGGTCGAGGCGGGCGACGCGGACGTGATGAGCCCGCCGGTCGACAGCGACGGCGACGGGCTGCCCGACTTCCGCGACCTCGACAGCGACAACGACGGCCTGAGCGACGCGGACGAGGTCTCGATCCACATGACCGATCCGACGCGCTCCGACAGCGACGGCGACGGCGACACCGACGCGGCGGAGATCGCGGCCGGGACCGACCCGAACGACCCGAGCGACACCATCGCGAGCGGCGGCGACTTCGTCTTCGACCTGCCCCCGGGCGGCATGGCGCGCACGGACGTCCTGCAGTTCGACCCGCAGATCCGCCGCGCGGACGTGCTCTTCCTGGTGGACACCACCGGGTCGATGGGCGGCGAGATCAACAACCTGCAGACCTCGCTCACCAGCCTGGTGGGCAGCATCCGCGGGATCATCCCGGACACCGCCTTCGGCGTCGCGCGCACCGACGACTTCCCGGTCGCGAGCTACGGCTCGGGCATGGACCGCCCGTTCGAGCTCGAGCAGCGGGTCACCACCGACATGGCGGCGATCACCGCGGGCGTGAACCGCCTCGACATGCCGCTCCACGGCGGCGTCGACGGCCCCGAGAGCCAGATCGAGGCGTTCTACCAGGCGGCCACCGGCCAGGGCTTCCGCTCGGCGAGCGGCACGGTCTGGACCCCGGCCTTCAACCCGGCGACCGGCTTCGACCCGGCGCTCGGCCACGGCATGATCGGCGGCGCCGGCTACCGGATGGACGCCCTGCCGATCCTCATCATGGCGACCGACAACACGTTCCACCGTCGGTGGGACGACGTGACCGTCACCTCCGACCGCGCCACCTGGTGCGGCGACGTGATGGGCGACGGCTGCGACGCCTACGCGATGGCCAACTTCGGCAGCGCGGCGGATCAGCAGCCGAAGAGCGTGCCGGCCACGATCGCCGCGCTCGACGGAATCGGCGCGGTCGTGATGGGCATCGTCTCCGACGGCAGCGGCTTCGGCGCCGCGGCCGCGCGGGACGCCCGGGCGGAGCTGTCGACCTTCGCGGTCCGGAGCGGCGCCTACAAGACGCCCACCGGAGGCATGTGCGACACCGGCGTGATGGGCGCGTCGCGCGCGTCGGAGACCTGGGACCCCGACGGCCCCGGCCCGCTCGGCGCGACCAACGTCTGCCCGCTGGTCTACTCGGTCAACGACGACGGCTCCGGCCTGGCCGGGAGCATCACCACCGCGATCACCGACCTCGTCTCGTTCGTCAGCTTCAGCACGCTGCACGCCGAGGCGCGCGACGACGCGATGACCGCGGTGGACGAGAGCCGCTTCTTCGTGCGCGGCATCCCGGTCATGTACGACCCGGCGACGTGCTCGCCGGCGCCGGCGGTGGCCGATCGCCTGACCGGCTCTCCCCCGACGCCCGGCGTCGACGGCACCCTCGACTCCTTCACCGGCGTCACCCCCGGCTGCCTGGTGAGCTTCCAGATCGTGGCGGAGAACGACGGCTTCGTGCCGGCGACCTGCTCCGATCAGATCTTCAACGTGCCGGTCATCATCATCGGCGACGACACGGTGGAGGCGGACCGCCGCCAGATCATCGTGCGCGTCCCCGGCGATCGCTCGATGTGCACGCCCTGAGCTGACCCGACGGGTCGGACGAGAGCCGAGGTCCTCGGGGGCCTCGGCTCTCGCAATTGGCGGCCCCGGATCTCAGGGCCCGACGACGTCGACGACGCGCCACTCGCCGGACTCGCGCACGAGCTCGATGGTGCCGCCGCCCGTCGTGCGGACGCGGGCGCGGTTGCCCTGGAT
This sequence comes from Myxococcota bacterium, assembly GCA_036149055.1. Classification (GTDB taxonomy): domain Bacteria; phylum Myxococcota_A; class Polyangia; order Polyangiales; family Sandaracinaceae; genus JAVJQK01. Next base: position 30,580 of record JAYZQJ010000010.1, on the reverse strand, counting down.
CTCGACCTCGAGGTCGTCGGCGTCCTCGGTCGCCTCGAGCACGCGGCGGAGCTCCTCCTCCCACTCGGCGCGGGTCTGGCGGCTGAGCACCCGCTCGATGCCGGCGAGGTCGCGGCGCATCAGCGCGCGCCGGAAGGCGGCGACCGCGTCGAGCGGAGTGCCGAGGCCGGCCGCGTCGAGCACCCCGCCGTCGATCCGCCAGCGCCCGTCCTCGAGCACCAGCACCACCGTCTCGCCGCTCTGGAGCGGGACCCGGGCCCGCGCCTCGACCGCGTCGGTGCCGGCCGCGCGGCTCAGGGCCTCGCCCTGCTCCCGGAGCTCGGCCTCGTTGGCCGCCAGCAGCGCCGCGTGCTCGGCCTCGCTCCGGCCGCGCCGCGCGTCCTCGTCGAGCAGGGCCCAGGCGCGGTCCGCGTCGCCCCGCTGGAGCGCGCCCGCGTAGCTCTCGATCGACGGTGAGGGCCCGCGCACCGGGGGACCGCCGCCACAGCCGAGCAGAACCAGCGCACCGCAGATCCAGAGCCTCACGCGGCGCATCCTACCCGATCTCACCGAAATCACCCGGTTTCGCCTGTGCCGACCCGTTCACGGCGCGCCGGCCCGGGGCGTGAACGCCGGTTGACGGTTCGGAGGAATCGCGCGCGATCCGTGGCCGTGGAGCGGTTGGTACGGATCCTGTTACACATGAGGCCGACTCGCCCCACCCTCGGGGGGCGAGAGAAAGGTGTCCCGTGAGCGATCGACGCTTGGCGATCATTCCCTTCCTGGCTGCTGCGCTGATGGCCTTCACCGGCTGCGCGGGCGAGGACTATTACTGCGACGACTCCGGCTGCTACTTCTGCGACGGCGTCGGCTGTCGTGAGGTCGACCCGCCGGACCGCCCCGCGTGCCGCGGGGACTTCGAGTGCGCGGAGGGCGAGATCTGCACCGATCTCGGCTGCACCGCGTTCGGCTGCGCCAGCGACGACGACTGCGCGATGGGCACGATCTGCCGCGACTCGTACTGCGTCGCGCCCACCGAGCCCAACCCGAACCCGAACCCGGGCACCTGCATGAGCAACGGCGACTGCGACGCCGACCTGGTCTGCCTCGACGGCGTCTGTACGCCGCGAGAGGAGCCCAACGCGTGCATGGCCGACGCCGACTGCGCCGCGGGTCAGGTCTGCCTCGACGGCGAGTGCCGCGACGAGGCGAACACCTGCCAGTTCAACACGGAGTGCGGTGAGGGCCGCGTCTGCGTGAACGAGCGCTGCACGACCGGCTGCGGCATGGACAACCCCTGCCCCACCGGCCAGGTGTGCGAGGCCGGCTTCTGCCGGCAGGAGCCGCCGACCCCCGGCGAGTGCTCGGACAACAGCGAGTGCGCGGCGGGTGAGATCTGCCTCGACGGCACCTGCTACGAGGGCTGCTCCGCCGACGCCGAGTGCGGCGAGGGCAACTACTGCTACTTCGGCCGCTGCCGGGTCGACGACCGCCCCAACCCGTTCTGCTCGAGCGACGCCGACTGCATGGCGGGCTCGGTCTGCCGGAACGGCGCGTGCCGCTCGCCCTGCGAGAGCCACGACGAGTGCCCGCGCTTCGACGTGAGCCTCACCTTCTGCCTCGACGGCCTCTGCGCCACCACCAACGAGGCGACCAGCGACTGCGGCTCCGCCGCGGAGTGCATGAGCGGTCAGGACTGCGTCGACGGCGTCTGCAGGTGACTCTCGGGGCAGGAGCGGGTCGCCCCCGCTCCTCCCCTGCCGAGCTCGAACCGAGGCCGCGCCGGAACCCTGGCGCGGCCTCGTCGCGTCAGGCGAGTCTGGCGCAGCAGGGCCGAGTCGACCCAGCAGCGCGCGGCGAAGATGACTGCGCGCGCCTCGCCGGCGGGACGCCGCGCCCAGCGCGCCAGTCGCTCCTCCGAAGTGCTGAAGCACTTCGTCGTCGGCCCGCCGCGCTGGACGCGACGTCGCACTCGCCGATCCATCACGCGCATATTCGCCGCGCGCTGCTAGATTTTCGACGCATGCTCCAACCCGACTCGCTCCGGCCGCACTACGCTCGCTTCCTCCGCGACAAGGAGGGTCACTCGCTCCTGACCGGGCACTCGCACCAGGCGTGGCCCGACGCCGCGCGGGAGGGCGTGCTCGAGGCGTTCGACGACGCGGCGGCGCTGATCGACGACAAGTGGGGGCGAGCCTTCGAGGCGGCCGACGCGGTGCGGGCGTGCGTGGCCGAGGTCATCGGGGCCGCGCCGGACGAGATCGCGCTCGGGCAGAACACGCACGAGCTGTTGACCCGCTTCCTCAGCGCGCTGGACTGGAAGAGGCGGCGGCACGTGGTGACCACCGCGGGCGAGTTCCACAGCCTCTACCGGCAGCTCTCGCGGCTGGCGGAGGAGGGGCTCGAGGTGACGTGGGTCGACCCGGATCCGCTCGACAGCCTCGCCGAGCGGCTGGCGGCGGCGGTGCGCGAGGACACGGCGGCGGTGATGTGCTCGAACGTGCTCTTCGAGACCTCGTCGGTGGTGCCGCACCTCGACGCGGCGTTCGAGGCCGCGCGACGGGTCGGCGCGGAGGCGCTGGTCGACGCCTACCACTCCTTCATGAACCTCCCGTTCTCGGTGCCCGAGGACGTGTGGGTGACCTCGGGGGGCTACAAGTACGCGCAGTGGGGCGAGGCGACGTGTTTCCTCCGCGTGCCGCGCGCGACCACGCTCCGGCCGGTCTACACCGGCTGGTTCTCCGACTTCGCCAACCTGGCCGCGCCGCGCGGTGGCGAGGTCACCTACGGCGCGCGCCCCGCCGACCGCTTCGCCGGCAGCACCTACGACCCGGTCAGCCACTACCGGGCGCGAGCGGTGATCCGCTTCTTCGAGGCCCAGGGCATGACGGTCGAGGCGCTGCGCGCGAGCTACCAGCGGCAGACCGCGCGGCTCATCGACGGGCTCGAGGGGTACGACGTCCGCACCCCCCGCGAGGGCGCGCGCCGCGGGGGCTTCGTCACCGTCGCCCTCGACGACGCGAGCGGCGTGGTGGAGGCCCTGAAGGCGCGCGGGGTGCACACCGACGCGCGCGGCCGGATGCTGCGCTTCGGCCCCGCGCCCTACGTCACGGACGCGGAGATCGACCGCGCGGTCGCCGCCCTCAGAGAAGTCGCGCCGCGGTGATACTCTCGCGCGGATGAGCGAGCGATACCTCGAGCCGATCGACAGCCCGTACCGCGTGCACTTCGACGGGAGCTTCCGCGTCGCCAAGACGCCGACCGCGCCCCCCGAGGACGAGCAGGGCAAGAAGAAGCGGCACAAGAAGGAGCTGAAGGAGCTCATCGAGCGCATGCGCGACCTGCAGCGCGCGATGTATGCGGACGACTCGTGGTCGCTGCTGCTCGTCTTCCAGGCGATGGACGCGGCGGGCAAGGACGGCACCATCCGGGCGGTGATGAGCGGGGTGAACCCGGCCGGCTGCCAGGTCTACTCGTTCAAGAAGCCCAGCGAGGAGGAGCTCGACCACGACTTCCTCTGGCGCATCAACCGCCGGCTGCCCGAGCGCGGTCGCATCGGCATCTTCAACCGCAGCCACTACGAGGAGGTCCTCGTGGTGCGCGTGCACCCGGACTACCTCAAGGCGCAGAAGCTGCCGGGCGAGTTCGCGCTCGAGCAGCTCTGGCAGGATCGCTTCGAGTCCATCCGCGCCTTCGAGCGGCACCTCGCGCGCTCGGGCACGGTGATCCTCAAGTTCTGGCTCAACGTGTCCAAGGAGGAGCAGCGGAGCCGCTTCCTCGACCGCATCGACGAGCCCGAGTCGAACTGGAAGTTCAACCCGGGCGACGTCTCGGAGCGCGGCCACTGGGACAGCTACATGGAGGCCTACGAAGACGCGCTGAACCAGACGAGCCGCCCGTGGGCGCCGTGGTTCGCGATCCCCGCCGACGAGAAGCCGTTCATGCGGCTCGAGGTCGCCAAGATCATCGTCGAGACGCTCGAGAAGATGTCGCCCAAGTACCCCGAGGTCGACGACGACGTGCGCGAGCGCCTGATGGCCTACCGAGAGCAGCTCATCGGCGAGAAGGGCTGAGGTCCACGGCCTCGTCGCCTCGGAGACGCACGCCGCGCCGGGGCAGCAAGGACCCCTCGGCCGCGTAGAGCGAGACGAGCGCGACGCGGTAGGCGACCTGCGCTTCGATCTCGGCGATGCGCGCGGCGACGAGGTCCCGCTCCGCCTGCGCCACGAGCAGCGGCGGGCTCTCGCCCGCCTGCACCCGCTCGCGCTCGGCCTCCACCACCCGCGCCTGCTCGGCGGCGCTCTCCCGCGACGCCTCGATCTGGGCTCGGGCCCGGGCGAGCTCGTTCAGCGCCAGGCCGACATCGAGCAACACGAGGCTCTCCAGGTTCTCGACCGCGCGCTCCGCTCGCTCGCGTCTCAGCTGCGCCGCCTCGTGAGTGGCCGTCGCCGCATCGTTGCCCAGCAGCTGCTCGAAGCTCAGGCCCACGGTGAGCTCGTAGGTGGGCGCACCGATCGCCCCGACCGCCTCGGCGAAGGACGAGCCGAAGCCGGTCTTCGCGAGCTGCACGAAGAGATCGAGGCGCGGCAGGAGGCCGTTCCCGCTCGCGACGGTCGCGAGCTCGTTCTGCGCCAGCCGGGCGCGCGCCTCCGCGAGGTCGGCCCGCAGCCTGAGGGCGAGGGCCCGGTGGGCGTCCGGGTCGTCGAGGGGGCGAGGCTCGATCGCGATCGCGTCGGTGAGCTCGAGGGTCGACGACTCGGGATCGAGGCCGAGCATGCGGCCGAGACGAAGACGCCACGCAGCGGCCGCGGCCCTCGCGTCGATGAGGGCCTGACGACGCTGAGCGACGAGCGCTCGCGTGACCGGAAGATCGGCCGGGGCGAGGTCGCCGGCCGCCACGCGCTCGGCCGCCACCTCCGCCTCGCGCTCGGCGAGGGTCAGGCTCTCCTCGTGAATGCGCAGGCTCCGCTGGGCGAGCGCGAGCTGCCAGTAGGCGAGCTCCATCTCGAGCACGAGGGCCGCGACGAAGGCGCGGAGCTGGTGCTCGCTCGCCCGCCGCTCGAGCTCCGCCTGCCGGACGCTCGCGAGGTTCACGTCGGGGTCCAGCCCACGCAGGAGGGACTGGGTGAGCGTGAGGCTCGCGCGGACCTCCTGCTGCTCGGGCGCGCGGTTCGACTCGTCCCGCCCGAGACCGAGCGCGGTCTCCAGCGTGGTGCCGGTCGGCAACCTCTGGCGCAGGCCCAGCCCGGCGGTCGTGCGGCTGCCCTCCACGTCGAACTGCATCATCGTCGCGCGGTTGGTCTCCCGGCTGAGCTCCTGCTGGTACTGACCGTCGGCGAAGAGAGTGACCCCGAACTCGGCGCGCTCGAGCTGCTCGAAGGTCGCGGCGATCGCCGGATCGAGGCGGCGCACCGCCAGCTCCGGGTGTCGCTCCAATGCGAGGAGGCTGGCCTCCTCCAGCGAGAGCGCGTGCGGTCCGGTGCGAAGCCCGGCCGCGACGTGCACGCTCTCGACGGACCGTTCGCGCACGGTGACCGAGGGCTCGCGGGGGGACGGCCGGGAACCGGCGCAGCCGATCAGGGCGAGCGCGACGATGGGCAGGAACCTCACGCGCTCCGCCCTCGATGCAGGAGCAGGTACGCGGCGGGGACGAGCACCAGCGTGAAGACGGTCGAGGCGGTCAGCCCACCGAGCACCGCGCGGGCCAGCGGCGCCTGCGCGTCCGCGCCCTCCCCGATGCCGAGCGCGAGCGGCACCAGCGCGAGGGCCGTGGTCGAGGTGGTCATCAGGATCGGCCGGAGCCTGCGCCGCCCCGCCTCGAACAGCGCCTCTCGCACGTCCGCTCCGCCGGCCCGGAGCTGAGACGCCTGGTCGACGAGGAGAACCGCGTTGTTGACGACGATGCCGCCGAGCATGATGCAGCCGATGTAGGACTGCACGTTGAGCGTGGTCCCGGTCGCCGCGAGAGCGACCACGACACCGGTCGCCGCCATCGGCACGGAGAGCATCACGATCCACGGATCACGAAGCGACTCGTATTGACCGGCGAGCACCATGAAGACGAGCACGATCGCCAGGCCGAACGCGAAGACGAGCTCGCGGGTCGACTGCTCCTGCTCCTCGTAGGTCCCCGCGACGCGCAGCTCGTACCCGGCGGGTCGCGGGATCTCGTCCAGCGCCGCCTGCAGCTCCTGGGCGACGGTACCGGTCGGACGGTCGGCGACGTTGGGCGTCACCGTCACGATCCGCCGCTGGTCCTTGCGATCGATGACGAGCGGAGCCCGGACCTCGTCGGAGGAGGTGACCTCCGCGAGACGGACGAGCTGGCCAGCGTCGTTCCGGATCGTGAGGTCGAGGATCTCGGCGAGCGGTCGATGTGGCGCGTCCGCGAGCTGGACGAGGATGCGGTGGCTGGTCGAGCCCACGCGGTAGTCGCCCGCGACCTCTCCCGCCACCGCGGTGCGGAGCGCGCGCGCGACCGCGGCCGGATCGACTCCGCGGTCGGCGGCCGCCTCACGGTCGGTGCGCAGATCGACCTGCGGGGCGGCCGCCTCGCGCGAGCGCTGAACGTCGGTGACCCCCTGGATCCCCTCCGCCACCTCGACCGCGCGGTCGGCGAGGGCGTCGAGCTGCGCCAGCTCCGGCCCCAGCACCTCGATGCCGAGCCCGCCGCCCTCCTCTCCGAGGATGCGCTGGAGGAGGAACTGGCCCTGCGGGGCGCGCACCCGGACATCCATGCCCGGGACCTGCCCCTCGAGGGTTCGTCGCAGCGCCCGCGCGATCTCCTCGTTGGAGCGGCCGCGCTCCGCGCTCGGGGTCAGGGTGAGACGGAGGGTCCCGGTCGCGGCGTCGCCCGGGCGGCGGCCGGTCGTGCCGACCGACACCAGCGTGGCGGTGGTCTCGGGGACCTCGGGCAGCGTCAGCGCCTCGAGCCGACGCGTCTGGCGATCGACCAGATCGAGCCGGGTCCCGATCGGCATCTCTCCGCTGACCTGCACCTCGCCTTCGTCACTCGGCGGGAGCAGCTCGGTGTCGAGGGTCGGCACCACCGCGACGCTGGCGGCGAGGCTCAGGGCGGAGAGCGCGCCGACCCTCCACGGGTTGTCGAGCGCGAAGGCGAGCGCGCGCCGGTAGAGCGCGGTCACCGCCTCGAGCGCCGCGCCGAGGCGCGCCGAGAGCCCTCGGGTCGGCGCCGGCGCGTCCTCGCGGAGCCACCTCGACGCCAGCATCGGCACCAACGTGAGCGCGACGAGCAGCGAGCAGGCCAGCGAGAACGAGACGACCACCGCGAGCTCGCGGAAGAGCTGACCCGCCACGCCGCGGAGGAAACCGAGCGGCAGGAAGATCACGAGCGTGGTCAGGGTGCTCGCGACGATGGCCGCCGCGACCTCGCCCGTGCCGGTGATCGCGGCCGCCACCCGGTCTCGCTCGGGGTGCTCGCGGTGGTTTCGGAAGATGTTGTCGAGGACGACGATCGAGTTGTCGACCATCATGCCGATGCCCAGCGCGAGGCCACCGAGCGTCATCAGGTTCAGCGTGTAGTCCGCGAGATAGATCAGCGCGAAGGTCGCGACGAGGGAGACGGGGATCGCCAGCGCGATGATCAGGGTGCTGCGGAGGTCGCGCAGGAAGAAGAGCAGGACGAGGACCGCGAGAGCGCCGCCGTAGAGGACCGAGCGGGCCACGTTCGCGATCGAGCGCTCGATGAAGTCGCCCTGATCGGAGACCGCGATCACCTCGACCTGTGGGATCTCGCGGTTGATGCGCTCCGCCGCCTCCAGGATGCCGCGGGAGACGTCGACGGTGTTCGCGTCGGCTTGCTTCCGCACCCCCAACCGCAGCCCGAGCCGACCGTTGATGCGGGCGAGCCGATCGAAGCGGCGGTGGGTGTCCACGACGACGGCGAGGTCGGAGATGCGCACCGGTGCGCCGCTCCGGGTCGCGACCACCGTGCGCTCCAGCTCCTCCAGCGAGGTCAGCTCGGAGGGCGCGCGGAGCGCGATCTCCCGATCCCCCTCCTCGATGCTCCCGGTGGGAAGATCCAGGGTGGCGCCCTGGATCGCGGCGCTGACCTCGTCCAGCCCGACCCCGAACGCGCGCAGCCGCTCCGGGTCCACCTCGACCCGGATCTCGCGCTCGTACTCTCCCCACGGGTCGACCTGCGCCACCCCTGGCACCCGCGCGATCCGCGGCCGGATCTGCTCATCCACCAGGGTGGTGAGCTCGACCGGGTCGAGCGCGCTGGAGACGCCGAGGATCACGACCGGGAAGCTCGCGATGTCGAACTTGCGGATCTGCGGCGGGAGCACGCCCTCCGGGAGCTCCGACAGCTCGTCCTCCAGCTTCGATCGCACGTCGATCGCCGCGGTGTCGATGTCGGTGCCCCAGGCGAAGCGCAGCGAGACCGAGCTCTCGCCTTCGGAGGACTGGCTGCTCAGCTCCTCCACCCCGGGCACGGTGCCCACGATCTCCTCGACGATCTCGGTGACGAGGCGCTCCACGACCTCGGGGTTCGCGCCCTCGTAGCGGGTCTGCACCGAGAGACTCGGGAGCTCGATCGGAGGCAACAGATCGGTGTCGAGGGAGAAGAGCGCGACCGCGCCGACGACCACCACGATCAGGGTGATCATGCTCGTCAGCACTGGCCGCGCGACGCTGCCGCGCGCCAGCCTCACGACTCCCCCTCGACCACGCGGACCGCGGCGCCGTCCTGGAGTCGCTGGTGACCGAGCGTGACGACGCTCCCCTCGAGGGCCGGCGATCGGATCTCGACCCGCCCGCCCCCGCGCAGGCCGACCTCCACCTCGACCTCGCGGACGCGCCCGTCCTCGAGCAAGAAGACCACCGAGCGGCCCTCGCGCATCACGAGCGCGGTCTCGGGAACGAGGGTCGCGCTCTCGACCCGGTCGAGGGTGGCGCGCGCGCGGACGAACATGCCCGGCTGCAGCGTGCCGTCGGGGTTGTCGACCTCGACCTCCAGGCGCGCCTGTCTCGACGCCGGGTCGAACACCGGCGCCACGCGGGCGACGCGCGCCGCCGCCTCGACGCCGCCGGGTCCCGAGACCCGCACCGCCTGCCCCACCGAGAGCCGCTGGTAGTCGTCGGCGCCCACCTGCAGCACGGTGAGGAGAGGGTCGAGGTCGACGAGGTCCACGATGGGGTCGCCGACCGAGACCCGAGCGCCCTCGTCGACGTGGCGCGCCGCGACTCGTCGCGGGCCCTGCGTCTCCGGCCAGCGGCCGCGCACGTCGGCTCGCGCGCGCTGGAGACTGGCGGCGCCGAGCGCGGCGCGTGCCCGACTCACTTCGGCGTTGGCCACGGTCAGCGCGCCCCTGCGCGCGAGGGCTTCGGCGCGTGCCTCGTCGAGCGCCCGCTCCGAGCTGACGCCGCGCTCGGCCAGCCCGCGCGTCCGCGCGAGCGCCCGGTCGGCCACCTCGGCCGCGCCCTCCGCCGCCTCGACGCGCGCGCGCGCGACCGCCAGATCCGCCCGGGCCGCCGCCTCGAGTTGGATCAGCTCGCGCGGATCCAGCCGCGCGATCACGGCGCCCGAGGCGACCTCGTCCGCGAGGTCCACGAGCACCGCGTCGACGGTCCCGTCGATCTCGGCCGCGACGGTGGCCCGAGCGAAGGCCTCGAGCGTACCCGTCAGCTCGCGGGTGAGCTCGAGGGGCCCCACCTCGACCGGGGCCACCTCGACCGGGATCGGCCCGTCGTCACGTCCTCCCGGCGTCGCGCCGTCGGGTCCCCCGAGGAGCCAGCGACCGGCGGCGAGGGCGGCGATCGCGAGCGGCACGACCGCCAACCCGATCGTGATCAGGCGCGTCTTCCCCTCGCGCGGTCGCTCGTCGTCTTGCACGCGACGGCACCCTAGCGCCCTCCCGGTGTGGGGACCACGCTCAGAGCCGCGGGGTGACCGCGCCGGCCACGCGCTTCGCCTTCGCGCGCGCCTCCTCGATCGTCGCCGCGCGCGCGAGGCCCACGCCCATCCGGCGGTGGCCTCTCACCTCCGGCTTGCCGAAGAGGCGGAGCTGGGTGTCGGGCTCCGACAGGGCCGCGTCGCTCACCTCGAACGAGGGCGCCTCGCTCTCGCCCTCGACGAGGATCACCGCGCTCGCGCTCGGCCCGTGCTGGGTGAGCGGCTCCGGGATCGGCAGGCCGAGGATCGCCCGCGCGTGGAGCGCGAACTCGCTGAGGTCCTGCGAGATCATGGTGACCATGCCGGTGTCGTGGGGGCGCGGGGAGACCTCGCTGAACCACACGGTGTCGCCCTTCACGAAGAGCTCCACGCCGAAGAGGCCGCGCCCGCCGAGCGCGTCGGTCACCGCCTTCGCCATGCGCTCCGCCTCCGCGCGCGCGGCGTCGCTCATCGGCTGCGGCTGCCAGCTCTCGACGTAGTCGCCCGAGACCTGTCGGTGCCCGACCGGCTCGCAGAAGGCGGTGCCGCCGACGTGGCGCACGGTGAGCAGCGTGATCTCGTAGTCGAAGTCGACGAAGCCCTCGACGATCACCCGGCCGGCGCCGCCGCGCGCCTGCTCGTTGGCGAAGCGGAAGCCCGCCTCCACGTCCGCCTGGGTGCGGAGGGTGCTCTGACCCTTGCCGCTCGAGCTCATGATCGGCTTCACGACGCAGGGGAGGCCGATCTCGGCCACCGCGGCGCGGTACTCCTCCTCGGTGCCGGCGAAGCGATAGGGCGACGTCTTCAGGCCGAGGTCCTCGGCGGCGAGCTTGCGGATCCCCTCGCGGTCCATCGTGAGCCGCGCCGCGCGCGCGGTGGGGATCACGTGGACCCCCTCCTTCTCGAGCTCGACCAGGGTCTCGGTGGCGATCGCCTCGATCTCCGGGACCACGAAGTCCGGCTTCTCCGCCTCGATGATCTTCCGCAGCGCCGCGCCGTCGGTCATCGCGACCACGTGGGAGGCGTGCGCGACCTGCATCGCCGGCGCGTCGGCGTAGCGATCGACGGCCACGACCTCGACGCCGTAGCGCTGGAGCTCGAGCGTCACCTCTTTGCCCAGCTCGCCCGACCCGAGCATGAGGACCTTGGTGCGGGAGGCGGTCGTGGCGGTTCCGATCGTGGGCATGGCGAGGTCCTATCCGAGAGGGTGGGCGGGGAGCCGCGGCGCGCGCACCGAGGCGACGCCGAGGCGCTCGAGGTGGGCGAGCACCGACAACACGGTGTGCTCATCGAAGGCGTCGCCCATGATCTGGAGGCCGACCGGCATCCCGTGCGCGCCGGATCCCACCGGGGCGGTGCCGCCGGGGAGCCCGGTGAGGTTGCCGAAGAACGCGAAGCGGCACGCGCCCTGGAGCGCCGGCGTGTCGGCGAAGCCCTGCTTCAGGTCGAGGTCGGTGACGGTCGGCGCGATCGATCGGGTGGTCGGCAGCGCCAGCACGTCGACCTCGCGCAGCAGCTCGGCGGCCTGCACCCGGAGCGCGGCGCGGAGGCACTGCGCGTCGAGGTAATCGCCGGCGTCGAAGGCGGAGAGGAGGCGGCAGAAGAGCTGGAGGTCGGGTCCGAGCGCGTGCCAGTGCTCGCGCCGCGCGTCGAGGAGCGAGGTGTAGGCCTCCATGCCGATCGTCGGGTAGCCGATGCCCGGCGCGTGCTTCGCGAGCGGGAGGGTCACGTCGACGAGCACGGCGCCCTCCGCCTCGAGCGCGGCGAGGGCCTCGCGACAGGCGCGGGCGACCTCCTCGTCGGCGTCGTCGATCTCGTCCTGGAGCACGCCGATCCGCAGCCCCTCGACGCCTCGACCGAGCGCTCGGAGCAGCTCGCCGCGCTCGAGCTCGGGCGTGCCGTGGGTGAGCTCGTCCGCCGGGTCGGGCCCCGCCGCCGCCTCGAGGAAGATCGCGAGGTCCCGGGTGGAGGCGCCGATCGGGCCGAGGTGATCGACGGTGCCCCCGAAGCCGTCGCCGGCGCGAGAGACGCGCCCGAAGGTGGGCTTGATGCCGAAGAGGCCGTTGAAGCAGGCGGGGATGCGGATGGAGCCGCCGCCGTCGCTGCCGAGCGCGACCGGGGCGAGACCGGAGCCGACCGCGACCGCGCTCCCGGTGGAGCTGCCGCCGGGGAGGCGGTCCCGCGCGTGCACGTTGCGCGGCATCTCCCGCTGGGTGCTGCCGCCGAGGGGAGACATGCCCATCTCGGTCATCGCGGTGTGCCCGACGATGATCGCGCCGGCCTTCCGGAGGCGGGCCACCGAGGTGCCGTCGCTCGCCTCGCGCGGGGGGACGAAGGCGGTGCCGAGCCGGTAGCCGTGGCCGTCGATGTCGACCTCCTCCTTGATCGGCACCGGCACGCCGTCGAGAGGCGAGAGGGGCTCGCCGCGGGCCCACCGCTCCGCGCTCTCGGCCGCCTCGCGCAGCGCGCCCTCCTCGTCGACCGCGGTGAAGCAGCGCATCGTCGGCGTCGCGCTCTCGAGCCGCCGCGCCTCGGCGAAGAGCCGCTCGATGACCTCGTCGGGCCGCGTCTCCTTCTCGGCGTAGCGCGCCTGCCAGGCCTCGGCGCTCGGCAGCGCGTCCGATCCGCCGGGGATCGGGAGGCCGAGGTCACGCCGCTCGTAGCGGTCGCGCGCGCGCAGGGGCCGGGCGTGCAGGGGCTGCGCCTCCCGCGCGCTCGCGGGCAGCGCGAAGGCCGCCTCGATGCCCAGATCCTTGCGCATCAGGGCGGCGAGCGCGCGCCGCACGGGCTCCGCGCCGGCCGCCTTCACGACCGATCGGAGCACGGCGCCGCTGAGTCTCGGGGCGGGGGGCAGCTCGAACATGCGCGGAGGTTCCCCCCGCGGGCCGGGAGCGTCAATGCCGAGATCCGGGCCGCGCGTCGCGTCGGTCGGTTGACGTCTCCCATGCGACGTTTCTACGTTCCGGGGAGGCATGAGCGGCCACAACAAATGGTCCACGATCAAGCACCGCAAGGGTCGTCAAGACGCCAAGCGGGGCCGCATCTTCTCGCGCGTGATCAAGGAGATCACCGTCGCGGCGCGGCTCGGCGGCGGCGATCCCGACGGCAACCCGCGCCTGCGCCGGGCGGTCGACGAGGCGAAGTCGCACAACATGCCGAGCGACAACATCGAGCGGGCCATCAAGAAGGGCACCGGCGAGCTCGAGGGCGTCGAGTACGAGGAGCTGCTCTACGAGGGCGTGGGCCCGAACGGCGCGCTGGTGATGATCGACGTGGTCACCGACAACCGAAACCGCTCGGCGGCCGAGATCCGGAAGATCTTCGATCTGCACGGCGGACAGCTCGCGAGCGCCAACTCCGCCGGCTGGGCCTTCGACCAGAAGGGCGTGCTGCGGCTCGACCGGGCCGCGGCGACCGAGGCGCAGCTCTTCGAGGTGGCGGTCGGCGCGGGGGCCGAGGACCTCGTGGCCGAAGACGAGCGCTGGGTGATCACGACGCCGCGCGAGGAGCTCGACACCGTCTCGAGCGCGCTCGACGCGGCGGGGATCGCGATCCGGGAGGCCGGCCTCGAGCAGATCCCCAAGACGCCCAAGGTCTTCGGCGGGGCCGACGGCGAGCAGATGCTGAGCCTGCTCGACGCGCTCGACGATCACGACGACGTGCAGAACGTCTTCAGCGACTTCGAGCCGGACGAGGCGCTGCTCGCGCAGCTCGACGGAGACTGATGCGCGTCCTCGGCGTCGATCCCGGCACCCGCGTCACCGGGTGGGGCGTGGCGGAGAAGCGTCGCGGCAAGCTCGTCGGCGTCGCCGCGGGCGTGGTGCGGCCGAAGGCCAAGTCGCCGCTCGCCGATCGCCTGGAGGTCATCTACGACGGCCTCGAGGCGCTGATCGAGGAGCACCGCCCGGCCGCGCTCGCGGTCGAGGACGTCTTCTACGCGAAGTACCCCAACGCCGCGATCAAGCTCGGGCACGTGCGCGGCGCGGTGCTGCTGCTCGCGGCCAAGCGAGGCCTCCGCCTCGCCGAGTACCCGCCGGCCCTCGTGAAGCGCACCGTCGCGGGGCGGGGCGCCGCCGAGAAGGAGCAGGTCGCCCGGGTGGTCGCCGCGATGCTCGGCTTCCACGAGCGGCTCCCGGTCGACGCCACCGACGCGCTCGCGGTGGCGATCACCCACCTCCAGGCGCTGCGTTAGCGCGGATCAGCCGAGCGTGCGGCGGACGAGCGCGATGAGGCTGACGGGATCGATCGGCTTCACGACGAAGCCGTCCGCGCCGAGGCTCTGGAGCAGGCGCCAGTCCGGGGCCCCGCCGGTCGCGGTGACCACGAGGATGGGCATCTTCTCGAGGCGCGGCGTGGCCCGGAAGGCGGCCGTCAGCTCGACGCCGTTGAGGCCCGGCATGTCGAGGTCGACGAGCGCGAGCGACGCGGGGGCGTGCTCGGCCTCCTTCAACGCCGCGTCGCCGTCCTCGGCGAGCACGATCTCCGCCTTGGGGAAGGCGTAGCGCAGCGTCTCCTCCACCAGCGCGCGGAAGTCCGCGTCGTCGTCGGCGACGAGGAAGCGGTGCCGCCGCGTCTGCTCGCTCGCGCTCTCCCGCGCCGCGAGGAGCTCCTTGCGGAACGCGGCCGCGCCCTGCGTGCGATCCTGCGGCTCCTTGGCGAGCGCCCCGAGGATCACCTCGTCGAAAGCGTGCGGTAGGTCCTCGCGCAGATCGCTCGGCACCGGCGGCAGCTCGTCCACGTGGGCGAGCATCATGTCGGTGGGGCTCGTGTACTCGAACGGGAGCCGGTTGGTGAACAGCTCGAACGCGAGCACGCCGAGGGAGTAGACGTCGACCTGCGACTCGAGCTCGGGCGGCAGGTGCGTCCCGAGCACGATCTCCGGCGCCATGTAGGCCGGCGTCCCGCTGACCGTGTCCTTGTTCTCGTGGCGGAGCGGCTTGTCGAGGACCTTGGCCAGGCCGAGGTCGGTCACGCAGACGCGGAACGCCGGGCCGATGAGCACGTTGGTCGGCTTCAGGTCGCGGTGGACCGCGCCCGCCTCGTGGATGGCGGCGACCCCGCGGCAGATCTGGTCGAGGATGCCGATGACCTCGTCGACCGAGAGGTAAGGCCGGGCGTGGAGCTGGAGCCAGTCGTCGACGGTGGTCCCGGGCACGTACTCCATCACGAAGTAGGGCGCGCCCAGGTACTCCCCGTAGGCGTAGATCTCGACGACGTTGACGTGGTGCACCCGCGCCATGGTCCGCGCCTCGCGGAGGAAGCGATCGTGCGCCTCGCGGCTGCGGACCAGCTCCGGCTGGATGAACTTGATCGCGACGTCACGCTCGAGCCGGGTGTCCCGCCCGAGGTAGACCATGCCCATCGCGCCCTCGCCGAGAGACTTCTCGAGACGGTAGGCGTCGTCGAGCACCACCCCTTCGCGGATGCCCGGCGGGATGGAGGTGCGGCGTGGCGCGGAGGAGGAGTCGTCGGGGCCGCTCATCGAGCTTCGTCGCAGGGTGCCTGCGCGGCCCGAAGCGTGCAACAATCCCGACGGTTTGGCCGGGGAGTCGAAGCTCGACGCGCTCGAGGCGCGGCTGGCCGCGCTGCACGCGCGGACGAGGGAGGGGTTCGCGGAGCGCGCCGCGGAGCTCCGGGACGCGGCCACGCGGCTCCAGGGCGGCGAGGCCGACGCGCGCGACGCGATCCGTCGGCTCGCGCACAAGCTCCGCGGCGTGGCGGGCACGGCGGGCCACGCCGAGCTGGGCGAGCGCGCCGGCCGCCTCGAGCAGGCCGCGCTCTCGGGCGCCGCCGACTTCGCGATCGCGGAGGGCGCGCGGCGGCTCGCGAAGGCGGCCGACGTGGCCCGCGCGACGCTGCCTCCGCCGGCCGCGAGCAAGAGCGCGCCGACCACGGTCGAGGACCGCGCGCTGGGCTGGCGCGTGGTCGCCCTCGACGACGAGGCCTCGACGCGGCGGCTCCTCGAGATCGCGCTGAAGCACGCCGGCTGCGAGGCGACGGTGCACGACGATCCGGAGGCGGCGATGCGCGCGGTCTCGGACGACGCGCCCGACCTCGTGATCGTCGACGCGATGATGCCGGACGTCGACGGGCTCACCTTCTATCGCGGGGTGCGCGCGCGCGGCCCGGAGATCCCCGTCGTCATCCTCTCGGCGGCGAGCCACGAGGAGCTCGGCTGGTCGCTGCCGGACGATCCGAGGCTCACCTGGATGCGGAAGCCGTTCCGCCCCGGCGCGCTCCTCGACGAGCTCCGCGCCTTCGTCGCCACCACCACAGGGTGAGCAGCGCGAAGAGCCACGGCCCACTGCGCGCGTGGCGGCCGGCGCTCGCGCGGCAACCGGTCAGCCCGGGCGAGCGGACGTAGGGCGCGCCCGGGCTCGCGAGGCCCGCGGGGTAGACGAAGCACAGGCCCGCGACGTCGTCTTCGGAGAGCGTGCGCTTCTCCAGGTCTCCGGGGTCGCTCTGCCCGTACATCGTCGCCTCGGGATCGGCGACGTGACCGAGCCCGAGCAGGTGCCCGAGCTCGTGAGTCAACGTGTTCTCCGCGTCGGTCCGCGCCGCCGCCGCGTCGACCGTCCACACGTGGTCGACGCCGTTCAGATCGATGTCGGCGTCGAGGATCTGCCCGGTCGAGCGCCGGAACACGACGGTGGTGAGGGCGAGCGTGTCGGGGGACACCTCGTCGGGCCAGCCCGCCTCCCGCCAGAGGATGCGGTTCTCGCCGTCGTGCCCGCCGCCGCCGATCAGGTTCGTCGTGAAGCCGGTCGGGTAGCCGTCGTCGACGAGGCGGAAGTCGCTGCACCCTTCGCCGGCGGTGCTCCACGAGGACGCCGAGCGCGCGACCGCCTCCGCGATCGCCCCGGGGAGCAGATCGTCGCAGCTGTCGTACGCGGTGCGCAGGTGCACGACGCGCGTGTCCCAGAAGAGCGGCCGGTCCGGCTGCCCCGTCACCGTCGAACGCTCGAACGCGCTCGCGCCGGAGGCGACGAGCCAGACGAGCGACACGAGGAAGGCGAAGCGCACGGAGCAGAGGATAGCGCGGTCCGCCTTCGAGTCGGCACGCCGCCTCGAAGGCCCGGCGAGGCCGACTGCACGATCACATGCTGCGCTGACAGACACGTCTGGCACCTCTGGCGACGGATGAATCGCGCGTGAATCGCCCTCCGTGATGCTCGATCACTCTCGTGGACGCACGGGCGAGAGGTGGTAGTCTCCGCCCGATGGTCCGCACGCGGATCGGGGCTTCCCCGGCGAACCCACCCCCGGCCGCCGGGGACGCGCGAGAGTCGTCGGGCTGGGCCGCGCTCCTGGCGCCCGTGCGCTGGGCCACCGAGCTGCTCACGTTCGCGTCCGTGCGCGACGGGGCCGCGGTGGCGTGGATCGCGATCGCGCTCGGGGGCTGCGGCGACGCCTCGCGCGTCGAGGTGGAGGGCACGGTGCGTGACGGACGCACGGGTGCGCCGGTCGCTCACGCCACCGTGTCCACCGAAGACGGACGCAGCACCGAGACGGATGACGACGGGCGCTTCTCCATCGAGGTCGAGGAGGGCGACGCCACGCTCACCGCCGACGCGCCCGGCCGCTGCCCCACCACCGAGCGCGTCCGCGTGCGGCGGGGCATGGCGCCGATCACGCTGCACCTCCACGACGCGCTCGAGGTCGACGCGCTCCTCGCGCAGGTGGGCTTCGATCAGGCGGTGGAGATCGAGGCGCGCGCGCGATGCGCGACCGGCCCGATCACGTGGACCCAGGTGGGCGGCCCCGACCTCGAGGGACGAATGCGCGCGGAGGACGGAACCCTGTCCCTGCGCACGCACCCGCTCGAGGAGCTGGTCCGGCTCGACGACCGGGTCGGCGTCATCGCGCTCGACCGCGCGCAGCGGGGGGACTACCGCTTCGAGGCGCGCGCGCGGGTCGGCGACCACGAGGAGCACCGGAGCGTCCGGGTCGTCGCCGCCCCGGTGTCCGCCGGCCTCTTCCAGGTCCCCACCGGCGCCGACGTCTACCTCAACGGCGGCCTCGGCGACGAGCACGCGTGGACGATCCTCGCCCGCCCGGACGACAGCGAGGCCGAGCTGGACGGCGCGTCAACGCGTGTGTCGCGTCTTCGACCGGACGCGCTCGGCACGTACCTGCTCGAGCACCAGCCCACACGCACTCAAGTTCAGTTGCACGCCGGCGCGTACGACGACGTGCCGCGAGACTGCGGCCAGGACGGCTGCCACGAGTCGGAGGATCGCGACTGGCAAGACACCGTGCACGCGCGCACGTTCCGCCGCGGGCTCGACGGCGCGCTCGGCGACGCATTCGACGAGCGCTGCTGGA
Source organism: Myxococcota bacterium (assembly GCA_036149055.1). GTDB lineage: Bacteria > Myxococcota_A > Polyangia > Polyangiales > Sandaracinaceae > JAVJQK01. The sequence continues at coordinate 12,381 of JAYZQJ010000010.1, read as the reverse complement.
GTTGTCACGCCACGGGCGCGGACCCCGGCGTGGACAACGGCGGCGTGCACCAGACCGCGGCCCGGCTCGGGTGGCACCAGCCCTCGCCCGACGGCGGCGCGTGGGACGAGGCGCCCGGGCCGATCCAGCACGACGGCGCGGTGTGGTGCTCGGCGTGCCACGGCACGGGTCGCGTGGTCGCCCCCGAGTTCCGCTGGCAGTACGGCGCAAAGCTGCAGGCGGGCGTCTGCGCGCGCTGCCACGACGTCGACGCGGGCGACCCCGACGCCGACCACGTCTCGCCGCACGTCGACGAGTGGCGCCTCTCGGCGATGAGCGGCTTCGTCCGCGACCTCGGGGAGGACGACCCCGCGCTGCGTGAGGGCTGCGCCACCTGTCACAGCGCGCAGGGCTTCATCGAGAGCCGTCGACGCGGCGCGACGGTCACGCCCGAGCGAGCCACGGTCAGCCCGATCACCTGCGGCGCCTGTCACGACGTGCACGACGCGGAGCGGCCCCGGGGCCTCCGCGTCTACGACACCTCCGACCCGATCGCGGGCGAGCGCGCCCTGCACCTCGGCAGCGGCGCCCTCTGCGCGAGCTGCCACCGGAGCGGCGTGGCGCGGGAGGGAGACCTCGACGCCGCGCCTCACGCACCGCAAGCCGACCTGCTCGTCGGGCGCGGCGCCCGCACCGTGGCGCCCTCGAACGACGGCTCGCACCGACACATCGCCGACACCTGCGTGCGCTGTCACATGACCCGCCCCGACGAAGGAGACCCGCTCCTCGGCCTCGCGGGCGGCCACACCTTCGCGGCGCGCGCGCTGCGCGGCTCCCCGGAGCTCTCGTCCGCCGCGTGCGCGCCTTGCCACGGCGACGACGAGGCGCCCGAGGCCATCGGCGTGCGGGACTGGGACGGCGACGGACGCCCGGGGCGAGTGGTGGACGAGCACGACGCCGCGCTGGCCCGCCTCACGGCGCGCTTCCGGGCGCGGGTGATCGAAGCGCGGCTGCGAGGTCGCTGCGGGCGGGAGGCGGTCGACGTCGTCGAGCGCGACGCGCGCCTCCACCTGGTCGACGCGCAGGGCGTCATGCTCGGCGACTGCGACGGCGACGGCGCCTTCACGCGGGAGGCGCCGGTGACCGTCGAGGCGCTCTCGCCCGCCCTGCGCGACGTGGCCTGGGATCTCTCGCTGCTGCGCAGCGACGGCTCGCGCGGGCTGCACAACCCGCCTTACGCCTTCGCGGTCCTCCGCGCGGCGAGCGCCCGCTTGAGCATCCAGTAGCCGCCGAGCGGCGTGAGCAGCGCGAGGAAGACGAGCCACGCGTCGAGCGCGAAGCCGGGCCAGAGCGGGCGCCACGGCAGGCCGTCGATGACGCCGTAGTTGCCGCCGCCGGGGCTCATCCGGCGCGGCGCGATCTCGAACGCGCCCTCGAGCACCGTCCCCGCCCGCCCCCAGCGGCGCACCGAGCCCACCGCCTCGAAGGGAAAGCCCGCGCGCTCCACCTTCAGCGTGCGGTGACGCGGGTCGGTGAGCGACGCGGGCGCCGCCGGGCCGCCCTGGATGCGCACGCGGCGGTAGCCGATGAAGTCGGTCGCGTCGCGCAGCACCAGCACCTCGGTGCGGTCGCCGCCGGGCACGTGCGCCTCCCAGATCGCGCGCACCTCGGCTGGCTCGAGGTGCGCGTCGCTGCCGGGCACGGGCTGCTCGAGCATCAGGGCCCAGGCCATCAGCGGGACCAGCGCGGGCGCCACCAAGAGGGCGACGAGACCGTAGGCGAGCTGCCAGCGCATACCCGACGGTACGCGCCGAGCCCGGCGCGCATCCCCTCCGGGGGAACACGGGCGGCTCGAAGATCGTAGACTCCGGCGATGTCGGTCGTCTGGATCCTCGCCGTCGCCGCCGTGGTCGCGCTCGTGCTCGTCGCCCTCTCCCGGGCGAACGAGATCTTCTGCGTCTCGGTGCGCGACGGACGCTGCATGGTCGTGCGCGGCGCGGTGCCGCCGTCGGTCCTGCGAGAGATCCGCGAGGTCGCGCGGCGCGCCGGCATCCGGTCGGGGACCATCCGCGCGGTGAAGGAGGGCGGCCGCCCCCGCCTCGTGACCCGCGGCGTCGACCCGGGCTCCACCCAGCGGCTGCGCAACGCGGTGGGCGCGCAGGGCTTCGGGCACCTGAAGGCCAGCCAGCGACAGGCCGCGTCGAGCGGACGGGGCAGCGGCCGCAACCTCGGTCAGTGGCTCGGCATCGCGTGGCTCGCCTGGCTGTTCGCCGGGCGCGACTGATCCACCGCCGCGCAGTCGTGAGCGCAGAACGCGCGCAGGCTCGGATCGCGGATCGCGTCGCAGCGCCCCTCGCAGAGCGCGAGGAAGTCAGGGTCTCGGGCGAGCGCGCACTGACCGACGCAGAGCGCCCGGAGGTCGGGGTGCCCGACGGCTCCGCAGTCGCCGCGACACACCGCGGCCGCGTCCGCGTCCCGCACCCGCTCACAGCGCCCGAGGCAGAAGGCCTGCAGGTCGGGGTCGTCCACCCCGCCGCAGTCGCGATGGCAGAGCGCGCGCCGGTCCGCGGTCGACGCGTCCCGCGTGAACGCCACGCCCGCGATGAGCACGGGATCTTCCGCGAGCCCCGCCGAGCTCGACGTGGTGAGCGCCACCCCCAGCACGACCGCGATCTGGAGCCCCCGGTGCATGCCGGACAGGTACGCCCGGCGTCAGAAGTGCCAGGTCGGCCGCTCCCCGCAGGCGTGAATCTGCGGACGCACGATCTCCCCGACGCCACCGCGCGTCTCCCGCTCCATCGGCCACGCCGCGAACCGCAGCGCCACCTCCTGCCCCACCCACTCCCCGAGCGGCAGGTCCCGAAACGCGCGCTGCGGCCGCTGGTCGTCGGGCCAGAACACCTCCCGCGCCAGCCGATGCAGGCGTCCTCGATGCACGACGCCGACCCCGACGGCGACCGGCCCGCGCTCGGTCCGTCCCCGCATCTCGAGGGAGAGACAGTCTCCTCCCTGCACCGTGTGCGTCAGGCGAACGTCGACCGGCGGCGCGCCGCGGGCCAGCGCCGGCAGAGCCAGCGTGTCCCCGGTGACGGTCGGCGCGCCGCGGACCACGTCGTGCTGACCGTCGTGCAGCGCGTGGACCACCGAGCGCCGCGCGCCGCACGCCTCGAGGCGGGGGCGGTGGAGCCGCGTCCGCACGCCGCCCTCCTCCGACGTGACGCCGATGCGAACCAGGACCCGGTGAGGCGGCAACGAGAGCACGAACGGACGCCGCCACCCTCGCGCGATCGCCCAGTCGACTCGCGGGTGTCGGGCCGGACCGTCGACCACGTCGATCTGGAGGCGAGCACCCGACGACGACGGCGACTCGAGCCCGACCTCACCGACGAGACACGCGCCCTCCCCGCCGGTCACCTCCACGAACAGCTCCGCCGGTGGGAGTCCCGGCGGGTTCGACTCCAGGACGACGTCAGCCCCGTCGCGGCGCGGGGCGGTGAAGCGGGCCCAGCTGGGCTGCTCGAGGAGCGCCACGGGCAGCGACGTCGTCGCCGCCACCGCGCGCTGGGTGGCTGGAGGAGGGCTCAGCTCGATCACGCCGGTGAGCCGCACCTGCCAAGCGCCCTCGCCTTCGTATCGGAGCACGAGCGCGTCGGCTCCCGAGTCCGCCGCTCCTGCGGCTCCGAGGCGCCAGCGGTGTTCGGCGAGCTCGGCGTCGATCGGCACACGGACCCTGCCCCCGTGGTCCGGCACCGGTAGGACGAGCGGCGCGCGCAGCATCTCCTCACCGCGCAGGAGCAGCACCTCGGGCCGACCGGTGGGGGCGCCGACCGGGGTGAGCCCGATGGCCAGCTCGAGCAGGTGGTCGGCCCGGACCGGGCGTTCCAGCTCGAACCGCGCCCGCTCGCCGGCCCGCAAGGTCACTTGTCGCGGCAGGGGAGGGGCCGGCCGGAGGATGCGCCGCCGGGGCCTGCGCGGTGCGTCTCGAGCGGCCAGGAAGAGCGCGGGACCGAGCCGCTCCACCGGCCTGTACAGCTCGGCGAGCGCGAGGCCCGCCGCGTCGAACCCCGCCACCCCGTCGGCGTAGGGGCTGTCGAAGGTCGGCAGGGTGACGAGGGCCCAGGGACACTCCCGCGCGCGGATCTCGCGCGCCCATCGGTCCCGGTCGAGCGGCGCCTCGAGCGGGCCCCGGGCGCCCGCGCTGGCCCACGCGACGGCGAGAGACGCCGGCGCGACGACGCAGCCGCCTCGCCCCTCCAGCGCGGCCCTCGCCCGCTCACCGTCGCCCTCGTGGGCGACCGCTCGATCCGCACCGCTCGCGCCGCCGACGGCGCCCGTCAGCGCGCGCCCGAGCTGACCGGCTCGACCGAGCATGGCCGTGCACACGAGGAGCAGGCCCGTCAACGCGAGCAGGCGTCGAGCTCGCGCGATGGACACCGCGACCAGCAACATGGACGAAGCGAGCGGCGCTGCGACGGAGGAGAGCGCGCCCTCCAGGGCGGCGAAGACGACGAGCGGGACCATCGCGGCGAGCCAGACGAGGCCCCGCGCTCGCGCCCAGGCGCACGCGAAGGCGAACGTGGCGGTCAGGGCGGCCCACTCCCACTCGCCGCCGACGACGGCGAGGGGCCAGCGCAGCGCGGCCCACGGGAGCCATGGATCCGGCCAGGCGAACGTGACCAGCACGGCGGCGGCTCCGGCGAGCGTGAGGCAGGCGCCCGCGAGGCGCTCGGCCGCCACCCTCGCGCCCACCCAGGACGCCCCCACGATCGACGCGGCCGTGAAGGCGAAGGCCCCTTCGACCAGAATGGACGGCGCGAACCCTCCTGCGATCGCGACCGGCGCGGCGGCCCACACGCCGCGCTGGCTCGCGCGCACCTCGCCGTCTTCGACCCGCGGATACAGCAGCGTGACCCCGAGGAGCACGCTCAGTCGCCACGCCGCTTCGGGTTCGAAGATGGCCCACCCGAGCGCGGGGACGCCCACCGCGAATCGAACCCAGCGCCGCCGTGAGGCACGCGCGGCGAGGAAGGCCGCGAAGCCGAGCGCCACGAGCGGGAAGACGAGCCCCCGAGCGAAGACCGCCTTCGCGGGATCACCATCACCGCCGACCACCGACGCGAGCGTGGCTTGCCAGAGCGGGCCGCGCGCGCTCGGTCGGTCCCGGCCCACCCACTCTCCATGCTCCGCGAGGTGAGGGAGCGTGAGGTCCAGCTGCGCCTCCGGCGTCATCACCGCGATCTCGCTCCAGCCCAGCGAGGAGGCGCGGTCGTACGCGATCGAGGCGACCACGCACGCTCCGAGCGCGGTCAACAGCGCGAGCGGAGCGTGTCGGCGCCAGCCTCTCACTCGCCACACCGATAGAGGTTCGGGCCCCACAGGCGCACCGGTCGCTCCGACTCCACCTCGAGCACCAACGTCGCCTCGCGCTCGACCCAGTCGTGCAATCCGTCGATGAGCGGGATGGGGGTCGGCGTCAGGGTGCCGCGATGGCGACGCAGGACCTGGTCGAGGTCGTCGACGCGCAACCAGACGGAGACGCGCGCGTCGGTCGGCTGCTCCGCGCTCGCCCCCAGCCCGAGACATGTCGAGTCGATGACGTGAAGTGGATGCGCGACGCGAGCGACGCCCGGCCCGAGCACGAGGTCCCGCCCGTCCACGCGCACCTCACCCTCCTCGACCTCCGCCTCGTCCCGAGCGAGCGCGGTCGCGAGCATGGTCCGCGCGGAGCAGGGCCCGATCGTGGGCTGGGCCACGAACGCATAGTCGTTCGCCTCGCCCTCCCCCGTCCGCGTCCCCACTCGGATCAGCTGTGGGCGATCGGGCCAGAGATCGAGGGGGAGCTCCACGCCGACCTCTCGGCCGCCCGCCGGGACCTGCGCGTCGTACAGCCGCGCGCGATCGCCGCCCCGGATGAGGTGAATCTCGAAGCGAGCCCCGTCCGAGACTCCCGGATCGGCGGCGACCCCGAGGCGCGCCCGAAAGCAGCTGTCCGCGCACGGACGGACGCGGAAGAACACCTCGGCGAGCGGGACCGGGTGGGGGTTGGGCTCGATGTTGAAGTGACGCTCCGATGGTCTCGGGGAGGTCATCCTCGCGAAGCTGCGACCTGCGCGCATCTCTTCGAGGAGATCGACCTGTGCGCGGCAACCAGCGGGCTCCGGCGGGCGCGTCATCGGTGGCGGCGAGAGGATCGCCAGCTCACGGAGGGCGAACCCGACCTGCTCGTCGGTGAGGACGCCTCGCCGCCGAAAGCGGAGGCGGAGGGCGTCGGCCTCGATCTCTCGCCCGAGAGGGCGCTCCAGAATCCAGCGGTGCTCGACGGACTCGGGGTCGAGGGCGAGCAGGACCTCCCCGTCTCCGGCATGCAGGTGATGCAGGGTCTCCCACTCTCCGAGCGCCTCGCCGTCGTGCTCGAAGCGCCACTCCACCCACGGCGCGCCCCCCAGCTGCGCACGCCAGGCGGGCGTCTCGAGGCGGTAGCTCACCCTCACGATCTGCTCCGGCGTCATGGCCCGGTCGAACGGGTAGACGAGCTCGCCAGGCAGCGTGACCCGGCGCGACCGGCCTTCGCCCGACGCGTCGACGAGCGCGACCGCGGGCGGCGCCGGCGACTCGCGTCGCCGCATCGCGATCACTCCGACGCCCACGCGCTCGTCGAACCGGTAGCGCTCGGCCACCGCGAGGAAGTCGGCCCCGAGGAACCAGCTCCCGCCGATGTCGTCGAAGCTGATGAAGCTGTGGAGGTGGATGGGGCAGTCGGCCTCGCGGATCGACCGCGCGAGGCGGGCTTGCAAGGACTCGTTCCACCGCAACCCGAGCTGCGTGGGTCCGGGGATCTGCGCCATGGCGTGCACCACTCCGAGGCTCGGGGACACGCTCATGCAGGCCGGCCGCTCCGGCCCACGAAGCGACCGCGCCCAGGCGACCGCCCTCCCGTGGTCGGACCGGAAGCCGCGGTCGGGGCGCTTGTCACCGCTCAGCACCTCGAGAGCGTCGGCGAACGCGCGTGGGTGCGGGCTGAACGACTCGGGGTAGGTCCCGAACCAGCCGAGGAGCGCGGTGGCCGCGAGCACGCCGGAGCCGAGACGCAGCCAGGACTCGGTCCCGGCGCGCGCCGCGACCAGCGTGAGCACGACGATGAGCGGCAGGAGCGCCATGAAGACGTGTCCCTGGTCGCTGGTGACCACCCCGAAAAGCGCGAAGGGGAGTGCCCCCGCGATCCACGTGAGCGAGCCGCGAGACCACCGCGCGCGCGCGCCGACGAGCAGGAGAGCGCCCGCGGCCACGAAGAACGCCAGCACGTTGATGGGGGGCACTCCGACGTGCCACTCGCTGCGCATCCCCGTCGCGTATCCGCTCGCGATGCGACGCTGTTCGACCACGAAGGCCACGGGGTCCGCCCCGAGCGCCCAGCCGACGAGCGAGAGAACCGCGAGCATGGCGATCACCGCGGCGGCGGTCATCCAGGCCCTCCGGAGCGCAGGCCCCAGCGCCTCTCTTCGCGCTCGCGCGAGACCGAGCTCCACCACCGCCATCGCCAGGAGAGAGAGCGCGCCCAGCCCGAACCGATCGAACGACACGAGGAGCGAGAGGCCGAGGACGCCGGCGCAGCGGGCCGCCCCGCCCCAGCTCGGCTCCTCGTCTTCCGGGGTCACGTACAGGAGCACGAGGAGGACGGACAGGAGCGCGCGGAACGTGGGGACGCCGACCGCGTAGCTCACGCTGCCGAGCGCACACAGGATCACCAGCTGTCGCCAGGCTCCCCGTACCCGCCGGAGCACGATGCCGACCAGCGTCCCGATGGCGAGCAGGTGAAACGCGAGATCGATGCCCGCGAGGGTGCGCGGACCCTCGAACGCCGCCCAGGGTCGCCCGGCCAGCCACGCGATGGCCTGCCAGAGCGGACCGCGCGGGTAGTGGAAGTCGCGCCCGCTCCAGTGGCCGAGTCGCGCCTGGTAGACGAGCTCGAGCTCCCACGCGTGGTCGAACCAGGCCCCTTCGAACGCGCGCCAATCCCACAGCGCGCCCAGCACGTAGGCGGCCGTGGCCGCGTGGACGACGAGATAGAGGGCGACGAGCGCGAAGAGGAGTCGGCCAGCCCGCTCGGACGTCATGCGGGTCCCGCGTGGTCGGAGGAATGCGCCTGAAGTAGGTTTCGACGCGATGGACCATGGGATCCTGCGACCCTTCGCTGGCGACGTCTACCATCTCGCGCCGATCCCGATCTTCTACCGGGTGCTCGACCGCCCCGACCTCGGCGAGTTTCACGCGGCGCTGATGACGGCGGCGACGGCGGCGATGGAGCAGCGCCTGCTCGAGGTGCCAGACGAGAAGCACGCCGAGGACCTCGGGCACGCCCCGCCCGACTGGCACCCGCACTCGTTCACCGAGGCTCACCCCCCTGCGGTCGGGATCTGGCACTGCGTCCCCACGAACCAGTTCCTCGATCTCGAAGCGGACGCCGTGCGACAGCTTCGACGCTCCATCGAGGACGCCTTCGTCGAGACGGTGCGAGTGACCTCCGGCTCCCGGGTGAGCGCGACCCTGACCGAGAGCTGGATCCAGCTCTACCGGAACGGTGACCGCAAGGTCCTCCACAACCACGAGCGCTACGATCCGCCGCCCTTCGAGCACATGTGGGCAGGCGCCTACTACGTCGACGACGGCGCCCCGGTGGAGAACATGAAGTACTCGGGGCTCTTCAGCTTCCGGATCCGCGGAGAGAACCACTTCATCCGCCCGAAGCCGGGGCTCCTGATGATGTGGCCCGCGGACCTGCTGCACGAGGTGCATCCGTTCTACGGCGAGCGGGAGCGCGTCGTCATCAACTTCAACCTGCATGGACCGGCTCGCCAGGGTCCCCTCCGGAAGTTGATCGATCGCCTCAGGCGCTGAGCACACGCCAGAGCGGCAACCGCCGCGGCGACCGAGGGTCGCGGATGGGCAGGGCGTCGGGCCCCCCGCGCCGTCGCGTGACCAGTCCCTCGAGCCGCGCGTAGAGCGCCGCGCGACGCGCGTGTTCGCCGCGCCTCCGGAAGATGGCGATCCGCTGGTCGTGCTCGGTCGGGCAGTCCACGTGTGGGCCGAGGTCGTGAGCCCGCGGTCGCTCCGCCCCACAGAACGCGAGGACGACGTCATCCATGGTCAGCCGCCGCCGTTCGCGCTCGCTGAGCCCGAGCAGGTCGAGGAGCGCGCAGTACCGGTCGAGGTGCTCGCGGGTGAACGCGTAGGCGCGGTTGAGCACGTCCACCCGCCCGTCGCTGCGGCCCCGGTTGTAGCGAAAGCGCCGACCGTCGAAGAGCTGACCGTAGAACCCGTGCGGCGCCGAGGCGTCGCCGCGCGCTTCCTCCGCGAGTCGCTCGAGCTGGTCCGGATGCAGGAAGAGGTCGTCGTCCACGGACAAGAAGAGGTCCGTCCTCGCCTCGAGGGCGACCGAGTAGCGACCGATGGGTCCGTACGGACCGTCACGACGAACCACGCGGACCCGAGGATGGGGGGCGAGCGGGAGCGGGATCGACGGGTCGTTGTGGCTGATCACGACCTCGCGGACCGAGGGGGTCGCGAGCGCGAGGTGGGTGAGCAGCGGGATGTTCTCGGGGCGCCGGAACGCGTTGAGGGTGAGCGTGAAGTCCGCCGCCGCGTCCGCCCTCTCGGGCGCTGGTCGCGCCGCCACCGCCTCGAGGGCCGCCACCGCGCGCGCGTGCTCGCGCCACGTGACGCCCATCCCCCGAAACCCGAGGAGCCGGGACGCTCGCCGACGTGCCGCTTTCCACACTCGGCGCATGGTACGTTCGGGAGCCACGCCGACGCACCTCCGCTCCGACATGTCCGAACACGGGCCGCCCGCGCGCTCCCTCCTACGCGCCACCGGCGCCTACGTGGCCGCCCTGACGCTGGCCCGCGGTGTGTCCCTCGTCGCGGTTCCGCTCGTGACCTGGGCCGTGAGCACCGAGGAGCTCGGCGAGTTCGCCGTGCTCAACAGCGTCGTGCTGCTCAGCTTCGCGATCATGGTCGACCTCGGCCTCGACACGGCGGGCGTCCGGTTGGCGAGCGAGGAGAGCGGCAAAGGCAGGCGCTCCGTGTTCAGCACCCTGCTGGGATTTCGAATGCTGCTCGCCGGCGCGGTGGCTGGCTTGCTGGTCCTCTTCCGACAGCCCGTGGCCGAGCTCGCCCTCGGAGCCGACGAGCACGCCGACCTGATCCCCTGGCTGGCGTTCACTCTCGTGCTGGGGTCGCCCGCCCGAGCGGTCAGCAACTGGCTGCGAGTCGAGGGGAGACACATGCCGGTCGCGCTCGCCATGGGCGTGGTCGGTGCCCTGGAGGGTGGACTCTTCATCGTCCTCGTCTACGGCTTGCGCTGGGGCCTCGAGGGCCTCGTCGTGGGGCGAGTCGCGGCGCAAGCGATCGCGTTGCTCCCGCTCCTTTGGATCGGACGCGAGGTCCTCCTCACTCGCCCCTCGCGTCGGTGGATCGCGCCTCTGTTCAGGATCGGCGTCCCGTTCGCCGCGCTGTACGCGCTGACGGGCCTGCGGGAGTTCGATCGCTTCCTCGTCGCGGAGCTCGGCTCGCTCTCGGCGGCGGGGGTGTATGACCTCGCCGTTCGGGTCGCCGCGCCGCTGGGTATGCTCAACCTCGCGCTCATGATGACGCTCGAGCCGGCGCTCCACGCGCGACGGGCGGACGAGAACCTGGGACGCGATGTGGACACGTTCCTCCAGGCGTACATCTGGCTCGGGGGGTCGGTGAGCTTCGTGGTGGCCGTGTTCGGGCCCGAGCTGGCGGGCCTCGTCAGCGAGTCCTACCGCGCCGCCGTCCTGGTCGTGCCGGCGATGCTCTTCCTCGAGGTCCTCGAGGGAGCACGGCGGATCGCCGGCGTCGGAGGCGAGCTCGCCCAGCGGACGGGGCTCTGGATCGCCACCGGCGCCGTGAACGCGAGCCTGACCATCGGCCTCTCCCTCTGGCTCATCCCTCGGTTCCCTCTACTGGGTGCACCCACGGCCCTGGTCGTCGGCGCCGCCGCGGGAACGCTCGTGGCGAATCGTTTGGCCGAAGGCGTACGGCGACTGGAGTTGCGAGTAGCGCGCGGCGTGCTCGTGTGTGTCATCGGTGCCACGGCCGCAACGTACCTGGTCAGCCTGGATCGGCATGGCGCCGCGTCACTCGTCGCGCGCGTCGCGGCGGCTCTGATCGCTCCTCTCCTGGGCGCGGCGCTGCTGGGCGTCACCTGGAGTAAGCTGCGTGCGACCGTCGCCGCCGTCCGCGCGCGAGCCGGGGGAGCACCGTGAATCTGGAGACGATCACCTCCCACCTCGTCGGGATACCGTTCACCTCTCCCTGGTGGGGCCGCATCCTGTACGAGCACATCCTTCGCGAGCGACCGCGAAGCTGCCTGGAGCTCGGCTTCGCTCACGGCGTGAGCACCTGCTACGTCGCGGCAGCTCTCGAAGCCATCGGAGACGATGGCGTGGTGACCGCGGTCGACCGGCCGGAGGACGTCAGTCACTCCCCGTCGCTGGAGGACCTCCTCCAGCGAACGGGTCTCGCCCATCGGGTGCGCATCGTGAGGGAGCCGGGCGGCTACAACTGGTTCCTCAAGCGCACGATCGAGCGGCAGAGCGCAGACGGCGTCTGCGAGCCGCTCTACGACTTCTGCTTCATCGACGGTCCGAAGAACTGGACCGTCGACGGGCTCGCCTTCTTCCTCGTGGACAAGCTGCTCCGAGAAGGCGCCACCTTGCTCTTCGACGACTACGGCTGGACCTACCGGGACCACGAGGCCGACACGGGATACACGGGCACCGATGGAATCCAGCACTCCAGCATGACGGAGGAGCAGATCCGCGAGCCGCACGTTCGCGCGGTGTTCGAGCTCCTCGTGATGCAGCACCCCCACTACGGGGACTTCCGCGTCCAGGACGATCGCTGGGCCTGGGCGCGGAAGTCAGGCTCCGTGAAGAGCCGGCGGGTCGAGACGACGGTCACCTGGGACGCGCGGGTCGCCTCGAGAGTGCGCACCGCGGCCCGCGAGCTGGAGCACCGGCTGCGGGCTTGGCGGCGAGCCAGGCGCTGGGGACGGGATCGAGGCAGGTAGCGGACGACAACCCCGTCATAGTCGCCAGCCGAGCGAAGCACCCACGAAGTTGCCGCTCCCATCGGTGCTGACGCTCTCGAGCGTGTCCCGACCCGTTCCCCGGCGCGGCGGCGTCTCTGCTCGGGGCCGCGCGTCCGGTCTCTGTCTCGTCGAGCGACACGCGCGTCTCGAGCTCGCGCAGCCTTCTCCTCGACCTGCCCGCGATCCTGAGCGTCGTCCGCCGCCTCACGGAGGTATCGCTGGTACGCGTCGCGCGCGTCTCGGAACCGGCCCAGCTCCTCGTAGCAGCGGCCTACGTTGTAGAGGACCAG
>JAYZQJ010000009.1:0-102435 GCA_036149055.1 Myxococcota bacterium | reverse complement strand
TCGATCCCGCGGCAGCGGGCGGCCAGCTCGCGCGCAGCGCGAGCGCGAGCCGCAGGGCCCCCAGCGCCCCGTCGCTGGGGTCGCGGCGCGAGCGCGTAGCGCGACGCGCCCGCCGGGTCGGGAGGGGGGCCCCATTGGCGCTTTGCCCAATGGGGGGAGGGTTTGCACCAAACCCTCCAAAAAGCTCAATACATCGGGCCGATGATGCCGGTGGCGCCGGCGACGCCGTCGGGGAGCGCGGTGACGATCGCGTCGAAGGCGCCGCTCGCGGTGGGGTCGTTGGCCACCGCGGCGCCGGCCCGGGTGATGCCGGTGTCCCAGCCGGCCGGGCTCGTGATCGTGACCTCGCCCGCGCCCGCGTCGCGGGTCCCCCCGAGCGCGCCGAAGGCCGCGCCGCTCGCGTCGACGGTCACGTCCGTGAACGACAGGCCGGGGGTGACGTCGGCGAGGAGCCCGACGCGCGCGTTGCCCTCGACCCGCACCTCGCGGAGCGCCACGTCCCCGAGGTTGCCGCTCAGCTGCACGCCGTCGCCGATCTCCTGCACCCCGAAGGCGCCGACGCTGCGGCGCACGGTGGAGGTCATCGCGACGGTCAGCCCGTCGAGCGTGACGTCGCGCGACTCGCTGACCACCACGCCCGCGAAGCCGTTGCCCTCGACCCGCGAGGCGCCGGTGATCGAGACGCCGGCCGCGTCGCCGATCCAGACCGCGACGTCGCCGTTGCCTCGCGCGGTCAGCGCGTCGTGCTCGGCCGAGGCGTCGAGCATCAGCACGCCGAAGCGCTCTCCGTCGGCCACCGTCAGGCGCGCGCTCGTCATCGCGTGCGCGTCGGTGGCGATGACCCCGTAGCTCGGCACGCCGCGCAAGCCGGCGACCACGCGCTCGACCGTCACGTCGGTCAGCGAGGAGGTGCCGCCCCGGAGGAGGACGCCGACGCCGATCACGTCGCGCACCCCGCCGCCGCTCCAGGTGAGCCGCGCGCCGTCGGCGAGCACGCCCGTCTCCGCCATCCCCGCGATCGTCACGTCGTCGAGCGTGAGCGTGGCGTCGCGGGCGTAGAGCCCGATCGTCGCCGCCCAGGTCCGCCACCGCCCGGCCGCGCACACCCGGTCCTCGGCCGCGTCGACCTCGCCCGGCTCGCACTCGCAGTCCGCCGCGCAGGCCTCGTCGCTCGGCGCGCCGACGACGCTCACCCATCGGGCGTCGGCGGCGTCCTCGCGGGTCACCGGGCCGGTCACGGCCACGCGCTCGATCGTCACCTCTCCGCCCACCGCGTAGAGCCCCACGCCGTGGCGCGCGTCGACGGTCACGTCCCGGATCGCCGCGTCGCCCCGCGCGACCACGCCGGCCCGGCCGCCCGCCTCGAGCGCGACCGACTCCAGCGCCGCGCCCGGGCCGAGCTCCACCACGATGTCGCGCGGGCCCGCGCTCGCGAGCTCGCTGCCGGCCACGCCGCGCAGGGTCACCCCCGCGGGCACCGACAGCTCGCCCTCGACCCGGCACGCGGGGAGCGTCACCACCGCCCCGGCGCTCGCGCCGTCGAGCTGCCCCTGGACCTCGGTGAGGCTGCAAGGGTCGCTGCACGCCGCGAGCAGGAGCCCCAGCGCGATGCCGATCTGTCTCATCCTTCTCCTCCGTCGCGGCGCGCGAGCGCCTCTGATATAGCAGCAGCCACGTCCATGGTCTGTGCGGACGACGCGGCGCTCGAAGCCTTCGTGGCCGGCCAGCTCGACACGGCCGCGCGCGGCGCCGTCGAGGCGGCCCTGGACGCGTGCGCGCACTGCCGGGGGCGGCTCGGCGCGCTGGCCCGCGCCGCCGAGGGCAAGCCGGTCATCTCGATCCCCGACACGCTCACCCCCGAGATGTTCGAGGCCGGCCCCGACCCCCACGTCGGCGCGGTCCTCGGCGGGCGCTACCGCGTGCTGCGGGTGATCGGCAGCGGCGGCATGGGCGCGGTCTACGAGGCCGAGCACGAGCTCATCGGCCGGCGGGTGGCGGTGAAGCTCCTCCACCCCGAGCTCGCCGCGCGCCGCGAGGTGCTGCAGCGCTTCCGCAACGAGGCGCGCGCGGCCGGCGCGATCGGCCACCCGGGCATCGTGCGCGCGCTCGACATCGGCCGGACCGAAGGCGGCGCGCCCTTCCTCGTGCTCGAGCTGCTCGACGGCCGCGACCTCGAGACCGAGCTCGCCGCGCGCGGCCCGCTCCCGGTCGCCGAGGCCATCGACGTGGCGGTGGCGATCGCCGACGCGGTGGCGGCCGCCCACGCCCTCGAGATCGTGCACCGCGACCTCAAGCCCGCGAACGTCTTCCTCACCGACGCGGGCGAGGTGAAGGTGCTCGACTTCGGGATCAGCAAGGTCCGCGGCGCGCTCCAGACCAGCCCCGACACGCGCTCCGGCGTCCTGCTCGGCACGCCAGCGTACATGGCGCCCGAGCAGCTCGGAGACGGCGCGGCCGCCGACGCGCGGAGCGACGTCTACGCGCTCGGCGCGATCCTCTACCGCTGCCTCACCGGCCGGCTCCCCCACACCGCGAGCAACCTGCCCGCGCTCCTCGCCGCCATCCTCGAAGGATCGGTCGCGCCGATCGAGCGGCCGGACGTGAAGCCCGCGCTCGATCTCCTGGTCCGCCGCGCGCTCGACCCCGATCCCGACGCCCGCCCGCAGACGATGGGCGAGCTCCGCGACGCGCTCCGCTCGCACGCCGCCACCACGCGACGGACCACCGCGCGCCCCCTCGGCGACGCCGAGCGGCGGGTGGCGGTGGCGGTCGTCGCCATCGGCGGCGAGCCCGCGCGCCTCGAGGCGCGGGCCACCGCGGCCGGGGCGAAGGTGGTGCCCGGGGAGCGCGGCCGCTTCGTCTTCGGCGACGGCACCTGGAGCGGCGACCTCGTCGACCGCGCCGGGCTGTGCGCGCTCGCGCTCGCCGACGAGGCCGCGCGGGTGGCGGTGGGCCCAGCGGTGCTGAGCGGCGGCGAGGTCGAGCTCTCGGAGGAGCTCGCCGAGATGCTCGCGCACGACGCGCCGGGCGCCTGGATCGCGCCCTCGCTCGCGCACGCGCGCCTCACCGAGATCGGCTGCGAGCTCGAGGGCGGCCGCGCGCGCATCCGCCGGGGCCGCGTCGCGCCCGCGCTGCCCCTCCTCGGCCGCCGCGCGGAGCTCGCCCAGCTCACCGAGGCCGCCGACGACGTCCTGGACGAGCGCGCGCCGGCGGTGGCCCTCGTCGACGGGGCGCCCGGGGTCGGCAAGTCGCGGCTGCTCGACGCGCTCGCCGAGGCGCTCCGGGACGAGTGGCGCGTGCTGCGCGGGCGGACCCGGGAGCGCGACGCCGATCACGCGGTGATCCGCGCGCTGCTGCGCGACTTCGCCGGGGTCGACGACCGGGCCGGCGCGGCGATCGCCGAGGCCGCGGTGCACGCGCTCGCGGTCGCCGCCTGCGGCGAGGAGGGCGGCGCCCGGCACCTGCCGACCCTCCGGGTGCTCTTCGGCCTCGCCCCCGCGAGCGGCGACGCCCGCCTGACCACCGACCGCGCGCGGGTCGCGGCCCTGGACGTGATCGAGGGCCTCGCGCGGCTCCGCCCGCTGGCGCTCCTGATCGACGACGCGCAGTGGGCCGACGGCCCGTCCCTCGACGTGCTCGGCGCGCTCGCCGCGAGCCGCGCCCCGATCCTGATCGCGCTCGCCGGCCGTCAGGCGCCCGACGCCCCGTGGCTCGAGGGCGCGGAGATCACCCGGGTGCGCCCGCGGGCGCTCAAGCGCGGCGAGACGAGGCGGCTGCTGGGCGCGATCGTCGGTGAGGCGCGCGCCGACGCGATCGCGGAGCGCATCCACGCGCACACCGGCGGCAACCCGCTCTTCGTCGAGCAGCTCGGGCGCGCGGTCGGCGCGCAGGACGGGGATCTCCCGCTGCCTCCCAGCATCGAGGGCGCGGTGCAGGCGCGGCTCGACGAGCTCGCCCCCGGGCTGCGCGAGGCGGTGAAGCGCGGCGCCCTCTTCGGCGTCCCCTTCACCGCGGCCGATCTCGCCGCGCTCGAGGTCGAGGCGGCGCGCGAGGACCTCGACGACCTCGTGGCCCGCGGGCTGCTCTCCGCCAGCGGGGTGGAGGGAGAGGAGCGGGTCTACGCGCTGGCCACCCCGCTCTACGCCGACGTGGCCCGCCGCATGCTGGGCGACGAGGCGCGCCGAGAGCTCCACCGCCGGGCGGCGGAGCGGCTCGAGGGCCGGGTCCCGCGCGAGGAGATCGCCCGCCACCTCGAGCTCGGCGGGCGGACGAAGGACGCGGCGCGTGTCTACGGCGAGGCCTGCCTCGAGGCGAAGCGCGCCGGCGATCTCGCGCGCACGCTGCGGGCCGGCGAGCGGGCGCTGGCCCTCGGGCTCGGGAGCGCGCTCGACGTGCGGATCGCGGTGGCCGAGGTGCTCGAGGTCCGCGGTCGCCTCGGCGAGCAGGAGGCGCTGCTCGCGGCCGCCGAGCGCGAGTGCGAGGGGCCGACCCGGGCGCGGGTGCGGACCGATCGCGCGGTGGCGCTGCAGCGGCTCGGGCAGTCCGGCGAGGCGCTGCCGCTCCTGGAGAAGGCGCTCGAGGACGCGGAGGGCGACGCCGAGGCGCTCGCCCGGGCCCTCGGCAAGCACGCGGTCGCGCTCACCTACGCCGGCGAGACCGAGCGCGCGGCCGAGCAGCTCCGGGCGGCCGAGCGGCTCGTCCTGACCCGAGCCAGCGGCCTCCGCGCCGACGCCGCGATCTGGCGCGGGCAGCTCGCGAGCATGATCGGCGACCTCGGCGCGGCCCGGAACGCCTACTGGGCCGCGGTCGAGCTCTACCGCGAGCTCGGCGACCCGCGGCGCGCGGCCGAGGCCTCGCTCAACCTCGCCGATCTCTACAACCGCGTCGGCGCGCACGACGAGGCGGTGCCGGCCCTCGAGGCGGGGCTCGCGGACTGCCGGCGGGTCGGCGCCAGCCGGCTGATGGAGGGCTATGGGCTCGCCAACCTCGGCTACGCGCTCGCCAAGGAGGGCCGCGACGCGGAGGCCGCGCGCGCGCTCGAGGAGGCGACCGAGATCGCCGAGGAGGTCGGCGAGAGCCGGCTCGCGATCGCCACCCACGTCTACCGGAGCCGGCTCGCCGCCGCCCGCGGGAGGCTCGAGGAGGCCCGCGCGGGGGCGGAGGCGGCCGCCGAGCGCGCGGCCCAGCTCGGCTTCGACAGCCTCGAGGCCCTCGCCCGCCTCGCCCTCGCCGAGCACGCCTTCGCCGCCGGCGACGCGGCCGCCGCGCTCCGTCACGCGCGCCGGGCGCTCGCGCTCAGCGACGCCCTCGGCGGCATGGAGGAGGACGGCGGCGCGCTCTTCCGGGTGCTCGGCGACGCCTTCGAGGCGACCGGGCGGGCCGACGACGCCGCGCGCGCCCGCGCCCGGGGCCGGGCCAGCGTCGAGAGCGCGGCCGCGCGCATCGGGGATCGCCACTGGCGCGAGCGGTTCCTGCACGACGTCGAAGCTCACCGCGCCCTCCTCGGAGACCGCTCATGAGACGCGCCTGGCTCTGCCTGCTCCTCCTCGCCTGCGACGGCGAGGTCGCCCCCCTCCCCGACGCCAGCGTCGCGCCGGACGCGGGGGGCGAGACCCGACGCGAGGCGCAGCTCCCCGCGCTCGGCGCCTGCCCCGACGGCTGGGGCGAGGTCGACGTGGACGGGGTGACGGTCTGCGATCCGACCCCCGGCGGCCCCACCCCCGGCGGCCCCGCGCCCTGCCCCGAAGGCGAGGCCCGCTTCGTCGGCGCCGCGAGCTGCGCGCCGATCGGCGGGGCCTGCCCGAGCGGCGACTTCGCCGACGACCTGCCCGCCGACGCGATCCACGTGCGCCCGGGGGGCAGCGGGGACGGCAGCGCCGGCGCCCCCTTCGGCACCATCGCCCAGGGCATCTCCGCCTGGCGCGCCGGCCGCACCATCGCGCTCGCCAAGGGCACCTACGACGAGGCCGTCCGCCTCCCGGTCGGCGCCACCCTGCGCGGCGCGTGCGCGCGCGAGACCCGGCTCACCCTCTCGACGTCGTTCGCCGGCCAGTCGGTGATCGCGCTCGAGGGCGGCGCCGTCTCCGACCTCACCGTCGCCGAGACCGACGCCGCCGGCGTCCTCGTCCGCCGCGGCGAGGTCACGCTCGAGCGCGTCGTCGTGGATCGCGCGACCACCTTCGGCGTGATCGTGGGCGGCGGCCGGCTGACCGCGCGCGAGCTCGTGGTGCGCGGCATCGCGCCGGGCGGCGACGGGAGCGGCGGCTTCGGGCTGATCGTCGACGACGCCGCGGCCGGGCTCGAGCGCGCGGTGCTCGAGGAGAACACCCTGGCCGGCGCCATCGTCACCGCCGGCGCCACCCTGGAGCTCACCGACGTCGCGGCGCGGGACGCCACCGGCGCGCGGCTCGGGGCGGGCTTCATCAGCCAGGACGGCGGGACGATCTCCGGCCGCCGCGTCGAGGTGACCCGCTCGACCGGCGCGGGGCTGCTCTCCAACGCCGGCGGCGGCTACGCGCTCGAGGACGTCGTGGTCCGCGACGTGACCGGGGCGCCGATGGGCTGGGCGCTCTCGGCCCTCGGCGAGGTCTCGCTCACCCGCGCCTGGCTCTCGGCCGCGCAGGGCACGGGGGTGCAGGTCGGCGAGGGTGGGCGGATCGCGCTGACCGACGTGGTCGTCGACGGCGTGCGCGAGCACCCCACCATGAACGGCTTCGGCCAGGGGCTCGGCGTCTCGCAGCGCGGCACCCTGGTGGTCGAGCGCGTCTTCGTCCGCGACACCCTCGCCGGCGCGGTCAGCGTGATCGGCCAGGACACCCTCGGCGACGCCCGGCTCGAGGGGCGCGACCTGACGCTCCGCGACGTGCGGGACGAGGGGGTCGCCGGCGTCGGCCTCTACGTCGACGTCTTGGGCGAGGTCGAGCTCGAGGGGCTGACGGTCGAGCGGACCACCCACGGCGGGGTCGTGGTCGGCGGCGGCTCGGCGGTCTCGCTCACCGACGTCCGGGTCGAGGACACCACGCCCGACGCCGAGGACGGCCTCTGGGGGCGCGCGGTCGAGGTGCGGGACAGCCGGCTCACCCTCACCCGGGCGCGCCTCGCGCGGCAGCACGAGGTGGGCGTCATCGTGAGCGGCGGCGAGGCGGCGCTCGAGGACGTCGAGATCCACGCCACCCGGGAGCGCGGGTGCGCGGCGACCACCTGCGGCGACGCGCCCGGAGGGACCGGGCTCGGGGTCTACCGCGGCGCCTCGGTCTCGCTGCGCGGCTTCGTGATCGACGACGCGGCGCTCTGCGGCGTGCAGATCGCCGAGGGTGGCAGCCTCGATCTCTCGGACGGCGAGATCCGCGCCGCGTCGATCGGCGCCTGCGTGCAGGTCGACGGCTACGACGTCGAGCGCCTCACCGACGACGTCCGCTTCGTCGACACCGGCACCAGCATCCAGACCACCAGCCACTACGTGCCCGAGGCCAGCGACCCGCTGCCGTGATGGGGTAGCATCCCCGTCTCGGTGACCGAAGCGCTTCACACCTCGTTCGTGGCCGCGGTGGGCGACGCCTACCCGATCGCCCCCGACGCCCTGGCCCGGCTGGCCGACGCGCTGCGCGAGCGGTTCGGGGAGGCGCAGGCCGCCTTCCCGGAGATCGCGCTCTCGGGCGCCGAGCTCGCGGCCTGGCTCGCCGACCGGGTGCCCGACGACGGCGATCCCGCCGCCGGGCTCGCGAAGCTGCGGGTGACCGACCTCTTCCTCGCCTGCGCGTGCGCGCGAGGGATCGACGGCGCGGCCGAGGCGTTCGAGCGGGCGGTCATGCCCGCGGTGCCCAAGGCGATCGCCCGGGTCGACTCCGACCGCGCCTTCGTCGACGAGGTCGTCTCGAACGTCCGCGTGAAGCTGCTCGTCGGCGAGGGGGATCGGCCGCCGCGGGTCGACCGCTACCTCGGCCAGGGTCCGCTCACCGCCTTCGCCCAGGTCGTGGCCCTCCGGGAGGCCCAGTCCCTCAAGCGACAGTCGCTCCAGCGACGAGGCGTCCGGGAGCAGCCACTGGACGACGAGCTCCTCGAGCTGCCGATCGAGGAGGGCGACCCCGAGCTCGCGCAGCTGAAGGCGGAGATCGAGGGCCCCTTCCGCCGCGCCTTCCGGGAGGCGCTCGCCGAGCTCTCGCCGCGGGACCGCAACGTGCTCCGGCTCTACCTCGTCGAGGACGTCGGCAGCGAGACCCTCGCCCGCATGTACGGCGTGCACCGCGCCACCATCGCCCGCTGGATCGCGGACGCCCGGGGCGCGGTGCTGAAGGGCACCCGCCGGCGGCTGATGAAGGAGCTCGCGCTCGGGCGCGTCTCCTTCGACAGCCTCATGGGCAAGCTGGCGACCAAGCTCGACGTGAGCCTCGCCAGCTTCCTCGGGGGGTGACTCGCTCACAGGAGCTCGAAGCAGGCCTCGTCGCACGACACCGTGCCCACCTCGGCGCAGCGGTTGAAGTCGGCGCGGCGGTCGGACGTGGAGGCGTCGCACGCGTCGATGCAGACGCGCAGCCCGCCGGGCACGAAGCAGTCGAAGAAGTTGTACTCGTTGCAGAGCTCGTGACAGTGGTCGAGGGTCGCGTCCGGGGACGGGCCGCAGTCCGCGGGGCAGCTCGACTCGCTCTCGGCGCCGCTGCAGACGCCGTCGCCGCAGCGGGCGGGCGGCGGATCGGTCCGGCAGTCGGCGGGGCAGCTCGCGCCGTCCTCTCCGGCCTCGCACGCGCCGTTGCCGCAGACCACGCCCATCGGCGGCGGCCCCTCGTCGACGCAGTCACCCACCGACTCACCGGCCGGCTTCACGCAGCGCTGGCCCTCGGCGCAGTTCACCGCGCTGGTGCAGCCGGGCACGCACTCCGAGAAGGTCGCGTCGGCGCAGTACTGGCCGGGCTGACAGTCGACCGGGCCGCTGGGGAAGTCACCGCAGGGGGTGAAGCCCTGGACGCTGGTGTCCGAGGCGCAGGCGCCGAGCCACGCGAAACAAACCGCGACAATGATCCGGGAACGCATCTCTCATGTCCTCCTGATTCGAGCGGCTCCGTCGCCGCCGAACCGAGGACGCGAGGTCCCGGCGCTCGTCGCAGACTTTTTTCAGGCGCGGCCGAGCTTGGCGCGGAAGAAGTCCCGCAGGTCGTCGTCGGAGGCGTAGACCTCCTCGACGCGCTCGGAGTCGACCAGGGTGCGGACGATCTTCTTGATCATGCGCCGGCTGTTCTCGGCGTTGGACGCGGCCGCGAGCAGCTCCGTGACCAGGGCGGCCCGATGCTCTTCCGGCACCTCGAGGTGTCCGTCCGCCGCGAGGGTGTCGATGGCCGCCGCCAACGCGGTGGTCAGGTAGCGCTCGTAGGGGCTGAGCTCGTCGTCCGACATCTACTTCGCTTGTAGCACGCGGCCCTCGGGCCCGGCGACGGGGAAAGTCACGGTCCGGGCGGCGGACGGGTGCTCAGCTTGCGGGCCAGCCGCTGGAGCTTGTCGGTCGGCTCGCGCACCCCGGAGACCGACCCGGTCGAGGTCGGCGTCGCCTTCAGCCGGTAGGTCACCATCGAGCCCACCGCGAGGTCGTGCAGCGTCGCCCGGAGCGGGTGGAAGATCGCCAGGCCCAGGCCGACCAGGTAGAGCAGCGTCAAGAAGCCGTGGCTGATCGCCATGGCGACCAGCAGGTTCTGCATCGAGTCGAGCGAGCGCGGCCGCAGCGACTCGATCGTGTCGAGCAGCTCCGGGATCCCGCTGGTGAGCGCGATCGTCGCCCCGGCGAGGATCGGCATCCAGAGCGAGACCAGCGTGCGCGTCGCCGAGCGGAGCCAGCCGAGCCGCCCCCCGCCCTCGCGCACCACCTCGATGCCCAGCAGGTACTTCGCCGGCGTCTGGCCGCGCCAGGCGTGGCCGATCGTCACGATCGCCAGGTAGACGACCAGGCCGATCCAGCCGAGGAAGCCGATCAGCGCCGCCGCGATCAGGAAGTCGCCGAGCGCGGCCGCGGTGCGCGTCATGATGGGCGAGAGCGCCCGGTGCTCGGGGGCCGCGGCGTCGAGGTCGGCGAGGAGCGCGTCGTAGTCCGGGTAGCGGTCCTCCGGCTTCTTGGCGAGGAGGCGCTCGAGCACCCGGGCGAGCGCGGGCGGCACGTGCGGCGCCGACTTCGCGAGCGGCTCGAGGGGCTCGGAGAGGTGCTTGGCGACCACCGCCATCGGGCGCGGGCCGTCGAAGGGCGGCCGGCCGACCAGGAGGTGATGGAACGCCGCCCCCATCGCGTACATGTCGGCCCGGTGGTCGATCTCCTCGGCGATGGCCTGCTCGGGCGCGATGTACCAGGGGCTGCCGACGAGCGCGCCCTCCTGGGTGATCTGGTTGTCCCCGTCGACCGGCTTGGCGAGCCCGAAGTCGGCGATCTTGAGGACCCCGTCCGCGTCGACCATCAGGTTGCTGGGCTTGATGTCCCGGTGGATCACGCCGACCCGCTGCGCCGCGCGGAGCCCGCGGGCGACCTGGATCATCGCGTCCCGCGCCTCCTCGGGCTCCATCGTCTCCCCGGCCCGAAGCACGTCGTCGAGGTCGCCGCCCGCGATCTTCTCCATCGCGAAGAACAGGGAGTCCTCGCCGGCCGGGGTCGGGCGGCGGCCGATGTAATAGATGTGGACGATGTTCGGGTGGTTGAACCGGGCCTGGGCCCGGGCCTCCCGGAGGAAGCGGTCGGTCATCCCGGCCATCCCGCTCGCGTCCGCCCGGAGCACCTTCACCGCGACCTCTCGGTCGAGGGACGTGTCGATGGCGGCGTAGACCTCGCCCATGCCGCCCTTGCCGAGCAGCTCCCCGATCACGAAGTGGTCGAGCGTCGCCCCGGCCAGGCTCCCGTCGGGGGCCACCGGCAAGATGGGGTCGCGCGCGCCGGGGTCCGACGCGGCGACCGTCTGCGCGAGGGCTTCGGACTCGTCGGCCACTGCCCTCGAACTGCATCACGCGACGGCCGCCGGGGCAACCGCCACGTTTTGACGTTGCTGTCCGGGTCCGACGGACTTAAAACGCGACCCCCTCTCCCCCGCGCCCCGTCGGAGGTGCAGCATGGACGACCTCGAAGAAGAGACCCCCTGGACGATCGACCGCAGCGCCGAGCTGTATCAGATCAACGGATGGGGGAAGCCCTACTTCCGCATCAGCGCCGACGGGCGGGTCGAGGTCGCCCCCGACCCCGAGGAGCCCCACAAGACGGTCGACCTCCACGACCTCGTGCTCGACCTCGAGGCGCGCGGGCTCGACCTGCCGCTCCTCATCCGCTTCAGCGACGTGCTCGAGGACCGCATCCGGCGCCTCAACGAGGCGTTCCAGGCGGCGATCCGGGAGTACGAGTACGACGGCCGCTACCGCGGCGTCTTCCCGGTCAAGGTCAACCAGCAGAAGCACCTCATCGACGAGGTCGTGCGGCACGGCGAGCCGTGGCAGTACGGCCTCGAGGCGGGCAGCAAGCCCGAGCTCCTCATCGCCCTCGCGGCGACCCAGGAGCCCGGCGGCTTCATCATCTGCAACGGCTACAAGGACCGCGCCTACATCGAGACGGCGCTCCTCGCCCAGCGCTTCGACAAGACCGTGATCGTCGTCCTCGAGCGCATCGAGGAGCTGCAGTTCGCGCTCCAGGCGTCGGAGAAGACCGGCGTCCGGCCGATGCTCGGCGTGCGCTGCAAGCTCGCCGCGCGCGGCGTCGGCCGCTGGAAGAGCTCCGCCGGCGACCGGGCCAAGTTCGGCCTGACCGCGGCGGAGATCGTGCAGGTCGTCGACGAGCTGGCGAGCCGCGACATGCTCGACTGCCTGCAGCTGCTGCACTTCCACATCGGCAGCCAGATCTCGAGCATCATCCCGATCAAGAACGCGATGCGGGAGGCCGCGAACATCTACGTCGAGCTGGCGAAGATGGGCGCGAAGATGGGCTACCTCGACGTCGGCGGCGGCCTCGCCATCGACTACGACGGGAGCAAGACCGACTTCCACGCCTCGATGAACTACGACCTGGCGGAGTACGCCTACGACATCGTCAGCGAGGTGAAGGACGCCTGCGACAAGGCGCAGGTGTCGGTGCCGACCCTGGTGACCGAGAGCGGCCGGGCGATCAGCGCCCACCAGTCGGTCCTCGTCTTCGAGGTGGTCGGCAAGAACGAGGTGCGCTTCCCCGGCGTGCCCGAGAAGCCCGAGAAGGGCAGCCACCGGGTGCTCGAGGAGCTCTACGAGACCTGGGAGGGCATCCTGCCGAAGAACGTGCAGGAGTCCTATCACGACGCCCTGCAGGGCAAGGAGGAGGCGGACAGCCTCTTCAAGTTCGGCTACCTGACCCTGCGTCAGCGCGCCCAGGCGGAGCGCCTCTTCTGGCACTGCCTGGACAAGATCATGCGCGCCAAGGGCCGGATGCGCCGCGTCCCCGAGGAGATCGCCGACCTCGAGGACTTCATGAGCAGCATCTACTACTGCAACTTCAGCGTCTTCCAGTCCGCGCCGGACGCGTGGGCCATCGGGCAGCTCTTCCCGGTGATGCCCATTCACCGGCTCGACGAGGAGCCGACCGAGCGCGCGACCATCGCCGACCTGACCTGCGACAGCGACGGCAAGATCGACCGCTTCATCGACGTCGAGGACGTCAAGCACGTGCTCGAGGTGCACGAGCTGAAGGACGGCGAGCGCTACTTCCTCGCGATGTTCCTCAACGGCGCCTACCAGGAGATCCTCGGCGACCTCCACAACCTCTTCGGCGACACCAACGCGGTGCACGTCCGGATGGACGACGAGTCCTACGAGGTCACCAGCGTGGTGAAGGGCGACAGCGTCGCCGAGGTGCTCGGCTACGTGGAGTACGAGCCGATGGCGATGGTGGAGCGGGTCCGGCTGCAGGCCGAGCGCGCCCGCCGGCAGGGCCTCATCGGCGTCGACCAGGTCAAGCTGCTCATGCGCCACTACGAGGAGTCGCTCCGGGGGTACACTTACCTCACGGAGGACTGATGGCCCGCTACACCAGCGACGTGTTCATCTCCTGGGAGGAGCTCCACCGCGACTGCCGGGCGCTGTGCCGGACGCTGATCGAGCGGAACGAGAGCTGGAAGCGCATCGTCGCCGTCACCCGCGGTGGGCTCATCCCCGCCGCGGTGGTCGCGCGCGAGCTCGACATCCGGCTCGTCGACACGATCTGCGTGGTCAGCTACCACGGCGCGCAGGCGCAGCAGCAGGGCGAGGCGGACATCCTCGAGGCGCCCCCCGGCGACGGCGAGGGCTGCCTGCTCATCGACGACCTGGTCGACACCGG
Source organism: Myxococcota bacterium (assembly GCA_036149055.1). GTDB lineage: Bacteria > Myxococcota_A > Polyangia > Polyangiales > Sandaracinaceae > JAVJQK01. Next base: position 89,141 of record JAYZQJ010000009.1, on the reverse strand, counting down.
GCGCACCGCCCGCGCGATCCGGGAGCGCCTCCCCAAGGCGTTCTTCGCCACGGTGTACGCCAAGCCCGAGGGGCGCCCCTTCACCGACCTGTGCATCCGGGAGATCCCGCAGACGACGTGGATCCGCTTCCCGTGGGACACCGAGCTGTCCTTCGCGGTGCCGCTGGTGGAGCGCAAGTCGGACTGACCGATTTGACAAGCGCGCGCCGATCCGGTGTGGATCCTGGGACCTCGACAGCCCACCCGGAGCGCGCATGACGATCTTCAAGAGCACCGTCCCTTCCCTCGACATCCCCGCCGTCTCGGTCACCGAGCACGTGCTCCGGCACGCGGAGCGCCTGGCCGACAAGGCCGCCTTCATCGACGGCCCGAGCGGGCGCGAGGTCACCTACGGCGCGCTCGCCAAGCAGATCCGCATGCTCGCGGGCGGCCTGAAGGCCAAGGGCGTGGGCCCCGGCACGACCTGGGCGCTGATGAGCCCGAACGTGCCCGAGTACGCGGTGGTCTTCCACGGCCTCGCCTACGCCGGGGCCACCGTCACCACGCTGAACCCGACCTACGGCGCCGAGGAGATCGCCTTCCAGCTGAAGGACTCCGGGGCGACCGCGATCGTCACCGTCGGGCTGTTCCTCGAGACCGCGCAGGCGGCGGCGAAGGAGGCGGGGATCGAGGAGGTCTACCTGATCGGCCCCGGCGACGCGCCCTCGTTCAGCACGCTGATGGGCGAGCCGCTCGGCGCCCAGGTCGCGCGGGACGTGCAGGAGGACGTGGTCGTGCTGCCCTACTCCTCGGGCACGACCGGCTTCCCGAAGGGCGTGATGCTCACCCACCACAACCTGGTGGCTAACATCGAGCAGACCGCCGCCCACATCGACCTGAAGGAGGACGAGGTCATCTTCGCCGTCCTGCCCTTCTTCCACATCTACGGGATGCAGGTCCTGATGAACTTCGGGCTCGCGACCGGCGCGACCATCGTGACCGCGCCGCGCTTCGACATGGTGCAGATGCTCGAGCTGACCCAGAAGCACGGCATCACGCGGCTCTTCATCGTACCGCCGATCGTGCTCGCGCTCGCCAAGCACCCGATCGTCGACAAGTACGACATGTCGAGCGTGAAGCAGATCTTCAGCGGCGCCGCGCCCCTCGGCGGCGAGATCGCGGAGGCGGCGGCCAAGCGGCTCGGCTGCGAGGTCGCGCAGGGCTACGGCATGACCGAGCTGTCCCCGGTGACCCACGCGATCCGGGAGGGCGACTACAAGGCCGGCTCCATCGGCACCCTCGTCGCCAACACCGAGTGCCGCCTGGTCGACCCGGACACCGGCAAGGACGTCGGGGTGGGCGAGCGCGGCGAGGTCTGGGTGCGCGGCCCGCAGGTCATGAAGGGCTACCTCAACAACGAGGAGGCCACGAACGAGACCATCGACGGCGACGGCTGGCTCCACACCGGGGACGTGGGCGTCGCCGACGAGGACGGCCACTTCTTCATCGTCGACCGGCTCAAGGAGCTCATCAAGGTGAAGGGCTTCCAGGTCGCGCCGGCCGAGCTCGAGGCGCTGCTGATCACCAACGCCGAGGTCGCCGACGTCGCGGTGATCGGCGTGCCCGACGAGGAGGCCGGCGAGCTGGTGAAGGCCTTCGTGGTGCGCGCGCCCGGCAGCGCGATCAGCGCCGAGGACGTGCAGGCGTTCGTCGCCGACAAGGTCGCCACCTACAAGAAGGTCGACCTCGTCGAGTTCATCGACCAGATCCCGAAGAGCGCCTCGGGCAAGATCCTCCGCCGCGAGCTCCGCGAGCGGAAGAGCTGAGGCGAAGCGCGCGTAGCATTCCGCGTGCTCCGCCTCCTCGCCTTCGCCCTCGCCCTGGTCGCGGCGCCGGCCGGGGCCCAGGAGCGGCCTCACGTGCGGGCGCTCGTCGTGCACGCCGGCGAGCGCCCCGACTTCGCGACGGCCAACGCGCTCACGCGTCCGCCCGTCGAGCGCGCCCTCCGGAGGTGCGCCGGCGCGGCCCGACGAGCGCGCCCCCACGACAGCATCGACCTGGAGGTGCAGGTGCGCGAGGACGGCACCACCACGGTCGTCGTGCCCGAGGTGCCCACCGAAGACTGGGACCTCGCGACGCGAGAGCGTCGGCCGGTGCCTGCCGCGCGCGTCCGCCCATGGTACCGATGCGCGGCGAGGGCCCTCCGGGGCCTGCGCCTGCCTCGAGGCGCGCCGGCGCGCATGACGGTCCGCGTCTGGTGGTTCGTCCCCTGCCGCGAGGGCGAGTGCGGGCTCATCGGCACGCTTCGGGAGTGACACCGTTCGCCAGCTTGTCGGCGCTCGCGTCCTGCGCTCGACAGTCTGACGCGCCGCGGACTGCCGCGCCTCCGCGCCGCCGTCCGCGCCGCCTGGCATCGCGCTTGCCATGAACGCGCGGCATGCGAGACGAGACGTCGCGGCTCCTGCGCCGCTGGTTCGTGGAGTACAACCCGCTCGCGCTGCTCAGCGCCGCGCTCATCCTCGGGGGGATCTGGATCCTGTCCCGGGAGGCGGCGCAGCACGCGTCGCTCCTCGGTCATCTGGGGGTCGCGGCGCTGGCGGAGATCTACGCGTTCGCGCTGATCGGCGGGGCGTGGTTCCTGATGCGCCTGCGCATGCAGCGCGCCGCCGGCATGCTCGGGATCCTCGCCGCGCTGTATCAAGCGGACCTGACGATGCACCTCGAGACCTCCAGCTACCTCGGCTGGGCCGGTCGAGGCGCGAGCGTCGCGTGGCTCGGGCTCTTCGGCATGAAGCTCGTGCTGCTCACCGCGGCGCTCCGGCTGCGTCTCTCGCGGAGCGCCCTCGCGATCCCCCTCGTCGGCGCCGCCGGCCTCGCGGCGCTCCCGCACCTGCTGCGGACGCCGCTGGATGGCGAGGTGCTCGCGGGACTCTTCGTCTTCCTCCTCTTCGGCGCGGCGCTCCTCACGCGGCGCCAGGTCCGGGGGGCGACCGACGTCCGGGCGAAGCGAGCCCTCGTCGGCGTCTGGCTCACCTGGGGCGCGCTCACCCTGGGCCACGTGCTCTACGGCCTGCGCGACCACCGCCTCGGGATCGGCCTCGTCCTCGCGGCCCTCGCGCTGGTCGGCACGCGGATCGCGCAGCGGGAGCGCACGGTGTGGCTCGTCTCGGTCGGCGTGCTCGCGGAGATGGCGCTCTTCGACCGGGAGCACCTCTGGGCGGCCGCGCTCATGGTGGCCGCGACCCTGGTCGCGCGCGCGCTGAGGAGCCCGACCCACGTCGCCGCCGCCCCGCCGCGCGAGGAGCCCTACCGCGACGCGATCCCGCCGCGCCCCCCGCACCTCGTCCACGCCCTGGCCGGCCCCAGCGCGCAGGCGCGCCTCCTCGGCGGCGCCCTCGCGTCCCTCTACCTGGCGGCCCTCCAGCTGACCGCAGGCCTCCCGGGCGGGCCCGCGACCCTCATCGCGCTCGCCGCGCTCGCCCTCTCCCTGGGCGCCCTCGCCTGGCGCACCCGCCGCCTCTGGGCCCCCTGGCCCCTCGCCCTCGTCGGCGCCCACGCCATCCTCGCCGAAGGCCTCACCCCCCGCACCCCGCTCGCCTGGGGCGCCGTCGCCATCACCGCCGGCTTCCTCACCCTCGCCGCCTCCCTCGCCCTCTCCTGGCGCCACGCCGAGGGGGACGGAGTGAACTTGTGAACTTGCGTAGTCCATCCACCTACACAAGGCGTGTTGTAGGAGCTTTGATCACATGAGTTCACAAGTTCACTCCGTCCCCTCCTCCCGAATTAGGCGACCCCGCCTCCGGGCGAGGAGGCGGGGTCTGTGGGTGCGGGAGTTGGGTTGTGGGAACCAGGCGAAGCTATTCGGCGAGACGGAAGCTTCCGTCCGCGACGATGAGGAGCGAGGCGGCGACGCTGGCGTTGGTCTCGCCGCTGGCCGCCGCGAGGGCGGTCGTGCCGGCCTCCACCGCGTCGAAGTAGACCGAGTAGGCCGCGACGATGTCGGCCGCGAGCGCCTCGGGGTCGATCGCGCCGCTGGCCGAGAGCGAGGCGTCGATCGCCGCCTGGAGGGAGGCGTCGAGGCTGGCCGCCGCCTCCGCGCTCGCGGTCACCGCGGCCTCGACCGCGGCCTCGGTGGTGAGGTCGACGCCGACGAAGGTGCCGAGCACCGAGCCGCTCACGTCGGCCTCGCCGCGGACGCTGGCCGCGAAGGCCGCGTAGGCGCTCGCCGCCGCCGCCGCGTCCGCCGAGCCGCGCACCTCGGCGCGGAGCTCCGCCGCCGCGTCGGTGCCCATCTCCATGACCTCGCCGCCGGCCGCGCCGGCCTCGAGGATGGCCCGGGTGGCCTCGGCCTGGGCGCGCGCCTCGAGGGACGCGGCCGACAGGAGCGCGGCCTCGGCGATCGCGCCGTCCGCCTCGGCGGAGAGGCGCGCCTCGATCGTCGCGCGGAAGGCGAGGCTGGCGCAGCCCTCGGAGCGCGCGCGGCCCTCCTCGTCGGCGCCCTCGGCCTCGGCGGCCGCCTCGATCATCGCCAGGAAGTCGGCGTAGGCGGACTCTCCGTCGGCCCCCGCGTGGAGCGCGGCCGAGAGCGACTGCGAGGCCGACAGCTCGGCCTGGTAGAGCTCGGCCTGGGTCACGGTGATGCCCATGCGGGCGTAGGCCTCGATCTCGGCGCGCTGCGCGGCGATCGTCGCCTCGGCCATCGCGCGGACCGCCGCCGACGTGTCCTCGCCGCGCGCCTCCGCGACGCGGACCGCGATCGCCATCTCGGTGGTGATGCGGGCGCGAAGGTCCGCGTAGTTCGCCTCCGCGGGCGCCGTGCCCTCGGCGATCATCTGCACGAGCACCTCGGCCTCGAGCGAGCTCTCGGAGTCCATCGGGGTGACGTCGGTCGACTCGCCGGGGGGCGCCGAGCGCTCGAGGATCGCGGACGCGAGCACCTCGCCGCTGCCGTCGACCGCCGCGAGGAAGAGCCGGTCGCGCGAGGACGGGACCTCGATCGCGTAGCTGCCGTCCGCCTGGACCTCGGCCTCGGCGAGCAGCTCGAGCGAGCCGTCCGAGGCGATCGCGCTGGCCTGCACCTGGGTGGCCGCCGACGCCGTGCCTTCACCGCCGAAGGATCGGGTCTGCGCGCCGTCCGCGTCGGTCACCCGGCCGTTCGCGGTCGAGGTGCCCTGGCACTCGGCCGCGCTGGGGTCCTCGTCGCAGCCGCCGCCCATGGGGTCGGCGCAGCCGGCGAGCGCGAGGCAGATGAAAATCGTCAACAAGTAAGCATGTCGCATGAAGCAACCTCCGGTCTCTCCATGCAGCAGCGCCCGTGCCACGGGCCCATCCCGGGTGGGATCCCCACGATCTGTGGTGGAACACCCAACACCCGAGGGTCGACCCCGTAGGGAGAGCCTCACGCGACATCCATGTCAGGTGGGGATTGTCCCCTCAGGGCGGTAGATTCGGGCCATGCCGACGCTGGTCACCGAGCGGCTGACGCTGCGCCCGGCGCGGTGGGACGACCTCGACGCGCTGCATCGCATCTTCATCGACCCGCGCGCGATGCGGTACTGGTCCCGCCCCACCCACACCGACGTCGAGGAGACGCGCGCCTGGCTCCGATCGATGATCGAGGCGACCAGCGAGCGCAGCGCGGACTTCATCGTCGAGCTCGACGGACGGGTCATCGGCAAGGCAGGTTGCTATCGCATTCCCGAGGTCGGCTACATCCTGCATCCCGACCACTGGGGTCGCGGTCTCGCCACCGAGGCCCTCGCGGCGGTGATCGACCACGTCTTCGCGACCCACGACGTCGAGGCGCTCGTCGCCGACGTCGATCCCCGCAACGAGGCGAGCCTGCGGCTCCTGGCGCGGCTCGGGTTCGAGGAGACCGGGCGGGCCGAGCGGACCTTCGAGATCGCCGGGGAGTGGGTCGACAGCGTCTACCTGCGCCTCGACCGGCCGGCGCGCCTCAATCCCGGGGAATTCTGCTAGCTTCCCTTTCGCAGTGCCGATTCTGACCCCCGAGGAGCGCATCGGCCAGGTGCTGGCCGGCCGCTACAAGCTCGAGTCCGTGCTGGGTCAGGGCGGCATGGGCTACGTGATGGGCGGCCAGCACGAGCTCACCGGGCGCAAGGTCGCGGTGAAGCTCCTGCTCCCGAGCTTCGGGAGCGACGGCGAGATCGTCGGCCGCTTCTTCCAGGAGGCGAAGGCCGCCGCGTCGCTCAACCACCCGAACGTGGTCGACGTGCTCGACATGCAGATCGACGACGGCGAGGCGTTCCTCGTGCTCGAGCTGCTCGATGGCCAGCCGCTGACCGACCTGCTCGAGGAGCGGGGCCCGCTCCCGCCGGAGGAGCTGTTCCCGATCCTGATGCCGGTCATCGACGCGCTGGCGGCCGCGCACGAGCACGGCATCGTCCACCGCGACCTCAAGCCCGACAACATCTTCATCTCGAAGGATCTCCGCGGCCGGGTCACCCCGAAGGTGCTCGACTTCGGGATCGCGAAGCTCACCGAGGGCGACTCCAGCGTCGAGACGCGGACCGGCGGCCTGCTCGGGACGCCGCACTACATGTCCCCTGAGCAGGCGCAGGGGCAGAAGAGCGTCGGCCCGTCCACCGACATCTGGTCGATGGGCGTGCTCATCTACGAGTGCCTCACCGGCGACCGGGCGTTCCAGGCCGACTCGGTGCCCGCGCTCCTCTTGCAGATCTGCACCTTCGATCCGATCCCGCTCGCCGACCGCGCGCCCGGCGTGCACCCGGCGATCGCGCGGGTGGTGCACAAGGCCCTCGCGCGCGACCTGGCCGATCGCTACGCGTCGATGGAGGAGCTGGGCGGCGCGCTCTTCGCGGCGTGTCAGGAGGCGGGCGTCGTGCTGCCCGCGTCGCTCGAGGAGCTGTTCCCGCAGCACCGCCCGACGATCGCGCCCGGGGATCTGCCGGTCGCCCCCTCCGAGCCCGCGCCGATCGCGCAGCCCGCGCCGACCTCGTCGCCCAGCGCGTCGAAGGCGCCGGTGTTCGCGGTGGCGTTCCTCCTGGCGCTCGGGGGGCTGGGCGCGGCCGCGTACCTGCTGATGGCGCCGGCGCCGCCTCCCGCGACGCCGCCTGCGGTGGCGAGCCCCGAGCCTGCGACTCCCGAGCCTGCGACTCCCGAGCCCGCCGAGCCCGCGCCCCAGGAGGCCGGTTCCCAGGAGGCCGGTTCCCAGGAGGCCGCGGCCGCGCCCGAGGCGCCCGCCGACGTGACCCACCGCGTGATCAGCGAGCCCGCCGGCGCCGAGGTCGTGCTCGACGGCGAGGTGATCGGCGAGGCGCCGCTCGCCGTGACGCGCCCGGGCGACGTCGACGCGCTCGAGGTCACCGTGCGCCTCCGTCGCCACCGCGCCCGGACCGTCACCATCGACGCCGACAGCCCGGAGGAGATCGTGGTCGTGCTGCCCCGTCGTCACGACCCGCCCCCCGCCGGCTCCTCGTCGGCTCCGGCCCTCGCCCCCCGTTGAGGTTCCATGCGCGCGCTCTGGCTCTCCCTCACCCTCGCCTTCGCCCTCCCCTCGGTCGCCTCGGCGGACGCGGCGGCGGAGGCCCGCTTCCACGACGAGCTCGCCCGTCGCCACTACGCGGCCCGCCGCTTCGAGGACGCGGCGCGCGAGTTCATGATCGAGCAGCGCCTCGCGCCGAACCCGAACATCGTCTTCAACATCGGGCTCTGCTTCCAGCAGCTCCGCCGCCACGCCGACGCCTACATGTACTTCGCCGAGTACCTCGCGTCGGACGACCCGGACCCCGAGCGGCGCCGCACCGCCGAGCAGGCGCTCACCCAGCTCCGGCCGCGGGTCGCGCTGGTGGACGTGCGGAGCACCCCGCCCGGCCTCGAGGTCTACGTCGATCGCCGCGAGCTCGGGCAGTACGGCGTGACCCCGCGGGTGCTCGCGCTCTCCGCCGGCGAGCACCGCATCTGGATCGAAGGCGAGGGCTACCGGATGGCGGAGACGACCATCGACGTGGAGCTCGGCGCCGAGCAGCGGGTGGAGCTGTCCCCCGAGCAGATCCTCGGCCGGCTGGTGGTGAACGCGGCCACCCGCGCCGACGTGCGCGTGTTCGACCCCGACGGCCGGGTGGTGCACGAGGGGCAGACCCCGCTCGACCAGCCGGTGCCGCCCGGCACCTACCGGGTGGTGGCGACCGCGGGCGACGAGCGCTGGAGCGAGCCGGTCGTGGTCCGGGCCGACACCACCACCGAGGCGACCGCGACCCTCAGCGGGCCGACCGGCGAGGTCACGGTGACCGCGAACGTGACCGGCGCGCTCGTCAGCCTCGACGGCCGCGACAGCGGCTTCACGCCCCAGGTCCTGCCCGGCGTGCCGATCGGCGCGCACGAGCTGCGGGTCACCGCCGAGGGGATGAGCCCCTACGTCGGCGAGGTCGAGGTGAACGAGGACGACCAGATCTGGGTCACGCTCGAGCTGGAGCCGGCGACGAGCTTCCAGATCTCGCCCGCGACCTGGGTGGTCGGCGGCGTGACCCTCGCGATCGCGGCCGCCGCCGGCATCACCACCGGCTTCGCCGCCGACGCGCACGCCCGCTTCGACAGCGCGCGCATGATGGGCCAGCCGATCCTCGGGCTCGCCGACGAGAGCACGAACCTCAACCTCGCCGCGGACGTGCTCTGGCTCACCGCGGGGGTCGCCGCGATCACCACCATCGTGCTCGCGCTGACCACGACCGAGAGCGGCAGCCGCCCGAGCCGCGCCACCTTCAGCCGCCGGGAGGCCCAGTGAACCCGAGACCCGTTGCCCTGTCCCTGTTGGCGCTGTCCCTGCTGCTCCTGCTCTCCGGCTGCTCCTCGCTCTTCGAGTCCGATCCGCCGGCGGAGTGCACCGCCGAGGACGCCGACATGGACGGCTTCCTCTCCGTCGCCTGCGGCGGCCGCGACTGCGACGACGAGGACCCGAACGTGCACCCCGAGGCCACCGAGACCTGCGTGCTCGAGGCGGACGACGGCGTCGACGAGGACTGCAACCCGATGACCGTCGGGCCGGACGCCGACGGCGACGGCCGCGCGGACGCGGCCTGCTTCAACATCAGCGCCGACGGGCTCACCGTGCGCGAGGGCGACGACTGCGACGACACCACCGCCGAGGTCGCGCCGGGCATGCCCGAGACCTGCAACGGGCGCGACGATGACTGCGACTTCGAGGCGGACGAGGGCCTCGAGGACCTCGGCTTCTACCCCGACTGCGACATGGACGGCGTGGGCGACGACGACGCGCTCGTCTTCTTCGACTGCGACACCCCGGAGGAGCTGCCGATCTGCGGCGAGAGCGGCTTCGACGGCGCGTGGACCGACGTCCAGGGCGACTGCGACGACCTCGACCCCTCGCGGCAGAACGCGTGCGGCGCCTGCGCGGCCGTCGACCTCCTCCTCGTCATGGACACCAGCAACTCGATGCGCGGCGAGCAGCAGACCCTGGTCATGCAGCTGCCGCGGCTGGTGCGGGCCCTGGCCACCGGCGACCTCGACGAGGACGGCGTCGCCGATCGCGAGCCGATCGAGGACCTGAACGTCGGCGTCATCACCCCCGACCTCGGCTCCGGCGGCTTCTCCGCCCCGAGCTGCACCGAGCCGGTCTTCGGGGAAGACGGCGTCCTGCGGACCTTCTCCGGCGCCGACGACGTGGCGTGCAGCGAGCGCTCGTTCCCGCAGTTCCTGAGCTTCGTGCCGGCCACCGACCTGCCCTCCATCGACGGCTTCATCGACGACGCGGCCTGCCTCGTCGAGGCGGGGACCGGTGGCTGCAGCTTCGAGCAGCAGCTCGAGGCGAGCCTGAAGGCGGTCACGCCGGCCGGATCGCACCTGCGCTTCTTCGGCGACACGCTCGGCCACGGCGACGGGCTCAACGCCGGCTTCCTCCGCGAGGACTCCCTGCTCGTCATCCTGCACGTCACCGACGAGGACGACTGCTCGGCGGCGGACCCGGAGCTCTACAACCCCGCCTCGAGCGTCTACCCCAGCGCCCTCGACAGCCGCTGCGTGCAGCACCCCGAGGCCCTGCACCCGATCAACCGCTACGTCAGCGGCCTCCTCTCGCTGCGGAGCGCCGACGACCTGATCTACGCCTTCGTGAGCGGCGTGCCCGAGGACCTCCTGCCCGAGCCGCCGTCGCCCGGCGTCCGCCCCGAGGCGCCCGACTGGAGCGGCATCCTCGCGGACTCCCGCATGACCCCGCGCCCGAGCGGGATGGGCATGGGCGTCGCCGCCGCCTGCACCACCCCGTCGGGCCGCGGCATCCCGCCCGCCCGCCGCCTCGTCGAGCTCGGCCAGGGCCTCGCCCAGCGCGGCGTCCGCACCATGCCCAGCTCCATGTGCTCCCGCGACGCCTACAACGCCGTCATCGAAGGCGTCCTCACCACCGCCCACGAGCGAGGCGCCGAGCGCTGCGCCCGCCTCGAATAGGGAGGGGGGGACGGAGTTAACTTGGGAACCTACGTCCGACGAAGTCGCACACGCGGCGTCAGCATGAGCTGAACGCTCAATACGCCACGAACACCAGCCGCGCGACCTCGCGGGGCTCGTCTCCCCGGAGCGCGGTCGGGATCGCCGCCGCCGTCAGCCGCTCCGCCGAGACCCCCGCGCCGACGAGCGCCCGCCGGAGCGCCTCCGCGCGCCGCGCCGCCAGCCGCTCCCCCGCCGCCCCGGCCTGCGTCACCTGCGCCTGGACCTGCACCGGCCCGTGCGGGTGCGCCCGCATGAACGCCGCCACCCGCTCGACCCGCCCCCGCACGACGCCAGCCCCGGCGAACAGCCCGTCCACCTCGACCGCCGCGCCCTCGGGCAGCGCCACCGGCGTGAACCCCTCGGCCGTCGCCGCCTCGACCAGCGAGCGCCCCGCGCCCTCCGGCGGCCCCTCCGTCCGCGATCGCGCCGCGCCCAGCGCCTCCAGCGCGAGGTGTCCGGCCCGATCGGCCTCCCGGAGCGCCACCAGGGCGTCGGTCCGCGCCTCCTCCGACGCCGCGATCGCCGCCGTCGCCTCGGCCGTCTCCTCTTCGGTCGCCCCGAGCGCGATCGCCGCGCCCAGCATCAGCCGCGCGCGCTCCCGCAACGCGGCCGCGGCCCGGCGGAGATCGGCGGTCTCCTCCATCGACACCCGCGCGCGCCGACCGCCGCGGGCCTCGTCCTCCTCGGCCATGCGCAGGGCCGCGAGCTGCTCCTCCCGCGCCGACCGGCTCGCGGCCAGCCGCGCGGACTCCGCCTCGAGCGCGGCCCGGGCTCGCTCGTCCCGCCGCGCGCGGTCCCGGATCCGAGCGACCTCCTCCTCCACCGCCCGGCGCGCCCGCTCGTCGTCGATCCGCGCCGCCTCGGCCTGCGCCGCCTCCAGGAGCAGCCGGGCCCGGGTCAGGTGATCGTCCGCCGCCTCGGGCGATCCGGCCGCCGCGGCCGCGTCCGCGTCGTCGAGCGCCGCCTCCACCTGCGCGGCGAGCTCCGGCGCCCGCTCGCGCGCGGCCGCGCTCTCGTCGGCGGCGAGCCGGGTGCGCAGGGGCTGGCTCGGCCTCGGCCCTCCCCCGCAGCCCACCAGCAGCGCCGCGATCAGGGCGACGCGCCTCACTCCTCGGCCTCCGGCGGCGCCGCCTCTTCGAGGGCCTGACGCAGCCGCGCCCGCTCCCGGAGCGCGTGCTCGAGCGCCTCCCGGGCCGCCGCCGCGCGCCGCATCGCCGCCTCCTTCGCCTCGCGCGCCTGGGTCAGCCCGTTCCGCGCCCGCGCCCGCGCCGCCAGCCGCTCCGCGAGGGTCACCGCCGCCTCCGCGATCGACACCGCCCGGTCGGCCGCCGCGCCCTCCGCCCGACGCGCCGCCCCGAGGGCCCGCCGCGCGTGGCCCAACGCGTCCTCGGCGGCGTCCGAGCCGCGGCCCTCTTCCACCCGCCGCACCCGCTCGCGCACGTCCTCGGCGCGCGCCTCCACCGTGCCGGGGGCGGGCGAGTCCTGCGCCGACGCCGCGGAGGTCGCGCCGAGCAAGGCGACGAGGATCAACGCGCGAGGGAGCATGCGGTCAGCGCGCGGGGCCCTGGAGCGCCTTGGCCGCCTCGACCACCAGCTTGTCGAACGCCCGCCACCAGGAGGCGTCCGGGGCCTGCTCGTCGCGCAGCTCGTGGGCGCGCTCCTTGAGCCACTTCACCCGCTCCTCGGTCAGCTCGAAGCGGCGCTGCAGCCGGTCGAGGATCTGCGTCTCGCTCGGGTCCTCGACCTCGTCGGCGAACGCCATCCACGCGGCGCAGAGGAAGACCAGCTCGCGGTCCCGCGTGTTCAGCGCGTCCACCGCCAGCTGCTCCGGCGGGATCGGCGTGCGGTCGGGGGAGGCGAGGTCCCGCTCACCGGGCAGCACGAGCCCGAGGCTCATCGCGGCGGCCTGCGCCGCCTTCCGCTCCTCGTCGGCGAGCGTCCGGTCCGCCCAGGCGACGCTCATCAGCGCCTCCAGCAGGACCTCGCGCGCGGGTTGAGAGATCGCGTTCAGAGCGCTCATGCCGCGCAGCATAGGCGATGGAGACGCCCGTCGTCATCGGCCGAATGACGGTATGACGACGAGCGTCCCCCCTCCTCTACATGTCGTAGAAGAACTCTTCACGGACGATCTTGCCGTCCTTCACCGTGAAGACGCCGATCTCGTCCATCTTCGTGCGCTTCTTCTCGGGCTTGAAGGTCACGTCGATGACGAACCGCACCGCGAACTTGTCGTTCCCGTGCGGGTACGGGCCCTCGACGCTGGAGGAGTGGACCTCGTGGTTCTCCATCCACCACTGGTTCTTGCCCTTGATGGCCTCGATGCCCTTGGCCACGCGGTCCCCGCCCGGCGGCGCCGCCGCCTCCACCGACTCGACGTCCTGGGCGTAGTACCTGTCGATGCACTCGAGGTTCTTGCCCTCGCGGCACAGCTTCACGAGGTCCTGTCCGATCTCCTTGGCGCTCATCCTCTTCTCCTTTCGGTCGTCCTGACTCTGCGGGCCCCCTCCTGACGGCGTGCCGTCAGGAGTCTCCGCCGTACGCCTCCTCGAGCGCCGGCAGGTCGATCTTCTTCATGCCGAACATCGCCTTCCTCGCCCGGCCAGCCGCCTCGCGGTCGTCGCTGGCGAGCATCCGCTCGAGCTTCCGCGGCACGATCTGCCAGCGCAGCCCGTAGCGATCCTTCAGCCAGCCGCACTGGATCGCCTCGCCGCCCCCCTCGAGGAGCGCGCCCCAGTAGCGGTCGATCTCCGCCTGCGAGTCGCACTGCACGAGCAGCGAGATGGCCTCGGTGAACGGGAAGTCCGCGTAGCCGTTGATGGCCGAGAAGCGCTGCCCGAAGAGGCGGAAGTCGATGACCATCGCCGCCCCCTCCGGCCCCGGCCCCTCGGGCCCGTAGCGGCTGATGCGGACCACCTCGCCGTCGAACACCCGCGTGTACCAGCCCACCGCCTCCTCGGCGTCGGATTCGAACCAGAGGTTCGTCACGATCTTCTGTCCTTCGCTCATCGGATCCCTCCTTCCTCCAGACGGACCGGCCCGGACACGAGAACTCATCGGTCCACCTCCCCCCGAACGCGATCGCCGCAACCGGGCGTTTCCGGAGAGATCCGGAGGGGCGGGACTGTGCTACGGTCGCGCGCGTGCTCGAACGCGCGGCGCTCCATCAGACCCGCTTCCGCACACCCGGTGTCACGCCCGACGCCCGCGGGGTGGTCCTGGGGCAAAAGGGGGCGGTGCTCTTCCCGAGCCTCGACCGGCTCGTGGCCTTCCTGCGCGCCTACGGCGAGGAGGGATCGCTCGACGAGCTCCTCCCGAGCCTCGACCTGCGCCGGGTGGTCACCCCGCTGAAGACGCGCGAGATCTTGCTCAGCTGCGCCGCCGAGTCCTCCTACCGGATGGACCGGATCGCGTCGGTCGCCAAGCTCGCCGGCGGGCTCGTCTTCACCGGGACCTCGCGGCACTTCGTGAAGTACCGCGACGCCGGCTCCCCCCTCGGCTACGACGTCGAGGAGCTGCTCGACGAGCGAGCCGACGTGGTGCTCTATCACGACAGCTTCCGCCAGCCGTACTCCTTCGAGCGCGAGATCGGGTTCCGCGACCTCGTCATGAAGCTCGAGCCGGTGCGGGTGCCTCCGTCCGAGCGGCACGCCGCGCCCTCGCACCTCTTCGTCACCGCCGAGGTCGGCATCGGCGGGGCGCTCGTCGGCTACCTCTTCCGCTGGCAGGTGCAGGCCCGCGCGGCGTTCGCGGAGTGGCCCAGCGAGTCCGCCTTCGACGACGCCACGAGGCGCCTCTACGTCTTCGACGTCAACGAGACCCCGCCCCGCATCGTCGAGCTCATGGCCGCGCTGCCCGGGGTGCACGTCTTCGAGCCGATCGGCGCCACCTTCGCGGTCGAGCTCGGCTTCCGCCACCCGATCGCGCTCGAGAGCTGCCAGAGCATCTTCGAGGACGACGCGCTCACCCTCTTCCGCGGCGACGGCGACGTGCTCGTCGTCGACCCGGCGCCCCCCTTCGCCCCGGTGCGGAGCCTGGTGCGCAACGAGCTGCACCTCGAGAAGGCGCGGGCGGTGGAGAAGGGCAAGGCGGGCGGCGGCGACCTCACCTTCGAGCTGCCCCTCAAGCTCGACGCGACGATGGCCCCCTGGCGCGCGGTGGTCGCGGCGGTGGTCCCGGTCGAGCAGCGGGAGTGGCTGGCGCGCATGCTCTACGCGCTGCCGCCGCGCACCCTGAGCACCCTGCGCATGGCGATCGCCGAGGACCGCATCTACCTGCTCGACGCGGGCGGGATCGAGGGCGTGCCGCTCGGGGTCTTCTACTCCGAGGTGGCCGAGCGCATCTACGTGCCGAGCGGCATGACGCTCGTGCCCGCGGTGGCGCCGCAGGTGCTCGCCGACCTCGTCTCCGACCGGCAGGGCGGCCACGTCTTCTTCGAGCCGCCGGGCACGCCGCGGGTGGTGCCGGCGAGCGCCTTCGGGCCGGTCTCCCGGCAGGTGCTCCGGGACGTCGCCGCGCACACCGTCTCGGCCGACGCGCCGCCTCAGCTCGACCCGCCGCTCCCGCTCATGCAGTACGGCGACGCGCGGCGCTTCCCGCTCTGGGGCGTGCCCGGCAAGGACCTGCCGGTGGCCTCGAGCGACGGCGAGGACGACGAGCCGTGAGCCAGGGCGACAAGCTGCAGCGCCAGTTCGACGCGCTGGTGTCGGGCTTCGTGCAGCCGCTGGTGACCGGCGGCATGGTGAGCGTGGACCGCCCGCTCGCGCCCGGCGCGATCAGCTACTTCGCCCACGCCACCTCCACCGACTCGCTCGCCGACCACGAGATCTACGACGCCCTGCACCGGCAGGCCTCGGCGCTCGCGCCGATCCGCAACGTGCCCTGGCCGGACCGCGACCTGGTCCTGCTCGCGATGGCCGCCTACGACCTCGTGCTGATCACCGACCCCAAGCTCGACCGCCTCTTCGCCCGCGGCCACCGCGAGGACATCGGCGCGTGGGTCGCCGAGATCATCGACGCGGTCGCGCCGCCGAACACCCGGGCCGACGCGCTCGCGCGCCACGCGCTCCTCGACCCGCTGCCGGCCCTGCGCCGCAAGGACGTCGTCGCCAAGAGCTGGGCCTACACCTACCGCTTCATCGGGCGGCCCACGAACAGCGGGCTCTTGACCCGGCCGATCATGGGCGACTTCCGCAAGCAGGAGAACCTGATCGACATCGAGACGCTCTGGAGCGAGGTCGACGCCAAGGCCGGCCTGCAGACCCGGCGTCAGCTCCGGGAGCTGCTCTCGCGCAGCCCGGTGACGGAGCTGCTCCGGCTCGATCTCTGCGAGAGCTTCCGCTTCGGGCTCGCCACCCTGGCCGTGCTCAGCGACGACGCGATCCGCGGCGGCGTGGCCCGCGAGATCGTGGCCCGCGGCGAGTGGAAGGCCGCCCCCCGCCTCGGCCGCGCGCTCGGCGACCCGCTCCTCCAGCACGCGCCGCCCGCGCACCTCTACTTCGCGCTCGCGCTCTGCTTCGAGGTGCAGATGACGGCGACGCTCGACGTGCCCGGCCCGGCCCTGCCGGATCGGCTCGACCTCTCCGACCGCGACGTGGCGCGCTACGCCGCGGTCCTGCCCGCGTTCTTCGACGACGAGACCATGCTCGACGAAGTGCGCGCCTTCGACGACGACGACCGCGGGGTGGTGCAAGAGCGCTGCGCCCGGCTCGCGTCGGCGCTCCCCGACGGCGTCCTCGACGAGGTCGCCCCGCTCGTTCGACGATGCCAGCGGCCGACGCCGCGAGGCGCCGCTTCCCTCTCGGAGGTTCGACCGTGACCGCCCCCGCATCCGCGACCATCCAGCGCCTCCAGCAGGTGGCGCGCACCCTCGAGGCCACCTTCCTCGGCAAGAGCGAAGCGGTGCGCCTCATGCTCGTCGCCGCCATCGCCGGCGAGCACATGGTGCTGATCGGTCCGCCCGGTACGGCCAAGAGCGCGCTCATCCGCCTCTTCGCGAAGCTCGTCGACGCGACGTACTTCGAGTACCTGCTGACGCGCTTCACCGAGCCGAACGAGATCTTCGGCCCGATCGACATCCAGGCGTTCCGCTCCGGCGAGTACCAGCGCCGCATGGACGGCATGCTCCCGCAGGCCGAGATCGTCTTCCTCGACGAGGTCTTCAAGGCCAACAGCGCGATCCTCAACTCGCTGCTCAGCGTGCTGAACGAGCGCGTCTACACGGTGGGCGGCAGCGTCTGGAAGACCCCGCTCATCAGCGCGTTCGGCGCGTCGAACGAGGTCCCGAACGACGAGGACCTCATGGCGGTCTTCGACCGCTTCCTCCTCCGCGTGCGGAGCGAGAACCTCGACAGCTACCACTTCCAGGATCTCCTGCAGCGCGGCCTCAGCCACGAGGTCAACAAGCTCAGCGGCACCTACGACAAGCTGGAGCCGCTCCTGACCGCGCAGTCGCTCCACGAGCTGCAGATGCAGTTCGCGCAGCGCATGCGGAGCTTCCCCGAGGAGTTCCTGAGCACCTACAAGGGGCTCGTCTTCCAGATCCGCGCCGAGGGCGTCTCGATGTCCGACCGCCGCGCGATCAAGCTGCTCAAGCTGTTCGCGGCGAGCGCGATGCTCGACGGCCGCCCGGCGCCGGACGCGAGCGACTTCTTCATCCTCCGCCACATCTGGAACAACCTCGACCAGGCGGAGATCCTCGACGGCATCGTCGGCCCGGTGCTCGAGGCGCACTACCGCGAGCACCCCGAGGCGCGCCGCTTCGGCGCCGCCGACGTCGGCATGGACGCGCTCGTCGCCGAGATCAACCGCATCCGCGAGCTGCTCACCGGCGACCGCCCGCTCAGCGACATCCAGCTCTTCAGCCAGCTCAAGGCGCTCAACGAGATCAAGGCCGCGCTCCAGGCCATCGGCACCCAGCCGGCCCAGGAGGCGATCGCGCGCGTCGACCAGCTCCTCGGCCACGTCTTCCAGTCGGGGAAGTTCTCGCAGTAGCCGATGCCGGTCAGCCCGCAGCTCGGAAAGTCTGCGCAGGGCCGCGACGTGGGCGGCCTCGCGCTGAGCTGCGTGCAGATGGACAACCCGATGGCCGTGCTCCGCGCGGCCCACTGGCGCAACGCCCTCGCCAAGGTCGGCCTCGCCGTGCCCTTCTGGGCGGTGCACGACATCGGCGCGCTCGCGACCCAGGACGGAGGGGCCGCGCCGATCGGCCCGCGCCGCGGCTTCGAGCGGATCCCGCTGGCGGCCGAGACGCGCCGCGCCCACGAGCTGTGGGTCGACACCATCCGCGAGATCTCCGAGAGCGAGGTCATGGAGAAGAGCCGCGGCTGGCGGCTCGGCGACGACCTGATCAGCGTGCTCCTCCTGAAGATCCTCGGGCCCATCTACGAGCGTCACCTCGGCCCCGGCCGCCGCCCGGTTGGCGTGCCGCTGCCGCTCGACCCCGAGGTCTACCGCGACCTCGACGCGCAGCTGCCGAACCTCTTCTCGGCCCACGATCGCAGCGCGGACACCAAGTTCCTCGGGCACCTCGCGGCCGAGCGGCTCCGGCTCATCACCAGCGTCGAGCAGATCGACCTCGACACGCTCCGGCTGCTCGGCATGTTCGGCGCCGAGGCGAGCGCGGCGAGCGCCCTCGGCATGCTCGACCTGCTCAACGTCTTCCAGAGCCCCGACGCCAACGACGTCGTCAACTTCAGCCTCGATCTCTTGCCGAGCGTGCTCGAGACCAAGAAGGCGAGCGGCCAGCAGACCTTCAGCGTCGACGGCTACGCCGGGCTCGCGCGCCGCGGCACGCTCGACTCGCTGATGCTGAGCGAGCTCGCCTTCGACGAGGACCTCTTCGATCAGCGCTTCATGGAGAACGAGGTCTTCTACTACGCGCGCGAGAAGCAGCACGAGGAGGAGCGGCGGCTCCACTACATCGTCTGCGACGCGAGCGCGTCGATGCGGGGCCAGCGCTCGGTCTTCGCGCGGGGGCTCGCGCTCACCCTCATCAAGAAGCTCAGCCTGCGCGGCGAGGACGTCTACTTCCGCTTCTTCGACTCGCGCCTCTACGAGCCGCAGCACGCCCGGAGCCGTCGCCGTGCGCAGGACGCCGGCATCAACGTGCCCTACGTGCTCTGCTTCAAGGGCGAGCACGGGCGGAACTACGCCAAGGTCTTCGGCCTGCTCGCCAACGACCTGCAGCGCCTGGTGAAGCGCGAGCGCAAGACGCCCATCCTCTACGTGCTCACCCACGCCGAGTGCCACGTGCCGATGGACACGATCGAGCGGCTGCGCTCGATGGCGCAGCTCTACGGGATCTTCATGCTCCCCTCGCAGGGCGAGCTGGACCTCGAGTACATCCCGCGCCTCCACACCGTGCAGGTCGTCGACGAGGCGGCGCTCGATCAGCGCGAGGCCCGCAACCGCCGGGCGATGGACATCATCGACGACGCGGCCGGCGAGGACCGCCAGAGCCTGCTGCCCGAGGAGCGGCGCCGACGTGACTCGGTGATCCCGGGGGAGGCGGAGGCCTAGCGATGGTCACGCTCGACAAGCGCGACGCCTACCGCCGCGCCTCGCGGGCGCTCCAGGCGGGCAAGCCGGGCGAGGCGCTCCAGTTCCTCTGGCAGCTCGTCGACCGCAGCCACGTCATCGACGAGGAGCTCGCGAGCTACCTCCGCATGATGGCCGACGCCTACCTGCAGCTCGGGCGGACGCGGGCGGCGGCGACCATCGCGCTCTTCCTCGGGCAGATCGGCGACGCGCAGCGGCTGTCGGCGGGGCAGCCGCTGGACATGGCGCGCTGCGCCCAGCACGCCGGCGATCACGACCGGGCGGCCCGACACTTCGAGGAGGCGGGCTGGCTCGGCCACGCGGCCATCCAGCTCGAGGACGCCGGCAACTTCCGCGCGGCCCGGGTGCTCTGGGAGCAGCTCGCCGAGGACGCGCGCCTGCGGGACCACCCGTACACGCAGGGCCTCGTGCGCTTCAACCTCGCGATGGCCTGCACCAAGCTCGCCGACAAGGCGGCGGCGCGGCGCCACGTGATCCAGTCGATGCACCTCCTCGAGGCGGCGGCCGACGGCTTCGAGACGCAGGGCATGCGGGAGCGCGCGTTCGACTGCTACCAGATCATCATGACCATCGGGAAGCAGGGCTCGTTCGAGAACCTGGCCGAGGGTTACCTGAACTGCATCCGCATCCTGCGCGAGGACAACCTCAAGTACTACGTCTTGCAGTACTACGAGGACTTCCAGGAGCTCGCGCTCGAGCGGGGCGAGCTGCACGCGGCGGCGACGCTCTTCCGCGAGGCGGCCGACTACGCGCGGCGCCAGAGCATGCCCTACGCGCGTCACTACCAGAAGCGCAGCGCCGAGACCCACGTGCGGGCGGCGCAGCGGAGCATGGCGGAGGGCGGCTCGGCGGAGCTGACCGAGAACGCCTACGCCGCGGCGATCGACGCCTTCAACGAGCTCGGCCTCTACTCGCACGTGCGCGACATCTACGGGCGGCTCTCGGAGCTGCCGCTCTCGGACAAGCGCAAGGCGCGCTACCGCCGCCTCCAGCACCGGCTGGCCGAGATGCGCGACGACACCACGCCGATGGCGAGCTTCCCGGACTACCTGCGCATGGACACGGCGTACCCGGAGATCTGGCGCCTCGACGTGGTCGAGTGGGAGCAGGACGGCGACCCGGCGGAGACCATGGCCGAGGTCGTGCACGACACGAAGTGGCCGGACTTCACCCGGCGACGTGCCCTCCTCTGCCGGCTGGCGCAGCTCGGGAGCGGCGAGCCGCATCCGTCCGAGCAGACCCTCGAGTACCTCGCCGGCTACCTCGGGCGGGTGGAGATCTACGCCGCGCTCGCGCCGCTCGAGAAGATGTACCAGCACGACTCCGCGGCGGTGCGCGCGGCGGTGATGAAGGCGGTGCGGCAGCTCTTCTTCAAGCGCTCGTTCGTGCTGGTCATCCAGGGCCTGGCCGACGAGGACAAGACCGTGCGCCGCGAGGCCCTGGCCGCCGTCAGCGCCCTGCACTTCGGCCACGCCTTCGACCCGCTCAGCCGCATCTACCGCGAGGCGAGCGACCCGGAGGTGCGCCGCGCCGCGCTGGCGAGCATCGGCAAGATCCCGAGCGTCGAGGCGGCCGAGCTCCTCATCGACGTCCTCCGCCACGGCGACCGCGCCGAGCGCGACGCGGCCCAGCAGCACCTCGTGCGCGCCGACCACAGCGAGGTCGTCCCCCTGCTCCAGCGCGCCGCCGCCGCCGAGACCGGCGCCGCCCGCGCCGAGTTCGACAAGGTCCTCCGCATGCGCGGCGCGATCTGACGTTCAGGGACGATCCTATTCAAACCATCGAACTCGGCGAAGCGAGTTCGATGATTCGAATAAGATCGTCCCCGGTCACTCGCGGCGTTCGTTCAGCCCGTCGAGGTGGCGGCGGATCTCGTCCTCGGAGACGACGACGCCCTCGGGCGGGGGCGGCGGGATCTCGTAGATCTCCACCCGGGAGCGCACGCCGCGCTGGGACGAGGGCTCGATGGTGACGTCGAGCTTCACCACGCCGCCGCGGGCCTCGCGGGGCGCCGCGTCGTGGTAGGTCACCACCTCGCCCTCGCGCTCGATCTCCACCGTCGTCAGGCGCGGGCCGAAGTAGCGCAGCAGCGCCTGGGGCGCGACCTCCGAGGTGTAGACGTGGCGGCGCTCGTCCCGGGTCTCGACCCCCTCGAGGCCGAGAGGCAGCGTCAGGCCGGCGACCACCTCGTCCGACTCGCGGGGCACGCCCTCGCCGTCGTAGATCGAGTCCTGATTCAGCTCGCGCGGAGGGGGCGCGACGATCTCGCGTCCCACCCCCTCGACGCTCGGCGGGGCCTCTTCCGAGCACCCCGCCGCGAGGGCGACCAAGAGCAGCACGCAGCGCATGCGCCCGAGGCTAGCTCAATTCTCGACCTGGCCGGCGAAGCCGCTGACCACCGTGAACGACTGCGGCGCGCTGAGCTGCTCGGTCACCGTGGTGATGGCGCCGTCGCCCGGGCTCGCCGGCCCGCCGCTCACCTGCGCGGTGAGCTGGAAGGTGCCGCCGCCCACGTTGTTCACGCGGTAGCGCGTGCCGATGTAGGGGTCGAACTCCTCGGCGCCCTGCACGCAGGTCGGCCGCTGGGTCACGCCCACGCCGAGCACCAGCCGGTCGTCGAACGGCCCGCGGAAGTGCTCGTCGAAGACGCCGGTGCCCGCCACCGACTCGAACCGCGGCTGCGGGAAGCTGCCGGTCGGGTCGAGGTAGCCGGTGGGCGCGGTGCCGCCGTCGTTGAGGAAGTCCACGCCCCAGATGCGGCTGCGGCCGAGCTCGCACGCGTCGCTCGGGGTCACCCCCGTCTCGAAGCTCGCGAAGAAGATCTGCCCCTCGAACAGCTCGAGCGGGCCGGTGACCTGCTCGCCCGGGCGGAGCCGGATCTCCCAGTTCAGGCTGGTCTCGTACGACGGCACGCCGGTCGACGAGAACGTCCGGGTCTCGGTGAGCGAGACGACGCGGTTGAGCAGCGGCCCGTCGAGCCGGTCGATGTCGCCGGTCGACTGCACCACGACGAGGTTGCCGTCCTGGTCGGTCGAGATGATCGGCGGGTAGTAGGCCGGCTGACCGACGGTCGCGACCTCGTCCCAGAAGATGTCGTGGAAGGCTCGCACCTCCCAGTCGGCGGGCCGGCGCGCGCTGAAGTCGACCGCCCACATCACGCCGTCCGCGTCGGTGAGGATGGCGCGCTCCGCGGTGGTGCCGACGTCGCCCGGGTAGAGCGCGACGCCGCCGGTGAGCGGGGCGTTGAAGGTGCGCTCGTCGAAGCTCTGGATGACCTCGCCGGTGACGATGTCGACCCAGTGCAGGACGCGGCCGGTGTTGCTCCAGCAGCGCTGCCGGGACCGGGCGTTGGTGGTGCCGCGGGTCACCGGCGGCGTGCCCACGCCCTGGGCCGGGCAGCCGATCGGGCCGGTGGTGCGCGCGCGGTCCTCGTCCACGTCGCCGGCGCCGCCCGGGAGGAGGGCGATCGCGCGCTCCTGGAGCGTGCCGCCGACGTCGACGAGCACCTGCCCGAGCGCCGGCGTGCCGTAGGAGAGGCCCATCGGGGTGCTCGAGCGCCCGCGCCCGCGCGACTCCGGCTCGCCGACGAACTGCCACAGGAACTGCGGGTCGGTCGGGTCCGTGATGTCCATCGCGAAGTAGCCGGGGGCGCCCGCGCGGAAGCCCATCACGAGCACCGTGTGGTAGATGTCGCCGTTCGGCGCGTCGCCCGGCTGACGGCGGTAGAAGATGTCCTTCACCACCGGGGTGCCGTCGAGCATGATCTGGTGCGAGGTCGTCGCCGACTCGAGCTTCTCGAGCAGGATCGGCGGCACGAAGCCCCAGAGCTCGAAGCCGGCCGGGTAGAAGTCGCCGGTCAGCGGGTCGGTGAAGTCCTCGGCGACGAACGCGTGCAGGATCCCGTCGTTGGTGCCGACGTAGACGACCGTCGGGCGGTTCGCGACCGCCGGCAGGCGCCGGAAGAGGTTGTAGGACTCGTCCGCGATGTCGACGCGGGGCGGGCCCACCGCGACCGGCGACGAGTGGTAGATGTCGCCGAGCCGGTTGTCCCGGCGGTCGGCCGTGGTGCCGTGCACCCAGTTGACGATCTGGTCACGACGCGAGCGCCGCGAGCTCGGCGAGCCGGTGGTGATGCCGAAGTACTGCGCGTCGATCGTCGCGTCGAAGGTGCGGAGCGTCTGGTCGCGCACCGTGTTCGAGAAGGTCGTCGCGCCGAGCGGAACCGCCGCCGCGTCGGTGCCCACGATGTTCCCGTCGAGGTCGTCGGGGTCCGGCGTCGTCACGGTGAGCAGGCGGCGCGGCGTGGCGCGCGTGTTCAGCTCCTCGTCGAAGCGCACGCGGGAGCTCGGGGGCTCGGGCTCCGGGTTCAGGCTCGCGTTGCACACGAAGGCCGTCCGCTCGAGCACGCCGCTCCAGGGCGTGTCCGAGTCGCCGACCGTGAAGCCCGCGTTGAACTGGTACTGCGAGGGCACGCCCGACGAAGAGAAGGTGCTGCCGCCGGTCACGAAGGCCGGGGTGCTGCGGGTGGTGTTGCCGGGCGCGGCGCGGTCGAGCACGTCGGCGATGCGGCGCATCAGCTCGGCGCGGTTCGACGCGCGGAGGGCCGCGCCGGTGCCGCCGGCGTCGGCGATGCTGTCGAGCTCGGCGAGGGCCGCGCCGTCGCTCACGTCGAAGGCCACGACGAAGACGCCGTCGACGTCTCCGGTGCACTCGCCGGACGTGCCCGAGTAGCGGCAGAGCTGCTGGGCCACGTCGCGGGAGAGGTCGTAGGGGCAGCCGCCGCTGGCCGCGCAGTTGAAGCGGCGGTCGCGGAAGTCCTCGTCGGGCTGGCCGTCGGTGAGCAGCAGCGCGTAGCGCGGGCGGCACTGCGAGAACGGGTCGGCCGCGGTCACGTCGGGGTGGTTGTCGACGTAGTACTGGAAGTCGGTCAGGAGCGACGCGGTCGGCGTGCCGCCGAAGGGACGCACCTCGCGCAGCTGCGTCTGGATCATCTGGTTGATGATCCGGGGATCGTCGAGGTCGGTGCCGACCGAGATGAGCCGGCCGCCGGGGGCCGAGTCGTTGCGCGCGCCGCTGTCGACCATGAAGGTCGTCGCGCAGCCCGGGTAGGTCAGGGGCTGCGGGTCCCCGTAGGAGTAGCCGCCGAAGTTCTGCTGGTTGTGGATCAGGCGCGAGCGGAAGGTCGTGCGCGGCACGAGCAGGGGGTGGCTGTCGGTGAACGTGTAGGTCGAGTCGAACGTCATCAGGCCGAACTTGATGCGCTCGGCGTACACATCGAGGATGCCGTCGTTGTTCTGGGGCGAGGCGAGCGGCGGCCGGTGGTACGGCAGGTAGTAGTTGTAGTCGGGCATGCCGCTGAACGACGCCCCGGTCCGGGACACCGCGTCGCAGAAGTAGTTGCTGTCCGACCAGGTGCCGGTCAGCGCCTCCACCATCTGCGTCCAGCGGTTCCGCTCGTTGCGGCTGGCGGGCGAGCCACCGCACACCGGCAGGCGCGCGTCGCTCCCGCCCGACATGCGCTCCATGGAGCCGGAGGTGTCCACGAGGAGCATCACGACCGGCCGCACGTTGCGGATGTCGGGGTCGCTGATGTCCTGGGCGAACGCGCTCGACGCCACGACCTGCCACGCCACGGCGGCCGCGAGCGCGTAGAACAGCGCATTTCGGTTCATGATGCCTCCCATCTCACAGCCCCCCCGCGAACGGACCCATCTCGGTGTAGGCCCGCGCGCTCGCCGAGCTCTCGTGCCAGCTGCGCGAATCGCCGGTGGACACGTAGTCGCTGGGCGGCGCCATCCGCCCTCGCGACGTCAGGTTCAGTCGCACGTACGCCATCGGGTTGCGCCCCGTGCCGTCGCGCCCCGCCACCTGGCGGTAGGACCGGTAGAGGTCCGTCCCGTCGACGGTGAACGTCGGCACCGACGCGCCGTGCGGCCCGAGCGACGGCTGCCGGGCCACGTCGAGCTCGAGCGGCGGCGCCATCGCCCCGGCCGAGCCCGCGAAGTCGTCCATCTCCACCCGGAGCACGTTCGTCGTCCGGTCCAGCGTCGCGCTGCCCGGCGCCACCGCCACCGTCGAGGCCACCTGGGTGCGCGAGTACTGCACGAAGGCCGCCTGCGGCCCCATCACGTCGATGTACGACAGGGCCGCGTAGGTCCCGCCCTCGGCCACGTAGCTCGTCTGCAGCGCCTGGCGCTGATAGCCGGCCGAGCGGATCTCCATCACCGTCGAGTGGATCGCGAAGGTCGCCGTCGCGGTGGTCATGAGCAGGACCATCAGCACGATGAGCATCGCCGCGCCCTCGCGGCGGGAGAGCGGCTGACCGCTGCGGGTGAGACGTCGTCGGGTCATCGGCGGGGCACCATGTTCGGCATCTGGACTTCGGTGGTGAGCTGGCGGACGCGGGCCGCGCCGTCGCGGTCGTCGAATACGCGGAATCGGTTCAGGGGGTTGCCGGCCGGGCGGCCTCCCGACCAGGTGTTCGGCCAGGGGAAGCGGCGGTCCTGCTCGGGCGTGCGCGCGGCGAGCGAGGCGATGATGGAGCGGACCTGCCACGGCGTCGCCGCGATCGGGCCCGCGGCGGCCGCGCCGGCGCGCCGCACGAGGTTCGGCGGGTTGCCGACCGTCGGGTTCGTGTCGAGCACGAAGTCGAGGTTGAAGTCGACCGCGAACTCCAGCACCGCGCGCTGGGTGCCGGGGATGGGGGCGAGCGTGGCCGGGTCGAGCTCCTGCCGCTGCAGCACCGTGTTGGGCCCGACCACGTTCGCGTTCCGCGGCACGAGCGCGCCGGTCGCGGGCACGATCGCGTACTCGACGGTGCTGATGGGGCTGGCCAGCGCGCCTCGCCCGAGCCCCTCGAGGCACGGGTTGTCGACGCCGAGCCCGGGCGTGATCGTCACCTCGGCCTGGTTGAGGCCCGAGAAGCGGGCGCCGGTGATCGTCACGAAGAAGTGCGAGCCGTTGCGTGACTCGAGGTGGAGCATGCGGCCGGTCGCGAACACCTCGCTGAACCGGACCGGGTCCATGTCGCGCCCGCCCGAGCCGTTGTCGCGGGTGAAGGCGCGGCGGAAGGCGAGCCAGTCGGTCTGCAGGAAGACCGTCGTCCCGTTCGCGTTCACCCCGCGGACCAGGTACGCGTCGTCGGTGACGTAGTTCCCGGTCAGCCGCAGCCGGTCGGCGCTGACCCGGTTCATGCCGCGGTTGAGCGCCTCGAGCGCGCCGTTGCCGCCCGGGTCGTCGTCCACGAAGGAGACCGCGGGGAGGTTGCCGGGCAGCGCGGGCACCGGGCAGGTCCGGACGAACGGCGAGTTCGTCGACGGCACGTGCATGTAGCCGGCGCGGGCGATGTCGCGGCGCAGGCGATCCATCGCCATGCGCACCGAGCGCTGGGTCACGCCCACGCGCTGCTGCTCCTGGAAGTGGCGCGCGCTGGCGCCGCCGAGCGTGAACACCGCGGCGATGACCAGCCCGCCCGCGGCGAGCGCCACCATCAGCTCCACCAGCGTGAAGCCGGCGCGTCGCGAGCGGTGGGCGTTTCGGATGCGGCGGATCATGGCTCAGCTCCCCGGCATCGGGGTGTAGCGGATGACGGTCGAGGCGTAGGCGGCGCGGATCCGGAAGTCGCCGGTGAGCGTGTTCGGGTCGACGCCGGGCGCGCAGCTCGCGAGCTGGGCCCGCGTCGGGTCTCCGGTGCTGGTCGCGCTCCGCACCCACCACACGCGCACGTCGGCGCGCATCGCGCGGCCCGGGTACAGCCACTCGTAGCGGACGTTGCCGCAGTAGCGCATCTCGGTCGCGGTGGCGGTGTCGTTCCCGTAGAAGTCGAAGTTGGGCGTCTCGCCGGTGGCCGGGTTGGCGGCGGGGACCTGCCAGTTGGCGGGATCGCCGGGGCTCGGCACGTTCCGCAGCCAGTGCGTGCGGGAGAGCAGCAGCGCGTCGACCGTGTTGGTGCCGCGCGTCCAGTTCAGCGCGTCGCGCCGGAGCCGCTCCACCCAGCGCTGGGCGAGCATCGCGCCGGTGCCCATCTGGCGGGCCTCCATGTTGCCGCGGGTCGACGCCGACTGGAGCGCCATGATCGCCACCGCGCCGGCGGTGAGCACCCCGATGGCCATCATGACCTCGATGAGGGTGTAGCCCTGCCTGCGCTGCTGCTGCCGTCGCGTGCGCCGCGTCATCGCTGAATCCTCGGGGGCCCGCCGTAGGGGAACACCACGGAGCGGACCACGTCGTTGGCGTTGGAGCCGTTCTCGAAGCGGGTGAGCGAGAAGCGCACCCCCGTCCGGCCGCCGGTCACGTTGGTGAAGCTGAAGTTGGACGCGCTGGTCGTCGTGTAGAGCTCGCCGTTGGGCTGGTAGCAGAGGCCGACCACGCCATCGGTCGACGCGAGCTCCACGTGGTGGCTGCCCATGTTGTAGCGGTCCTGGAGGCTCAGCCGCTCCACGCAGCCTCGCTCCCGGGTGCAGAGCGCGTCGACGATGGTGCCGCCGAACCAGAGGTTGCCGTTGCACCGGTCGCTGCGGCCGCGCCACACCGTGAGCACGCCGTCGCCGTCGGACTGGAAGAGCAGCAGGTGCGCCCGCCCGTACATCATGGCCTCGGAGCGGGCGAGGGCCCCCATCCGGACCACGTCGTGGGTCGACTCGTTCGCCCGACGCACCGCCATCGAGCGGCTGAGGGCGGGCGCGGCGAGGGCGGCGGTGATCGCGATGATCGACACCACGACCAGGGCCTCGAGCATCGTGAAGCCCGCCCGACGCTGAAGTCTCTTGGAAGAACGCACCACGGCGGGTCTCGCTGCTGCAATCTACGGGCCGCCCTACCCTCAGGAGGTAACGGACGTGATTTCAACCACTTGGACCGCCTGCCCGAGCGCCCGGGGCTGCACTCGGTGCGGAGGTATGAAAACTTTTCGGAGTCCCCTTCGAAGCCATGTCGATGCTGCTTGACAGGGACCCCTCCACAACGTATCTCACCGCCTCTTTCGATACGCCCGCGGAAGTGGCGGAACTGGCAGACGCGCAGGATTCAGGTTCCTGTGGGGTAACACCCGTGGAGGTTCGAGTCCTCTCTTCCGCATCGCCCTCACCCGAGGGACTTCGACAGGCCCCGCTTCGGCGGGGCCTTCGTCGTTTTGGGCCGCCCGCACGACCGCGTCGCCTGCCTTCCGCCGATGCGGACGTCGAAAGAGACTGGACGATCCGGTCGGGATGACGGCACTACCACCGCCTGGCGGATACGGACTGGGCAGCGTGGAGTCGCGAGGCGAAGCGCTCGGGACGTGCTCTCGGCAAGAGGGGACCTTCCTCTGGGGGTGGGCGAACGAGACGATGCCGGAGGCGGCGTTCCGTGACCTCGAGCGCGTGCGGGCGTTCGGGGAGGAGCATGACCTGGGGCTGCTCGTCGATGCTGAGTGGCCCGCCGGTCACGCCGAAGCCCTGGAGGCCCTCATCATCGCCGGGCGTCTGCTGGACGCCGAAGGCGTGTTCACCGACAACACGGGCGACGTTACGATCTACTTCGCGCTCCGTGGTTTTCGCGCCCGCTCCTCAGATTGAGCAGGCCCCCGCCTCGAGACATGCGGTCCCCTCCACAAGCCAAAGACTCAGACCCCTTCGTGTCCTCCTACTGCGAGGACTCGCACCGCTCTGCGGTGTTCGAGGACGACGGGGTCGTGGCGTTCTTCTACCTGACGGCGCCGGACTCGATGGAGATCGTTGGTGACGTCTGGGTCTACAACCGCGTGGCGGCCCCACCGCCGGAACGAGTGGCCGAGCGACGACCAGGTCCGCCGCCCGCTTCCACCGACGTGGTGGGTCCCGACGCGAGGTGTACCTCGCCAGCTCAGCACGCTTGGCGTGTGAGATGGAGCGCGACCGGCCATGCCGCAGCTCTGTATGAGGACGACCGCCCTGTCGCCTTCCTGACCGCAGATGAGCGGCGGGGCTGGAGTCGTCGGCTTCAGAAACGGTGCGCCTGGGGCTCGCCCTGGTCGGACCCTGACTTCTCGAAGCTCTTCGGCTCCGAGTAGCACCGGCCCGACTCATTCGAGCGCCAGCAACATCTCCAGCAGTCGACGGCGCCGCGAGGAGCTTCCCCACCAGCTCGGGAGTCAGCTCGACCGCAACGACTACACTCGAGTCCCATGGTAGGTGAGCGAGTTCGTGACGCGGTCTCTCGTCTTTGCCAGACCTGCCGCGCGGAGGCCAACGCGAGCCCGGACGGCTTCTTGTCCTTGCGCAGCCGCAGGCAGATGCTGCTGACCCTCGGTCCACCCGCGCCCCCGCTCGTCGCGCTGGAGGAGCCCCCCTCCCAGGGGCACCGCATCAGGGCCAAAGTGTCTCTGTTGGTGGCCGAGCGAGCGCTCCCGCTGTGGACTCGGCACCATGCCGGAGACCCTGGCGATGTCGCACCTCTCATGGATCTCGCGCGCGCGGCTGTTGATGGCGCCGGGGACCGAGTCCAACCGCTCGATGAAGCGATCACGCTCTACAACCACCTCGGCGACGGTGGTCCGGCAGGCCGCCACGGCATCGACTACATCCATGCCGCTAGAGCGATCGCTCGCGGGGCGATGACGATTGCGCGCGATGAACAGCTACTGGTCCCCAGACCCGAGCTCGGGATTTCGAGAGCGGACGTCGAGGCCCCCGAAGACCCTGACATGTTCGACTGCGCACTCTGGGCGGCGGCAGCTGAGGCGGGTGACCTTCCGTGGGGTTCCGACTTCGACTACTCGCGGGAGGCTGCCGTAGCCTATTGGGAGTGGTACCTCGCGGAGGCGGTGCCGACTGCCGTCGCGACCGTGCTCGCATGATCCACTCGCTGCGACGGGGCATGGGCCGTATCAGAACGAGGGTGCGAGATTCCCGACAGCGATCGTATCGACCGCGCGCCAACCACTCTCGTCGTGCCGGTACGTCCAGACGGTCAGCATGTACCTGAGTCGAGACCACGTGAAGACCCGGACCACCGCGTCCTCCGGGCTCACCCCGCGCGGTGGGAGGTGATTCATGAGGCTCCCATCGAGCTCGGTGCAACAGTCGGCCATCGTGAACTCTCTGGTTCGGTCCGGCGGGCCCAACTCCGCCACTAGCTCGCGCTCCTCGAGCCCGATGAGGCGAGACGGCCGGGAGACCTCCGTGAGCCCCGGATAGTCGGGGTCCGCGAACCAAGCGAAGAGCGCGAGCGCGAGTAGGCCGCTCGCTGATGCGACGAGACGCCACCGCCGTCTTGCCCACGCGCGGGGTTTCACGGATCCGAGCCTGGGCCCCTCTTCGATCGACCGTCCCAAGTAACGATCGCGCCCGCACGATAGCGTAGAACGCGACGCATCACGACGCCGGGTGGACCGCGCCTGAGCCGCGTCAGATCTCGTACTTGGTGGAGAGATCGAACCAGGAGGCTCTCGCGAGGTACGCCAAGAGCGCCTCGTCCAAAGGAGGCGCCCAGTTCTCCTGAAACCAGAGCAGCTCGGCCTCGTAGCGATACAGCCCCTGGGAGTATTCGAGGCGGGCCTCGCATCGAACGTCCGGGAGCGCTGACGGCGTTCCGAACGGATAGCGCCCGGAGTAGCGGCCGACGACGTAGCGCTGTAGGACGATTCGCTCGGTGCCCTCGGCGTTCTCGACGGTGGAGGCAACCTCGGCGGCCTTGGCGCCGCAGCGGGGGCACTCGCCGTAGGGGTCGATGTGGACGTCCGTCTCGCCGTGCGCCACCGAGCCTGCCAGGCAGTGAGCCCCGCATGGCGCGCGATGCGGCGACGGCCCCCACTGAAGACCCGCGCGCCCGTCGAGGGTCTCGACCGCTTCCAGCGTGACGGCCGCGCCGCAGTACCCGCAGGTGCCGCCCTTCGTCTCGCCGGTTCGTCGGGCGAAAGCCACGCGTACAGGCTCCCTCGGGCCGGGTGCTCGTTCAAGGAGATCGCCCGGTACGCCGTCGAGTGCAACGGCGTTTCCGTCTCGGCGCTCGCGTCCCTCGTGCGTCCCGATAGGATCGAGCGGATGGGCACCTTCGCCATCGACATCACCGAGCATCACTGGCTGGCGCACGTCGACCCCGAGCAGGACCTCTGTTCGCACGGCCGCGTGTTCGTTCGGGTGGATGGGCAGCCTTTCGTCTCGCCGGACGATGGAGAGTTCACGCTGAGCGCCACCGCGCTCTATCTGTTGCGGACGCTGGAGCAGAACCACTCGCCAGAGAACCAGGTGGGCGACCACCTGCTGCCCTGCTGCGGCCACGTCCTGATCGCGCCCAGCGAGGGATCGACCGACGTGCTGGTTCTGGGCTGTCCGAGTGGGATCGACTGGTCGGTGTCCCACCAGCGCGACTCGGTTCGTCTGCATGACCTGCGGGGGCATCCCGCGCTCGACGGGGCGCGCAGCGTGAACGCGACGATCCCGGTCGAGCAGTATCGGGAGGCCGTCGCCGAGTTCGCGAGCGCGGTCTGGTCCCTCTTCGCCGGAGCTCCCAAGCGGATCACGGACTCCGAAGATCGAAGAGGCTATGCGACGTTCAACGAGGAGTTTCAGCGGCGGTTGAGGCTGGCGACCACCAGCTTCCAGGCACGGGGAGACTGACACGTGAACCCGGCCAGCTCCCGTTCGTGCTCCGCGGATGACCGCAGGAGGTAGCCGCGCGACAGCGGGGATACGCGAGCGAACGGGACGCCTCGTCAGAGCAGCAGCGGTTCCCAGGGCAGCCTTCGCCAGGCGTCGTCCCCCGCCGCGAAGGAGACGAGGGCGTGGGTCACCGTCTCCGCCTCCACGGGGTCGGCCAGGTGCATGTGCTCCCCGTCGTCGAGGCGGTGTTCGATCCGCAGCGGGCGCGAGGCGTCGCCGTTGTTCGCGTTGATCGTCTGCATGAACGAGTCACCGATCGACACGATGCAGAACGGGTTGCGCGCCTCTCGGGCGAGCCTGGCGACGAGATCCCCGATGAGCGGCTGGTGTGCGTGAACCGTCTCGAGCAGCCAGGGCGACTCGACGGTCGCCCGTGACGGCCCCGAGAGCGTGACGGGCGCGTAGGTGATGAAGGCCTGGGGGTCGTAGACCGTCAGCTCGTGGGTCAGCGCGAGCGCGACGACGTCGGCGGAGACCGCAGCGTATCTCCCCCACGACATCGTCACCTCGACCAGGTCGGGGCGGGGGTCGAGGGGCAAGGTGCTCGCGAAAGGGCTCTCGCCCTCCTCGGCTTCAGCTGCGAGGTTGGTGTGCCGCGCGAGGAGAGCCTCCACGATGGCCTTCGTCCGACCCCGGTCGGTCCGCAGCTCCTCTGCCTCGCCATCGACGGTGCGCTCGTACACCTCAGCCGCTCTCCGCGCGTCGAGAGGCTGAGGCGAGTCCAGGACGATCAGGTCGAAGCTCATGTCGAGACTATGCAGCACCACGGGCTC
The DNA here is from genome assembly GCA_036149055.1 of Myxococcota bacterium. Taxonomy (GTDB): domain Bacteria; phylum Myxococcota_A; class Polyangia; order Polyangiales; family Sandaracinaceae; genus JAVJQK01. Next base: position 56,734 of record JAYZQJ010000009.1, on the reverse strand, counting down.
TCCGACCCCCGATCGGTTCCCCTCAGGCTTCCAAATCGCAGCCGAGCTCCGAGCGGGAGGCGACCTCCCCCGCGCCTACTCCGGCGCGACCACCTCGAGCTCCAGCCACCGCTCGGCGATGGCCTGGCGCAGGAGGGGCAACATCGCGACGTGGAAGCTCCACTCGAGCTCGGCGGGCAGGTCGGAGAGGCGCTCGCGGACCCAGGATCGGCGGGGCCAGGGGTTGCGGGTCGCGGGGGGACCTTCGGGGGTGACCTGGCGGAGCAGCTCGACGGCCTTCTCTTCGTCGTGGACCGCGAGGACCCGCAGGGTCGCATCGCGTTCGAGGAACCCGCTCTCGTACGCCCAGAGCCAGTCTTGCAGTCGGAAGGCGGAGCCGAGGACGGTGAGCTTCCCGTCGGCCTTGTCGATCACGATCCCCATCGACCCGATGAAGCCGACGCGGGCGACCCAGTAACGCTCCCGCTCCGACAAGCCAGGCTCGAACCACGCCGCGCCGGTACGCGCTGCGTACGCGTCCGCGATCGCTCGCGCCTCGTCGAGGCTCAGCATCGCCCGAGAGAGCGCGCCATCCGAGCGCCGACGTCGCGAGCGAGCCCGATCACGACGAGCAGCTCATGTGCGAGACGCCGCCCGTGCCGAACGCGCTCGACGGCTTGAGCGCGTCGAAGGGGCTGTCCTGGTCTGCGTAGGGCTGCGTCATGGCTCGCTGCAGGCTGCGGACGCCGTCGTAGTCGCCGCTCGCCGCGCGCTGGTACGCGGGCACGAGCTGCCACTCTCGCAGGATGAGCTTCGGGTTGACCGCCTTCATCCCGGCGATGATCTCGGCGCGCTCACGCGCTTCGCTTCGCACGGCCGCGCGCCAGTCGTCGAGCCAGGCGACCCAGGCGGCCTCGTCGACCGGATCGCCTTCCCGCACCTCCGCCGGGTAGAAGCTCGCTCGCAGCGGCTCGAGGGTGTCGGGCAGCTCGGAGAGCGCGCGGAAGAAGATCGTGTAGTCGACGCCCGTCTGCTGCATGAGCGCGAACAGCCGTCGCACCAGCCCGGGCTCGGCCGACGTCAGCCCCAGCTTGCTCGCCCACATGCGAGCGAGCTCCTCCGCCATCGCGTCGGCGAAGCCGCGTCGAATCTCGTCGAGCTCCCCGAGCTGGGCCTCGTCGAAGCCGGGCCACGTCCGCAGGGCCGCACAGAACGTCTCGAAGTTCTTTTGCGCGGCGGCCGGCTGGTTGAAGAAGGAGAAGTGCCAGCCCCCTCCGGTCCACGGCTGGTACTCCGGGTCGAACAGCTCCATGAACCCGAAGGGACCGTAGTCGAGCGTGAACCCGCCGAGCGCCGTGTTGTCGCTGTTGAAGTTGCCCTGGCAGTACCCGACGCGGATCCAGTGGGCGACCAGCGAGATCAGGCGCCCGCGGAACGCTCGCGCGAGCCCGACCAGCTGCGCCGCCAGCTCGAGGTCCGCCGGGATCTCCGGCCGGTACTCGCGCTCGACGATGTGCCTCAGCAACAGCTCCAGCTCCTCCACGGCCGCAGCGTGCGCCCGCTCGCGAGCGCGCCGGGCGAACAGCTCGAGCTGACCCACCCGGAGGAACGACGGCGCGACGCGGGTGGAGATCGCGACCGGCTCGAGGACCCACCGGTCGGGGTCGACGGACGACGAGCTCTCGGCGTACCAGGGTCGCCGGACCTTCTCGGACCGGGAGACGTACAGGCTCAGCGAGCGCGACGTCGGCACGCCCAGGGCGTGCATGTGCTCCTGCGCGAGGAACTCCCGGACGCTGGACCGCAGCACGGCCCGCCCGTCGCCGCCCCTGCAATACGGCGTGCGCCCCGCGCCCTTGAGCTGCATCTCCCAGCGCCGCCCGCGGAAGCGACCCTCGAGCACCGAGAGCGCGCGCCCGTCGCCATAGCCGTTGCCGGTCCCGAACGGGCACTGCTGGGTGTACTCGCGCCCGTAGATGGACAGCGCGTAGCCGGTCGCCCACCCGTGACGCCGGAGCGGCGCGGGGGCCGCGGACAGGTCCCCCGAGAAGAAGCGCATGAAGTCGTCGCGGCGGGCCAGCTCGTCTGCGAGCCCGAGCTCGGCGAACAGCGTGGGGCTGTGTGCGACGTACTCGGGGTCGCCGATGGGCGTCGGCGCGACCGGCACGTAGTGCCCCGAGAAGACCTGCCTCGGAGCGTGGTCCTCCCCGCTGTCCGTGGAGTCCGGATCCGCGTTCAGCGACTCCAGCAGAGAGTAGTCGGCCTGCTCGGCGAGGTGCTCGAGCGCCGATCCGAGCGGAGAGGCAGTGGCAGCGTGACGGGTCATGGGTTCCGGTATGGAGCGGCGAGCTGAATCGGCCAGTGCCCGCGCCCCAACGCTAGCCGACGTTCGCGGTCGGGGCTCCCCTCGCGTGACGATGTCGGGGGCCTCGGTGGAGCGCGGGGCGCTGCTCGAGTCCGTTGCCGCCGTCCGGACAGGCTGGTTCTGCGCCAGATCTGTTCCGGCAACGTTCTGCGTGAGTCCACGCCCGCAGATGTCTGAGGGTTCGCCTTTTTGTCAGTCCGTGCGTCCCGAAGGCTGAAGTTCGAGATCCGCGTGAGTTTCTCCGCGGAAATCGTCGACCGTTTGACATTCTGTCAGTTTTTCCGTCGCAGTTGAGATGGCGTCTCAATCTGCGAAGCCGCCGTCGCAAAAACCGCCGCCGGCCACGACATTCTGTCAGGCCACCCGTCCAGGACGCTGTCGTCGGCGTTTCGCGGGCGACGGCGCTCGGCGAGCGTTCTCGAGAGCGATTTTTCGAGCCGCCGCGACTATCGAAGCCCGCCGGTGCCGAGATCCGTCGGTCTCTCCCACTCGGCGTCGAACGCGTCGCGAATCTCCTGCATCACCACGCCGGGGTCGCGGCCGGCTCCCTCTGCGTACGCCCTGGCGACGTGTCGCGCGAAGTCGACGAGCGCGACGCCCCAGTGGCCTGCCTCCGCGAAGTAGTCCCAGCGAATCGCCGTGTGCAGCCGCCCCTCGGCGGCCCACAGGCGGACCAGCTCGGCGGCCCACTCGGCAGTGTCGACGGCGGGCGGGGGCTCGAGGGGCATGGGGTCTCGCTTCATGCCGAGACCGTACAGCACCGGCGCGCTGTAGACTGCGGCCGTGACGGCGAGCCGAGATCACCGTGTTTCTCCGAGGTCCGCGGTCGTCGTGTCGCTCGTGTTCTTCGTCGCGGTCGGGCTCGAGTCGCTGACGCTCCGGCTCGGCGCGGCGCCCGCGTTCGGCGCCATGTTCGATGACTTCGGCGGACGAGACGCGCTCCCGATGTGGACCCGCGCGTGGGTGTACGGCGCGTGGCCGTACTTCATCTTCCCGGCGCTCGCGGCGGGAGTGGTGGGGCTCGCCGCGCTCTCCAGCAGCCGGGCCGAGCCGCGAGGGCTGCTGTGGTTCGTGGCGATCGGCGTGGCGCTGCTCGTCGGCAACACGGGGGCGGCGCTCTTCGCGTTCTATCTGCCGGTCTTCACGCTCGCCGGTTGAGCGGCCGTCTCCAGGCTCGCCACGCGGGGCGGAGCCACGGCGCGACGGCGAGGGCCGCGCCCCCCGCGACGAGCTCTCGCCCCCAGCCGCACGCGAAGGGGTGACCGAGCGGACCGGTGCACGAGGGGCGAGCCTCCGGCGCGACGACGAGGAGCGCGAGCGGCACCGCGGCGGCCATCACGGCGAGGCTCCACGTCCTGTCGCGGAGCATCCCCGTCAGCCCGACGACGACCGGGAGGAGCGCCGGCAACGCGCCCGGCGCGTGCCACCAGCTCTCGCCCCAGAAGAAGCCGTGCACCGCGAGGTAGAGGTACAGCGGGGTCCACACCAGGAGCGCGCCGCAGGCGACGCGCGAGACCCGCCCCCGCCAGTGCACGCGCTCACGGCGGAGCCGCTCCGCGGCGACCAGCGAGAGCGCGGCCAAGACGGGGGCGAAGAGCGCGAGGCGGTGCAGCGCGGGCCCGCCGTAGAGCGGGGCCCAGAAGAAGGTGGGGCAGCGGGACACGCCGCAGGGCAACGACGCGGCACAGGCCCCCAGCGCGAGCCACGGCGCGTGGCGATGTCGCCGCAGCGCGAGCCACCCGAGGATCAGCCAGGGGAGGATGCCCGCGACCCAGATCGGCAGCGCAGGCGCCCAGGTGTAGGAGCCCCACGGCCGCTGGGCCACGGCCCACTGCGCTCCGATACCGGCGTAGAGCGCGAGCGCCAGCATCGTGAGACCGAGCTCGGCGCGTCGACGGGTGGCAGCCACGCCCGTCCGACAGCGCGGTCGGGGCTCGGTTCTCGTTCTCTCTCCCTTCAGTGGTCGACGCAGAGGGACCGATAGGCGACCGTGCCCTGATACTGCGGAGATTGATCGTCGGCCGCACGCGCGCAGGCATCTCGTCGCTCTCCGTGACCGCGAGACTTCCCTTCCAACACCGGGCGCCATAGCCGACCGTCAGCAGAGCGATGCCGATGCTTCAGTGGGTCCAACTCTTCACAGCGCCAACCGACAGGGGTCGCTCGACGAGTGCCCACGAGCGCGCCGGCGCCCCTCGACCCCGAGCGTGGCGAGGCGGGCGATCGCACGTGACGCATCGAATGTCGGCGCTCGCGTTGCTCCTCGCGACGGCCTGCCAACCGGGCTCGCCTTCGGTGATGAAGGAGCCCCCGGTCCCGAACCTCGATTGGGAGCCGCCGGCCCAGAACGCGGCGTTCACGGTGCCGGAGCCGCCGCCCTCGCCGCGGCCGCTGGTGGTGGCGACCTCGGGCGGAGAGCGCTGCCCGCTGCTCCTCTTGCTCGCGGACGGCCGGGTGTATCGTTGCTCTGCCGGCGCGCTCCAGGCCGGGCGGGTTCCGGACGCCGAGGCGCTCCACGCCCGGTTCCTCGGGCTCCGGCTGCTTTCCGCGCCGCCGCTGGTCGATGTGGTCCCGAGCGACGTGGACAGCCCCGGCACGACGGTGTGCGTGAGCGAGGCGCCGGGCTGGGTCTGCGCGAGCGTGTCGAGCATGTGGCCCGGGCGCCCCCGCGAGGAACACGAAGCCGCCGCCCGCGGCGCGCCGATCCAACCGCGGGCCGCCCACCCCGGGGAGCTCGGGCCGCCCGCGCTGACCGCCTACGCACGCCCGGTGCCCGAGCCGGTGCTCGCGGCGAACGACCTGCTGCTCTCCCTCGAGGTCGAGTGGACGCCCGCCGAGGATCATCCGGTGAGCGACCACCTCTACGCGATGGAGACCGCGCGCCTGCGCTCGCTGGGCCTGGTGATCAAGTGAGCGCGGGGCTGTAGTCGTTCGGACTACGTAAGTTCACAAGTTCACTCCGTCCCCCCCGAGCCGGCGTGGCCTCGATGGCCGGAGGAATGTAGTTCCCCTGATGTCCGCCGATATCCCAACCGGCGTGGAGCCGGAGCAGGCGCGGCGCGGAGTGGTGGCGACGATGACGTCGGCCGCGGGACCGCTCCGTGCGCCGCCCGGCGAGAGCGCGCGGACCGGGTGGCGGAGGCTCCGGACGGACGGCGCGACCACGGAGTATCGCCGCGCCCGCGTCGCGAGCGGCTGGGGGCTCCTGCTCGTGTTCCCGGTCGCGCTGGCCGCCGTCTGCCTGGGCTCGATGGTCGGCCTCCGGGTCCTCCTCCCGGTCGGCATGCTGATCGCGATCGTCGTGATGCAGTGGCCCCTCGCGGAGGAGCGCCTGCGCATCGGGCCGAAGAAGGTGGTCTACAAAGACCGGGTGCTCGGGTCGCGCCTCTCCTGTCGGCTCGACGTCGCGCGGCTGGTGAAGACCCGGTCCGAGTCCGAATCGGCGGTGCTCCAAACCGACGGGTACGCCCACCACCTGCTGGCGACCGGCGCCTCGCAGGACGTCGACGCGCTGGTCGTCGACCTGGACGAGGCCCTCGCCCGCGCTCGGGCGACGGCGGACCGCCAAGGGTCGCCCAGCGATTGAGCCCCGGCCAGCGCTGGTTTACGTTGAAGGGACCTCCCTGGGAATCTGTAAACCGATGATGGGCGAACGAATCAAACGGGCGCGCGCCGCCGCGGGGCTCTCGCAGCGAGAGCTCGCCGATCGGGCGGAGCTGAGCGCGATGGCGATCTCGAAGTTCGAGCGCGGGCTCGCCCACCCGTCCTCCAAGAGCCTGATCCGCCTGGCGCGTGCGCTCGGCACGCGGACCGAGTTCTTTCTCCGCCCGACCACCGTCGAGCTCGAAGAGCCCGAGTATCGAAAGCGCGCGTCGATCTCGAAGAAGCAGCTGGCTCGGATCGAGGCCGACATTCTCGATCAGGTCGAGCGATTCGTGGAGCTCGTGGCGCTCTTCCCGACGCCGCCGGTCGCGCGCTTCGAGGTTCCGAGCACGGTGCCGCGGCGCATCGAGAGCCTCGCGCAGATCGAGGCCGCGGCGCTCGCCATGCGCGAGGCCTGGCATCTCGGTCACAACGCCATCCCCTCCCTCGCCGACACCCTCGAGGAGCGCGGGCTGGTGGTGCTCACCACCGACGCCGACGCCTCGGCCAAGTTCGACGGGCTCGCGGCGAGGGTCGGCGACTTGCCCGTGGTGGTCGTCGGCTCCGCGTGGCCCGGCGATCGACAGCGCTTCACGATGGCGCACGAGCTGGGACATCTCGTGCTCGGCGCTCGGCTGGGCCCGGACCTGGACGAGGAGAAGGCGTGCGATCGCTTCGCGGGCGCCTTCCTCGTGCCGGAGCCGACCGTGCGCCACGAGCTCGGGTCGCACCGCAACCGTCTCGAGCCCCGCGAGCTGCACGCGCTGAAGCACGAGTATGGGGTGAGCATGATGGCGTGGGTGTTCCGCGCCGCCGACGCCTCCGTCATCACCGGCGCGACCAAGACGAAGCTCTTCCGGCTCTTCTCGGCGAAGGGATGGCGCAAGCGAGAGCCCGGCGAGCCAGTCCCGCCCGAGACACCGAAGCTGTTCGAGCGGCTGGTGCTCCACGCTCTCGCCGAGGAGCTGATCTCGACGAGCAAGGCCGCGGAGCTGATGGGTATGCCCGTCACCGCGTTCCGTCGTCGCCTAGGCTTCGAGGGCCCGCGTGGCGCTGCTCATCAGTGACACGAACATCTTCATCGACTTCGAGGATGGCGGCCTGCTGCAGGCGCTGTTTCGTCTCCCCGAATCCGTGGGCGTTCCAGACCTGCTGTTCGAGGATGAGCTGAGAGACGAGCACGCTCACCTCCTCGACCACGGCCTCGTCCTCGTCGAGCTCTCCGCCGGGACCATCGCCCGCGCGGTCGAGCTCGCCGCAAAATATCGCAAACCGAGTCGACTGGACCTCGCCGCCCTGGCCGCCGCGGAGCAGGAGAGCTGCCCGCTGCTCACGGGCGATCGCAGCCTGAGGAGCGCGGCACGGGCCGAGGGCGTCGAAGTCCACGGAACCCTGTGGGTCGCCGAGCGCCTCGTCCGCGCCGGGGTGGTCAGCACGCCGCAGCTCCGGACGGCCTACGCGAAGATGAAGGCGAGCGGGCGACGGCTGCCGTGGGTGGAGGTGGAGCGTCAGCTTCAGCGACTCGCGAGCTCCGGCTGACGACGACGCGGGGCTCGTCAGCGCCAGCCGATCGGGCCGCTCAGGTAGTCGATGGTGAGCATGAAGCCGTAGGGGCCGAGGTGGTCGTCGGCGCGACGGGCGACGACGAAGACGGGGGCGGCGGCGTGCAGCGCGAGGCCGGCGCGGGTCAGCACGTAGTCGAGGGCGAGGCGGGCGGCGCGGGCGTTGCCATCGGGGAAGGGGTGGAAGAAGCAGACGTCGAGGTAGGCGCGCGCAGCGCGCGCGGTCGGGGTCGCGTCGGCGCCGTTGGCCTGCTCGAGGCAGGCGGCGAAGCGGGGCTCGGTGTCGGGCTCGAGGCCGTAGCGCTCGGCGCCGCCGTGGGCGAAGGCGACCTCGGTGCGGAAGGCGACCGGCTCGCCGAGCACGAGGCTCTGCCACCGGGTCAGGCGCTCGAGGGTGAGCGGGCGTCCGGCGCGGGCGTCGGCGCGCGCCGCGGAGAGCGCCGCCAGGAGGTCATCCGCGCGCGCGGGGTCCCGTGCGCGATCCGTCTCCTCGATGAACCGGCGGTGGCCGTCGCGCCGGACCGGGTCCGGGTCGTAGTGCCGCGCTCGGTCCCAGCGGACGTGGCCCCGCGCGGAGAGCCAGGCGGCGAGCGCGTCGACCGGCGGGCGCTCGCGGCGTTCGCGCGTCAGCGTGGCGAGGTCGTCGAACACGGCGCGCGCGGTGACGTCGGCCGGCCCGCTCCAGCTCTCGAAGCGGCCGCCGATCGCCTCGCGCACCAGCACCTCGGCCACCGGCGGCGCGATCCCGCGGCGCTCGAGCGCCCACGCGAGCATGCGCTCGAAGCTCCTGTACCAGGCGTCCTCCTCGCGGGTCCACTCGACCGCAAGCGGGAGGAGGCGGGGCGCGATCCGGCGCGCGGCGGCGCCCTCGTCGAGGCCCTCCACCTCGTCGTCCCACTGCTCGAACCGGCGCGCGAGCTCCTCGAGCCGGCTCCGAAGGCTGGAGACGCCACCGAGGATCAGGCCGCGCATCTCCTCCGGGCTGCCGCGCAGGCTGTGCCCCGGACAACAGTATCCGTCGGCGATGCCGCCCCCGCCGACCGACCACTGCCACCCGGAGATCCAGGGAGCCTCGGAGGCAAGGAGGGAGCGGCCGACGTCATCCTGGAGGCGCTTGCGCTTCTCGTCCCGCTTCGGCGGCTGGACGGCGGTGGCGGGGAGCGCGGAGTCGACGACCGCCGCGATGCGCTCCGGGTCGTAGGGGTTCGTCGCGGGGTCCACGTCGGCCCAACCGAGATGCAGAATGGTCAACATCGCATGACGCTCGCCGGTGGCGAGCGTCTCATGCCCGGCGGCCTCGAGCCACCGGGCCGGCGCGAACGGTGGGCCTATTCGCGCATGGGCAAGGGCTTCAGCTGTGGATGCAGCGGTCCATAGCCCGGACCAAGCAGCTGCCTGGAGGCTTGCGTACACACGCCATTCACGAAGCCCGAGAATCCGACGCCGACACTGCGGACACCGAGAGCGTTCTCTCCCACCACATAGACGACGGGATCGTCCGCCTGGCTAGCCCCATCCCAGGCGAATCTATGACCATTGAATGAGATGCCGAACATGACGAAGCGCTCTACCAGTTCGACACTCCCATCCGGCTCCAGCTCCGCGAGCCCAGCGTCGATGTCTGACAGCGTCGCCTGGCGCTGACTCTGCCCGACGACGATGTTGTCCGGAACGGCTCTGGTCGGCACGAAGACGTAGATCAGGTCCGAGAGAACGGCACGGCCCCACGTCGATGCATACTCGACGTAGGCGTCCGGAAGGCTGAAGCCCAGACGAGACTCTGCCCATGAGACATCGGCCTGCGCCGGCACGCTTTGCCGGGCCGGTCTCCGTCGGGTCGCTTCCACTGCGCTACGGGATCGTGATCGTCGCGCAGCGCTGATCGGCCGCGTCGGGGTCCCCGGCGACCTGCGGGTTGACGCGAACGCAGAGCTCGACGGTTCCCGAGCCGGCGGCGAGCGGCGCGGTGAAGGCGACCTCTTCGGTGTCGCAGGTCGCGCCGAGACCGCTGGGGACGAACGTCTGGGTCACCGGCCAGGTGCTGCCGCCGTCGGCGGAGTACTGGAGGGTCACCGCCGTGCCGTCGAGGGAATTGGCGCCGCCGTTGCTGAGGGAGGCGCGCACGGTGTTGTCGCCGGCCGCCCCGGGGTCGAGCGAGACCGCGACCACGTCGAGGTCGAAGGGCGGCAGGACGGGCGCGCTCAGGATCGCGTCGTCCTGGCCCGGGCAAGCGTCGACGTCGTCGCACACGCCGTCTTCGTCCGCGTCGCCCGTCGCGTCGTCGCCCGTGCACGCGTCCATGTCGTCGCACACGCCGTCGACGTCCGCGTCGCCCGTCGCGTCGTCGCCCGCGCACGCGTCCATGTCGTCGCACACGCCGTCTTCGTCCGCGTCCCCGGTGGCGTCATCGCCCGTGCAGGCGTCGAGGTCGTCGCACACGCCGTCGGCGTCGGTGTCACCGGTCGCGTCGTCGCCCTCGCACAGCTCCATCACGCCGCTGTCCACGCCGCTGTCGGTCAGGCCACTGTCGGCCGGGCCACTGTCGGCCGGGCCACTGTCGGGCTCGCAGGCGGCGACGCACGCGTCGGCCGGGCCGGGGTCGTCTCCGCAGCCGACGGCGGCCGCGAGGGTGAGCAGGACGAGGGCGAAGGAGTACTGCGTCTTCATGAGGACACGGAAACTTCCACACCGCGGCGAGGAGCGTCAAACGAGTCGATGAGAGCTGCGCCTGTAGTCATTCGAACTACGCAAGTTCACAAGTTCACTCCGTCCCCCCCTCCGCGGTCCCCCCCTCCGCGAGCGAGGTCAGCTCCGAGGGGTCGAGAGCTTGCGCCACAGGGTGCTGCGGTCGATGCCGAGGACGCGGGAGGCTTTGGCTTTGTTGCCTCCGCAGCGGTAAAGCACGAGCTCGATGTAGCGGCGCTCGAGCTCGGACAGCTCGATGCCTTGTTCGGCGGCGCGCTCGAGGAAGCCGGCGTCGGGGTCGGTGGGGCGGCCGCCGCGCAGGAAGTCTTCGATCACGAGCACGTCGTGGTCGCTGAGCATCACCGCGCGCTCGATCACGTTGGCGAGCTCGCGCACGTTGCCCGGCCACGCCCGGCCGCAGAGCCAGCGCATCGCCTCGTCGCTGACCCCGAGCACCGTCCTCCCGGCGCGCTCGCCGAGGGCGTGCAGGATCTGGTCGACGAGCGGCGGGATGTCCGCGAGCCGCTCGCGCAGCGGCGGGACGTCGATCTGGATCACGTTGAGCCGGTGGTAGAGGTCGGCGCGCAGGCGGCCCTCGCGCACGGCCTCCTCGGGCGGGCGGTTGGTCGCCGCGACGAGGCGGACGTCGAAGCGGACCTCGTCACCGCCGCCGACCGGACGGAAGGCGCTGCGGTCGAGCGCGAGGAGCAGCTTCGGCTGGACCTCGAGCGCCATCTCCCCGACCTCGTCCAGGAAGAGCGTGCCGCCGTCCGCCAGCGCGAAGAGGCCGGGCCGGTCGTGGCGCGCGTCCGTGAACGCGCCCTTGCGCACGCCGAAGAGCTCGGCCTCGACCAGCCCCGCCGGCAGCGCCGCGCAGTTGAGCTGGACGAGGTCGCGTGAGGCGCGCTCGCTGCGCGCGTGGATGAAGCGCGCGAGGGCGCTCTTGCCGACCCCGGTCTCGCCGCTGAGCAGCACCGGGGACGAGGCCCGGGCGGCCCGGCGCGCGAGGTCGAGCGCCGCCTTCATCGCCGCGCTCTCGGCCACCAGGTCGCCGGCGCCCGCGCCGGAGGCCCGCGTGCTCCGCAGCCGGACGATCTCCCGCTTCATGCGCCGCTCGCGCAGCGTCCGCTCGATGGCGTGCACCAGCGCGTCGATGGTGAACGGCTTGGCGAGGAAGTCCGAGGCGCCGGCCCGCACGCACTTCATCGCGAGCTCGATCGAGCCGAACGCGGTGATGAGGACCACGAGCTGCTCCGCGCGGCGCGCGTGGATCGCCTCGACCAGCTCCAGGCCGCGCATCGCCGGCATCTCGACGTCCGAGACCACGAGGTCGAACGCCCGCTCGCCGACGCGCTCCAGGGCCCGCCGGGGATCGGTGACGCCCTCCACGTCGAACTCGCGCTCGCCCAGCGCCTCGACCAGCCACTCGACCACGCCCGGGTCGTCGTCGACGACGAGCAGCGACCTACGCCGTGTCACTTCGGCCTCCCTCTTCACCGGGCAGATCGACGACGAAGCGAGTGCCGCGCCCGAGCTCCGACTCCGCGCGGATGCGCCCGCCGTGGTCGTCGACGATCCCCTTCACCACCGCGAGCCCGAGCCCCGAGCCCTCGGGGGCGCGGGTCGTGAAGAACGCCTCGAAGGCGCGCTCGAGCGCCTCGGCGTCCATGCCCCGGCCGGTGTCGCGCACCTCGATCCGCGCCGAGGGCGCGGTCCCGCCGCCGGCGCGCTCGAGCTCGCCGCGCTCGATCCGGACGGTGATGCGGCCGCCCGACGGGGTGGCCTCGAGCGCGTTCCGCAAGAGGTTCAGGGCCACCTGCTGGAGCGAGTCCGGGTCGCCGTGCACGCGCGGGACGGGGCCCGGGACCTCGAGGGTCAGCTCGACCCCGCGCCGCCGCGCCTCGCCGCCGAGCAGCTCGACCACGGTGCCGACCGGCGGCGCCACCTCCACCCAGCGGGCCGGGGCGACGCGCCGCCGCGCCAGGTCGGTGAGCCGCGAGACGATGCGCGTGATCCGCTGGGTCTGCTCGCCCAGGATGCGCGCGAGCCGGCGGGTCTCGGCGGGGTCGTCGGCCTTGGCCGCGAGCCCCGCGATCCGCCCGTCGAGGATCTGGAGCGGCGAGCCGACCTCGTGGGCGAGCCCGGCCGCGAGCTGCCCCACCGTCGCGAGCTTGTCGACCTCGCGGAGGGCGAGCTCGAGCTGACGCCGGCGCTCCTCCTGGGCCTCGAGCCGGGTCCGGGTCTCCGCGAGGTCGCGCACCAGGGCGTCGAACTCGTCGAGCGTCGCCCCGACCTCGTCGCCGGCGGGACGCGCGCCCCGCGCCGGCGGCGAGAGATCTCCGGCGCGCACCCGCCGCATCCGCTCGACCATGCGACCGAGCGGTCGGCTCACCCAGTAGCGCGACGCGGCGAGCGTCACGAGCAGCACCACGAGGACGAACGCGCCGGTCGACAGGATCACGCGCTCCCGGGTCGCGGCGAGGTCGGCGTTCATGCCGCGCAGCGGCTGGGTGAGGACGAGGGTCGCCGGAGGCTGGCCGGCGACGATGCGGAGCGGGAGCCGGAGCTCGACCACCGGGCGCTCGAGCTCAGTGCGGAAGCGGACCTCCGAGCGCGGCGCGGGGGCGTCACCGCCGGGAGGCTCCACCGCGCCGGTGGAGGCGGCGAGCAGGCGACCGTTCCGCTCGTAGACGAAGATGTCGACCGCGGGGTCGATGCGCTCGAGCTCCCGCAGCGTCTCCTCGACGTCCTCGGGCTGACGATCTCGCAGCGCGTTCTCGAAGGCGACCTGGAGGCTCCGTCCGAGCAGCCGCAGCTCGCGCTCGACCGCGCGCCGCAGATCGCTCTCCTCGGCCGACACCTGCCAGAACCCGCCCCCGCCGAGCAGGAGGAGAGCGCTGGCCGAGAGGGCGAGCGTGAGCCGAGAGGACAGCGAGAGTCGTCGCAACATCCAACGCGAGCGTTGTATCTCGCAACGCTTCGCCCGGCGACTTGGGGAAATCGGGGCCATGAGGGCCTCCCCTCGCACGAACCATGCGTCGGCACGACGGCTGCACTGCGCCGGCCGCATGAGCTTCTCACTGACTCACCATGCGGCCCTCGTCGCGACGCTCGGGATCGCGGCCGCCGGCTGCGGTGATGGCGCCGAGGCGCAGGCCCCCGACTTCCGCCCCCAGACCGCGACCGCGGTGGACGGCGGCGCGCTCCGCATCCTCGCGGAGTCGATGCCCTTCGTGGTGGTGGAGGAGGTCGGCGCCGACGCGGTCGACACCCTCATCCACGCGCCCGGGCTGGTCGCCTTCCGCGAGGGCGCCGTGTCCGAGGTCGGCGCGCCGGTCGACGGGCGCGTCACCGCGGTGCACGCGCAGGTCGGGCAGCGGGTGGCGGAGGGCGACCCGCTCGTCACCATCGCCAGCCCCTCGGCCGCGCAGCTCCGCGGTGATCTGGCGCGGGCCCGGGTGATGCGTCGGGCGGCGGAGACCGAGCTGGCGCGACAAGAGCAGCTCGCCGCGCGGGGCGTGGGGATCGAGAGCGATCGCGTGCGGGCGGAGGCGAGCCTCGCCGAGGCGCGCGCGATGCTGTCGGCGCTCACCGCCACCAGCGGGTCGATCGGCCGCGGCGCGGCGGCGTCGGTCACGGTGCGCAGCCCGATCTCGGGGACCGTGCTGGTGCGGCGCGCGAGCCTCGGCGCGGCGGTGGACTCGGGGGGAGAGCCGCTGCTGGTGATCGGAGAGCCCGACGCCCTCTGGGTGCAGGCGCAGGTGTTCGAGCGGGAGCTGCCGCTGATCGAGGTCGGCGCCGAGGCCCGCGTCTCGATCCACGCCCTCGGCGAGCCGGTCACGGCGCGCGTCGAGGCGGTCGGGGGCGCGGTCGACGCGGAGACGCGCCGGGCGCCGGTCTACCTGTCGTTCACCGACGCGCTCGGCGGGCGGCTGCGCGCCGGGATGTACGCGCGCGCCGAGATCGAGGCCGGCGAGGCGGGCCTCGGCATCCCGACGTCGAGCGTGCTCATCAAGGACGGCGGCCGCACCGTGGTCTTCGTCGCGCGCGGCCCGCGCACCTTCGAGGCCCGCGAGGTCCAGGTGGGCGCGGCGGTGGGGGGACGCGTGCCCGTGCTCTCGGGGCTCGAGCGCGGTGAGCAGCTCGTGACCCGCGGCGCGCTCCTGCTCGACGGCCAGGCCGAGCTCCTCCGCTGATCCCCCGAGGACGTCATGCTTCACCGACTCGTCCGTCTGTGCGTCGAGCGGCGCCTCGCCGCCATCGTCATCACCGCCGCGATCGCCGCCTACGGCGTCAACGCGTATCTCCGGACGCCGATCGAGGCGTTCCCCGACGTCACGAACCTCCAGGTCAACGTGATCGGGCAGATCCCCGGCCTCGCGCCCGAGGAGATCGAGCGCCGCCTCACCGTCCCGCTCGAGCGCGCGCTCAACGGCGTCCCCGGCGCGATCTCGATGCGGAGCGAGAGCCTCTTCGGGCTGTCGCTCATCTTCATCACCTTCGAAGACGACGCCGACGTCTTCCGGTCGCGCATGCTGATCCAGGAGCGCCTCGCGATCGCCGACGTGCCGGACCAGGCGTCGATCGAGCTGGCCGCCGACGCGACGCCGCTCGGCGAGGTCCTCTTCGTGCGGATCTCGAGCGACCGCCACGATCTCTACGAGCTGCGGGCGGCCGCGGAGTGGACGGTGCCGCGCATCCTGCGTCAGGTCCCCGGCGTCGCCGGCGTGAACCCCTTCGGCGGCTACCTCGAGGAGTGGCACGTGCGCGCCGACCCGGCGCGGCTCGAAGCGCACGGGCTCACGCTCGCCGAGGTCGCCGAGGCCCTCGAGCAGGCCAGCGTCAACGTCGGCGGGGGCTTCATGCGCACCGGCGAGCAGGAGCTCGGCATCCGCGGCGTGGGCATGGCCACCGATCCCGAGGACCTGGCGGCGGTCGTGATCCGGCGCGAAGACGGGCTCCCGGTCGTGGTCGGCGACGTCGCCCAGATCGTGCAGTCGGCGACCCCGCGGCGCGGCACGGTCGGGCTGAACGAGCAGAGCGAGGTCGTCGAGTTCGTCGTGCTCATGCGCCGCGGCGCGAACCCCTCGGAGGTGCTCGAGGAGCTGCGGCAGAAGTTCGACATGCTCGAGGAGCGCGTGCTCCCCGAGGGCATGCAGCTGGAGGTGGTCTACGACCGGGGCCGGCTCGTCGACAACACGCTCGGCACCGTGCACCGCAGCCTGCTCGAGGGGTTCCTGCTGGTGCTGGGGGTGGTCTGGCTGTTCCTGCGGATGTGGCGGGGCTCGCTGATCGTCACCGTCATCATCCCGCTCTCCCTCCTGAGCGCGTTCATCGGGCTCCACCTGATCGGCATGCCCGCGAACCTCATCTCGATGGGCGCGATCGACTTCGGCATCCTCGTCGACGGCGCGGTGGTGCTCGTCGAGAACGTGCTGCACGAGATGCACGTCTCGAGACCGAAGTCGCGGCGGCAGATCCTCGGCGTCGTCGTCCGCGCGGCGGTCGACGTGGCCCGGCCGACGCTCTACGCGATGGCCATCATCATCGCGGCGCTGGTGCCGATCTTCTCCCTGGAGCGCGTGGAGGGGCGGATCTTCCAGCCGCTCGCGGTCACCTACTCGTTCGCGCTCATCGCGGCGCTCGTCTTCGCCTTCACGGTGGTGCCGGCGCTGCTCGCGGTCTCGCTCCGGGCCAAGGACGCCGAGCTGAAGGAGCCGGCGTCCGTGCGCTGGATGCGCGAGCGCTACCGGCGCGCCGTCGGGTGGCTCGTCGCGCGTCCCCTCGCGCCGCTCGCGGCCGGCGCGGTGCTCCTGCTCGCGGGGCTCGGGGTCGGCGGCCACCTGGGCACGGAGTTCCTCCCGCAGCTCGACGAGGGCGACATGGTCGTCTTCATCGAGCTGCCGAACAGCGTCTCCCTGGAGGAGGGGCGCGATCTGCTGACCGAGGTCCGACGGCGCCTGCTGACCTTCCCCGAGGTGATGGTCACGCTCAGCGAGCAGGGTCGCCCCGAGGACGGCACCGACAACGAGGCGGTCAACATGTGCGAGACGATCGTGAGGCTGCGGCCGCGCGAGGAGTGGCGACCGGGGGTCACGAAGGAGTCGCTGGTCGACGAGATGCGCGCGTCGCTCGCGGCCATCCCGGGCCTCACCTTCAACTTCTCCCAGCCCATCAAGGACAACGTCGAGGAGTCCGGCAGCGGCGTGCGCGGGCAGGTCGTGCTCAAGATGTTCGGCGAGGATCTCGAGGCCACCCGCGCGGCCCTGTCGCAGGCGGTCGACGTGCTCTCCGGGATCGACGGCGTCGTGGACCTCGGCATCTACCGGGACACCACCATGCCGCAGCTGCAGGTCGAGCTGGACCGCGCCGCCCTCGCGCGCGAGGGCATCCGGGTCGAGGACGCGCAGCGGGCCCTCGAGACGGCGCTGGCCGGGCTCGTGGTGAACGAGGTCTGGGTGGGCGAGCGACCGATCCCCGTGCGGGTCATGGCGCCGGCGAGCGAGCGCAGCGACGTCGACCGGATCGGCGAGATGCTGGTGCCCGGACCGGGAGGCGCGCGGGTGCCGCTCCGCGACCTGGCGCGCATCGAGGTCCGCACCGGCCGCGCCTCGATCAACCGCGAGCAGAACAGCCGCTGGATGGCGCTGAAGTTCAACGTGCAGGGGCGTGACATCGGCTCGGTGATCGACGAGGCGATGGCCGCGGTCGACGCCGGCGTGACGCCTCCGGAGGGCCACTACTTCGAGTGGTCGGGCGAGTTCGAGAACCAGCAGCGCGCGATGGCGCGCCTCTCGATGATCGTCCCGCTCTGCCTGCTGGTCGTGCTCGGCCTGCTCTACTCCGCGCTCGGCTCGCTGCGGAGCGCGGGCGTGATCCTGACGCTCGCCCCGTTCGCGATGACCGGCGGCGTCTTCTCGCTCGCGCTCGCCGACATCTCCCTGTCGGTCAGCGCCGCCATCGGCTTCATCGCGCTGCTGGGGCAGGTGTCGCTGGCGGGGCTGCTGGTGCTCTCCGCCATCGAGCAGCGATGGCGCGGTGGGCTCGACCGCCTCGACGCGATCCGCGAGGGGGCGACGCAGCGCTTCCGGGCCGTGCTGATGACCGCGCTCCTGGCGATGCTCGGGCTGATCCCGATGGCGCTCGGCACGGGGGTCGGCAGCGAGACGCAGCGCCCCTTCGCGCTCGTGATCGTCGGAGGCATGGCGTCGACCCTCGCGGTGGCCCTCTTCCTGTTGCCGGCGCTCTATCGCCTGCTCGGCCCGCGCACGCTCGAAGAAGACACGCCCGAGGTGAGCCTGGTCGAGGAGGTGGCGCGATGACCCGCTGGATGGCGATGATCGCGGTGGTGTGTCTCTCGGCGCCGAGCGTCGGAGCGCGCGCCCAGGAGGAGGTGACCCTGGCCGAGGTCGTGAGCCTCGTCCGCGAACGCAGCCCGGCCGCGCACGCGCTCCGGTCGCGAGGCGCGGTCGCCGACGCCGAGGTCGACCTCGCGGGCGTCTACCCGAACCCGTCGCTCGGCTATCAGTTCATGGGCCGCTTCGACGGCACCGACCAGGCGATCAACGGGTCGCAGCACACCGCGTGGGTGGAGCTCCCGCTGCTCTTCGCCGCGCAGCACGAGGCGCGCCGTGACGCCGCCGCCGGGGACGCGCGCGCGCTCCACGCCCAGCTCGATCTCGAGCGGCTCGGGCTCGAGCTGGAGGCGCGGCGCGCGTTCGTGGCGCTGCTCGCGGATCAGGAGCGGGTCGGCCGGCTCGAGGCGGCGCGGGCCGAGCTCGAGCGGGCGCGCGGCATCGTGGAGGGGCGGGCCGCGGAGGGCGCGCAGAGCCGCTACGACCAGGCGCGGGTCGCCCTCGAGCTGTCCCGGCTCGACGCGCAGCTCGCGAGCGCGCGGGCCGACGTGAGCGCGGGGAGAGCCCGCCTCGCCGCGCTCGTCGGTCAGCCCGGCTGGACCCCGAGAGCCGCCGGTGACCTCGCCTCGCTGCGCGCCGATCTGCGCCGGCCCGAGGAGCTCCCCGCGGTCCGCGCGATGCGCCTGCGGGTGGACGCGGCGCAGCGCGACGTCGAGCGCGCCGAGCGCGAGCGGGTGCCCGAGATCCGGCTCGGGATCGGGACCTACCTCACCTCCGATCCCGACAGCGGCTCGCTCTACGCGGGCCTCGAGATCCCGCTGCCGATCTTCGACACCGGGGGCGCGGCCGTCGGTCACGCGCGCGCCGCGCTCGACGCCGCGGTGGACGCGCGACGGGCCGTCGAGCGAGAGGCGCAGGCGCAGCTCACCGGTCGGCTCGCCGTGGCGCGCGAGCGGCGCGCGGCCCTCGAGCGCTTCGACGGCGAGGCGCTCGCGCGGCTCGAGGACATCCAGGAGATGGCCGAGGCGTCCTACCAGCTCGGCGCGTCGGGCGTCTTCGAGCTGCTCGACACCTTCCGCACGCGCGTCGAGCTGGAGCTCCAGCGCATCGAGCTCCTGGTGGCCGTGATCGAGTCCGAGACCGACGTGATCGCGCTCGTCGGCGCGGACCCCTGACCCGGTTGGATGGAGACAGACTGTACCTGCACCGTCGAGGCCCAACCCGTGACGCCCAGGAAGCGGGGCTCGCCCGGCGAGTCGACCCGGTCGAGGCCCAACCACGGCTCGCGGTCGACGCGCACCTCGAGTCGCTCCGCGTCGTAGCGGATCTCCAGTTCGATCGGCACGCCCGGCGCGAAGCGGGACCGCGCCCGCAGCTGCTCCCAGACGACGTTGCCTTCGTCCGGATGCGCCACCAGCACGCTGCGAGTGTTGTTCCAGCCGCCGAGGATCAACCGATAGCCGGCCACGTCGTCCTCGCCGAAGGCCCCGAGACCCATCCGCGGTGCGAGCAGGTCGACCTTCACGTCGACGCTCGGGGTGAGGGGCACGACGCGCAGGCGGAGGAGTCCGGCCGCGGGGAGCGGGCGCCGGAACCAGAGGGTCGTGTTGTGAGGGGCCCGGACCTGGATCCCGGGACCGTCGAAACCGAAAGCGTCCGGCCTGAGCGACCACCAAT
The DNA here is from genome assembly GCA_036149055.1 of Myxococcota bacterium. GTDB lineage: Bacteria > Myxococcota_A > Polyangia > Polyangiales > Sandaracinaceae > JAVJQK01. Next base: position 37,469 of record JAYZQJ010000009.1, on the reverse strand, counting down.
CGAGTGGGTCCGGAGACGCAGCCATCTCCCAGTCGGAGAGCACCGCGCCCGTGGCGAACGGCGGCGGGCTGTCACCCCGCAACACTCGCAACAACGCCAAGGCGCGGAGCAGTAGGCCCCCCGTCTCCGGGCCGTTCGTCCCGGAGACCAGGGCCACCCCTCGCTGCTCGCGGAGATCCAGCGCCAGCGCCGAGTAGGCGCCCGGCATGGCGCCCTGGTTGTAGATCAGCGCACCGTCGGGAGTCTGGAAGGTACCCATCCCGACGTGTCCCCGCGCCTCCGGGCGCGTCCGGTGAGGCGTCAGCGCGAGCGCGGCCGGTCCCGACGCGGTGAGCAAGCGCTGGCCGAGCGCGGCCAGCCCGGAGACGTTTCCTTCGAGCAGGCAGCAACTCCACCGCAGAGGGGGCTCGACGGTGGGCTCGGGCGGCTCGCCGTGCTCGGTGAAGAGCGTCGCGCGGGGGAGGGCGTCTGGAAGCTGAAAACCGAGCGCGCCCGACGTCGTCCCGAGGAAGCGGCTCAGATAGGCGTCCGCTTCGTCGCGAAAGGAAGTGCCGAGGCGTCGCTCGATCACGTGCGCCGCCACCATGTAGCCGAAGTTGCTGTAGCGGTAGATCCGCGGACCGGGCGGATGTGCCTCGAGGTCGCGCAGGAGATCGGGCACCCCGTAGGTGCCCCGCGGAGGCTCCCAGCTCGGCGGCTCGGCGACCAGCCCTCCGTGATGGGTCAGCACCTCACGCAGCGTGAGCGCCGCCGCTCCCGCAGGGACATCCTCGGCGAGCGCACGATCGAGGTCGACTCGACCGTCGGCGTGAAGTTGGAGCGCGGTCAGCGCGACCACCAGCTTCGCTTGCGATCCGAGCGGATAGACCCTGCGCGCGCCATCCGCGACCGCACGGACGGGGACGAACCGAACGGCGCTCGGATCGAAGATCGCCACCACGAGGTCCCCAGGGTGACGCTCCGTGAACGGCGAGAAGAGCGCACGCGTCGTGTGTGCGATGTCGACGCGCCGCGAGATCGGCGGGTCGACGACGCCGCGGGGAGGGGCGCCACAGGAGGCGAGCACCGCGACAGCCGCGCTCCACGCCACGAATCGAGCACGCATGCGAGGCTAACGTACCGCACGTCTTGCTACTCTCGCGCGATGTTCGATGTGCACCTCGGTGAGGTCGACTGCCCGAGCGGGGTGCTCATCCTGCTCGACCTCGGGCTGGCGCGGCACTGGGAGCGACGCAGCGTGCCGGCGCATCGGCGCGAGCCGCTGCACGATCTCGCGATCGAGGGGCCCGACGCCCGGGAGGCCGGGATCGCCTACGACCGGAGCTACGACCCGGTGCGGCGCTACGACGTGCGCGAGGCAGAGGAGGCGCTGCGGCACTTCGCCGACTTCGCGGAGGCCGCGGGCTTCGACGCCCGCGCGGTCGCCCTCCCCGCGCAGGTCCCTCACGCCGAGCGCGCGCGCCGCGCCCTGACCGCTCGCAAGCCGGGCATCGGGCACTTCCTCTTCGACCGGCGCTGGGCGGTGGCGGTCGACGGGCTGCCCCGTGATCGAGCGCTGCCGGTGGTCGGCGTGCCGATGCCGCCCGGAGAATTCGCGGGCCGCTTCCGCTCGATCGACGTCGTCGTCGAGCCGGACGCCACGGTGGCGCGGAGCGAGCGCGTCTTCGGCGTGCGGGTCGACCACGGCCAGCTCGCGTGCATCGACCTCGACGTGCTCGACGCGTTCCACGCCGGCCGCTCGCTCGACGGCAAGGCGGACTACGTCTTCTGGGGCCGCGACGCGGCGGCGGTCGCGGAGGAGTTCGGTGCGCCGCGCATCGACGAGCGCGAGCACGGCTGGCTGGACATCCCGGTCGACGAGGTGGGCGAGCACGCCGCGCCGATCCAGGCGGCGATGGAGGAGCGCGGCCTCGCGCTCGCCGTCGACTACCGTCCGCACTGCCACGTCGAGCAGATCAACCGGCAGGTGCGCAGCCAGGCCTCGCGCGCGGGCGAGATCCGGGTGAACGACCGGCGCGTCTGCGGCTTCGACAACCGCTGGGGCGACGGCGTCTACGCCATCGTGCGCGACGTCGACTCGGACGGTCGGCTGGTGCGTGTGCGGATGGACGTGGGCGCGGAGAGCGTGCAGCGCTCGATGCGGCGCATGGCCCACCGATGGCAGGGCGCGCTGATCACCCGCGCGGTGCTCGAGGACGCGGAGCCGGCGCGCTTCGTCGACCGCCACGAGCCCCGACGCCGGGACGACAGCGGCTGGGTGATCAGCTCCGGCACCGAGTCCCCCGAAGCCCCCGGCTTCGTGGTGCTCCCCGTCCCCGAGCTGCTCGCGCGCTACCCCGAGCTGAAGCCGCTCCTCGCCGAGCCCGTCGGCGCCCGCTTCCGCCTCGTCGGCGACCTGGAGTACGAGCGCGAAGGCAAGTTGTAGGCGATTGACGGACGTAAGCTCACAAGTTCACTCCGTCCCCCCCCACGCGTTGCTGCAACCGCACCCGGCGCCCACGTCGAACACGACTCATGTGGCTTCGCAGGACGAGGTGCAGCCGTCTCCTTCGTCGTCGTTCCCGTCGTCGCAGGCCTCGTCCGCCGTCTCGTCGGCGACGAACCAGAGGTTGTCAATCCAGCAGCCGCTGACGTGGAACACACCAGCGGTGCTTCCCCTGCAGTGCACGCTGAGCTCGTGCGGGCCGGCGGACAGCGGCACTTCCCACAACTGCCAGCGCCAGTCGCCTGAGGGATCGCGGAGGGACTCACCATCCACGGAGACCGCAAACTGCTCCTGACCCACACTCCAGCGGAACCGGAGAGTCCCGGATGTCGGTGCATCGAACGGGATGACCATCAGTCGGCTTCCGGTCCCCGGGGGCACGACGTGGCCGGCCATGCTCCCACCGACGGGATCCGCTTCGATCGACCATTCGCCATCCACGCCGAACGTGGTCCCCGTGGGGAACGTGCCGTCTTCGAAGTCTTCGAAGAGAGAGAACTGCGGAACACCCGTCTGAGGGATCGCGTCGCCGCAGGACGCGAAGCGGCAGCTGCTCAGGCAACCGTCCGTGTCGACGTCGTTCCCATCGTCGCAAAGCTCGCCGGCGTCCTCCTGGACGACACCGTCGCCGCAGGGGTCGACGAGCCCCGCATCCGCCATCCCGGCGTCCGTCGTCCCCGCGTCGTCGATGCTCGCGTCCGCCTCGGCCATCCCGGAGTCCTCCGAGCCTCCCGCATCGCGTGCCTCCATCGGACCAGCGTCGGTGCCGATCCCCGCGTCGGCCGCCATGGGCTCCTCGCCGTCGCAAGCCATGACGCCCACGCTCACCACCCACAGAAGAGCAAGTCTCTTCATCGCTTCCCCCCTTCACTCGCGTTTCTGGGGCGACAGTATCAAGCGCTGACCTCGATGCAAACGCTGTTGCGATCTCGCTCGATATCGCAACAGCCCGGAGGAGACGTGTCGTAGGTAATTGCGGGAGGCTCACGGAGCGAACAAGGGGTACGTGGCTTCGTTCCAGGCCGACGGCGTCGAGTGGAACAGGGCACGGTCGATGGCGGCGTCGAAGTATCGGGTGGCGACGACGAGGGTCCCTGCCGCCGTGGCTCCAACGACACAGGTTTCTCCTGGAGGCATTCGCTGCGTGATTCCGAGGAAGGTCACGGCGTCCTCCCCGACAGGTTCGAAGAACGCGATTCCGCAACCCCACGCTCGCCCCCGAAAGGGTATGGCGAGATACGTACGTTCCCGGCGATCGACCCACCAGCTTCCACGTCGGAGCACATGACCGCCGGCGAACACTGCCGGGTTCCAATCCCGGTCGTCGCCGCGGGGATCCGGCGAAACGCTCTGATCTACCAAGTCGGGGACGTGGGCGAGCATCGCCAACCGGTCGCGCTCCGGCGCACTCGTCATGACCACGGATGCGCCTCCGCTGGGCGCTCCGAAGCTGTCCGGAAGTGGGATCACGGCACGGGAGCTCTCTGTATCCGTCGCGGGGCCGCGGGGAGCGGGACGCGTGGAAGATGCAGCGCGAGGGCTCGCGTTGGACGAGCGCCGTGGACGCTCAGAGGTACGAGCGGGTTCGGAGGAGCTTTCGGGAGCGGATGGGAGGCGCGGCCCATCGCCAGCACATCCAATGGCAGTCGAGCCGACTACGAGTCCCGCCAGCACCACGACGAGCGATCGATTGCAGCGAAGCCGTTCGAGAGGAAGACACCGCATGCCGACGAGGATGGTACACACGTCGAGTGGGAATCGACGTCTCGGTGCAGCCGCTGGCGATGGCGTGGGCCGGGCTGGATGACGCCTCGCTGGACGCCCTCGTGGACCGAGCCAGCTACGCTCGACCGGGCGAGCAGGCGCCGCCTCGCGTGATCCGATCGGACGCTCGACCAGAGTATCCAGAGGAGCTGACGGCGGCGCAGCGCAGGTCGGCCGAGGCCGCGGTCCGGCGACTTCAGCGGATGCTGGGAGATGCCGCGGGCGCGCCCGTCTCCTGGAGCGAGGAGCTCCCCGACCCGAATGACGTCGAGGCGTGGGAGGAGGAAGAGGGGTATCTGGGCAAGCTCGCGCCTGACGGTCTCGACGAGATGCGGGGCATCGCGGCCGCGCTCTCGTCCGGCGTCGAGCCGGGCTCGCTCGAGCGGCTCCTGAACGCGAGCTCCGACGCGCTGACCCGACGGGTCTGGAGCGAGGGGGGCGGCCGGTATCCCCAGGTGCTCTCGCTCGGGATCGCCACCGTGTTCGTGCACGCGCCGCTGCCGCACCCGCTCGTGGGCGCCGATCACATCCTCGGCTCGATCGACGCCTTGGGCACGGAGCTCGAGCGGTTCGCCGAAGAGGTCTTCGGCGCTCCGCTCGGTTCGTTGATCGACGAGCCGCCATTCGGCGGAGGGCTGCGCGACGCGATCCTCGCCAACCTCGAGCTGCTCGTCGAGGCGTTGGAGGAGGCCGCGGACCGACGGCTACCGATCGTCGTGAGCGGCTGAGACGCGTAGGTATACGAGCGCGAAGACGGGTGAGCTTCTTGGGCGCGTCGTCGCCCGAGTCGACGTCTGTTTGCTGCTTCAGCTCTCGCGAGCCTGGTCGAGCGCGCGCCGCCTCGACGCGGGGAGACCCTCAGCGCTCGGCCAATGGCGTGACCCCGAACACGTCCTGGAGGCAAGCGACGAAGCTCGGGTAGAGCTCGATCGAGTGGGGAGCGACGATGTCTCGGCGGGCGCAGGTGTCTTCGCCGAGCGAGATGAGCCGCTCGTGGTCGAACCAGACGACCGGGCCGTCGTCCGCGTTCACGCCGCCGAGATCGATGCACATCGGCCCCCAGCCGTCTCCCCACTCGCCGAAAGGCAAATAGCCCGCTCGCACGAGCGGAAGCCAGCCGGTGAGCAGGGCGCGAAAGGCACGGAGCGGTTCGCGGGTGGGCAGCGGCGGTAGCATGATGAGCTGCCCATACCGCTTGGAGTGCACCTGCTCGAAGAGGTGGGCCCGAGACGTGAGGTACGCCTTCAGCTGAGTCGGCAGGGCGCAGCCGAGATCGGCCTCCAGAGCGTCGAGATCTCGCGCCTCGACGGCCGAAGGTCGGACGCCCCACTCGACCCACCCTTCCGGGTCGACGGGCCCCACCTGCATCTCAGGCGGCACGCCGGCGTCCTCGGGATCTTGCGACGCGACCCCGACGAGCAGCGCAGCGTCGGATGAGGCGAAGCCATCGATCATCTCGCCGATCCACGAGGCCGCTTCGACGAGCTGCACGTGAGCATTCTACGCGCAGCTCATCCGGAAACCCATGGCGCGCTACTATTCCAGGATGTCGTTTCGTTGGACAACGTTGCTCGTGCTGCTGGTACCTGCCCTATCGGCGTGCACGTCACGATTCACGATCCTGGATGCGGCTCGGCGGATTGCGTTTACTCAGGGATGCGACCAGGTAGAGCTCACCCTCGTCGAAGGCTACCAAGGGGGCTATGAGGCGACGGGCTGTAGCGAGCGTCTGACCTATCGATGCTCGGGCGGACAATGCGTTCCAGCTCGCGACGCGCGCCCCAACTCGGCCGCTCTCGAGCGTGCGCGGGAAGCGAGTAGGATTCTCGCATCGCTGGAGGACCGCATCGGCGAGTGCGTCGGCGAGTTCGCACCGCTCACCGTGCAGGTGAGATTCGACGCATCGGGCCGAGTGCGAGCACCACTGATGACGCGCCCAGTGTTGTCGGGGGGTCAGCGTAGTTGCGTCGGCTCAGCGATCCTCAGCGTGGACGTTCCGGCCTCCAACGGTGCTCTCCTCGTGAGCCACACCTACGAGTAGCGAAGGGTCGCCCTCGTTCGACGAGCTCCTAGGCAGGCAAGTCATGAGGGAACTGACGCTCGTAGGCATTCGCCTGACGTAAGTCCACAAGTTCACTCCGTCCCCCTCCGCGTTTGTATGAACCTGCGCTTGTCAGCCCTGGCCATGACGGCCTTCTGCCTTGGTTGCACTGCGAGCGGCACCTCTCCCGGAGCGGACGCTTGCGGGCGTCTGGCAGCTGAGAGCTGGTCGGAGGCGCCGGAACCAATGTTGGCGCACGTAGTGTGCCTTCAGACGACCGTCGAACCGGTTTCGGCCGACGCAAGCTGGGCTCGATACTCCATATGCGACGGCGAGCTCTTGGCGATGGGTGGTAGCGATTCCGTGCGATCTCAGCTTGCGGATGTCTCCGTAGGTGTCCTTTGCGTAATGCCTCAGCCGCTATTCGCTGAGGATGGTCGCCAAGTGGCTCGAGTAGTTTCTCTAGACGGTGTGGATCGGAGGATCGTTACCGAGCTCGCGTTCTACGAAAAGGAATGACGGGTCCTACTGCACCGCATTTGGTGGTCTGCGGGGAGACCCGAGCCCGCCACGAGCGAGACCCAAACCAGGGTCTCTAGCAGGCATGATTGCGATAGGTGCACGTGGCGCCCAGTTCTGACACTAGACGAGAGAGAGACCTTCGTAGTCGTCGAGGAACATCTTCATCACGGTCTGGACCGGCTGGATGCCGCGCTCGGTCTGGCCCTCGTGGAACAGGAAGGCCTGCGGGTCATCGCTGTCCGTGGGCACGTCGAACCAGAGCGCGATGTAGCCCTGGTGCATGAGGACGCAGACGTACCTCTCCGCCAGCTCGCCAGCGAGACCATGCAGGGCGAGGAGCTCGGGCAGCCCTTCCGTGTTCTCGACGATGTCGTCGATGAAGCAGTCGGTGCCCTGCCACATCCCCTCGGTGTCACGCCCCATCCAGAGCAGGAAGGCGCGGTAGTCCGCGGGCAGGCGCGTGCCCAGCGCTCTCTCGAGCGCGACCACCTCGGCCTCGGAGGCGCCCCGCGCCGGTCCATCGTGAAGGGCGCGAAGCTGTTCGAGGGGAGAGCGCTGCATGCGACGAGGAGGGTACACAACTCGAGTCGGAATCGACGCCCACCGCGCGACGGGATCCGTGCTGAATGCGATCGCGGCGCGGGCTCAGGGGGCGAGCCGGCGCCTACCGCGCAGCCGCTTGATCTGCGCTTCACGTCGACTCGCCTCGCCACGGTCCGCGTAGGGACCGCGCCGAACGCCCACGCTCCAGGGTCGACCCGCGCGGGTGGAGCGCGCGCCGCCCGCGAGCTCCCCGTTGTGCTGCCGCAGGCGGCGCTCCACGTCGGTGGTGATGCCGACGTAGGTGCGCCCGCCGTCCGCCGAGATCAGCACGTACACCCACCATCCGACGCCGCCCGGCTCCATCGCGGCGTCGATTCTACAGCGCTCGCGCTCTCGAGCTGCTTCGGGCCCAAATCGGCGGCTGCGCGTAGGCATTCGGACCACGTGAGTTCACAAGTTCACTCCGTCCCCCCTCCGCTTCTTGTGCGACCTCGGCTGACTTGGTAGTCAGCCCGCCGGGAGGACCGGTGGCTCGACCACGCTGTACGGTGCTGAGAGGTCCGGCGAGATGAGGGCCGCCGCCTCGCTCGCGATCGATCTCGTCGAGTCCGCCTACCGGTTGGAGCCCGACGCCGATGCGTGGTTCACGGGCGTCCTCGAGCGCGCGATGCCGACCCTGGACAGGGGGCTCGGCGTCTGCGGCTTCAGCTACTCCATCCGTGGCTCGTCGGTGGGGTTCGAGCACACGACGTTCCTGGGGCCGCGCGAGCTTCCGGAGCTGGCCCGCAATATGTTCCGCGGCATCCCTCCCGAGATCACGGCGCAGATGGCGCGCCGGATGGGAGACTTCGCGTCGATCTCGAGCTTCCTTCGCGACGTCCCGCCGGCGGCGCGTTGGGCGGTGACGGAGCACATGCGTGGGCTCGGGGTGGCGGACGGGCTGGTCGCGGCCTTTCCGGATGGCGAGGGCGGCGCCATCCAGTTCTGCTCGCTCAGCGAGGCGCCGCTCGAGACGCCGAGGGGCGATCGCCTGACGTGGCGGCGCATCGGCGCTCACCTGGCCGCGGGCTGGCGCCTCCGCCGGAAGCTCGGCGCGGGACAGACGATCGCCGAGGCGGTGATGACGGGGGGAGGCGCGATGCTGTCGGCGACGGAGCCGGCGAGCTCTCGTCGCGCGCAGCGATGCCTCCGCCAGCACGGCGCCGCGATGACGCTCGCCCGCGGGGGGCTGAGACGCGAGGCGCCCATCCGGGCGCTCGAGCTCTGGCGAGGGCTCATCGCGGGACGCTGGTCTCTCGTGGAGCGGCGCGAGGAGAGCGGGGCGACGGTCCTCGTCGCGTATCGCAACGAGCCGAGCCTGGGGCGAGACCCGCGAGGGCTGACCGAACGAGAGACCGCGATCGTGGAGCTGGTGCGCACGGGCGCGTCGAACAAGCAGGTGGCGTACACGCTGGGGCTCGCCCCGGGGACCGTCGCGACGCACCTGCGGGCCGCGCTCCGTAAGCTCGGGCTCAGCAGCCGAGTGGAGCTGGCGCGCCTCCAGCGACTCGACGCCCGGGACGCCGACCGCCTCGCTCTCGCGGATGGCCAGCTGGGCGTGCTGCCCCTGCCTCCGGTCGCGCCGCGCCGCGAGGCGGCGCTCGGCCGCCTCACGACGGCCGAGCGCGAGGTCGCCGTCCAGGCGGCGCGTGGCCTCAGCAACTCGGAGATCGCCGCGGCGCGCGGGCGCTCGGTGCGAACGGTCGTCAATCAGCTCGCCAGCGTGTTCGCCAAGCTCGGGCTCGGATCGCGCGCGGAGCTCGCCGCCCGGCTCGCGTCGGAGCTGCCCGACGACCACTGACGGTGCGGCAGAGCGGAGCGTCTCTACGCGATTACCATGGCCGCGCCGGCGGTGGCCTGGGCAGCATCGGCGGCCATGGAAGATGGCCCGGGGGAGGAGACGCCGCCGCGACGACGCATCGCGGTGCTCGGCGGAGGCATGGGGGCGCTCGCCGCCGTCTTCGACCTGACCCACCCGGACAATCCGGCGCGCGACGAGCTCGACGTGACCGTCTACCAGATGGGGTGGCGGCTGGGCGGCAAGGGAGCGAGCGGGCGCAACATGTCCGCGGAGGGGTTCGGCCGGATCGAGGAGCACGGGATCCACAACCTCTTCGGTTTCTACGACAACACCTTCGAGCTGATCCGCGCGTGCTACGCCGAGCTCGGTCGCCCCGCGGACGCGCCGCTCGCCACCTGGGACCAGGCCCTCTCTCCAGAGAGCACCGCGGTCTTCATCGAAGACGTCGACGGACGGCGCGCCCCCTGGCAGGTGTACAACCCGACCACCGCCCGGCGACCCGGTGAAGGCCCAGCCTTCCTGCCCCTCGCGGAGGTGATCTCGCTCGGGCTCCGGTTCCTCGACCTGAATTTCGTCGACCCGCCCGCGTCTCCGCCGAGCATCGACGCGCCGACGCCACTCCGACGTCGCTACTGGCCCGCGTTCGGGCTCCTCTGGGCCGGCGCCGCGCTCTGGAAGGGGCAGCGGACGGCGGTGGCCGAGGCTCGCGAGTGGGTGGAGGCCCGGGCCGAGGACCCTGGCGCGGGCGCCGCGGAGAGGGTCGCGCTCTCCTCCATCGCGCGCGCGCTGGGGCTCTTCGGGCGCGTCGGCGAGGGCGGCTCCGCCCGGGTGGCCGCCGCTTTCCTGCGCCTGGGTCGAGCGCTCGCCTGGCGCGCCCTGAGGAATCAGCTGGACGGCGACGACCGACTGCGCCGGCTCTGGATCATGATGAATTTCTCGTCCTCGATCCTCCTGGGGGTCATCGAGGACGACGTGTGGCGTCGCGGCTACTCCGTCATCAACGACCAGGACTTCCGCGAGTGGCTCACGCCCCGCGCCTTCCCCGACGGCGGCCGAATGCTCGACTCGGTGCTGATGCGGGTGATGTACGACTCGTCCTTCGCCTACGTGGGCGGCGACACCCGCATCCCGAACGGCTCCGCGCACGCGCCCAACGCGAGCTACGAAGCGGGGACCCTGCTCAAGGGCCTGGTGCGGGCGGCGTTCTGTTACAAGGGCGCCTTCGGGTGGAAGATGATGGCCGGCACCGGCGACGTCATCTTCGCGCCCCTCTACGAGGTGCTGAAGCGGCGCGGGGTGAAGTTCCGCTTCTTCCACGAGGTCCAGGGCCTGCACCTGGACCCCACGCGTCGATACGTCGACAGCATCTCATGTCGCATCCAAGCCACCGAGCGCGAGCCGTACGCTCCGCTCGTCTCCGTGAAGGGTCTGCCCTGCTGGCCTTCGGCGCCTCGCTGGGAGCAGCTGGAGGAGGGGGCGACGCTCGAGGCCCGCTGCGCCGACCTCGAGTCGCCCTTCACGGATCTCCCGGACTCGCGCCAGCTCACGCTCCGACGCGGCGAGGACTTCGACGAGGTGCTTCTCGGGATCGGGCTCGGCGCGCTGCCCTATCTCTGCGGCGAGCTGGCGGAGGCGAGCCCTCGCTGGAGCCGGATGCTTCGCGAGGTGCGAACGACGGCGACGCAGGCGCTGCAGGTGTGGACGGAGCCTCGGATCGACGCGCTCGGGTGGTCGCTCTCCGGTCGCCCGATCACCGGGTTCTGGTACGACGAGCTCAGCCCGCTGAACGTGTGGGTGGACCTGACGCACCTGGTCGACGTCGAGGACTGGCCGGCCACGCTCACCCCGGGACACCTCTCGTACTTCGTCAGCCCGCTCGTCGATCCCGCGCCCCTCGTCGCGACCCCCGCCGGGCCCATCTACGACTGCGGCCGGACGGCGGCGGCGCGAGGCCTGGAGGCGGTGGAGATCTCAGCGCGCGAGCTCCTCGGGCGCGTCGCCCCCAGCACGCTCTGGCCGCGGATCGGTGAAGCCGACACGTGCCCCTTCTCGCTCCTCGTCGACCCGGGCGAGCGCGAGGGTGCGGGGCGGTTCGAGTCCCAGTACTGGCGCGCCAACCTCGACCCGTCGGGGCGCTACGTGCTCTCGGTCGCGGGCAGCTCCCGCTACCGCCTCGGGGCGCACGATCCTGGTGAGCTCGAGAACCTCTACCTCGCCGGCGACTGGACCCGGAACGGCCTCGACAGCGGCGCGATGGAGTCGGCGACGATGTCGGGGCGCCTCGCGTCGCATGCCCTGACCGGCTACCCGGCCCGCGCCGCCATCGCGGCGGTGGACTACTGACCGGTGGGGGCCACCAGCGTCGCGACCGGCGGGACGGCGCTCCTCGAGCGAACACCGCGAGACCCGGAGGCCGTGCGTGAGCACCTGCTGAGGCTGGTGGAGCGCTTCGAGAGCCGCGGCGATCGGCGCGCGGTGTTCGGCTCGGCGTACCTCATCATGACCGACGAGATCCTCGCGATGCTCCGACGCGGCGAGTTCCGCGCGCCGCGCTGGGTGGAGAGGCTGACCGTCCACTTCTACGCCTACTACCTGCGCGCGCTGCGCTGCGAGACCGCGAACGCAGCGGGGCCGCTCGCCCCGGCCTGGAGGGCCGCCTTCGACTGCTGTGATCGCGGCGACGACCTCGTCCTGCGCGCGCTGCTCCTGGGGATGAACGCGCACATCAACCACGACCTCCCGCTGGCGCTCGCCGACCTGCTCCGCGCCGGGGGAGCGGCGCTCGAGTCCGACTACGAGCGAGTGCTGGGCGCGGTGCAGCGCGTGATCGGTCCGATCCAGCGGCGGGTGGGTCAGCGCTACGCGCCCGGCCTGCTGCTGCTCGGCGAGGCGATGCTCGGGTTCGACGAGTGGTTCACCTTCACGGTCGTCCGCGCCTGGCGGAGGACGACCTGGGAGCAGGCCCGGGCGCTCACGAGTCCCGAGGCGGCCCGCGAGCGCCAGCGGGTGGTGGAGCGTTCGATGTGGATCGCACGCATCCTCTCCTTCCCGGAGGGGCCGCCGCACCTCGTGAGATCCCTGGCGCGGCTCGAGCAGCTGGACGTCCGTGCGCTCCCCCGGGCCGAGACGCCGACGAGCGGAGGCCTACGACGCGCCGGTGGGTGCGTGGATTTACCAGCGCCGGCTAATTCAGAATGACGACGTGACGCGCCGTCGGCTGGTGGTCGAAGGGCCCGGGCCAGCGTCGAGCCAGCTCGGCGCTCACCTCGTCGAGCAGGGGGCGCGGGACCCGCTGGGCCATCGCTCTCCCGGGACCGGAGGCCAGCATCGCGTCCCAGAACGCCACGCCGCTGTCATGCCGGATGGACAGCGGCACGGGCCGGTCCATGAGCCGAAGGCCGGAGGGCAGCCCGTCGAGCAATGTCGCCTCCCACGCCGGCGCGGTCGCGCCGAGCGCGTCCTCCGCCCAGCGACGCAGCACGTCGAACGGTCCCGCGTCCGACGTGTCGTAGGGCCACAGCATCACCGAGAGCGCGCCGCCCGGTGGCACGCCCTCCACCCAGCGTCGAAGGGCGGCGTCCGGCTCGGGCAGCTGCTGGAGCCCGAACGTCGACAGGATGCTCGCCGGGCCGTCCAGCGCCGCCGCGTCGCCGAGCCGCGCGGCGTACCCGCGCGCTCGGCAGAGGTCGACCATGGACTGCGAGAAGTCGACGCCCTCGAGCCGGGAGCGGTCGAATCTCTGCGCGAGGAGGTCGAGCTCGAGCCCCGGTCCGCAACAGGGCACGACGATCGGTCCGGTGAGCCGCCCCGGGAGCGCAGCGACCGCGACCTCCATCCATGGCCGAAACCGAGGCGCCCAGTACTCGAGGTAGCCGTACGCGACCTCGTCCCATGACGCCCTGAGAGTGTCCGATGTCATCACTCGTTGTGTCCGGGGAGGCGCCGCACCAGGGCGGCCGCGTCTTCGAGGCGGGGTCTCGGCCGCGGCGGGAACGGCGGGGCTCCGCCGAGCACCTGCGCGCACCAGTAATCGGTCCGCAGCTTCAGCGCCTCGAGCCACTCGGTGGTGTCGGCGCCGCTGCTCCGCAGGCCGCGGTAGGCGACGAGGGCGGCGCCGATCTCGGCGGCCCACGGGTGCCCCTCGGCCCCGAAGACGCGGGCCTCGTCGGCCCTCGCCGCGCCCCTCTCCAGGAGCACGGCCGCCTCCGCGATCCACCTCGAGCCCTCGCCCTCCTCGTCTCCGCCGCGCGCGTCGAGCTCGGCACCATGCGCAAGTCGCGCGACCGACTCGGCGATCCAGATGTCGCCGTAGTTCACGGCCCAGCCCCACCCGTCCTTCTTGGCCGCGGCGAGACGCAGCGTGTCGGCGGCCGCCGCCCGCTCGCCCCGCGCCATCTTCTCGCTGCCCTCGATCCACATGAACCGCGCCGCCTCGAGGAGCCGCTTCTGGTAGCAGCCCTCCAGGTTCTGCTCCGCCAGACGTCGCACCTCCGCGTCCCCGAAGGTGAGCGCGTGGCCGAGGGAGAGCTCGCACTCGAAGAGCGTGTTCTCGAGGAGCTTGTGCACGTTCATGTGGAGGCCCCCGAGCCAGGCCCACCACCGGCCGCCGTCGAGCCGCGGGTGCCGTTCCAGCAGCGCCCTCAGTCGGCGGAGATCGGCCCCCATGCGATCACACGTGTCGCGATTGCTCAGCGCGCCCCGCTCCCACCGCTCCCACGCGTCGAAGAGGTCGCCGAGCGTGCGGTCGGCCTCCGCGCGCGCCCGGCGCTCACCGCGAACGAAGGCGTCGACGTCGAAGTCATCCGGGGGCTCGTTGCCCTCGACGACGAACGTGATCTCGAGACGGACGATCCCCACCGCGGCGTCGTCCCACTCGGCCGTGCTCGCCGCGACGAGCTCGACCTGGTAGCGCGCAGCGCGGTGAGGGTCGAAGCGCACTTCGCCGGCGAGAGAGCCGTCATCGAAGAAGCGCACGCCGGGCGGGAGCCTGACCAGCGTGGGGGCCTGCATGAACCCTCCGCGGCTGCCCGCGCTCGCGGGATGCGCGAGCGAGTCTCCTACCCGGACCACGCCGAGATCCACCGCCCGTCGCGTCACCCGGAGCCCGTTGCGCGCCGCGCAACGATAGTGCTCGCTGTACAGCTCGGCGCACGACCAGCTTCGAGGGCAGCGCTGACAACAGTGACATCGGCCGCTGCGGTATCCGGGGCTGCCGGGCTCCGCGGCGACGGCTTCGCATCCGAGCTGTGAGTCGCTCTCGCCCTGCGTGACCTCCAGGTCGACCGGGGGCGCGGCGAGAGCGTCCGCGCGGCGGGCGATCCTCAGATCCTCTGGAGTGGGCTCCCGACAGTAGCGGGCGTCGTCCTCGGGGACGTAGATGAGCGCGTGATCCTCCTCCAGCGCCACCTGGTAGGGAGCGACCGTCCCGGCGGGCCAGTCTCCTTCGCGGTAGTGGAGCGCGATGATCCGGCCCAGCTTCCAGCCGCTGGGCCCGAGGTTGCACATGACGGCCGCGCCGAGCTCGAAACGAAGATCCGACATGGGAGCGCTCGCAGCTTGGCTGCGGGAGGCGGCGCTGGCGAGCCCTTTCTGTAATTCAATTGCATTTCGTCCCACCGGGTCCGTCCGCGTGATACATCCCGGAGGTGAGTCGCTGGGTGATCGTCTCGCTCCTCGCGCTGGGCGCGGTCGGCTGCGTCGGGCCCGCGGCGAGCGGGGACGGGTTCGAGCGGCGGGAGGGGCTGTTCCGGGTGGTGCTCGTGCCGGACACGCAGTGCTACGCGCTGCACTATCCGGAGATCCTCCAGGCGCAGGGGGACTGGATCGCGGCCAGCCTGGGCGACCTCGACGTGCGCGCGGTCGCGCACCTCGGGGACATCACCGAGCACAACGAGGCCGGGCAGTGGGAGGTGGCGCGGGACGCGCTGGCGCCGCTCTTCGGGCGGGTGCCGTTCGCGCTCGCGCCGGGCAACCACGACCTCGGGGCCGGCGGGAGCGCGGCGGACCGGAGCACGATGCTGGGCGCGTTCTTCCCGCTGGACGAGATGGCGAGGGCGCCGGGCTTCGTGGAGTCGTACGAGGGCGCGCCCGGCAACACGGCGTGGCTGTTCTCCGGCGAGCGCCACGAGTACGTGTGGATCGGCGTGGAGTTCGCGCCGCGCGATGGCGTGGTCCGCTGGGTTCGCGACGTGCTGGCCGCGCACCCCGACCGCATCGGCATCGTGTCCACGCACGCCTACCTCGACGCGATGGGCCGCCGCTACGATCACACCGACGAGAGCGTGCAGCCGTTCTGCCCCTACGAGTACGGGGTCTCCGCCGTCGACTCGAACGACGGGCAGGAGCTGTTCGAAGGCGCCATCGCGCCCTCCCCCAACGCGCGCCTCGTGTTCAGCGGGCACGTGCCCAACGGGTTCGCGTACAGCGCCGACGTCAACGACGCAGGGGCCACGGTGCATCAGGTGATGGCCGACTATCAGACCGGCACCGTCTGCCCCGAGACCGGCGGCGACGGCGAGGGCTTCCTGCTCGCGGTCGAGCTCGAGGAGGACGCGGCCGGCGCGTCGGTGACGGTGCGCTCCTACTCTCCCTGGCTCGGCGAGCACCACCCGGAAGACCGCGTGAGCTTCCGGATCGAGGCGCTCTGACGGACGGCGCGCTCTACGCCAGATGGTCGGCGAGGGCGGTGGGGAGGCGGCGGGGCTCGAAGATCTCGATCCAGTAGCCGTCGGGATCCTGGATGAAGGCGATGTCCTTCATGCTGCCGCCCTCGGGGCGCTTCACGAATGCGACGCCCAGCGCGTCGAAGCGTGCGCACGCCGCGTCCAGGTCGGGCACCGCGAAGCCGATGTGGCCGAAGCCCTTCGGCTCGCTGTTGCCGTTGTGGTAGCCGACCTCATCCTCTTCGCCGTCACCCCAGTTGTGCGTCAGCTCGAGCATGGCAGGGCGCGAGAAGGTCTGGACCAGGCGCTCGTCGTTCTCCTCGGACCAGCGCTCCTGCTCCGACGGCTCGATCATCGCGAGGAAGTAGAGGCTGAACTCCATCTTCGGGAAGTCGAGCTTCTTCACCAGGGTCATGCCCATGACCCGGGTGTAGAAGTCGAGTGTTCGCTGGGGCGACTTGATGCGCAGCATCGTCTGGTTGAAGACGTACCCATGGGTCGCCGGATCGCGGGCCTCGGCCAGCCCCTCTGCCTCTTCGAAGTGTCGACTCACGGTTCCTCCTGGTTCGGCGGAGGCATAGCAGGCCCGCCGCTCCGGTCACCGTCCCGACGAGTCACCGCGCAGTCCCTCCGATGATCTCGCGGAGCGTGCAGAGGGTGTCGGCGAACAGACGCTGGCTCATGCCGTGCACGATCCCGGTGAGGCGGGTGGCGGCGACGCCGTCCGGCCAGCGCTCGAGCGTGTAGCTCGGGAACACGACGTGCTGGACCGCCTGGACGACCACCGGCGCGTCGTGGTCGGTCACCCGCACGAGCCCCTTGAAGCGGAGGAGCGAGTCCCCGTTGAGCTGGCTCATCATCGAGAGCCAGAGGGCGAGCCGCGGGTAGACGGCCGGGGCCGCCGACTCGACGGAGAAGGTGCGAACCCCGTGGGTGTGCACGTGCGCGCCCTCCGGCGGCGACTGCGTGTGGCGGCTGCGCTCGAGCGGGCGAATCCAGTCGGCCATCGTCTGGTCGGCGGTCGCGTAGCGGAGCTCGGACTCGGGCGCCGCCGAGCGGACGAGCGCCTCGGCCTCGGAGATCGCCTCCGGCGAGGCGAGGTCGCACTTGGTGATCACCGCGAGGTCGGCGAGGGCCAGCTGCTTGGCCGCCTCCGGGTAGTCGGCGCAGAGCCGGGCCGCGCGGGTCGCGTCCACCGTGACCACGAAGCCGCCGAGGTGGAAGCGCTCCCGGAGCGCGGGGTGCTTCACGAGGGTCGCCACGAGCGGCGTGGGATCGGCGAGCCCGCTCGTCTCGATGACGACGTGGGTCCGGCCGCGGGTGAGGGCCGGGTCGTCGAGGGTCGTCACCAGATCCTCGCGCAGCGCGCAGCACACGCACCCGCTCGGCAGGACGACCATGCGCTCGTCGACCTGACGGACGAGCAGGTGGTCGACGGGCACCTCGCCCACCTCGTTGACCAGCACCAGCGCGCTTCGCATCGAGGGCGAGCCCATCAAGCGGTTGAGGAACGTGGTCTTCCCGCTGCCCAGGAAGCCGCTCAAGACCGTCACCGGCACCGACATGCTCGGGTTGAAACACAAACATTTTGCACATGCAACTGGCTTACGATAAGAGCCCGTCGACCGCGGAGGGCTCGAGATGCACGACTTCCAGCTCCGTCGACTGACGCTCCCGATCGCGCTGCTGCTGCTGGCCGCCTGCGAGGAGACGCCGCCCGATCCGCCCGCCCCGAGCGACGCGGGGACGGTGGACGCGTCCCGCGACGCGGGCCCGGAGCCCGACGCGGGCGCGCCGCCGATCGACGCCGGCCCGGACTGCGGGCCTCACGGCGATCCGCACCTCGGCCACTGCCACTGCCACGCCGGGTACGTCGAGGAGGCGGGTCGCTGCGTGCCGATCGACGACTGCGCCGGGGACGATCCCCTCGAGCCCGACGACCGGTTCCGGGACGCCGTGGCCTGGGAGGGCGAGCCCCTCGAGCGCTGGCTCTGCCCGGGCGACGTCGACCACGTGACCGTGACGCTGAGCGCGGGCGAGACGCTCACCGCGACCGCCACGTTCGTGCACGCCGAGCTCGACCTCGCGCTCGCCCTCTGGGACCCGGGCGCCGACCCGCGCTTCGACGGCGCCGCCGCGCGCACCACGGGCTCGGGGGACGAAGAGCGACTGGTCTACCGGGCCGGCGCGGACGGCCCTCACCTCATCCGAATTCACGCCTCCGGAGCCGGGCAGCAGGGCGCCTACCGGCTCGAGCTCACCACGGACGCCCCCTAGGAGCACATGAACATGCACAGGTCGATCTTCCTCTTCGCGGCCCTCGCGCTCGCGCTGTCCGGCTGCGACGGTGAGGTCCCGACGGAGCACGACGCGGGCGCGGGCGCCGACGCGGCCCCGGCCCCGATGACCGACGCCGCGATCGACTCCGGAGTCGACGCGAGCGAGCCTCCCGAGCCCGACGCGAGCGTACCGATGGAGCGAGGCACGCTCGCCGTGCTCGCCGGACAGACCTCGACCGGCTACTCGGACGGAACCGGCGCGGCGGCGCGCTTCAACGGGGCCGCCGGCGCCGCGCTCTCCGCCGACGGCGCGAGCCTCTACGTCGCCGACACCTTCAACAGCCTGATCCGTCGCGTCGACGTGGCGACCGGAGCGGTGACCACGCTCGCCGGGCAGGTGCAGCAGGCCGCGGTGGTCGACGGGACGGGCCGCGAGGCGCGCTTCGACAGCCCGCGCGCCCTCGCGATCACCCCGGCCGGCGACGCCCTCTTCGTGGCCGACTCCGGGACGATCCGGCGCGTCGCGCTGCCCTCGCTCGAGGTGACCACGGTGGCGGGGATCTGGACGATGACCGGATACGTCGACGGCGTCGGGGACGAGGCGCGCTTCGGCTTCCTCGTGCACGACTTCGCCTTCTCCGCGGACGGTCGCACCCTCTACCTCGCCGACCGGAGCAACCGGGTGCTGCGCGCGCTCGACACCGTCAGCTACGAGGTGACGACCGTCGCCGGCGCGCCGTACACGCCGTCGTTCCCGCCGCAGCACGCGGACGGCACGGGAGCGGACGCGCGCATGACGCTGGGCGGCGTGACGCGGGTCGGCGACGTCTTCTACTTCGCGGACACCTTCAACAACTGCCTGCGTCGCTTCGACCCGGCGACCGGCGCGGTCACCACGGTGGCCGGCGACCCGACGATGGAGGGCAACATGGACGGGGTGGCCGGGGCGGCGACGTTCGAGACGCCGCAGCAGCTCACCGGCGACGCCCACGCGCTCTACGTGACCGGCTTCAACGGCGTCCTGCGGCGGGTGCGCCTCTCGGACTTCGGCGTCGAGACGCTGCTCGGCTCCACCTCCGACGTGCGCTCGGTCGACGGCGTGGGCGCGGACGTCCGCTTCGGCGTGTCCTTCGGCCCGTCGCCGCTCGGCGCCGGCGTCCTGTACTTCAACGACCGCGACGCCAACAGCTTCCGGCCCGTGGACCTGTCGACCCTGGAGGTGACGACGCTCGTCGGACCGACCCAGCCGGTGGGCGCGCGCGACGGCTCCTTCGCCGAGTCCCGCTTCCACGGCCCCGCCGATCTCGCGTGCGCGCCCGACGGCGTCCTCTGCTTCGTCAGCGACGAGTGGAACCACACCATCCGCGTGCTCGATCGCGAGGCCGGCACCGTCGCGACGCTCGCCGGGGCGGCCGGAGAGCCGGGCTCGGACGACGGCGCGTTCGCCGACGCGCGCTTCGCCGGCCCGACCGGGCTGGCGCTCGACCCGGAGGCCGACGTGCTCTACGTGGCCGACTCCGCCAACCACACCGTGCGCCGCCTCGACCTCTCGGCCCGCACGGTGACCACGCTCGCCGGCGCGGCAGAGCTGTCGGGCGCGGCCGACGGCGGCGCCTCGGTCGCGCGCTTCGACAGCCCGGAGGGCCTCGCCCTCGACGCAGACGGCGCGGTCCTCTTCGTCGCCGACGCCGGCAACGGCGTCCTCCGGCAGATCGAGCTCGCGACCGCCACGGTCGGCACGCTCGCGGGCCTGGCCGGAGAGCCGGGAGACGACGACGGGGTCGGGGACGCGGCGCGCTTCCGCAGCCCGTCCTCGCTCGCGCTGAGCACCGACGGCGCCACGCTCTACGTCGCCGACCGAGCCTACTTCGCCAACGTGGTGCGCGCGGTGACGCTCTCGACCGGCGAGGTCACGACCGTGGCCGGGCTCGCCGGAGAGCGCGGCGTCGCCGACGGCCCCGTCGCCGACGCGCGCTTCACCACCCCCTGGGACCTCCTCGCGCTCCCGTCGGGCCACCTGGTGCTCAGCGATCTCGGCAACGGGCTCATCCGCCGGATCGACCTCGGCGCCGGCACGGTCGAGACCTGGATCGGGAACGTCTCGGTCGCGGGCAACCCGCCGGCGGGGGCCGCCTGGTCGCTCGACGAGGCCACGCTCTTCTTCCCCGGCGCGCTCGCCCGCTCGGGAGACGATCTGCTCATCGCGGCCGAGGACGCCATCCTCGTCGCGAAGCCGGAGGACACGTGGTGAGCCGCGGCGCCCGGATCGCGGCCTGCCTCGGCGCGCTCCTCACCGCGTGCGCGAGCGCGCCCGCCGGAGACCCCTCGGACGCCGGCGGCGACGCGGGCGCCGAGGCCACGCTCGAGGTGGAGCTCGCCACCGGGGCGCGGGGCTGGGAGCCGTTCGAGGACGGCGAGGTGCTCCGCCTCCAGCGCGGCTGTCAGGGCAGCCAGCACGTCTTCGTCTCGATCCGGGTGAGCGGCGCGGCCGAGGGCCCGCTGGAGCTGGACCTCGTGCTGCGGCGCCATCGGGACGGGGAGAGCGTGTCGCTGCCCTACGTGCTGCGCCTCCCCTTCACCGACACGCCGGAGCCCGGGGTGCGCGAGCAGACCGGCCTGACGCCCGTCGTCCCGATCCCCGCCGACGTGCTGGACGAGGAGGTCACGCTCGAGGCCTCGGTCATCGACACCGCGGGCGCCCGCGGCGCGGTGGTCCGCCGGGCGCTCATCGCCTGGGGCCCCGACGCCTGCTGACGCTCACACCTCGAACAGGTGGGCGGCGATCTCCCCCGCGCGCGGGATCGACCGGAGCGCGGCCTCCGGATCGTCGCCCCGGGGGGCGATGTGCCAGTCGCACTGATCGTCGCCGGCCCACAGGAGCAGGTCGACGCTGGGCCCTTGGAACCGGTAGTTGTGGGCGGCCGGCCACGCGTGGGTGGTGGGGCCCTCGTCGAAGGCGGCGCGGAGCTCGGCCAGCAGCGCGCCCGACAGAGGCGGCGCCTGCGCCATGTACGCGACGCGTGGCCCCATCAGCCCGTCCTCCACCCGGCAGCGCAGCCAGACGCTGAACGACTCGCACGCGAGCCGCCACTCGGGCCGGGGCATCGAGTCCACCTCCACGAGCACCCGCGGATCCGGCCCCTCGTGGAGCGGGATGGCCCAGGTGCAGACGCCCTGGTTCTCCGACATGAACGGCAGCAGCCCCTCCTCGCGCCCCGCGTACCCGCGGATCGGCGCGCCGAGCGCCTCCCGCGGGTGCGGGTGATCTTCCGACCCGAGCCGCAGCAGCGAGGGCCACGCGTCGGTCAGCACGAGCTCGGCGAAGGCCTCGGGCAGCGCGGCGCCCAGCCGCCGCTCGAGCTGCGCGCGCTCGACCTCGGCCGCGGGGCTGAGCCCGGCGAGCTGGAAGATGGGGCCCAGGTAGCGCACACGGCATCTTACCGGATTCAGGGCGGCGCGAAGGGGTCGGCGAAGCGGGGGTCGGTGATGAAGGTGCGGTCGGTGAGGCTGTGGAGGAAGGCGAGCACGTCGGCGCGCTCGGCCTCGGTCAGGGTGAAGCCGTTGACGAAGATGCTGCGCAGGGGGCTCTCGCTGCCGACGCCGGCGTTGGGGCCGTCCTCGAGGGTGCGACCGCCGGCCTCGTAGTGCGCGAGCGCGTCCTCGAGGGTGGTCGCGGAGCCGTCGTGGAAGTACGGGCCGGTCAGCTCGATGTTGCGCAGGGTCGGCGCGCGGAAGCGGCCCATGTCACGGCGGTCGCCGGTGATCTCGAGCAGGCCCTGGTTGTCCGCGGGGTAGGCGCCGCGTCCGTCGAGGTCGTAGAGGCCGGTGTTGTGAAAGGCGACGTCGGTGGAGACCGCGCCGCCGTGCTCGACCGCGTCCGTGAAGTTGAAGCCGCCGTGGCAGTGAAAGCACTCGAGCCGCTCGGAGAAGAAGAGCTCCGCGCCGCGGCGCGCCGAGGCGGTGAGCGCGGACTCGTCGCCGCCGTAGACGAAGCGATCGTACGGCGAGTCATGGCTGATGAGCGTGCGCTGGAAGGCGCCGAGGGCCTTCGCGACGTTGGCGACGGTGATCGGATCGGGCTCGCCGGGGTAGGCGTCGTGGAAGAGCGTCTGGTAGAGCGGCGCCGCGGCGAGGCGCTCGACGAGCAGCGCCTCCTGGCCGGCCATGCCCAGCTCGACCGGGTGCTCGCCGAAGAGCGGCACGAGCGCCTGCTCCTCGAGCTCGTCGAGCAGCGGGTTCGCCCAGGTGAGCGCCGGGAGGTACGCGACGTTGGTCAGGCTCATCGCGTTGCGCGGGTGGACCTCCCCGGTCGAGCCGACGCTGGTGGCGAGCGGCTCGGTGAAGGCGCGCGCCTGGTCGTGGCAGGAGGCGCACGACTGCGTCTCGTTGCGGCTGAGCGCGGTGTCGTAGAAGAGGTGCCGACCGAGCTCCACCTTCGCCGCGTTCATCGGGTTGTCGGCGGGCACCCTGGGCTCCGGGTAGCCCTCGGGGAGCTCCCAGTCCCAGCTCGCCCCCTCCGGCGCGCACCCGGAGGCGAGCGCGAGGGCGAAGACGAGGCGCAGCCGGCGGCTCATTCCGCGACGCTGAAGAGGCGCTGGGTCGAGCCCGCGGCGAGCCCGAGCCGCTCGAAGATGGCGGGGCACTCGGGATCCATCGGGCCGCTCATGCAGCCGGGCGCCATCTCGTTCGAGGTCAGGTCGCTGCCCGAGAAGACCTCGGCCGCGTCGACGACGACGGTCTGGGTGAGCGGGTCGATGCCGTCGAGCGAGACCTCCATGCGGTTGGCGGCGTCGCAGCGGGTCACGCCGCCGGTGAGCGGGTCCCCGTCGCAGCCGGTGCTGCCGAGGTGGAGGAAGAAGCCGCCGTCGAGCGCCTCGCTCCGGCCGTCGATGCGGATGAACTTGTAGCCGCCCTGCCAGCTCCAGAACATCGCCGTCGAGCTGAGGGGCGCGGGCGCGGTGGAGACGTCTGCGTGGTTGCGCTCGAACGGGACGCCGACGGTGAAGCGCACCCCGGTGAACGGGCCGGCCTCGGGCACGGTCCCGCGGATCGAGGTGTTGGTCGCCTCGGTGCCGCTCGGGCAGCCGGCGCCGCCCGACTCGAAGTCGAGCAGGGCGAGGTCCTCGAGCTGCCACTCGTCCTGGGTGAGCGCGACCGGGACCTCGCGGCCGTCCTCGGTCACGAGGCGGACGTCGTGCACGAAGAGCCGGAAGTCCTCGAGGGTCCAGGCGGAGGGCGTGGCGCCGACGTCGTACGACCTCCCGCACGCCGCGGGCTCCCCGCCGACCCTCGCGGCGAGCTCGATCGTGACCTCGGTAACCTCGTCCCCCGCGCAGCTCACGAGGCTGACGGCGAGGGCGGCGAAGCTGAAGAGTCGGGCGATGCGCTGCATGCGCCGGAACATGAGCCGGGATCGGCGAGCGCGGGATGCGGTGATTCGTCGCAGCCTCCGCGGCGTCAGGGCTCCTGGGCTGGCTCGGCTTCGACGGCGAACGGCCCCGCGCCGCGCAGGCCGCAGCGCCCCTCGGTGCAGACCCACGAGGCGTCGGCGGGCGGATCTCCCAGGACGAAGCAGTCGGACGTGCTGCTACAACTCACGTCTCGCTGGCCCGTGGGCGACGGAGGCCCGCTCGGCTCGGCGGCGGGGTCGTCGTCCGGCTCGCCCACCGCCTCGGCCTCGAAGGGGCCCGCGCCGCGCGCGGCGCACTGGTGCTCGACGCACTGCCACGACGAGTCGGCCGGCGGGTCGCCGAGCTGCGTCCAGCAGTCCTGGTCGTCGTCACAGCCCCCCTCTCCGTTCGTGCGGGGGGCGCCGCAGCCGACGCCGAGGATGAGGATCGAGAGGAGCAGCCAGTGGGCGGTGATGTGTCTGTCGTTCATGCAGTCTCGGACGCACGGTGGCGGCAATGGGCCCATTCGTCGGAGCGATGGAATCGTACGGTGTACGATTCGGCGGGCGCGGACCGCGTGGAGATCGCAGCCGGCGCCCGCCGAGGGGTCAGAAGTCCGCGTCGAACACGACGTCGCCGCCGACGCCGACCTGGTAGGCCGAGACGCGGCGCTCGAAGAAGTTGGCGAGCTCCTGCACGTCCTGCAGCGCCATGAAGGGGAAGGGGTTGTCGCTGCCCCAGCGCTTGCGCATGCCGAGGGTGACGAGGCGACGGTCGGCGCAGTGCTCGAGGTAGGCGCGCACGTCGTCGCGCGACAGGCCGATGACGCCGCCGCTCAGGAGGTCGTCGGCGAACTGCAGCTCGCAGTCGATGGCCTCCTCCATCATCTGCACGACCGAGGCCTCGAGCTCCGCGTCGAAGAGGTGCGGCTCCTCGGCGCGGATGGTGCGCACCGCCTCGAAGGCGAAGGCCATGTGCGCGCTCTCGTCTCGGAAGACCCAGTTGGTCCCCGAGGCGAGGCCGTGCAGGAGGCCGCGCGAGCGGAGGAAGTAGACGTAGGCGAAGGCCGCGAAGAAGAAGAGGCCCTCGATGCAGCCGGCGAAGCAGATGAGGTTGAGCAGGAAGCGGCGCCGGTCCCCGTCGGTGCGGAGCGCGTCGAGCTCGGCGACGCTGTCCATCCACTTGGCGCAGAACTCGGCCTTGCGCTTGACGGACGGGATCCGCTCGACCGCCGCGAACGCCTCCGCGCGCTGGTCCGGCGACGGCAGGTACGTGTCGAGCAGCGTGAGGTAGAACTGCACGTGCAGCGCCTCCTCGTAGAGCTGCCGCGACAGGTACATGCGCGCCTCGGGCGCGTTGAGGTGGCGGTAGAGGTTGAGCACGAGGTTGTTGGCGACGATGGAGTCGCCGGTGGCGAAGAAGGCGACGAGGCGCTCGACGAGGTGCCGATCTCCGTCGCTCATCTTCGTGTAGAGGTCGGCGAGGTCGGTCGAGAAGTCGACCTCCTCCACCGTCCAGGTGTTCTTGATGGCGTCGCGATACATCTCGTAGAAGCGCGGGTACGCCATCGGGCGCAGCGTCAGCTCGAGGCCCGGGTCGAGGAGGCGGCGGGTCACTGGCAGGCCTCGCAGCTCTCGGGGTTCTCGAGGGAGCAGAGCCGCGCCTGCTCGTCCTGGCTCGCGCTCGATCGCGCGATCCGCGTCGCGGGTCGGGAGCGCAGGTAGTAGGTCGTCTTCAACCCGCGCTTGAACGCGTACATGTACATCGACGAGAGCACGCCGAGGTCGGGGCTCTCGATGAAGAGGTTGAGCGACTGGCTCTGGTCGATGAACGGGCCGCGCGCTGCCGCGTGATCGATCAGCGCCTTCTGCGACAGCTCCCACGCGGTCCGGTAGAGGCGACGCAGCGGCTCGGGCAGCGCCTCGAGCCCGGCGACCGATCCCTCGCCCTCGAAGAGCTGCTCGCGCACCTCCGCGGTCCAGAGGCCGCGGCGCCGCAGCTCGGCGACGAGGTAGCGGTTGATCTGCAGGAACTCGCCGCTGAGCGTCTCGCGCTTGAAGAGGTTGGAGACCTGCGGCTCGATGCACTCGTAGCAACCGGCGATCGAGGCGATGGTGGCCGTCGGCGCGATCGCGACCAGGAGCGAGTTGCGCAGGCCGTGCGCGGCCACCTTCTCTTTCACCGCGGCCCAGCGCGCCGGGTCGCTCGGGGTCACGCCCCAGAGATCGGGCTGGAGGGCGCCGTCGGCGGCGCGGGTCTCGTGGAAGGCCGGGTGAGCGCCGCGCTCGGCGGCGAGGGCCGCGCTCTCCTCAAGCGCCGTCAGGTAGATCTCCTCCTGGATGCGCGCGGACAGCGCCACCGCCCGCGCGTCGTCGAAGGGCAGGCCCAGCCGGAAGAAGACGTCCTGCAGCCCCATCACGCCGAGCCCGACCGGGCGCCAGCGCGCGTTGGACGCGGCCGCGCCGTCGAGCGAGTAGAGGTTGAGGTCGATGACGTGGTCGAGCTGACGCACGGCGACCCGCACCGTCTGCCGCAGCTTCTCGTGGTCGACGCCGGCGTCGCTCACGTGCGCCGCGAGGTTGATCGAGCCGAGGTTGCAGACCGCGGTCTCTCCCTCGGTCGTGACCTCGAGGATCTCGGTGCAGAGGTTCGACAGATGCACCACGCGGCCGGGCCGCCCGGTCTGGTTGCAGGTGGCGTTCGAGCGATCCTTGAACGTCATCCAGCCGTTCCCGGTCTGGGCGAGGGTCCGCATCATGCGGCGGTAGAGCTCGCGCGCGGGGAGCGTCTTCCGGGCCAGACCGCGCGCCTCGGCGTCCTCGTAGGCGCGCTCGAACGCCTCGCCGTAGAGGTCGGGCAGCGCGGGGACGTCGGCGGGATCGAAGAGCGACCAGGCGGCGTCCGCCTCCACCCGGCGCATGAACAGGTCCGGGACCCAGTGCGCGAGGTTGAGGTTGTGGGTGCGCTGCGCCTCGTCGCCGGTGTTGTCGCGCAGCTCGAGGAAGGCCTCGACGTCGGCGTGCCACGGCTCGAGGTAGACGCAGCAGGCGCCCTTGCGCTTGCCGCCCTGGTTCACCGCCGCCACCGAGCTGTCGAGGGTCTTGAGCCAGGGCACGATGCCGTTGGACTGGCCGTTGGTGCTGCGGATCAGCGAGCCGCGGGATCGGACGCGGTGGAACGCGAGGCCGATGCCGCCCGAGAGCTTGGAGAGCATGGCCACGTCGCGGTAGCGGTCGTAGATCGCCTCGAGCGTGTCGGAGGGCGAGTCGAGCAGGAAGCAGCTCGAGAGCTGCTCGTGCCGGGTGCCCGCGTTGAAGAGCGTGGGCGAGCTCGGCAGGTAGGAGAGCGTCGCGAACGCGCGGTAGAGCGCGGCGGTCTCTTCGAGCGACTCGGTCAGCGCGCTCGCGACCCGCAGGAAGAACGACTGCGGGCTCTCGATCACCGCGCGGGTGGTCGGGTGCCGGAGGAGGTAGCGATCGTAGACGGTGCGCAGGCCGAAGTAGCGGAAGCGCTCGTCGTGCGCCGGATCGATCAGCGCGTCGAGCGCCTCTCCCTCCGCCGCGGCCCGCGCCTCGAGCCGCTCACCGATGAGGCCGACCTCGACGCCGCGGGCGACGCTGTCGCTGAAGGTCCGGATGCCCTGGGCGGCGAGCTCCTCGTGGATGAAGCGCGCGAGCAGGCGAGCCGCCAGCTCGTCGTACTCGGGGGCCTCGCTGATCAGCGACGCCGCCACCCGGATCGACAGCTCGTCGAGCTCACGGGTGGTCGCGCCGTCGTGAAGACCGGCGATGGTGCGCACCGCGACCAGGTCGGCGTCGACGTGCTCGAGCCCCTTCGCCGCGCGCCGGACCACCTCCATGATGGCCCCCACCTCGATCCGCGCCTCGGACCCGTCGCGCTTGCGGATCCGCATCCCTCCCGGCCGCGCCGGGGTCGTGTTCAACTGCATGTCCTCTTTCCGTTCCCTCGCGGAAGGGCTCGACGGAAGAGACGACGGAGGGCACGACGGCCGACCCCGCCGGCCTTCCCTCGAGGCCCGGGCACCGCGCCCCCGAGCGCGAGACTCGAGGGCGACGGATCGAGGCAGGTCTTCGGGCTCGTGGGCGCTCGGCGAGGCCGGTTCCTACTGACCGTCGCTTCCCGGGGCGTGGCCCCAGTGCTTCATGACGGCGTTCGCTCCCACTTACCGCTGCGGGGCAGCTCCGGAGTCGCACCGGATTCCCTCCCGGGGTGTGCTCACCCCGAGGCCCCCGGCGTACCGGGAGCACCAACGACGTCACGTAACGTAGTGCACGCTGGAGCGCCGGGTCAACGAGATGTTGGGGGCGAAGGCACTTCGACACACAACCGGCTGTGGTTCCGTTCAGGGGTGCACGCCGATGCGGGTGGTCGAGAAGACGACGTCGTCGACGTAGACGTTCGTCGTGCGGGCGAAGCCGGAGTTGGCCCAGCCGAGCAGGTAGCCGCGGAGGAAGTGGTTCGGCGCGCAGGGGGCGCCGCCGACCGCGAGCGTGTGCTGCACGTGGGGGATGCCGTCGACGAAGAGCTCGAAGCGCCCGTTGCCGCTGCCGTCGTCGCCGCGCACGTGCAGCTCGACGTGGACCCAGCGGCCGAGGTCGGACTCGGTCATGAACCAGTACCCGGGGGTGGCCTGCCCGATGCTCGCCGAGCAGCTACGGGCCGTCTCGCCGCTGACCGCCGAGCCGACGCTGTTGGACCACATCGACGCGCCCCACTTGAAGCCGTCGTAGCGGTCGGCCCACACCCGGAGCAGCTTGTTGTTCTGCGGGCTCTCGCTGCGGTGGACGTAGCGGTTCTCGCCGGGCTCGGTGCCGTTGGGGAAGTAGATGTAGAACGCGACGTGGAAGTCGGTCCGCGGGCTGCCGAGCTCGAAGCGCTGCTCGGCCCACGCGTCGTCGCCGCTGGGCCCACCGCCGAAGGTGAACTGCAGCGCGCAGCTCCCGGAGCGGGCGCGCGCGCGGGTGACGGCGACCGAGTCCGGGCCCCCCGAGCGGCTCGCGCCCCACGAGGCGCCGCCCTCGCGGTGCGAGAGATCGCAGCTCTCGAAGTCGTCGAAGAAGAAGCCGACCGGCGGCCGCGGGATCCCGCTGTCGACACCCGAGTCGATGCCCGAGTCGACACCCGAGTCGACACCCGAGTCCGGCGCCGGCCCCGCGTCCATGGCGACCGGCACGCCCGAGTCCGCAGCGACGCCCGCGTCCAGGCCCGAGTCCGACGGGACACTCGCGTCGAACGGGAGCCCCGCGTCGCGCTCCGCCTCGGCGTCGTCGGGGACCCGGGCGTCGATCGCGATCCCGGCGTCCGCGGGTCGCCGGGCGTCCGGGCGGTCCGGCGGCACGTCGACGGTGATCCCCCGGCAGCCGGGGGCGAGGAGGAGAGCGAGCCACATCCAGCGCATATCGACAGGCTGCCGAGTCGCCCCTCGGCGGCCCACCGATCCGCGCTGAGGCGCGCTTAGCTGGCGCCGCTCGGCAGCGGGATCGGGTAGCCGTCGGTCGGCGGGCGCGTGGGCTCGGGCTGCAGCCAGATGCGGAGCGTGCTGCCCTCGTCCCCGAGCGCGAGCGAGACCTCGTGCATGCCCTCGAGCGGGCCGAGCGGCGCGGCGGCCGCCCCCGAGCAGAGGGCGCCGCCGCCCTGGAACACCACCGGCCAGGTGACGACGTCGGGGCCCTCGGGCGGCGCCCCCGGCTCGAGCACGAAGTCGAAGACTCCGTCGCCGCGGGTGGCGAAGACCGCGGCGTCGTTGCGCTGGTGCGCGTCGCGCCAGGCGTCGTCGCTCGCGGGCGGCTGGCCGCGCAGGAGGTCGCCGCCGAGCACCGCGACGAGGCCGCCGTCGACGACGAGGCGCCCGCGGACGCCGCCGCCGGCTCGAGGGCGCAGCGCGTCGGCGACGTGGGCCGGCGCGCCTTCGAGCGCCTGGGTGACCCGCGCCGCGAGGTCGGCGTCACGCGGGGCCGGGAGCGGGTGCGCCCCGGCGACCTCCGCGAGCGCGTCCCGCATCGCCTCTCCACCCTCCGCCGCGAGGATGGCCAGCGCCCCACGCCACACCACGTCGGCGTCGAGCGCGATCCCGAGCGGCACGTAGTCCCACAGCTCCGGCAGCTCGTCGGCGCAGGCCGGCATCAGCGTCTCGGTCAGGGCGCCGAGCTCGCCCGTGACCGAGCGGTCCCCGTCACGATGGCGCGCGGCGAGGCGGAGCCAGCGCTCGCGATCGGACTCGACCGGGGCGTCCGGCTCGGGCGGCGGCGCCTTCGGGGCGTCGCGCGCGTCGAGGGCCCGGCGCAGGGACGCGAGCGCGGCCTCGGGCGTGTCCGGCGGCGCGAGCTCGAGCAGCTCGCTCGACCAGCGCGGCACCTCCACCTCCCCGGACGCCACCGCGGCGAAGGGCTCCGACGCGAGCAGCCGGATGACCCGCCCGACGATGAACGGGTGCTTGGCGCGGCCGGTCGCCAGCGAGCACAGCGCGGCGACCAGCTCCGAGGTCACGTGCCCCGCGAACGCGGCCGGGTCGTCGAGGCGCGCGAGCACGTGCGCTGCCTTCGAGCTGAGGCCCCCGCCGAAGTGACCGGGCTCGGCGAGCAGCTCCGCCCATGCCGCCTCGTGGGTCGCGCGATAGGCCGCGAAGCGGTCCACCACCCCTTCGCCTTCGAGGTCGTCCAGGCTCGCGAGCGTGGCCGGCTCCTGGGCCGCCCGCCGCTCGAGGAGCTCGGCGATCGACCACACGTCGAGCTCGGCGTCGCGCAGCGCCTTCGTCAGCGCGTCCGGCTCGACCCCGGCGAAGTGCGCGAAGCTCAGCCCCCGCGACCCGCCCTCGTAGAAGCCCTCGCGGACCTCGGGGTCGCGGAGGAAGCTCTGCGCGAGCTGGAAGATCACCTGCCCCACCCGCGAGGTCTCCTCCTCCGTGCTCGCCTCCTCGGGCAGGGCCAGCTCCCCCGGCGAGCTGCCGGCGAAGTACATCGCCGCCGCCCCCCACTTGTCCGCGTCGAGGCCGTAGGCCTCCCTCAGCTTCTCGGCCAGAGGCCAGTCGGCCAACCGGAACACCAACGCACGCTTCACCACGTTCGCACCCTCCCCTCGATTCGCTGCGGCGATGTCCTACGCACCCACCCTGCCGGAGTTACCCCGCGCCACTGCGAGATCCGCAGTCGGAACCGGCGGAAGCTGCAGCCCGCTCGGGTTCGCGGGCGGGAAGGACGGCGACCTCGGTGTCGGCACGCGGCTTGAAAAGCCGAGGGAGAACACCCCTCAACCCGGAGCCAGTCCATGTCTCGATCACTCTCCATCCTCATGACGCTCACCGCGCTCTCCTTCGGCTCGGTGGCGCTCGCTCAGGGCTCGGGCGACCGCCGGCCGCCGCGTCGACCTCCGCCGGAGGCCTTCGAGGCCTGCGCCGATCAAGAGGAGGGCACGCTGTGCGCAGTGGAGACGCCGCGCGGGACCCTCGAGGGCACCTGCCGCGCGCCGCGGGGCGAGCAGCTCGTCTGCGTGCCGAACGACCATCGGCCGCCACCGCGCGAGGGTGGTCGCCAGTAGACTGCACCGATGGCCCCCGAGACCGACCGGATCGCGCGAGCGCTGCCTCTCCTGGCGGCGCTCGCCGCGATCGCGCTGCTCGCCAGCCAGGGGCTCGCCTGGCTCGGAGTGCAGCGCGCCACCCGGGCCGCCAACCGGGGAGAGGCCGACGTCCTGCTCGACACCTTCGAGGTCCATCTCCGGCAGCTCGGCCGGCGGCCCGAGGTCGAAGATCTGCAGCCCTTCCTCGACGCCCACGCCGACCTCGGTCTCGAGTACGTCGCGATCCGCCACCCCCACGGCGAGGTGATCGAGGCGGGCGTGGGCCAGCTCCCCGACCCGGGGAGCGACGGCTTCGTCGAGACCGAGCACCGCGTCCGCGCGCTCCGCATGTCGACGAGCGGCCCCGAGGCTCGTCCCCCGCCGTTCGCTCCGCCACCCGCCGACCGGCCTCCCCCTCGCGGGGGTCCGCCGGGCCCCCCACCGCAGCTGATCGTCGAGCTCGCGCCGCGGCTCGGCCCGGCGCTCCGCGCCGACGGGCTCCGCACCCTGGTGGCGGCCGCGGTGGCTTCGATCCTGTTCGCGCTGCTGGCGTTGGCCCTCCGGCGCGCGATCCGGCAGCGCGAGGCGACGGCGCGGCGCGCCGAGCTCGACCGGCGGCTCGCCGCCCTCGGGGAGATGAGCGCGGTGCTCGCCCACGAGCTGCGCAACCCGCTGGCCAGCCTCAAGGGTCACGCGCAGCTGCTGGTGGAGACGCTGCCGGAGGGCGAGCGCCCCCGCGCCAAGGCCGAGCGCGTCGTGTCGGAGGCCGAGCGCATCGAGGAGCTGACGACGCACCTGCTGGAGTTCGTACGCTCGGGGGACCTCGACGACGCGCCCCTCGAGCTGCGCGCCCTGGTGCGGGCGGCGGTCGACGCGGTGGGCGCGGACCGCTTCGAGCTCGAGCTCCCCGACGGCGAGCTGCCGACCCGCGGTGACCGCCCGCGGCTCCTCGAAGCGCTGATCAACCTCCTGACCAACGCCGCCCAGGCCGGCGAGGAGAAGGCGACGGCGCGGCTGACCGTGAACGGCCGCGCGGCGATCATCACGGTGAGCGACCGCGGCCCCGGCGTGCCCGCAGATCAGCTCGAGCAGATCTTCGAGCCCTTTCACACGACGCGGGTGCGCGGCACCGGGCTGGGTCTGCCGATCGCCAGGCGCATCGTCGAGGCCCACGGTGGCACCATCACGGTCGACAACCGCCCCGAGGGCGGCGCGAGGTTCACGATCACCCTCCCTCTGGAGGGCAGGGGAGCGAGCTGATGGCGCGAGTGCTCGTCGCAGACGACGAAGAGGGCATCCGGAGCTTCCTGGCGGAGGCCCTCGAGCTCGACGATCACGAGGTGGAGCAGGCGGCGGACGGCGCCGAGGCGCTGGCCGCGCTGCGCGAGCGAAGCTTCGACGTCCTCCTCACCGACCTGAAGATGCCGAGGCTCGACGGCCTGGCCCTGCTGGGCCACGTGCGCGCGGAGCAGCCCGAGACCGAGGTGATCGTGCTCACCGCCCACGGCACCGTGGCCCACGCGGTCGAGGCGATGCGCAAGGGCGCCTACGACTTCCTGGAGAAGCCGATCGGGAGCCCGGCCGAGCTGCGGCTGCTCGTCGCCCGCGCGGTGGAGCGACGACGACTGCGCACCGCCCAGGAGGGCGCGGCCCGCGACTCGACCGACCTTCCCGCGCTGACCTACGGCGCCTCCAGCATGGAGCCCGTGGTCGAGGCGCTCTCCAAGGTGGCGAAGACCGACGCGACGGTCCTGCTGGTCGGCGAGAGCGGCACCGGTAAGGAGGTCGCGGCCCGCGCGATCCACGGCCGGAGCAAGCGCGCGGACGGTCCATTCGTGGCGGTGAACTGCGCCGCGCTGTCCGAGACGCTGCTCGAGAGCGAGCTGTTCGGTCACGAGAAGGGCGCCTTCACGGGCGCACACGCCCGTCGACGTGGCCGCCTCGAGCTGGCCGAGGGCGGCACCTTCTTCCTCGACGAGGTCGGGGAGCTGAAGCCGGCCCTGCAAGCGAAGCTGCTGCGGGTGCTCGAGGAGCGCGCGTTCGAGCGAGTCGGCGGGACGCGGACCCTGCGCGCCGACGTGCGCTGGGTCGCGGCCACCAACCGGGACCTCGCCGCGATGATCGCCGAGGGGAGCTTCCGCGAAGACCTGTACCACCGCCTGGCGGTCTTCCCGGTGCGTCTGCCCCCGCTGCGAGAGCGCCGGGCGGACATCCGTCCGCTCGCGGAGAGCCTGCTTCGCCGCATCACCGCCGATCTCGGCCGCGGACCGATCGCGCTCACCGACGAGGTCGCCGCGCAGCTCGAAGGCGCGCAGTGGTCGGGCAACGTGCGGGAGCTGCGCAACGTGCTCGAGCGCGCCGCCATCCTGGCCGACGGCGCTGCGATCGCGATCGAGCACCTCTGGCTCGATCCGACGCGGCCGCCCGCCGAGCCGGCGACCGGAGCGACGACCCTCGAGGAGCTGGAGCGTCGCGCCATCGCCGAGGCGCTCGAGGCGGTCGACGGAAATCGGAAGGACGCCGCCGCCCGGCTCGGCATCGGCCTGCGCACCCTCTACGACAAGCTCAAGCGCTACGGGATCAGCTAGGGCCGATCGCCCAGCGGATCTCCCGCGTGCGCAGGAGCGCGAGGCCGACCTCGTAGGCGAGGTCGACCTCGGGCAGCTCGTCGAGCGGGAGGCCGTGGAACGCGCGCGCGGGGAACCGGGTGATCACGACCTCGGCCTCGTCGGGCAGCAGCGCGTCGTCGAAAGCGCCGAGCGAGAGCGGCGCGACGTCGGTGACGCCCAGGGAGTGCTCGGCGGCGAAGGGGACCGGCTCGTCCGAGCCGGGCGCGAGGTACCAGCCGACGAGGGAAACGACGACCTCGTCTCGCCCGGTGCCGTGCACGCTGAAGAGCTCGCAGTAGGCGCTCCGCGTGGCGATGGAGTAGCCGAGCGCCTGCGCCTCCTCGAGCATCAGGTCGTCCATGATCCCGGGCTCGATCGCCGAGATGTCGTGCTCGTAGCTGCTCCCGTGGGCGAGCGCCCGCGTCGGCCCGAGGTCGAGCGACGCGAGCGGCTCGCAGGGGACGAGCTCGATGGAGGTGGTTCGGAGCTGGAACGACGAGATCGCCACCGTGTAGCCGAGGTCGGTCTCGATGATCCGCGCCCCGCTCTCGAGCGGCGCTCCTTCCCAGTCGGTCCGGACGAAGTAGCGGACCTGCGCTGGCTCGAGCGTCGTGGGCAGCATCGCGCAGCCCACGCACAGGAGGCCCCCGAGCCACGCGGTCCGTGCCTTCACCTCGCGCTCCGTCTCACGGGCGGGGCATCATCATGCCCATGCCGCCCGCGTCCAGTCGGATGTAGGTGTCGTCGGTCGCCGTCTCGCTCGGAGCGTCGCGGTAGCAGCTGTTGACGTAGGGGAAGGTCGGGGTGCCCACGTAGACGTAGCCGTCGGCGGTCTCCACGCCGTTGCAGCGGTCGAGGTAGACGTAGCCGTCGTCCTCGAGCGTGTCGTCGTGCTCCCGGAAGGCGTGTGAGCACCAGCTGTAGTCGGGCGACACGCAGCGGTTCGACATCTCGACGGAGCCGCCCCGCTCGACGAGCAGCGGGTGACAATAGAGCCGGCAGAGCCCGCCCTCGGGGCAGCAGTCGGCCGTGCTCTCGCACTCCATGAGCTCGCGACCGAAGTAGCTGGCCGAGACCTCGTCGGGGTGCGTGTTGGGGAGCTCGCTCGACGGGTCGGCCCAACGTGAGAGGCCCGCGTACACGTAGCTCGAGCGGGCGCGGCGGAGATCGACGCAGGCGCCCGACGCGTCCCGCTCCATGCACACGCAGGTGCCGCGCATGGGGTGGCCATCGTAGGCCCAGCCGACGACCGCCGACTCCTCGGCGCAGCCCGCGGTGTCGAGGTCCTCGATGACGAACGAGGTGGCCCCGGTCGCGTAGCCGTTCGCGGGCGCGCCCGTCTCGTCGCGCTTGAGGCAGACCTCGTTGACCCAGTGGTTGTGGGTGATGGCGGCGGGGTGTGTGCCGCAGTAGTCGACGAAGAGCGTGTCGGGGTCGGCGTACGACCAGAAGAGCGGCGAGCCATAGGGATCGGGGCGCGCCTCCTCGCACGGCGCGAACGCCGGGACGCCGGTGATGAGCCCCGCGGTCTGTCCGTAGCAGTGGATCTTCGTGTAGACGTGCTCGCCGTCGGTGATGGTGTGCAGGCCGGTGTTGGCGGTGCCGTCCTCGGTCTCGTACCAGCAGTGCGAGAAGGGCGGCATCTCCGGCGTCTCGTGCGTGACCGCCATGCTGAGCGCGCTGTCGCAGCCGTTGACGCCCTCGAAGGAGTCCGCCGGCGTGCTCTGGTCGAGCGGCGCGGGCGCGAGCGGGATGCGGTGAACGAACGGCGTGTCCGCGGTCTCGAAGACCGGAGCCGCCTGCGGCGTGTAGTGGGGCAGCGCGTTGGTGGCGACGTAGGCGTAGTCGTCGTCGCAGAGCGCCTGCACGCAGGGGGACGCGCCGTCGGAGCCGTCGGCCGCGACGACGCCGCTGACCGTGAGGCCCTCGAAGTTCATCAGCGACGCGGCGATCGCGGCGCCCTCGGGGCTGGCGCAGGCACGCAGGCCGTCGAGCGAGACGTCGGGGTAGAGCGTCTCGAGCATCGTCCAACCGGAGCACTCGTCGGTGTTCGGCGCGGCCGCGTCTCCGGAGGCGCCGGCGTCGACGCTGCCATCGGGGTCTTCGTAGGTGACGCCATCGCAACCGAAGGCGAGGAGCGTCAACGCGCAGAGGGTCAGGCGACTCATCGGACGGTCACCCGGCAGAGGATGGTGTTGTGGGTCTGCAGGTCGGCGCCCCAGATCAGCGAGGCGGACGGATCCCAGTCGATCTCGTCGTAGCCGAGGCGTGGCTCGACCTCGGCCTCGGAGTAGACGGTGGCCGCCACCCACGAGGAGTCGTCGAAGTCGGCGTCGCGCCAGCCGCCGGGCTCCTCGGAGATCGAGGCCGTGCAGGTCGACTCCGGATCCGGATCGTCCTCGCAGCCGACGTCGAGCGGCGCCTCGTGAATGGTCAGGCAACGCCAGTCGGCGCTCGAGACGAGGACCACCTCGCCGGTGCTCGTGTCGGTGATCTGGGCGATGTAGCCGCCGTCGCCCATCTGCTGGTTGGGCTGGCCGATGTACTCGAGCCCGGAGTCGTTCTCGATGTAGTCCTTCAGGATGACGTTCACCTGGAAGGGGCGCGTCGCCTCGAAGGTGAAGACCTCCGCGTTGAACGAGCGCTCCGTGGTGATCGGGACGCTGTCCTCCATCACGAGGGTGTCGCCGACGTACATCGCCGACCAGTTGTCCGCGTAGACCTCCCCGCGGTACGTCGTCGCGCCGGAGCTCGTCGCGTCCGTCTCGACGACGTCGCCGGCGTCGCTCGGGGTCGCCGCGTCCGATCCCTCGGTCGCGCCGGAGCAGCCCATTGCGCCGACGAGCGACGCGGTGATCCACAAGGCGTGGGTTCTCATCTCTTCGTTCCTCCCGCCGCGCCAAGGGCGGCTGTCGAGGGCTGCCCGAGCACGCCTCGTGCCGGGCCCTGCGAGCCCGCGAGCGCGGCTCCCGGCGCTCCCGCGCGTGCGGATCTCGCAGCCCGACTGCCAAACCCGCAGGCCCCGTGGCGTCGCCGAATCGACGACCGGATCGGGCGCGCGCCGTCAATCCGTCGTCGCGGGCGGACGCGGCGCAGGCAGCGCCCGCAAACCCCGCCTGGCCCGGCGATTGCGATGGCCCGTGTCCGCAGCGCGCAGCTTCAACGCGCGCCGACGGAGGTCCCATGCTCTCGACTCATCCCCCGCCCCGCCCGAGCTCCCAGCGGCTCCCTCGCTCACTCGAGCGGCGCCCACGCGCGTTCCTCGCAGAGGACGACGACGACACGCGCCGCATGCTCGAGCTCCTGCTGCGCCTCGACGGCTTCGACGTCGTCGCCGCCCGCAGTGGCGGCGAGCTGCTCGATCGGCTGAGCACTCGGCTCCTGGCGCCGGTCGAGATCCGGGACCCGGTGGACCTCATCGTCACCGACATCCAGATGCCCGTGCTCGGCGGGATCGACGTGGTTCAGGGCCTCCGCGCGGACGGCTGGGACACCCCCGTCATCCTCGTGACCGCGTTCGCCGATCGCGAGACCCGCTCGATCGCGTCTTCGCTGCGGGCCGCGCTCTTCGAGAAGCCGTTCGACGTCAGCGACTTCCGCACCGCCGCCTGGCACTACGCCCGCCACGGCTCCTAGCAGCCCGCGGCGAAAATGACTGCGCGCGCCTCGCCGGCGGGACGCCGCGCCCAGCGCGCCAGTCGCTCCTCCGAAATGCTGAAGCATTTCGTCGTCGGCCCGCCGCGCTGGACGCGACGTCGC
>JAYZQJ010000008.1:0-40765 GCA_036149055.1 Myxococcota bacterium | reverse complement strand
GCACGCGCGCGCGAGAGGGGGGCCAACGCCAACACCGTTGGCGAACGGCGCAACAGGCTTGCCCGAGACACCAGATTTCCGGGGCCCTTCGGCCGCCTCGCCAGGAGGCACCGATGTTGCTACCGTCTCGGGTGCAGATGTCTCGACCTCACCCGCTCGCGCGTCTTTTTCTCGGCCTCGTCGCCCTGGCGGCGATCGCCGCGACCGCCATGGGGCCGGGCTGCGCCGCGCCGACCCTGCCGCTGCCTCCGCCGATGGCCCTGGTCGAGGGCCCGCCGGACGCCGACGGGCTCGTGACGGTGAGCGGCAACGCGCGCGAGGGCGCCTTCGTGGGCTGCCTGAACGAGCGGACCGAGACGGGCGTGCTCGTGCGCTCCGACCCGATGACCGGCGACTTCAGCCTCCGCATCGCCGCCGAGTCGGACGACACGCTGACCCTCTGGCAGTTCGAGGGCACCGACCCCGGCGGCATGCAGACGACCGTCGTCGTGCCGTGACGGACGGCGGGGTCGTGCTCCAGAGCGGCGTCGCCCTATCCTGAGGTCGCGCGTCGTGAGCCGATCACGGGCCCGGGCGCGTCGAGCCTCCCGTGGACCGCGCCTCCGATCCCCAGCTGCCTCGCGCGCCGCGCGGCTCGCCGCCCGTCGGCGAGGTGCGGGAGATGGCCAGCCCGGCCGACGACGCCGAGCTCGTGCGTCGGGCGCGCGACGGCGATCGCTGGGCCGAGGAGGCGCTCTATCGGCGTCACGTGCGCCGCGTGACCGACACCGCCACCCGGGTGCTCGGCCGGATGGACGAGGCCGAGGACGTCGTCCAGGACACCTTCCTCAAGGCCTTCGCCAAACTCCACACGCTCCGCGATCCGGCCCTCTTCCCGCGGTGGCTGCTGCGCATCGCGATGAACCGGGCCCGGGGCAAGCTCCGCAAGCGCAAGGTGATGCGCTCGCTCGGGCTCGACCACACGGTGGACGACGCGACGCTGGAGCGCTTCGCCAGCCGCGAGACGCCGGCCGACGTGCGGCTGGAGCTCGCCGGCATCGACGCCGCGCTGCGCGAGGTGGCGCCCGATCACCGCATCGCGTGGATGCTGCACGAGGTCGAGGGCCTCTCGCTCCCCGAGGCGGCCGACGCGTGCAACTGCTCGCTCGCGACCGTGAAGCGCTGGATCCGCAAGGCGAAGGACCGCATCGAGGCCCACATCGAGGAGGCCCCGTGAGCGCGCCGCGCCCCCTGCATCGGCAGCTCGAGTCGAGCGCCGACGAGGTCCGCATCTCCCGCATGTGGTCCCGCATCTCTGCGCGACGCGAGCGCCCCCCGCTGCCGCGCCGCGCCGCGCCGGTCGCGATCGGCGTGTCGCTCGCCGCCGCCGCCGCCGCGCTCCTGCTGATGCTCCCGCGGGAGACGCCGCCGTCAGACGACGCCCCGCTCGCGCTCGCCTCCGGCGCAGCGGTCCCCGCGGTCGAGGCCGCCGACGCTCCGCGCGCGCTTCGGTTCGAGGACGGCTCGGAGATCCGCCTCTCGACCGGGGCGCGCCTCGAGCCGTTCCAGAACGACGCCGCGCGCTTCGGCGTGCTGCTGACCCGGGGCCGGGCGCGCTTCTCGGTGACCCCGGGCGGCCCGCGGCGCTGGGTGGTCGAGGCGGGGCTCGCGACCGTCGAGGTGGTCGGCACGGTGTTCACGGTCGACCGCACCGGGGACGCGCTGCGGGTCGAGGTCGAGCGCGGCGTGGTGCTCGTGCGCGGCGAGCGCGTCCCGGATCGCGTGGCCCGGCTCACCGCCGGCGAGGCTCTCTCGGTGACCGCCGCGCCCGAGGCGCCCGCTCCGGCGGCCGCGGCCCCCGAGGCCACCGCCCCCGAGGCCGCCGCCCCCGAAGCTCCAGCGGAGGAGGCGCGGCCCGCGCGCGTCCGAGCCCCCGCGCCCGATCGATCGCCGCCGAGCGAGCCCCCCGCCGAGGCCGACGTCGCCGCGCTGATGGCGTCCGCCGACGCCGCGCGCGCCCGGGGCGACGCCCGCGCCGCCGCCTCGCTCTACCGCCGGGTGAGCCAGCGCCGGGGCGACCCCCGCGCGGCCATCGCCGCCTACACCCTCGGCCGGCTCGAGATGGACGAGCTCCGCCGGCCCGCCCGCGCCCGCGCCGCCTTCACCCGCGCCCTCGCGCTCGGCCTGCCCGAGCGCCTCGCCGCCCAGGCCCGCCACCGCCTGACGACCTTGCGCTGACCGCCCTTCGACTTTCCCGGGGCGCGGGTGTTCAATGAAGGGAGATGACCCTCCACCGCCGCAGCGTGGAGCTCTGCCTCCTGCCCGTGCTCGACCCCCGCGAGGCGGCGCCGTTCTACGAGCAGCTCGGCTTCACCGTCGCGGCGGCGGACGACGACGAGGTGGTGATGGAGCGCCCCGGGCTACAGCTCGTGCTCGAGCGCACCGACGCCCTCGAGCCCGACGACGGCAAGCCGCGGCTCGAGCTCCGGGTCAGCCTCGAGGTGCTCGACCGGGTCTGGAAACGCGACGAGCGCGACGAGCCGACGCTGCCCGGGCCGACCCTGTCGGCGGAGGGCGCGTTCGAGTACCGGGCGCGCGACCCGTCGGGGAACCGCGTGCGCATCACCGCTCCCCTGCCGGAGCCCGGCGGCGCGGCGTGATCCTGGAGCTCCTCACCGACGGCGCCCCGCTCACCGAGCGGCTCGAGGCGGCGCGGCGGGAGGAGCAGACGCTCGCGGTCGCGGTCCTCGCGGCGCTGCTCTGCCGACGGCAGGAGGCGGCGGCGGCCCTGCACGCGGCGAGCGACGGCCCGGAGGCAGCCACCGGCGCCGCGCTCGTGGCGCTCTGGGCTGGCGATCCGATGCGAGCCCTGGTGGCGGCGGATCGGGCGGGCGGCGATCCGCTGGCCGAGGCCCTCGCCGCGGAGGCGCTCGCGCTCACCGCGCGGACCGAGGAGGCGTGGGAGCGGCTCGCTCGCCTGCCGGCCTCGCACCCCTACGGCGCCGTCGTGCGCGCCTGGATCCATCGCCGGAGCGGCGCACCGGGGGAGGCGCTGCGCGCGCTCGAGCACGCCCCGGAGATCGGTCTGCTCGGCGCCCGGGTCCGGCGGGTGCGGGCGGAGGCCCTGCTCGCGGGCGAGCCGCCGGACGCGGTGGCGGCGCGGAACGAGCTGAGCGCGGGCGTGTGGCGCCTGGCCCAGCTCGGCGCGCCCGACGAGCTCGGCCGCGCCTACCTGGCGATGGCGGAGGTCGAGGCGAGCACACCCGGCGGCGGCGCCCGGGCCGCGCAGTGGCTCGCGCGGGCGCACCCTCTCTTGCAATCGTTCGGCACCACCTTCGACCAGGAGCGCCTGCGCCGGGCCTTCCGTCGCTTCGGGCGCCGCGCCATCGACCGCCTGGTGGACGAGGGCCTCGAGCGCTGCCTCGAGGGCGTCCGGGCCGGGGCCTCGCGGGCGCTCGACCTGGCGCGCGCCGCGTCGGAGCAGCGCACCGGGGGCGCCGACCCGAGCGTGGCGGAGGCGGAACTGGTCGAGGCCCTCGAGCAGACCCGCGAGCGCCAGGAGCAGCTCATCGGGTCGCTCGAGGCGGCGCTCGTCGACAAGGAGCGCACCGGGCAGCTGGTCGAGGTCGTGCGCGCGCTCTTCCTCCTCGACACGACCGAGCAGCTCGACGCGGAGCTGCCGCGGCTCGCGCTCCGGCTCGGCGGCGCCACCGCGAGCCTGCTGCGGGCGTCTGGCGATGGCTTCGAGACGCTCGCCCGGACCTCGGAGCGGAGCCCGAGCGCGCGCGGCATCGAGCCGGCCCTCCGCGAGGCGCTGCGCGTCGGCTCCGCCCGCATCGTCGGCACCGAGGAGCGCAAGCTCGCGATCATCCCGGTCCGCTACGCCGAGGGCGACCGGGTGGTGGTGCTCCTCCGCAGCGCGGCGCGCGCGGCCCACCCGCAGGGCAGCGCGGAGCGGCTCAGCGTGCTCGGCTCCGCCGCGAGCGCCGCCTACGAGCGGGCCCGCACCGCCCGCGCCGTCGAGGAGGCCGCCGCCCGCGACGCCGCGACCCTCGAGGCGATCCGCGAGGGCATCCTCACCCTCGATCGCGACGGCGTGGTGCAGGCGGTCAACGGCGCGGCGGCCGGGCTCATGGGCCTGCCGCGCCCGCGCATCCAGGGCCAGACGCTGCGGGAGCTGCGCGGGCTCGGGGCGCTCGCCGAGGCGGTGGAGCGGGCGGCGACCGACGAGACGGTCGCGCTCCCGCACGTCGACGTCCTGGTGCGGGCGCGGCGCTACGCGGGCGGCGTGGTCGCGACCCTGCAGGAGCTCGGCAAGGCCCGGCAGCGCGCGCTCGAGCTGGTCGGCTCGGCGGCGCGCTTCACCTTCGACGACCTCGTCGGCCGACACCCCGCGTTCCTCGACGCGCTCGCCGACGCGCGGCGGGTGGCGGCGGTGGACGTGCCCGTGCTGATCACCGGCGAGAGCGGCACCGGCAAGGAGCTGCTCGCCCAGGCCATCCACAACGCGTCGCCGCGCGCGAGCCACCCCTTCGTCGGCGTCAACGTGGCCGCCATCCCCCGCGAGCTGCTCGAGAGCGAGCTCTTCGGCTACGAGCGCGGCGCCTTCACCGGCGCGCGGGCGCGCGGACACGCGGGGCGCTTCGAGCTCGCCGACCAGGGCACGCTGCTCCTCGACGAGATCGGCGACATGCCCTACGAGATGCAAGCCAAGCTGCTACGCGTCTTGCAGGAGCGCGCGGTCACCCGGCTGGGCGGCACCCGCGCGATCCCGGTCCGCGCGCGGGTCGTCGCCACCACGCACCGCGACCTCGAGGAGGAGATCCGTCGCGGCGCGTTCCGCCTCGATCTCTTCTACCGGCTGCGGGTCGTGCACCTGCGCTTGCCCCCGCTCCGCGAGCGCGCGAGCGACGTGCCGCTCCTCGTCGACCATCACCTCGCGCGCTGGGCGGCCCGCAACGGCCGGGCGCCGGTGACGGTGGCCGCGCCGGTGATGCACGAGCTCCAGCGCTACGCCTGGCCGGGCAACGTCCGGGAGCTCGCCAACCTGGTGGAGGGGGTCGCGAGCCTGCTGCCCGCCGACGCGACCCGCATCGACGAGACGCCGCCGCTGCTCGGGCGCGCGCGGCGGAGCTCCCATCCGTCGCCGGCCGGCGAGCCGGATCCCATCGTCCCGCTCCAGGAGCTGGAGAAGCGCGCCCTGCAACGCGCGCTGTCGGCGTGCGACGGCAACGTCGCCCAGGCGGCGCGGGCGCTCGGCATCGCGCGCGGCACCTTCTACAA
Organism: Myxococcota bacterium; assembly: GCA_036149055.1. Taxonomy (GTDB): domain Bacteria; phylum Myxococcota_A; class Polyangia; order Polyangiales; family Sandaracinaceae; genus JAVJQK01. The sequence goes on along the minus strand of JAYZQJ010000008.1, from coordinate 35,503 downwards.
CAAGATGAACCGCTACGGGCTCCGATGACGCTTCAAGCCGGGGGGTTCAGCAGGAACCACACGGCGGCGGCGAGCACGCCGAGCGCGAGGGCCGCGACGAGGGTCAGGGCCGCGCGCCCTCGCCTCCGCGCCGGCGGGGCGAGCGAGCTCGGGCCGGAGGGGCTCTCCGCGTCGGGCGGCGGCAACGCCCCGACCGGGCGAACCGAGGGGCGAGGCTTCGGACGCGTGGAGGGGCTCGGCTCGGGCGCGGCCTCCGCCAGCGCGCCGACCGACGGCGCCTCGTCCGACCGCGCCTCGACCGACCGCGGTTCGTCCGACGGTGCTTCGAGCGAAGGCTCTCCGTCCGCGTCGTCCTCGGCCTCGAGCAGGTCGAGCATCTCCGGCGCGACGACGCGGGCCCGGGTGGGCTCGTCCGGCTCGTCCTCGTCTTCGTCCTCGTCGCCTTCGGCCTCGTCGAGCTCCCGCATCGTCTGCAGGAGCAGCGCCTCGCTGACGACGCCGACCCGGGTGCTCTCCTCCTCTTCGTCCTCGTCGTCGTCGAACTCGGACGGGTCCACCGGCGCGTAGAGGCGGCGCGCGGCCGGCGCCTCCGGAGGCGGCGCTTCCTCCTCGGCGACCGGCTCCTCCTCGGGCGGCTCCGGCGCCTCGGGCGGCGCCGGCGGCGCGATGGAGTCGGGCGCCGCGTCGGCCCAGTCGTCGGCCGAGAAGAACCCGTCGCCCTCCGTCGGCGCGGGCGTCGCCGCCGGCAGCGCGACCCGGGGCCCCACCGGGAGCTCCTGACCTCGCAGCGAGCCGAGGCCGAGCAGGGCCTTGCGGAGCTCCTGCTGCAGCCGCTCCGCCCGGTCGATGCGCTCGCCGCGATCGGGATGCAGCGCCTGGTCGAGCAGGGCGGCGAGGGGCGAGTCGGCGAACACGGGGTCGTCGCCCAGCGAGGGCACGACCCCGGCCGCGACCTCGCGCCGGAGGCTGCGCTCGTCCTCCCCGGCGTGGGGAGCCCGGCCCCCGAGCATCGCGTAGAGCATGGCCGCGGCCGAGTACACGTCCGACGCCGGGCTCGCGAGCTCCTCGCGGCTGGCCTGCTCGGGCGAGGCGTAGGCGAGGCTCGAGAGCTCCACGTGGTCCGGCCACGGGGCGCGCGCGGCGCGGAACGGCGCCGCGTTCACCCCCAGCCCATCGAGGCGAGGCGACACCCCGCCCGGGCGCTCCACGAGGAGCACGTTGCGCGGGCAGACGTCGCCGTGGCCGAGGTCGTGCCGATGCAGCGCCCCGAGCCCGCCCAGCAGATCGATGACCAGCCGCAGCGCGGCCTCGACGGTCAGCGGCGGCCCCTCGGCCAGGCGCGCCTCGAGATCGGTGCCCTCGATCTCCTGCGCCACGAGGTAGGGGTCGCCGCTCTCCTCGTCGACGCCGCCGTCGCGCAGCCGCACGAGCGCCGGGCTCGAGGCCCGCTGGACCACCCGGGCTTCGATGAGCGCGGCGAGCCGCTCGCGCGCCTCCGGGAGCGCGCCCTCGCCCGCCCGGTGCACACGCACCTTGTCGCCCCGCTCCCGATCGGAGGCGGCGTGGATCGAGCCGGCGCCGTCGTCCCGGATCACCTGCTCGAGCGCGTATCGATCAGCCCACTGCGCCATGCGGCCCTGTCACCATACCAGGCCAATCGCGGCTTGTGCCGCGCTACTTCAGCGGGTTCGGGCGGCGATCGCCTCGACCCGGGTCAACAACTCCCGCGGAAACACCCGACCGGCCAGCTGTTGGCGGGTCTGGTCCGCGACGCGCTGCCACTCGCCCCGATGCGCCTCCACGTCGACCGGCTGGATGCCGTGCCGGGTGAGCGCCTGGAACGCGCGCTCGTCGGCCCGCCGGGTCTGCCGGAGGAGCCGCTCGTGGTTCTGCTCCGCGATCTCGAAGAGCGCCGCCCGGTCCTCGGCGGAGAGCTGATCGAGGAACGGCCGGCGCACCACCATGCCGCCGATCAGGAAGCCGTCCGACTGCGCGGTCGCGTAGGAGAGCGAGGTGAACCACTGCAGGCCCGCGACCGCGAGCGCGGTGCCGGGGGCCACGTCGATCATGCCGGTGCGCAGTCCGCCGAAGACCTCGCCGACCCCGAGGGGCACCCCGTTGGCGCCGACCACCGAGAGCATCTGGCGGAAGACGGCGTCGGTGCGCGGGACCCAGGGGCGCATGCGCCTCAGGTCGGTCGGCCGGCGCAGCGGCTCCTTGGAGAAGAGCCGCACCCGCCCGGCGTCGCCCCAGCCGAGCAGCCCGTAGCCCTGCCCCTCGAGCGCCCGCGCCATCTCCGGCCCGATCTCGCGGCGCACCGCGTCGACCTGCGCGTAGGAGGAGAAGATGCCGGGCGCCTGCATCACCAGCACCGGGCGGTGAATGATGGAGAGCCCCGTGGACGTCAGGCTCGCCGCGTCCAGCGAGCCGATGCGCATGCGGCGCACCATCGTACGCTCGTCGCCCATCGAACCGCCCCAGTACATGCGCACCTGCAGGCGCCCGTCGGTGGCCTCGGCGAGCATCCGGTTCCAGCGGGCCATGCCTCTGCGGCCCACCGCGTTGCGCGGCATGAGCGAGCCGAGCCGCATCACGTGCTGGGGCTCCGCCTGCTGCGCGCCCACGTCGGGCGGCGCGAGGGCGCAGAGCGCCGCGAGCCCGAGGACGGCCAGGAGGCGGAGGGCGGGCAGGAGGCGGAGGGTGGCCAGGGGGCGGAGGGCGGCGTTCACGCCCCGAGGGTACCGCCGCCGAGCAGCACCGCCCAGAGCGCCGGCCGGAGCTCGAACCAGCGCAGCGGCAGCTCGGCCCGGCCGTGCGGGTGGCGCAGCGTTCCCGTCTGCGCGCCCGGCGTCAGGCGGACCTGCCGCAGCGGGATCGCCATGCCGACGCCGAGCCACTTCAGCGCGGCCTCCTTGCCCGCGAAGGCGAGGCTGCGGGCGAGCGCCTCGTCCGCGATCCGCGCGCGCCACGCGTCGAGCTCCCCCGGCGCCAGCGCGTCCTCGATCAGCGCGTCGGGCAGCGGCTCGACCTCGACCAGGTCCACCCCGAGCGGAGCGCGAGCCGCGGCGGCGAGCGCCCAGCCTCCGGCGTGGGTGATCGACAGCTCGACCCCCGGCGCGGACACCACCGGCTTGCCGAGGGCGTCGGCGTCCACCCGGAGCGCGGCGCCGAGGCAGGCCTCGAGCGCGCGGTGGGCGGCGCGACGGCCGGCGACGAAGGTGGCCCGGCGCGCCTCGGTCGCGCGCGGCCCGAGCCGATCGAGCTCCGCCACCGCGGGGCCCTCCTCGCCGACGCGCGCGACGCCCCAGGAGACGCCGCGCACCTCCGGCGGCCCACTCATCCGTCGGCCTTCGCGATGCGCCGGAGATGCAGCCCGCGGATCTCCATGAGCAGCTCGCCGTCCTCCGACGCCACGTCGATGTCGTAGTACACGTCGGGGTCGTCGACCCGGGTGACCTGCGCCCGCACCCGCGCGCCCTCCCCGCGGCGCCTCGCGCGGCCCATGCGCAGGCGCTCGAGGCCGTAAGGGATCGAGACGTGGCCCCCGCCGAGCCCGTCCCAGTTCGCCGCGATCTGGAACGCGGTGTCCATCATGAGGGGATCGACCTGGAAGAGCGGGTAGCTCGTGCGGTCGCTGACGTCGCGCTGGCGCGGCGCGCGGATCCGGCCGACCACGACCTCGTCCTTCACCTGGATCCACTCGCCGCGGGAGTAGAGCGGGCCGAGCGTCACCGGGTCGCGCGCCATGTGGAAGAACGAGCGCGCCTTGGCCGCTCCGTCGAGCTCCTCGATCACCCGGGGCTCGATGGCCGCCGTGCCCATCGGCCGCAGGCGGAAGCGCGCGCCGTGATGGACGCGCTCCTCGAGGTGGCGTCCGCGGAGCGTCAGCCGCGAGCGCGACTCGCTCCGGACGAGCGCGTCGCCCTCCCCGTCCGCCTCGAGCACCGCGCGGGCCCGGATCACCAGCGGGCGCTCGCGGAAGAGCTTCGCCGGGGTCTGGATGCGCACGTCGTACGCCTCCTCGACCTCCATCCCGGGGATGCAGAGCGCGGCCACCTCGGCGAGCAGCTCGCAGCCGAAGGTCGCCGGCAGGATCGGCACGCCGTGCAAGCGGTGCTGCGAGAGGAACGCGTCGCGCGAGGCGTCGAGCCGACGCTCGATGACGAGGCGCCCCGGCTCGCGCTCCAGCACCCGGTCGACGAGCGGCCACGCGCCCGGCGTGAACGGCCGGCCGAGGTCGTCGATCTCCACCGCGCCGCGCGCGTCGTGCTCCGCCTGCCGGCCGAGGAACGGCCAGTCGTGCAGCATGCGCTCCTCGAAGACGACCACCTCGGAGCTCACCCCCGCGGTCCACTCGCGGAGGAACCAGTAGAGGCCCTCCTCCACCGAGATCGAGGTGATGCCGGTGGAGCGCAGGAGCTCCGTCAGGTCCGGGTCCTCGACCGCGGCGCCCACCTGATCCCAGGCCGTCCAGTCGACGGTCACGAAGCGCGCGCCGCGGCGGTCCCGCTGCCCCGCGGCCGCGATCTGGGCCGCCATCAGCGCGTTCGCCGCGCAGTAGTCGGCCTGCCCGCGGTTGCCGAAGCGCCCCGCGCCCGAGCCGAAGCCGAGCACGATCTTCAGCGGATCGTCCCGGGTCGCGTCGAGGAGGTGCGAGAGCGCCAGGCCCTTCACCGCGAGGGTGGCGTCGACCTTGTCCGGCTCCTTGCGCGAGGCGAGCGTCGACCACTGCACCATCGCGCCGTGCGCGAGCCCGGTGATGGGACCCCAGCGCGCGCGGACGCGCTCCACGAGCGCGGTGACGGCGTCGCGGTCGGTCACGTCGCACTCCTCGTACTCGAGCGAGAGCTGGTCCGCCCGGGCGCGGCGCAGGTTCTCGTGCAGCTCGCGCTGCCGCTCGAGGGCGTCGATCTCGGCGCGCAGGCGCTTCGGAGAGCTCGACGGGTCCTCCCTCCGGCGTCGCAGCATGTGCTCGCGGCCGAAGCGCTGGAAGGCCTCGTCGTCGAGCTCCAGGAAGGGCGCGTCGGGGTCGGGCAGCGCGGTGCGGCCGGTGACGACCACCCGGGCGCCGAGCCGGGCCAGCGCCGTCGCGCACTCGAAGACCACGCCGCGGCCGCCCCCGCTGACCACGACCACGTCGGACGCCTCGATCGGGCGGTGGGGCGCGTCCTCGCCGAGCGGGAGGCGGCGGAGGCGCGGCACCAGCCGGCGCCCGGCCCACGCCACCTCGAGCTGGTCGTTGCCGTCCTCGAGCTCCCGGACCACCACCTCGGCGACCGTCTCCGGATCCTCGCGGGGGTCGAAGTCGATCCCGCGGCAGAGGCTCGACGGGAGCTCCTGCTTGAGTCCCTTGGCGAGCCCGAGCAGCGCGGCGCCGGCCAGGTCTCCCTCTCCCCCGCCGCCGAGCCCGAGGTCTCCGCCGAGGCTGGTGACCGCCGCGTAGAACGCGCCCCCCGGGCGGGCCCGCGCGAAGCGGTCGTAGACCGGGCGGAGCGTGCTCAGGGCGCGCCGCGTGGCCTCGCTGGCCCGCGCGTGGAGGTCGCCCTCGACCGGCGCGCCGAAGGTGGCGAGGTCGACGATGCCGTCGGCGGGCGGGGCTCCGTCGGTCCCGGAGCTCAGCAGGCTCACCCGCGCGCCCCGCTGCTCGAGCGCCGCCCCGACCGCGCGCCACAGCCCGCCGGCGTCGGGCAGGACCCACACCACCCGCCCCGAGAGCGGCGTCCGCGGGACGCGCGCGCCGAGGCTCACCGGGGTCAGCTCGACCTCGAAGCGATCGGCGAGCGGGTCCCGGGCCGGGAGCTGCGCCTGGGGCAGGCCGCGCGCGCGCTCGCGGCGCTCCTCGGGCGGCGTCGGCGCCTCCTCGAGCAGCACGTGGTAGTTGATCCCGCCGAGCCCGAAGGCGCTCACGCCCGCCCGGCGCGCCCGGCCCTCCGGCGCCACCCACGCCCGGGCGTGCGCCGGCAGCCGCAGGGGCCCCTGGGTGAGCTCGGGGCTCGGATCCTCGCCCAGGGTCGGCGGCAAGACGCCCTCCCGCACCGCGAGCGTCGTCTTGACGATGCCCACCATGCCGGCGGCCGAGCTGAGGTGGCCGACCTGCGACTTCACCGTGCCGACCGTCAGCGGGCGGGTCGGATCCCGGTCGCCGTAGGTGGCGGCGTAGGAGTGGATCTCGGTCTCGTCGCCGAGCTTCGTCCCGGTGCCGTGGGCCTCGACCAGGTCCACGTCGCGGGGGCTCCACCCGCCGAGCTCGAGCGCGCGCCGGATCGCGCGCTGCTCGCCCTCGCTGTTGGGCGCGAAGATGCTGAGCCCGGCGCCGTCGCTCGACACGCCGAGGGCGCGGATCACGGCGTGCACCTTCGCGCCGCGGGCCTGCGCGTCGCTCAGCCGCTCGAGCACGATCGCGGCCGCGCCCTCCCCGGGCACGAAGCCGTCCGCGCCCAGGTGGAACGGCGGGGCGCCGCGGGGCGAGAGCGCGCCGAGGATGCTGAGCACGATGTAGTACTCGGGCAGCAGGTTGTAGGCGACGCCGATCGCGATCGCGGCGTCCGCCTCCCGGCGCGCGAGCTTCCGGGCGCTGCGCTCGATCGCGGCCATCGAGGAGGCGCAGGCCGCGTCCACCGAGAGCACCGGGCCGGTCAGCCCCCAGAAGCGCGCGACGTGGGCCGCGCACTCCAGGCTCGTGCGGGCGCCGAGCGCCTGGCCGCCGAAGCGCGGGCCCTCGAAGGCGCCCCGGGCCGCCTCGATGACGGCGTCGACCCGCGCGCCGTCGAAGCCGGACTCGCGCATCGCCTGGGCGACGAGGGCGACGTGCCCGGCGAAGAGCACGCGCTTCTCCAGCTCGGCCTCGCTCCAGCGCAGCGAGAGCTGCCCTGCGGTGACCGCGACCCGGTGCTTGGCCCAGCCCTCCACCCCGCCCGAGTCGTCGATGGCCTGCTCGGCGCTCGCCATCGAGAGCAGCACCGCGGGATCGATCTCCTCGAGCGCCGAGGGCGAGAGGCGGAAGCGCGCCGGGTCGGGCGCGGGGAGGCGCACCGGCGCCGCGAGCCGCGTCTTGAGGATCGCGCCCAGCTCCTCCGAGGCGTCGATGAACGAGTCGACGTCCCAGCGGCTCGCCGGCAGATCTCCGATCGACTCGACCCGCCGCGCGACGTTGTCCCAGAACGCGTCCACGCCGTCCGCGCCCGGCACGACCATCCCGAGCCCGGTGATCGCGAGCGGCTCGGGCGTCGGCGTCGCCTCGATGCGGGGCGCCCGGCGCGCCTCCGGGCCGGCGACGACCGCGTGGTAGGCGCGGCCGGCGAGGCCCGCGTCGCTCACCCCCGCGCGCGCGTCCGGCGCGAGCGGCTGATCTTCGGCTCCGACCCGCAGCCCCGGCGCGAGCGCCTCCTCCGCGCCCGTGTCCACGAGGGGCGCGCGAAGGCTGCCGCGCTCCAGGGCCATCAGCGCGTGCAGCGTCGCGACCAGCCCCGAGGCCGGGCCGAGGTGACCGAAGACCGGGCTGTGGCAGGCGAGCGGCAGGCCCCGCGCGCGCGCCGCGCTGCCGAAGACGTCGGCGAGGGCGGCCGCCTCCTCGCGCTCCACCGCCGGGACGCCCGCGGCGCGGGACGCGACGAACGCCGCCGCCTCGGCCGAGACCCCGGCGCGCTCGAAGGCGTCCGCGGTCGCCCGGGCCACCGCGTCCCGGAGGCGATGGCGGCCCCGGCGAGGCAGCGTCGCCCCGGCGACCGCCTCGATCCAGCCGCGGGTCCGCGCGCCCTCGGTCGCGCCGCGGTCCAGCACCAGCGCCGCCGCCCCCTCCCCGAGCAGCGCGCCGTCCGCGCCGGCGAAGAAGGGCCGGGGCGCCGCCGCGCCGAGCAAGCCCCGGTGCGCCATCGCGAGCATGCCGGAGGCGGTGAGCATCGGCGAGACGGCGGCCACCAGCGCGACGTCGCAGGCGCCGTCGGCGAGATCCTCGAGCGCCGCCTCGAGCGCCGCGAGCGACGACGCGGCCGAGCCGTCGATGGCCACGTGCCCGCCGCGCAGATCCCACAGGTTGCAGATGCGGCCGGCGAGGATGCTCGCGGAGCTCATCATGCTGTCGGGCTCGACCGGCGGCGCGACGAGGTTGAACAGGCTGTCGACGTACTCCCGCACCTCCTCCGCGCGCTCGGGGACCTTCTCCTCCAGCGCCCGCGCGACCGGCCGCGCCAGCTCGTGCCGACGGATCCGGCGGCCGTGATCGGTCCGGGGATCGGGCCCGAGCGTGGTGGCCGCCAGATAGACGCGCACCCGCTCGCCGGCGGGGCTGCGAGGGGCGACGCCGGCGTCCCGCAGCGCGGTGGCCATCACCTCGAGCGCCACCTTCTCCATCGCGTGCATGCGCGCGACCGAGAGCGGCGGCAGCTTCAGCGCGCGCCAGTCGACCTCCGGCTCGCCGAGGATCGCGCCCCGCTCGCAGCGCGCGTGGCCCGGCGGCATCTCGGCCGCGAAGACGTCCCAGCTCCAGCGCAGCTCCGGCAGCGTCTCGAACGCGGGCTCCGCCGCGTCGATCCGCGCCGCCACCTCGTCGGCGCCCCGCGCGCCCGGCAGCCACGCCGACCACCCGATGACCCGGCTCACCATCCGACGTCCTCCCCCGGGAGGATCGGCCCGGTGAGGCGACGCGAGAGGTGTTGCCAGCGCGCGACCGCCTCTCCGCCGCGGGTGACGTCGAGCGCGGGCGCGCCGATCGCGACCCCCTCGATGCCCTCGACGCCGCCGAAGCAGGCGCCGTCGGCGTCGTGGAGCAGGGTGTCGGCGCGCGCGCGCCCGCCGCTCCGGGGGCGCAGCTGGGTGACGGCGCGGACCCGCGCGCCCGGCGGGGGCACCGCCCGGAGCCAGACCCGGGCCGCCCCGCGCACGAGGTGCGTCGCGCCGAGCTGATGCGACCAGGCGAGCACCGCCTGCCAGAGCCCGAGCTCGATCAGGTCGGCGGCCCGGCGTCGCCAGGGCTCCCCGCTCATCGCGTGCTCGCTGGCCACCTGATCCCACCGCGGGGCGCACACGAAGCCGCGGCTCAGCGGCGCCGGGCGGCCGAGCTCCTCGCCGATCGCGCTCGCGTTGTCTCCCCAGCGCGCGTCGAGCGCCGACGCGAGCTCGGGCGAGAGCGCGGCGGCCCCCGGCGGCGCGTCCGGAGACACCTCGAAGGCGAGGCAGAGCTCGCCGTCCCGGCAGACCCGGACCCGAGGCGCGGCGCGCTCCTCGCGCTCGACCTTCAGGGTGAGCCGCCCCGCCTCCGGCACCAGCGCCGGCCGGTCGAAGGCGAGCCCGCGCAGGGTGAACGCCGCCTCGTCGGGGAGCGCGCCGAGCGCGAGCTCCACCAGCCGCCCGTCGGTCACCACCCGCGCGGCCGGATCGTGCGGGGACGGCCCGGTGCCCTCGCTCCGCGGCGAGAAGGCGGCGCTCGCCACCTCGGTGGCCGGCCAGGCGGGGCCCGGGCGCGGCGGAGGCAAGCTCGAGGCGGGCGGCGCGGCCCCGGCGAGGCGCCCGCGGAAGTAGGCGACGAGGTCGGCGAGCGTGCGGTGGTCGCGCAGCACGAAGTCGGCGTCGGGCGCGAGCTGCAGGCTCTCGCGCACCTGCCCGAGCACCGCGACCTGCTTGACGGTGTCGATGCCGAGGTCCGCCTCGAGCTCGAGCTCCTCGTCGAGCATCTCCTCGGGGTAGCCGGTGCGCTCGGCGAAGGCGCGGCGCAGCAGGGCCCCCACCTCGCTGGTCGGGGCCGCCGGCAGGCTCGAGCGGCGCTCCCGCGGCGCCGGCGAGCGCCGGGTCCCGCCGACCCGGGCGACGAAGTAGTCGACCAGGTGCCCGAGCGTCGGGTGCACGCGGAGCTCGAAGGTCTCGTCCACCTCGAGGCCGATCGACTCGCGGACCTCGGAGAGCACCGCCACTTGCTTCACGGTGTCGATGCCGAGATCCGCCTCGAGGTCGAGATCGGTCTCGAGCATCTCCTCCGGGTAGCCAGTCCGCCGCGCGAAGGCGTCGACGAGCCGCCGCCGCATGTCCGCGCGCAGCGTCCCCGGGGTGTGCGCGGCCGGCCAGCTGGTGCGACCGCGGGGCGGGACGCTCGACGGCTCCCGGAGCGCGCGCGCGGCGGCGGTGATCCGGCCGGCGAGGTAGCGCGCGAGGGATCCGAGGCTCGGGTGCCGGCGCAGCTCGAAGGTCTCGTCCGGCGCGAGGCCGAGCTCCGCGCGCAGCGCCGAGAGCACCGCGACCTGCTTGACGGTGTCGACCCCGAGGTCGGCCTCGAGGTCGAGGCTCGGCTCGAGCATCTCCACCGGGTAGCCGGTGCGCTGGGCGAACGCGCGCTGCAGCCGGTCGAGCAGCCCCTTCTCGGCGAGGGCGGCGCTCGAGCGCCGGGCGGCGGCGAACGCGCTCTCCCGGGTCCCCGAGGTCGGCGCGGCCGCCTGCATGCGCCCCTCGAGGTAGCGGGCCATCGCCGCGATGGTCGGGTGGTCCCGCGGCACGAAGGCCGCGTCCAGCGTGAGCCCGAGCTCCTCGCGCAGCCCCCCGAGCACGGCCACCTGCTTGACGGTGTCGATGCCGAGATCCGCCTCGAGGTCGAGCCCCGGCTCGAGCATCTCGACCGGGTAGCCGGTCCGACCGGCGAACGCCTCGCGCAGGCGCGCCTCGAGCTCGGACGCGCTCATCGGCGGCACGCTCGACGGCCGGCTCGAGGGCCGGCTCGAAGGGAGGCGCGGCGCCGGCCTCGGCACGCGGACGAGCGCGACCGGCGCGCGGCGATCGGTCGGCGCCTCGCTGGGGAAGCGCTCCGGGTCGTTCACCGCCTGCCGGCGAGCCTCGGCCTCGACCGGGGGCGCGCCGAGGGTCTCGTCGATGAGATCCCGGATCTGACGCAGCAGCGCGATCAGCGCCTCGCGGCTCGGGGCCCCGTCCCGCACGCCCACCGACGCGAGCTCGGCGACCGAGCGCGCAGCGTCCTGCAATTCGTCCTGCGCCTCGGCGCGAGACGGCGCCTCCACCTCGGGCTCGGGCGGCGCGCTCCCGGCGGGCATCACCCCGGAGCTGGAGCGCTTGCGCCGGACGCCGGGCCAGCCGGCGAGGTGCCCGTGCACCGCCAGACACGCGATCGCGCGGGCCGCGGACTCCGTCTCGCCGACCTTGGGGTGGAGGGTCGCCTGCGCCACGTGCTCGCGCTCGCCGAGGATGGCCTCGGTGAAGGTGGTCAGCGGCCACTTCGGCCCGCACTCCACGAACAGCCGGCCGCCGGCGCGGTGCGCGCCCTCGATCGCGCCGCGGAGCCGCACCGGCTCGACGAACTGGGACGCGAGGTGCTCGGGCATCCCGTCCGGACGCACCGCCGAGAGCGGGCCCCCGGTGATCGTCGACCAGATGGGGAGGCTCGGCTCGGCGAACGACAGCGTGCGCAGCGCGGCCTGGTAGGCGGGGCGCGCGTCGGCGATCAGGGCGCTGTGGTAGCCGTGCGAGACCGCGAGCACCGAGTGCTCGATCCCGCTGTCGGTCAGGCGCGTGACCAGGATGTTCCGCGCCTTCCGGTCCGCGCTCACGATGCAGGCGCCCGGGCCGTTGTCGGCGGCGATGGCCGCGTAGCCCGAGAGGCCGACCAGCAGCGGCTCGACGCGCTCCTTGCCGGCCCGGATCGAGATCATGCGCCCGGGGTCGTCGCGCTCGAGCGCGAGCACCGCGAGCGTCCGCTCCCAGACCGCGCGGAGCCCGTCGGCGATCGAGAGGCTGCGGGCGACGACGAGCGCCGACAGCTCCCCCGCGCTCTGCCCGACCAGCGCGAAGGGCGCGAGGCCCCGCTCGGCCAGCATGCGGTGGAGCGCGACGTTGATCGCCATCACCGCGCAGTGGATGTCCTCGTCGTGCTGCTCCCAGGTCTCCGGCGAGTCGGTCCAGAACGACGCGGTGAGGCGCCGGCCGGTCATCGTCTGGTAGGCGTCGTCGAACTCCTCGACGATGGCCCGGAACACCGGCTCGGCGCCCGCGAGCGCGCGGCCCATGTTGGCGTAGTGCGAGCCCTGCCCCGGGAAGGTGGCGACCACCGGCGAGCCGGCCGCGGCGACGAAGACGCCCTGCGCGCGCAGGAAGCCGAAGCCGCGGTCGCGCTCCACCGCCGCGGCGAGCAGGCGGACGCGCCGGGCGAGCTCGTCCGGCGTCGGCGCGACGATGGCGGCGCGCACCGGGCCGCCGCCGACCGGGCGGGCGAGCGCCTCGACGCCTCCGTCGGCGTAGGCGCGCGCGAGCGCCTCGAACTGGGGCACGAGCGCCGCGGGCGTGGCCGCCGCCACCGACGCGATCGGGGGCAGCGCGGAGGGCTCGAGCCGCGGCGCCTCCGGGGTCTCGCGGGCCGTCCCCTGCGCGCGGTGCTCCTCCAGGATCACGTGCATGTTGGCGCCGCCGACTCCGAACGAGCTGACCCCGGCCCGGCGCGCGCCCCCGGGCGGTCGATCCCAGCGGGTGGCGGCCCGCACCACCTCGAGGTTGCGCCCCGCGAAGTCGATCTTGGGGTTGGGCGCGGCGACCTTGAGCGACGGCGGGATCACGCCCTCCCGCAGCGCGAGCGCGGCCTTGATGATGCCCGGCACCCCGGCGGCCGCGTTGAGGTGGCCGATGTTGGACTTGACCGACCCGATGCGGAGCGGGGCCTCGCGCGGCGCGCCCTCCCCGTCGGCGCCGAACGCGTCCGCGCACGCGTGCGCCTCCACCACGTCGCCGAGCGCGGTCCCGGTCCCGTGGCACTCGACGTAGCCGATGTCGGCGCCGACCAGCTCGGCCTCCTCGAGCGCGCGGCGCATCGCCTCCGCCTCGCCCTCCTGCGTCGGGGCGAGCACGGATCGACCCTTGCCATCGCTCGAGCCGCCGACGCCGCGGATGACGGCGTGGACGCGCTGCCCGTCCCGGACCGCGTCCTCGAGCCGGCGCAGGACGAGCACCCCGCCGCCCTCGCCCGGGATGAAGCCGTCGGCCCTCGCGTCGAAGGGCGTGCTCCCGGTCGGGCTGAGCGCGTTGAAGCGGCACGCGCCGACGAAGAACTCGGGCTGCATGTCCGCCCAGACGCCGCCGGTGAGCGCCCAGTCGGCGGTCCCGTGCCGCAGCGCCTGCACCGCGGCGTGCACGGCCGCGTGGGTCGACGCGCACGCGGCGTCGACGACGAAGTGGGGCCCCTGCAGATCGAAGCGGTGGGCGATGCGCCCCGCGTTCAGGCTGCCGAGGTAGCCGGTCAGGGTGTCCTCGCCGAGCGGCGGCAGGCCGGCCGAGAAGCGCGCCGCGGCGTCCTCGGAGATCTTCGCGATCTCCTCCGGCGCCGCGCCCGCCTCGGCGAGGGCCGCCTCGAGCTCGGCGCGGACCTCGCGGAAGTTCACCCTGACGTCGGCGAGGAACTTCTTCCCCTGGTAGGGGAGGAACGCGAGCATCACCGCGGTGCGCGCGCGCGGGCCCCAGCCCTCCGGGTCGACGCCCGCGTCGGCGAGCGCCTCCTCGGCGGCGCGCAGGCAGACGAGGTGGCCGGGGTCGAGGGTCGCGAGCGCGGCCGGCGGGATGCGCCACTTCGGGTCCGCCTCCGGGAAGCGGTCGAGGAAGCAGCCGAGCCGGGTGTAGCTCTTGTCGGGGGCCTCGCCGTCGGGCTGATGGTAGCGGTCGACGTCCCAGCGCTCCTTCGGCACCTCGCGGGTCGCGTCGTAGCCCTCGAGCAGCCGCTCCCAGAACGTCGGCACGTCGTCGGCGCCGGGGAACACGCCGCCCATGCCCACGATCGCGATCGGCTGCGGCTTCGGGGCCGGCCGCGCCCGCGGAGGCGGCCGGTGGCGCTCGGGATCGAAGCGCTCGAGCACCGCGTGGTAGTCGACGCCCCCGAAGCTGAAGGCGCTCACGCCCGCGAAGAGCGGGCCGTCGCCTTCGAGCGGGAGGTTCTCGCGGGGCACCTCGAGGCCGCTCGCCTCGACCGCCTCGCTCGGCGACTCGAAGGCCGGCTGCGCGGGCAAGACGCGGTGCTTCAACGCGAGGATGGCGCGGAGCAGCCCGACCGCGCCGGCGCCGCCGCGGAGGTGACCGAGCGCCGCCTTGCCGCTGGTGATCCAGGTGCCCCGCGGCGCCACCTGGCTGAGCGCCATCATCTCGCTCCGGTCGCCGACCGGAGTGCCGGTGGCGTGGCACTCGACGAAGCGGAGCTCCGCGGGATCGACCCGGGCGTCTTCGTAGGCGCGCCGCATGGCGCGGGCCTGCCCGTCGGGGTCGGGGGCGAGGAGCGAGCGCCCGCGCCCGTCCGACGCGCCGCCCACGCCGCGCACGACCGCCCAGACCTCGTCCCCGTCGCGCACCGCGTCGGCGAGGCGCTTGAGCGCGAACATCGCCACGCCTTCCCCGAGCAGCGTGCCGCGCGCGCGCGCGTCGAAGGGGGTCACGTCGCCGCGCGACAGCCCGCCGAGCCGGCTGAAGGCGATCAGCTCGAGGGGCGCGAGCAGCTCGCTGGCGCCCCCGACCAGCGCGAGGTCGAGGGTTCCGTCGCGGAGGCTGCGCACGCCGACCTCGAGCGCCGCGAGCGCCGACGCGAAGCCCGCGTCCACCGCGTAGTGCAGGCCGCGCAGGTCGTAGATCATCGACAGGCGCCCGCCGGCCACCGAGGAGGGGCCGTTGACGATGGTGTCGTCGGTGACCGGGCCGAGGCGGGCGTCGAGGCGCGCGCGGACCGTCTCCAGGGTCGCGAGGCTCCGGCCGCTCGCCTCCAGCGCGCCGCGCAGCGCGTCCTCGATCTCGCCCATGCGGATGCGGAGCGCGGCGTCGCGCTGCCAGCCGAAGCCGGTCGCGCCGAGGAACACGCCGGCGCGCTCCTTGGGGAGCACCTTCACCGCGTCGAGCGCCTGCGCGCCCGCGTCGACGGTCATGAAGGCGAGCGGGTTGACCGTCTCCACGTCCTTCGGCGGCACCCGGAAGCGCCGCCAGTCGAACGACCATCCGTCGACCCGCGCCCCCACGATCGACGCGGACCTTTCGGTATCCAAACCGTCCGGATCGTGGTAGCGCTCCCAGGCGTACGGGCCCCCCGAGAGGGTGCGCAGCGCGCGATGTCCCGCGAGCGTGTTCTTCCAGAAGGCGTCCACCCGGAACGCGTCGGGAAGGACGCAACCCACGCCCACGACCGCGATGGCTCGATCGAATGCTTTCGGCAGCCTGTCTCTCGGCACCCTGGCTCCGGTCGGTTCACTGCACCGACCATCCTCCCGTACGAGGATAGCGGACTCCCTCCGAAGGATGCGACCATGACTTCGATGAAATTTCGCCCCACGACCCCCGAAGAGGTGGCCCTCTCCCACCGCCGTGAGCTGCTGTCCGGCGGTGAGACCCTGCGCGGCATCGTCTTCCAGTCCGTCGACCGCGCGCTCGAGAAGGCCCTCGGCCCGGACGCGGTGGAGCAGGCCAAGGAGGCGGCCGGCATCCCCGGGCAGAAGCACGACGCGATGAGCAAGTACGCGATGGGCGACTTCCTGCGCTACGAGGAGGAGGCGGCGCGCCTGCTCGCCCCGGGCGAGGGCGGCTTCGATCTCGCGGTGCACCGGATCGGGGCGAGCGCGGTCGACACCTTCTTCGACTCGATCGCGGGCAAGACGATGGCCCTGCTCGCGGGCAAGGATCCGACCCGCCTGCTCGGCGCCGCGCCCAACGGCTACGGGCTGCTCGCCTCCTACGGCGAGCGGCGCTTCCGGCAGACCGGCGCCAACACCGGCGTCTTCGACTTCACCGGCGAGTTCCTCGGCCCGGTGCACAACCTCGGCACCTTCGACACCGCCCTGAAGCTGGTGCACGGCGCCGACTGCAAGATCGAGCTCGACCAGAAGACCCCGCTCGACTTCTCGTTCAAGTTGACCTGGTAGATCGCCCCCGCCGCACTTTCTTTGACTCCCGGTGCTCCTGTCTCCTACATGTAGGACAGGTAGCACAACGTAAGGGAGTGTACGGATGGACAGTGCGATGCGGGATCTCGAGCAGATCCGAGAGCGCGAGGACGAGGGAGAGGGTCGGCCCCTGGCCCTGGTGGCGCTGCTCATCGGCGTGACGGTCGCGCTCGTGTTCGCGATGGGCAGCGTCGTCGGCTGGTCGGCCGAGGAGGACGTGGCCCAGGACGATCCGCTCGCGCGCCTCGATCGCGCCGCCGGCCTCGCGCCAGTGGAGGACGAGGAGGAGGCGCCGCTGCCGGAGCTGGACCGCACCGACCTCCGCTTCCCCGAGGCGCTGGGCCCGGCCGACGAGCGGCCCGAGGTCGCGGCGGTCGTCGCGGCCGCGGCGGCGGAGCTGGCCCACCCCGATCCCCTGGAGCACCTGCCGCCCATGCAGGCCGGGCTGGACCGGGCCCGGGTCGAGGCGGCGCTGCCCGCCGCCCTGCCCGCCGGCACCCTCGCTGGCCCGGGGAGCGACGCGCTCGCCCGCACCGCGGCCACCGATCCGCTCGTCGCCTCGTCGCTCCCGGCCGCCCCGGCCGAGCCGGCGCCCGCGGGCCACGACGGCGAGTACACCGTGCAGGTGATCAGCTACGACTCGCCCGAGGGCGCCGAGGCGTTCGCCGCCGGGCTGCGCTCCCGGGGACACCGCGCCTTCGTGGTGCGGGCCGAGGTCGAGAACCGCGGCACGATGTACCGCGTCCGCATCGGCCCCTTCGAGACGATGCGCGAGGCCCGCGCCTACCGTCGCCAGTTCGAGGAGACGGAGCGCATGAACACGCTCGTCGTCCGCCGCCGCGACCCCGCGGAGGCCTGACTTCGGATAGACTGGGCGCCGATGGAAGAGTCGGCGCTCCATGCCCTCTTGAAGAAGGGGCAGCAGTACGCAGCCAGCGACATCTTGCTCAAGGTGGGTCAGCCGCCGGCGTTCCGCGTCGGCGGCTCTTTGCATTATCTGCAGGGGGAGAAGCTCAAGCCCGAGCAGACCAAGGACCTCGCCCGCATCGTGCTCGCGAGCTCTCCTTTCACCGGCACCCTCGAGGGGCTGCAGCAGTACGACACCGCCTACTCGGTGCCCGGCGTCGGCCGCTACCGGGCGAACGTCTACCGCCAGCGCGGCACCTTCGCGCTCGCCCTCCGCGCCATCCCGCTGCGCATCCCGAGCTTCGACGCGCTGCGCCTCCCGCCGGTGGCCCGCAAGCTCGCCGAGATCGAGCGCGGCATGATCCTGGTCTGCGGCGCGGCCGGCAACGGCAAGTCGAGCACCCTCGCCGCGATGATCGGCCACATCAACGAGCAGCGCCGCTCGCACGTGGTGACCATCGAGGATCCGATCGAGTTCATCCACCAGGACGGCAACAGCCTCATCAGCCAGCGCGAGGTCGGCATCGACACCGACGACTTCGCGACCGCGCTGCGCGCCGCCCTGCGGCAGTCCCCGGACGTGATCCTCGTCGGCGAGATCCGCGACGAGGAGACGATGGACATCGGCCTCAAGGCGGCGGAGACCGGCCACCTCCTGCTCTCGACCCTGCACACCCCCGACGTGAGCCGCACGGTGGGCCGCATCCTCGCCCTGGTCGGGGAGCGCGACGCGCAGGAGACCCGCGAGCGCCTCGCCGACAACCTCAAGGGCATCATCGCCCAGCGCCTCCTCCCCCGCGCCGACGGCCAGGGCCTGGTCCTCGCCGCCGAGATCCTGGTGGTGACCGGGACCGCCCGCGAGACCATCCGCAAGCCCGAGGGCAACGTCCCGCTCAAGGACATCATGGAGCGCGGCCGCCACCCCTACGGCATGCAGACCTTCGAGATGCACCTCCGGGAGCTCGTCAAGGAGGGCCTCGTCGACGTCGAGGTCGCGCGCGCCGCCCTCGCCTGACCGCGTCCCCTCCGACTGCGGAGCGCTCGGTGCATTCCGGGCGGGGGTGGACCTCCCTCTCGGGAGCACCGAGAGCTCGTGAGACGGGGGGTCACCTCCCCTCGAGGAGCACGGACAGCACCTCTCGCGCGAACGAGCGGCGACGCAGGAGGTGTCGGAGCTCGCGTCGAGGGGGGCAGCCCCCCCTTGGCGAGCACCGAGAGCTCGACGCGAGGCCCTCGACCCCCGCGAAGGAAGCACTCGGTGCTCGTGCGGAGGGGGTGCCCCCCCTCGACGCGAGCTCTCGGTGCACCCCGAGGGAGTGGTCGCATGCCCGGAGGGAGCACTCGGTGCTGTCGAGAGGGGGGTACAGCACCGCACGCCCAGCTGGACCTCCGACTCGCAGGAAGCGAGGAAAGAGGGAAGCGAGGAGAGAGAGAGTGGAAGCGAGGCGGCCCGAGCTGCTGGCTCGCGAGACAGCCAGCCCGCAGGGACGCCCATCGAGCGCGGCGCGACTCGCGGGCAGCGCAGGCGGACGCGGCAGCGGCAGCGAGACGGCTGCGGCAGCGAGAACGGCAGCGGAGGCGAGAACGGCACCGGGCGCAGCGCCGAGCTCACCTCGCCAGCGCTACCTGTTCCTCTTCGCCTCCCACCTCCCCCCTCCCCTGATGTACGTCGACAACGAGGGATTCGGACTCGGAATCGGACTCGGACTCGGACTCGGACTCGGACTCGGACTCGGACTCGGACTCGGAATCGGAATCGGAATCGGACTCGGACTCGGAATCGGAATCGGAATCGGAATCGGAATCGGAATCGGACTCGGACTCGGACTCGGAGTCGGAGTCGGAGTCGGTCGCAGCCCGGAGCGGACGGAGTTCGATGAACGAATAGGATCGTCCCTGTTCGAGACGACACCGCGGCCCCCTCCTCTCACGACTCTCCGGCGGTCGGGTCTCGCGCGAGATGGGGATGGGGAAGATCGTCCCCGGTCTCTCGACAGGAAGCTGCGCGAGGAGCGAGCGACGGCTCCGACCGAAGCCGGAGCCGCCGCGATTCGTCAGTTCATCATCTTCCAGGTCACCGCCCGGACCTTGTCCGCCCAGTCCGCGAGCGGCGCCACCGTCTCCTGGCTGACGTAGCCGAGCCCGGCCGCCGCCAGGAGCCACACCCGCGCCTCGCCGGCCGAGCCGTAGGCCGTCTCGAACCGCTCGCGCTGATGTCCGCCCCGCCGGCTCTCGCCCTCGCCGAGGTTGCCGACCACGCTCGACGCGCTGTCCCGCAGCTGCCGAGCGAGGTCCTTGTCCTGCTTCGCGATGGCCTCCCAGACCGGCCGCACCCGCGTGAGCCAGTCGATCGCGTCCGAGGTGATGTTCAGCATCGTGTTCTCCGAGAGGCGGCCCGCGCGACGGTGTGCCCCGCATCGTCCTCCGCCTCCTCTCAGGCCGGGCGCGGCCGGGCTAGTCAGGGACAAGGGCCCGCAGGGCCCGCAGCCGGCGAAGCCGGCGCCGCAGGCGTCCTTTACTCGCCCGGCCGCGTCCGGCACCGTCGGAGGAGGAGGACGAGGCGCCAACACGTCTACCTCTCATACGGGCGCGAAGCGCGACGAGGACCGCGAGGCCGGCAGCGGGACCGGCAGCGGGACCGGCTGCGGGACCGGCTGCGGGCCGGCTGCGGGACCGGCAGCGGGACCGGCTGCGGGACCGGCTGCGGGCCGGCTGCGGGACCGGCTGCGGGACCGGCTGCGGAGCCGGGAGCACAACCGGCAGCGGGAGCGGCCAAGCGGCTTTGGCGAGCCTCCAGACCACTCCTCCTCAGCCCCCTACCCTCGTTCTGCGTCGACGAAGAGATCGGACTCGGACTCGGACTCGGACTCGGACTCGGACTCGGACTCGGATTCGGACTCGGACTCGGACTCGGATTCGGATTCGGACTCGGGTTCGGACTCGGATTCGGATTCGGAGTCGGGCTCGGACTCGGAGTCGACTCGCAGGTTCGATGGGTGCGTCACGGTCACCCCTCGGGCCTCCTGCTCGACCCAGCCGAGCCCCGCGGACGCGAGCAGCCACCCCCGATCTCGTTGCCGCTCTCCCCCGCTGCTTCAGCTCGGCAGCGACGCGCGAAGGCTCGCGAGGCGCGCGAGCACGAGCTCGCGACGATCGTCGAGCTCGGCGCGCAGCCGATCGATGCTCTCCAGCTTCTCCACCAGCTGGTGGACCCCCGCCTCGCACGGCCCGGCTCCCTCGTCCGAGAGGCAGTCGGCCATCCTTCGAAGCTCGCGCGTCGAGAAGCCCGTCGCGATGAAGTCTCGGATGCGCGCCGCCCGGCGCAGGTCGGCCTCGCCGTAGCGACGGTAGCCGTTGGCCGCGCGGCAGACCTCGATGAGGCCCTCCTTCTCGTAGTGCCGAAGCATGCGCTCCGTGATTCCGAGCTTCTCGGCCGCTTCCTTGATCCTCATCGCGCGCTCTCCCGCTTCGCCTTCAGGTTCGCGACGACCACCCGCCGTCGACGGTGACGACCTGCCCGGTGGTCCACTCGTTCCTGGGGCTCCCGAGGCGCAAGATCCAGGGGACGATGTCATCCGTGACGCCACGCCGACCCAGGGGGACCTGGGCGGCCTCTTCTCGTTCCACGGCGTGCGCGGTCTCCTGGGACAGCCCCATCATCCCGGTGAGAGCGCCGCTCCGCACCGGCCCAGGCGCGACGGCGTTCACGCGGATCCCGTCGCCCGCGAGCTCCATCGCCCAGGCCCGGGTGAGGTGCTCGAGGGACGCCTTGGTGGCCGCGTAGTGCGCGAGCATCGGCGCCGCGTTCCGTGAGACGGCGGTCCCGATGTTCACGATGGCGCCCTGGGTCAGCCGCAGCGCCGGCAGCGCCTCCTTCACGAGGAGCGAAGGCGCGATGATGTTCACTGCGCAGATCCCGGCGATGGCATGGAAGTCATAGGACTCGATCGGCAGCGGTCGACCCGCGCCGGCGTTGTTGACGACGAAGTCCAGCCTGTCCCATCGCGAGAGCGCGGCGCGCACGACGCGCTCGGCGCTCGTCGGATCCGCGCTGTCGGCCCGCACCGACTCGATGGCGTCGTGCTCCGCGGCGACCCGGTCGAGCCGCTCTGCGTCGCGCCCCGTGATGACGACGTTCGCGCCGCGAGCCACCAGGGCCAGCGCCACCGCCCGCCCGATGCCGGAGCTCCCCCCGGTCACGATCGCCACCTTGCTCTGCCACTCGTTTTCGCTCGTCATGTTCGCTTCGCCTCCCGGAATCGTGGTTGGCGCCCTGGGGCGCAGCGAAGCTCTGGGGGCCTGCCACTAGTGTCAGGGTCAAGTGGGAATCGACCGCGTCGGGCGCAGGCGCCGCTCGCGGGCGTCGAGCCCCGCCCTCCAGATCGACGAGCGCCGCTCCGGGTTGGCGCGGGGCCTCGGTGCCGGTACCTTGTTTCCGGATCTTTTCTTCGGGGATACCAGGGATGGACGACAGCGAGACGGGGCGGCGTGCGGGTGCGCGTCGCCTCTCGATCATGTTCGCGCTCGGGTGCGCGGCCATCGGCGGGGGGGTGACCTCTCCCGGGTGCGCCGAGTTCGACACGACGCCGGTGCCGGTGGCTCACGGGAGCCTCGGGGAGGAGATCGTCCAGGTCTTCTGCGAGCGGATCGCGGCCGACGCCGAGCGCGCGCGCCCCGAGGGAGAGCCGCGCGACGTGAGTGGGGCGCGCTGGAAGGCGGTGTGCGAGGCCAACGCGCCGGTTCCCGCCGACGCGCCCCCGCGGCTCGTGGCCCTGATGGAGAACCGGACCCGCCTCGCCGAGGCGCTCGACCGGACGCTGCCGGAGTCGATGAGCGACGACCTCGGGCTCTTCATGGGCGAGCTGCTCCCGTTCTTCGACACCCCCGACGAGCGGCTCCCGACCCAGACCCGGCGGCTCGCCGACTTCCTCGACCGGCTCTCCCGCGACGACGAGGCGGTGGCCGCGCTCGAGCGGCTCGGGACCCGGCAGGGCTACCGCCCGCTGCGCCTCGCGCTCGGCGTCACCCGGCCGACCCTCGCCTACCCCCGGTTCGACGAGTTCGCCGAGGTCGCGCTGCACACCCTGCTCGAGGGATCGGCCCGCGAGGAGTTCCTCGATCTGCAGGCCGCGCTCGCGCTCGAGCTGGCGACGATGGAGGCCGATCCGAGCGACGACGCCGCGGACCAGACGACGTTGGCCCTGATGCGCGAGCTCATGTTCACCCAGGACGACCTCTTCCGGACCGGCGAGCCGAGCTACGTCCTGCTCCGCGACGCGCGCGGCATGGCGCTGCCGAACCCGGCCGCCTCCCTCGCGCCGTTCGTCGACCTCGACGCCGACGGGCTCGCCGACGTGGACGGGCTCGGGCGCTTCGTCGACGGGTCGGGGGCCGCGCTCGACGTGCCGACGCCCTTCCGGATCCAGGACGAGACCGGCGTGCCTCGCGATCCCTCGGGCCGCGCGATCCGGACCGACGGGACCCGCTACTACGCCTACCTGGACGCGAGCCGCACGATGCTCGCCGGCACGACCGCGGAGCTGGCCCCCTGGTTCGAGCCCGACGCGCCGACGCTCATGCAGATGAGCCGCGGCCTCCCGGTCCTGATGGGCCCGCCGGCGGACACCTCGTTCAGCTACGGCGCCTACACGCACCGCTACGCCGCGTTCGACACGACGCGCGGGCCGATGTTCGACGCGGTGCACGCGCTGGGCGAGCTGATGCACCGGGACGAGACCGAGGGCGCGCTCATCGCGACCGAGTTGCTGCTGCGCGACCACGAGTCCGCCGCCGCCGGCATCGTGCGCAGCGCGCGGTTCATGGCCAACGAGAGCGACCTCCACCCGGAGGCGGTGCTGACCCAGCCCAACGTCTTCTGGGACGACCTGATCGAGGTGCTGGTGCGGATCAGCCAGCGGCCGGGGATGCTCGAGGCGGTGATGCGGTCGTTCAGCGACCCGCGCAGCGAGAACGGCGGTCAGCTCTTCGCGGCCTTCATGCGCAACCGGGACCGGGTCACCTTCGATCCGAGGAACCCGAACGGCCCGCCGCTCGGTCTGCCGCTCGACCAGGCGGTCGACCGCCGCATGCCCGACTCGTTCGACAACGAGAGCCTCTGGCAGCGCACCGTCGCGCTCATCGACGCGCTCAACGGGGTGGAGGTCTGCAACCGGGCGGGCGCTCGGCTGGACCTGCGCCTCACGGTCGGGCCCTTCTCGTTCAACCTCGCCTATCCGCTCTTCGGCCGGACCGCCGGACGCTGCGAGCTGATCCGCATCGAGAACGTCGCCGAGGCCTACGCCCGCGCGATCCAGGGCGACTACGAGCTCGAGCTCCAGGACGGCTTCCTCGACGCGATGGTCGACGTCGCCTCCGCGCTGAGCGTCGACGTGGACGAGGCGCTCGAGATCTCGGCCGGCATCGACGGCCTCACCCGCCGCCCGACCCCGCAGGCCCTCAACCGGCTGGTCTTCTGGGGCCTCTCCGACGAGACCGGGCTGCGGAGCTGCACGCCCGACGAGGACGGCGGCGACTGCAACAGCGCCTTCGCCGGCCAGGTCTTCGACCCGGTCCGCGACCGGCACGGCAACCTCGTCGTCGAGCGCTACCACGGGACGATCTTCGCGTGGGAGGCGCCCGGGTTCTACGAGGCCATGCAGCCGCTCATCGAGGTGCTGCACCGACCGGGCTACACCTACGATCCCGAAGGCAACTACTTCTTCGGCGACCTGCTCGGGACCCTGCACGCCCACTGGGCCTCCCCCGACAACGATCAGTACTGCCTCGCGCCCGCGTGCCGCCCCGGCGACCCGAACTTCAGCCACGCGTCGAACGTGCGCGGCTACGAGGAGCTGGTCGCGGCCGGCTTCGAGGAGGGGCAGCTCACCCAGCGGCTGCACCGGATGAACCTCGCGCTCGAGGAGGTCGAGGTGGAGCCGGGCGTGGACGGCGTCGCGGCCCTCGCGGCCGCCGGCGAGGTGATGATCGACCCGCGCCGCAACGTCGGCCTGACCGATCGCTTCGGCAACGGGACGACCCGCACCAACGACGGCGCGCGCGAGCTGTCGGTGACCCCGCTCTACCTGCTCCTCGACGCCTTCGCGGCGATGGACGCGGCGTGGGAGGCGGAGCCCGAGCGGCGGGCCGAGTTCCTGATCGCGCGGCGCGCGATGGCCGAGCAGTTCCTCGGCACGCGCACCCTCGGCGCCGGCTTCCGCCTCGAGAACCAGCGGGCCCGCGCCATCCTGCTCACCGCCCTGCCCTTCATGCGCGACCGCATCGACGACCACCGCGCCCGGGGGGACCTGCTCGAGTGGGCGACCGGCCTCGACCAGCGCATGGAGGAGACGATGCGCGAGCCGCTGATGGCCGCGCTCATCCGCTTCCTCGACGCGGTGAACGAGGACCCGGAGGCGCGGGCCGCGCTCGCGCAGCTCATGGGCTACCTGGTGAGCGAGGCGAGCGAGAACGACGCCTTCGCCTCGACCCTCTACGGCGCGGCCGACGCCCTGATGGTGCTCGAGGACGACCGCAACATCGTCCCGCTCATGAACGCGCTCAGCGAGGGGCTCGCCCCCAACGCGCGCGAGGTCGTCCGTAGCGGCGGCGCGCTGGACCTCGAGGGGAGCGCGGTGATCGACGCGCTCGACCTCGTGCAGGACATCCAGGCGGTCGACGACGACCGCACGCTCCGGCGCATCCTCCAGAACGCGGTGTCGCTCCCGGCGGCCGGGGACCCGGTGACGCCGCTGGAGACCATCCTCGACGTCATCGCCGAGGTGAACCGCGCCGCGCCCAACGCCGGCGGCAGCCTCCGCGCCGACGACTACCGCGCCGTCTTCGGTGAGGTGACCGACTTCATGCTCGACGAGGACCACGGCCTCGAGCGCCTCAACGGGGTCGTGCAGCACCGCCGCTGCTTCCCCGAGCACGGCACGAGCTGCGGCGCGATGGGCGCCGAGATGGAGTCGGCGGGTCTGTGCTACGAAGGCGCGTCGTGTCAGTGCATGGACATGAGCGGGTCGCTCCAGTGGCGCTGCGCGCGTCCCTGATCGCCCTCGCGATCCTCGCCGCGCTCCTGCCCGCCGACCGCGCGTCGGCGGGCGGGTTCTATCTCGCGCCGCGGGGGACGGGTCCGCTCGGGCGCGGCGGCGCGTTCGTGGCCGGCGCCAACGACCCGCACGCGGTCTGGTACAACCCGGCCGGCCTCGCGTGGTCGGGCGATCAGCTGCTGCTCGACGGCACGCTGACCCTCTTCGAGACCACGTTCACGCGCATCGACGGCGGCGGCAACACGCTGCGCCCGGCGCGCGGCTACCACACCTACCTGCCCATCCCCACGCTCGGCGGCTCCTTCTCGCTCGACGAGCTGCCCGAGTGGACGTTCGCGCTGACGCTCCAGGCGCCGAACTCGGCGCTGATGGACTGGCCACAGGAGCCGGACGCGCCGCAGCGCTACTCCCTGCTCTCGCTCGAGGGGAGCCTCCTGGCCACCGCCGCCGCGGCCGCCGCGTGGCGTCCCATCGAGGAGCTGTCGATCGGCCTCGCCGCGCACCTGCTCATCGGCTCGTTCGACGCCACCGTGGCGCTCAGCGCCTGCGACGGCGTCATCTGCTCGTTCCCCGAGGACCCGGAGTACGACGGCGTCGCCAACATCGCGCTGCCGACCGTCTTCCCGCTCTTCGTGCTCGGCGCGGTCGTCCAGCCGATCGACGCGCTCAAGATCGGCTTCAGCGTCTCGACGCCGTTCAACCTCGAGGGCAGCGCGCGGCTCCGGGTGCGACCGCCGCCGGCCGCCGCCTTCGAGGGCGCGGAGGTCGTCAACCGCGGCGCCGGGTGCGACCACGAGGACGAGACCGACCCGTGCCGCGAGAACACCCGGGCGGACACCCAGCTCGAGTTCCCTTGGGTGTTCCGCCTCGGCGTCGAGGTCACGCCGATGACCGGGCTGCGGATCGAGGCCGCCGCCGTGTACGAGACCTGGTCGGTGCAGGACGCGGCCCGCATCGTGCCGCGCGACGTCTGGATCGAGGGCGCGCTCGGCGGCGGCCTCGAGTACGAGGTCGGGCCGCTGAGCATCCCCCGCCAGATGAACGACACCATCAGCCTGCGGCTCGGCGGCGAGCTCGACATCGACATCGTCACCGCGCGCCTCGGCTTCAGCTTCGAGAACGGCGCGTTCTCCGACGCCTACCTGACCCCGCTGACCATCGACAGCGACAAGCTGATCTTCAGCGGCGGCGCCACCGTGAACCTCTCCGACGAGGTCTCGCTCGACGCCGTCGTCGGCTACCTCTGGATGGCGAGCCGCAGCGTGCGCAACAGCGCGGTGCCGCAGGCCAACCCCATCCGGCCCCCGGGCAGCGAGGTCGAGACGGTCTACGTCGGCAACGGCGACTACGAGATGGGGGCCCCGTTCTTCGGACTCACCGTGCGCTGGCGCCTCGACGCCGGTCACATCCGCGGGCCGGGGACCGAGCCCCAGGACGCGGAGGAGCCGGAGCCGGCGGCCGAGGAGCCCCGGGAGACCGAGCCGGCGGCCCCGGTCGGCACGAGCGCCGACCCCTCGACTCCCTGGTATCTGCAGGGCGAGGCGGCGGGCACCGGCGGCGCGACCCCCTCGCCCGACCCCGCGCCGGAAGAGCCGGCGGCCGAGGAGCCGCCCCCCGAGGCCGAGCCCCCGGCGGAGACCGCGCGCGAGCGGCGGCGGCGTCTGCGCCGCGAGCGACGGCAGCGACGGCGGGAGCAGCGCCGCCGCCGACGCGCGCGCTGAAGAAGCGGGCCCGGCGGCCGTACTCGCATCCGTCGCTCGGCGGCACTATCCCGAACCTGCAACCGTGAGCCCCTCTCGACGGAACCTCCCCGTGGCGCTGATCACGGGCGCCGCGCTGTGCGCCCTCGTCGGCGCGTGGTGGTGGCTCGGGGAGGCGGAGACGCGGCAGACGCGAGAGCGGACGGCCCGCGACGCGCGGCAGGCCTCGCTCCGGCTCTCGGACTTCGTGGCCGCGCGCCTGGTGGCCGTCGAGTCCGTGCGCCGCATCCGGGAGGCCGGGCTGCTCACCGAGGAGGCCTCCTTCGTCCGCAGCTGCACCATCGTGCAGGACGAGCTCGGCGGGTATCTGGCGATCAACTGGATCGACGCGGACGGCACCATCCGCTGGGTCAGCCCCGCCGACCGCAACGCGCGCGCCCGCGGCCGCAACGTCTTCGAGCACCCGCAGGCCTCCCCCGCCGCGCGCCGCGCCGAGCGCACCCGTCGGCCCAGCGCCACCCCGCCGATCCCGCTCTTCCAGGGCATCGCGGGGTTCGCCACCTACTACCCGGTCGTGATCGACGGCGAGCTCCGCGGCTTCATCAACGGCGTCTTCGACATCCGCGGGCTGGTCGAGGCGGCGCTGTCGGGGGGCATCCTCGACGCGAACGAGGTCCGCATCACCAACGCGCGCGGCGAGCGGGTGCACGAGACGCCCGGCTTCGAGGCCGCGGCCGCTGCCCGCCCCGTCGGCGAAGGCGAGCTCGAGGTGGTGGGCGACGTGTGGCGGCTGACGCTCGTCCAGAGCGACGCCACCGCCCAGCCGTCGGTCGCCCGGCACGTGTTCCTCGCCGTGGGCCTCGCCCTCATCCTGCTCTGCGCATTCCTGGCCGCCCGCATCCTGGCCAAGCGCGAGCGCCAGCGGCAGCTCGAGCGGGAGCAGCGTCAGCTCGCCCAGCTCGTGGCCGCGAGCCGCGACCTCCACGCGCTGCTCGACCGCGAGGGGCGCGCGCTCCGGGCCAACGCCGCCGCCCGCCCGTGGGTGACCGCGGGGGCGCACTTCGGCGACCACGTGGACGACCGCGAGGCCTGGGAGGCGGCGCTGCGCGGCGCCTTCGCCGGCGAGCCCCAGCGGCTCTCGCTCCACCTCGGCCCGGACGCGGCCCTGCACGACGTCACCCTCTCGCCGCTCGGGGGCGACGCCGACGGAGAGTGGGTGGCGCTGCACGCCAAGGACGACCGCGAGCGCCGGCGCCTCGAGGAGGACCTGCACCGCGCCCAGAAGCTCGAGGCCATCGGCCGGCTCGCGGGCGGCATCGCCCACGACTTCAACAACCTGCTCACCGCGGTCACCGGCCTCGCGATCGTCGCCCGCACCGACCCGCGCCTGCCCGAGGACCTGGGCGAGGACATGGACGCCATCGTCGGCGCCGCCGAGCGGGGCTCCGACCTGACCCGCAAGCTGCTCGCCTTCGCCCGCGCCGACCCCGCCGAGCCCGACCGCGTCGTCGACCTCGGCGACCAGGTCCGGAGCCTGCGGCGCCTGCTCCGGCAGCTCGTCCGGGAAGACGTCTCGCTCGGCGTCTCCTGCCCGAGCGAGCCGGTCTGGGTCAGCGTGGCCCCGTCCCAGCTGGAGCAGATGGTGCTCAACCTGGTGGTGAACGCCATCGACGCGATCGAGGGCCACGGCCGCGTGGAGGTGCGGGTCGAGACCAGCGGCGACCGCGCCGCGCTCGTGGTGGAGGACGACGGCACCGGCATGAGCGAGGAGGTGCGCGAGCGCGTCTTCGAGCCCTTCTTCACCACCAAGGCGCCCGGCAAGGGCACCGGCCTCGGCCTCGCGTCGGTCTACGGCATCGCGCGCGGCCGCGGCGGCGAGGTCCAGCTCGAGAGCGCCGTCGGTGAAGGCACCACCGTGCGGGTCCTGCTGCCGCTCGCCGAGCCCCCCGCGGCGGTCGCGCCCTCCCCGTCCATCGCCCCCCGACCGCGCGAGCACGGCGCCGTCGTGCTCCTCGCCGAGGACGAGCCCCGGGTGCGCTCCACCACCCGCCGCATCCTCGAGATGGCCGGCTTCGAGGTCCTCGAAGCCGAGAACGGCCGCGCCGCCCTCGAGCTGCTCGACCGCACCGACGTCACCCCCGACGTGCTCGTCAGCGACGTCATCATGCCCGAGATGCGCGGCCCCGAGCTCGCGCGCGAAGTCCGCCGCCGCTGCCCCGACATCGGCGTCGTCCTCTGCAGCGGCTACGTCGGCGACGCCCTCGACGGCGCCGGCGTCGAAGCCCTCGATGCCGAGCTCGTCTCCAAGCCCTACCGCCCCGCCGACCTGCTCGACGCCATCGATCGCGTGCGCCCCGGGGCCGCCGCCGCTGCCAGCTAATCCCTCGATCGCCCGCCCGCTCGGTCCTCCCTACTCACAGGAAGCGAGGAAGGGAAGAAGCAAGGAAGAGAGACCTGGGGCGGCGCGCATCGGCGGCTCGCCGCGTCCCCGACGACTGCCGCCGGCTCGGCCACCGGTGTCAGGGAGAGGGGAGAACGGAGGCGAGGAGGAATGGGTGGGAACGAGGGGGGCGGGAACGAAGGCGCGGGAACCAAGGGGGCGGGAACGAAGGCGCGGGAACGAAGGCGCGGGAACCAAGCGAAGCGAAGGGGTGATCCCGTCCTACAGCCGCCGAGCCAACCGCGGCGGAGGCCCCGAGACGACGGCAGGCGACGAGCGCAGCGACGTCGCCGCACGCACCACCCCGCCCGTTCGATCCCGCGGCAGCGGGCGGCCAGCTCGCGCGCAGCGCGAGCGCGAGCCGCGTGGCTCACGCGCGGCGCGCGGGATACGCGCGCCGCAGGCGCGCGACTTGGGTGGGGGGGCCCCGCGGAGCCGGCTGACCCGTGTCGGCGGAGGTGCGGACGCACCCGGAGCGGACACGGGTCTGACGGCGCAGCGGGAGGGAGGGGCTTGAAAGCCCCTCCCGACAAATCACAGCGCGTCGGTATCCGGCCCGAACACCACGTCGCCGATGCGTACGCCGTTCTCGCCGACGAACATGTAGACGAGGTCGGGACCGGGGCGGACCTCGAACCCGTGGGAGGTGCCTCCCTCCATGCGCACGACGTCGCCCGGGTGGTGCACCTCGCCGCTCGAGTCGACGAACGAGCCTTGCACCACGAGCACGTGCTCGGTGCCGAGGTGCTCGTGCTCCGGGAAGCTCGAGCCCGCCGGCATCCGGACGAAGCCGCGGATGGCGTTCTGCACCTTCGGGCCGCCCTCGAGGTCGTAGAGGCGGATCGGCTCGATCGGGGAGTCGTACCAGTTCTCCGGCACCGCGATGCCGTCGAGGAGGCGCTGCGCCGTCGCGTCGTCGACGTCGAGCAGCGAGGCCACCGAGGGCACGAAGCGGGCGAAGCGGCCCTCGTGCCGCGCGTCGGCGAGCAGCCTCGCGCGCAGATCCGCCGGCGGCGGCGCGCCCTCGGGCGCGGTCGCGCTCACCAGGGCGTCGACGTCCTCCGCCTCCACCTCGGCGAGGAACGCGTCGATCAGGTCTTTCTCCCAGCGGCTCACGAGGGTCTCGGTCCCAGGTGTTCGTACGAAGCGTGCCGCGGATCGGTTCGATCGCAACGCGGATTCATTCGTCGAGCCTCCCCGCGCTGAACGTGGCCCGGAGCTTCTTCATCGCCGCGTGCATGCGAGACTTCACCGTCCCGATGGGGATCGACAGCTCCTCGGCCATCTCGGAGCAGCTCAGGCCGGCGAAGTAGCCCAGCTCGAGCACGCGGCGCTGGTCGTCGGGCAGCTCGGCCAGGGCGCCGTGCACCCGCTGCGCGTCGGCGTGCTGCGCGGCCTCGGCCGGCGCGGCGCCGACCACCCGCTCGAGCTGCTCGCCCGCCGACGAGGTGCGGCTGCGGGCCGCGCTCTTGATCCGATCGAGGCAGCGGGAGCGCATCCGGAGCATCAGCCAGGTGCGGACCGCGCCCCGCGACGGGTCGTAGTCGCCCGCGTGCTTCCACGCCTCGAGGAAGACGTCGTGGAGGATCTCCTGCGCCTCGCCCCGGTCGCGGAGGAGCTTCATGCCGAGGGCGAGCATCGGCGCCCCGTGCCGATCGTAGAGGTGCCCCAGCGCCTCGCGGTCTCCGCGAGCCAGCGACACCACCAGCTCGACGTCTTCGGCGGCCACGGCCATGCGAGGGCGAGCATCCCCGATTCCGCGCCGGTCATCAACGAAGGCGTCGGTCATTCCGCCCATCACGTAGGGGCCCGACGCCCTCGCGTTACGGTCAAAACGTCGTCGGCTCGCCGCCCTCGCCCCCGGCGGGCGGCTCCTGGGCGGGGGGCTCCTCGGACTCCTCGTCGGCCGGCGCCCCCTCCCCGGCCGGCTCGGGCTCGGGCTGTGCGGCGAGCCGCAGGGTCAGCCCGCCGAGCACCAGCACCGCGAGGAGCAGCACCGCCCAGAGGATCCAGGTGTGGGCGTCGGCGCCCTCCCACCACTCGGGCTCGACGTGCAGCGGGTTCGTGGTCGCCGCGCCGACCGTCGCGTCCGCCGCGCGCACCGAGAGCAGCAGATCGGTGGCGTCCTCGATCTCGTAGCGCGGCGGCTCGGCCCGCGGGTCGCCCGCGAGCAGCTGGTAGTCGCCGTCGGGCGCCGCGAGGAAGAGGGTCGGGCTCGGCAGCGAGAGGCGCACCCGGTCGATGGCGATCGGCGCGTCGCTCCCGTCGAGGATCTCGAGCTCGAACCGGTCGGCCCGGGTGTCGGAGAAGTCGACCCGGATCGGCGCCGCGTCGTTGGGCGCCCGCTCGAGCCGCCCGCGCTGGATCACGAAGCGCTCCCCCTCGGACGGGTGCGCCCAGAGCACGTAGTCCCGGGCGAGGTAGGGCGCGTCGGTGTGCAGCACGAGCCCGTTGGCGCGGGCCGGCGCGGCCGGCGGCACGAGGACGTAGCGGGAGGCGCGCGCGTCGGCCTCGCCCGGCTCGACGGTGGCGTCGACGAGGTCGACCGTATCCGAAGGCGAGCGCAGGTACGGCCACTGCCTACCGTCGGCGCCGACCACCCGCAGGTCGGCGAGGTCCTCTCGCGCGGCGGCGAGCACGCTCGGCGGGAGGCGGAGCCGGCTGAGCCCCTCGCGCGCCCCGCTCACCGTCACCGGGGCGACGTGGGTGAAGGACGCGGCCTCGGGCGCGCGACCGGGGCGCATCGCGAAGGCGAGGGCCGGGCCGTCGTCGAAGCGGGGGTTGTCGCGGATGGGCCCGAGGGTGGCGACCGGGAGGTTGTCGGCCATCTCGAGGAGCCGCGCCCCGAGCCGGGTGCCGCCGAGCACCTGCAGGTCGTAGCGCGGCGCCCGGGCCCGCCCGCCGCCGAACCGGAGCCAGAGCGACTCCGCGTGCGGATCGAAGATGAGCGCCGGCGCCCGCACCTCGGCCGTGATCTCCAGGCCCTCGAGCGGGGGGCTGTCGCCGTCGACGATCTCCACCCGCAGGCGCTCGCCGCGCGCGCGGCGGAGATCGATCTCGAGCTGCTCGGCGCCCTCGATCTCGCGCACCCGGAACACGTCGGCCGCCGCGATCTCGACCGCCGCGCGCCCCTGCTGCACGTCGTGCACCCGGACCCGGCGGTGGAAGCTCCCGGTCTCGGTGCGGAGCACGAGCCGGTCCGGGACCAGGCCGCCGGGCCGCTCGAGCTCCAGGAAGGTGGAGCCGTCGGCGGCGCGCACCCCGATCGCCTCGAGCGGCACCCGATGCACCGGAGGCTCGACCACGCCGGGGCTGGCGGTGAAGCGCAGGGTCGGCTCGAGGTAGCCGCCCTCCCCCGTCACCTTCACCTCGAGCCGCGCCGCCCCGCTCACGCTCGCGGGCAGGTCGACCCAGAGCCGCTCGCGGACCGGCGCGGGCAACCGGAAGACCGTCGCCCGGGCGAGCTCCTCCGGGGCTTCACCGTCGAGGCGCGTGACCACCACGTCGCGCACGAAGTCCGCCGCGCCCGCCTCGATCCAGAGGCGCCAGCGGCTGTCGGGCGGCGCGTCTCCGGGGGTCGAGACCTCGAGAATCTCTTCCCACTCGGCGATCAGCGAGTCGCCGCGCTGCACCCGGCGGCGGACCGAGAGCGGCTCCATCTCGAACGAGACCGGATCTCGGCTGGGGCGCGCGCCGCTGTCGACGAGGTAGCTGACCTCGCGCCCCTCGGCGTCGTGCAGGCGCAGGTCGCTCAGGTCGCCGCGGGTCTCGGCGAGGACCTCCGCCGGGAGCGGCAGGCGCATGGGCCGACCGGCGGGGGCGCTGACCGCGGCCTCCCGCGGGAACAGGCGCGCCGGATCGTGCGGGGACTGGGCGGCCGCGGTCAGCGGCAGCGCGAGCGAGCAGAGCAAGGTGAGCGCGGACCTCATCGGGCCTCCTCGGGGGTCTGGCTGCGGAACACGAAGCGCTGATAGGCGAGCGAGATGACGATCAGGGAGATGGCGAGCCCGGCGAGCGAGGCCACCCGGTAGAGATCCGCGAGGTGCGCGAGGTCGTAGAGGAAGACCTTGCCGCTGGTCCCGAGGATGAGCGCGAGGCTCGTCACGCGGAGCGAGGTGCTCCGACGCCACATGCCGAGCGCGAGCAGGAAGAGCGCGTACACCGCCCAGGCGATCGAGAGCGTCAGGTCGCGGGCCGGCAGCCGGTCGAAGGGGATGACCAGCTCGCTTCCGGGAGCGAAGTACTCGAAGATCGTCAGGTTGATCCACGCGAACACGAGGAGCAGGGCGCCGGCCGCCGAGTAGTTGGCGACGATCGCGTGCTTGTCGCCGAAGAGCGAGCGCTCCCAGGGCCGGCGGCGCGAGGCCTCCTCGCCGCGGAGCAGCGCCCAGGCCCCCACCAGGCAGAGCGCCGGGACCACGTAGGTGTAGGTCAGCCAGCCGAGCACCGGCATGGCGCTCGTGGGGTGGTAGTCGAGCACGTAGGGGTTGAGCAGGAGCCTCACGAGCACCGCGGTGGAGAGCGCGGCCGAGAGGTACTTGAGCCCGGTGTGATCGAAGCGGCGCCAGAGCGCGGTCAGCGCGAGCGCCTCGAGCGCCCACCCGACGGTGATCCACTCGTTCGAGAGCTGGAGCGGGATCGCGAGGGTGACGAAGCCGGCCGCGCTCGCGGTCAGCCACACCATCGCGACCCGGCGCGCCTCGTCCTTCTCGGGGCCGCGCGCCCGCACCGCGTAGGCGGCGCCGATCGAGAGGGCGGCGAGCCCGAGCGCGAGCAGGCCGATGGCGTCCGGCCCGAGGACCTCGAGCCACGCGTGGCGCAGGCCGAGGAGGTAGAGGGGGCCCGACAGCGCCGCGGTGCGCCAGGCCCAGGGCTGCTCCCGGAGCCGGCGCGGGGCGAGGACCGGTGCCAGCGCGAAGAGCACCGCGAAGGCGCCGAGCCCCACCAGGTCCACGCCGGTGGTCTGCTCGGGCAGCCACGACTGCTGGACGAGGGCGGTGACGGCGAGCGTGGCCGCCATCCAGAGGCCGCTGCCGCGGCGCGCCGCGCCCAGGAGCGCGAGCATCGAGAGCGCGCCGGTGGCGAGGTAGAGGAAGAGGTGCTGCCCCGCGACCTCGCGCCAGGCGAGCGCGGGCACGAACACCATCGCGCCGAGCGCGAAGAGGATGGCCGCGTGATCACCGCCCGCGCGGGCCTCGGGCGCGCGGCGGAAGAGCCCGCCGAGCTGGAAGAGCGCGGCCGCGCCGGCGACGACGCCCAGGTAGAGGGCCGCGTCGGGCTGTCCGTCGCGCCCGGCCTGCGCGGCCATCGCCGTCCCGAGGCCCACCGCGCACAGCACGCCCGAGGCGAGCTGCAGCATCGAGCGCTCCGCCCGGTGCGACAGCCGCGCGACGAAGACCGCGAGCGCGCCGGCCACCGCGAGCCACGGCCACGGCCCGGCGTCGTCCACCCACGCCGCGCTGAGGGCAAGCACGATCAGCCCGCCGACGTGGAAGGTCGCGGCCGGCACCCAGCTCGGCGCCGCGTCCCGGCGCAGCTCGGCCGCGCCGTGGAAGACCACCCCGAGGGCGATGGCGAGGCCGGCGAGCTTCCACACCTCGAGCGCGGTCTCCGGGACGTGGGCCACGCCCCAGCCGAGCAGGGTGCCGAGCGAGATCAGCGCCGCTCCGGTGGGCAGCAGGAAGCTGCCGTGCCGCCGCCCGACCCAGCACGCCGCCGCGCTGAGCAAGACGAGCTGCACCGCGGTCGGCCAGTAGGTGTCTCCGAGGTCGCCGCGCACCGCGAGGGGCACGGTGAACAGCAGCGGGATGAGCACGCCGGCGCTCCGCGCGAGCTTCCAGAGCGCGCTCTCCTTCTGGGTCGCCCGCTCGTTCGGGAGCGCGGCGAAGACGGCGGCGAAGATGGCCACGAGCGCGACGCCGAGGAGGACGCGCGGCTGGTCGAGGCGCGCGAGGAGCCAGCCCTGCTGGTAGAAGGCGGTGGCGACGAGGCAGAGGATGGCCATCCACGCCCAGCGGCGGCGGTAGGCGACCCAGAGCATCGCGCCGTCGAGCAGCAGCAGGTAGCTGAAGAGCGCGTAGGGTCGGTCCTGCCCGGTGCTGAGCGCGAGCGGGGTGGCGAAGCCGCCGAGCAGGCCGAGCGCCGCGACCGCGGGCGCGTCCCGCTTCACCGCGAGCGTGACGCAGGCGGCGGTGACCGCGATCAACATGCCGGAGGCGGCCCAGGTGGGGTAGAGACCGTACAGGGCTTTGCCGGCCCAGAAGGCGACGTAGAGGATCGCGATGCCGGCGCCGTCCAGCCAGTTCGCGAGGACGGTGTGCGTCTTCCGGAGCCGGAGCTCCGCCCCCAGGATGCAGCCGAGGCCGACGAGGGTGCCGGCGATGACGCGCATGGCGGGGGTGATCCAGCCGTGCTCGATGGAGTATTCGAAGAAGTAGACGCCGGCGAGGACGAGGATGCAGGCGCCGAAGGCGGCGGCGCCGCGGACGCCGATCCATTGCTCCCAGTCGATCTTCGGGG
>JAYZQJ010000007.1:0-139484 GCA_036149055.1 Myxococcota bacterium | reverse complement strand
CCTCGCCGGCGGGACGCCGCGCCCAGCGCGCCAGTCGCTCCTCCGAAATGCTGAAGCATTTCGTCGTCGGCCCGCCGCGCTGGACGCGACGTCGCGCTCGCCGATCCATCACGCGCATATTCGCCGCGCGCTGCTAGCAGCGCGAGCGAGCTCAGCGACAGCGCGCGGCCACGCGGCGCACGTCCGGGGCGTCGTAGCCACCGGGCGCCGCCTCGAGGTAGCGCCGCGCGAGCTGACAGGCCTCGTCGCCGCGCCCGAGCCGGGGCGCGAGACGCCCGAGCGCTTCCGGCGGGGGCATCACGCCGCCGACCGCCGCGCGCAGGTGCTCGATGCCGTCGTCACCACGCTCGATGGCCACGTTCGCCAGCAGGAGGTGGGCCGGGCCGAAGCGCTCGTCGGCGGCGATCGCCTCGTTGGCGGCCTCGACCGTCTCGTCGAAGTCGCCGTTCTCGAACTCGAGCCGCCCTCGGGCCACCGCCAGCGCCGGGGCGAGCGCCTCGCTCAGGCCGCGCTCGCGCGCCTCCCGCTCCGCGGTCGCGATCGCGCGGCGCGCCCCCGACAGATCGCCTCGGCGCACGTCGATCAGGGACTGACCGAGGAGCGCCTCGGGGTTGTCGCGGTCTCGCTGCAGGGCCTGCGCGAAGGCGCGGGAGGCCTCTCGATCCGCCTCCGCCTGCGCGTGCAGCGCGCCGAGCGCCACGTAGAGCTCGGCGTCCCGGTGGGTGCGGGCCAGCGGCTCCAGGGTGGACGCGCTCGAGGCGCCGTCTCCGCGGAAGACCATCAGCCGCCCCTGGAGCCGCGCGACCTCGAGGGCCTCACGCCCGGTCGCCGCCGCCTCCTCGATGCGCCCGGCCGCCGCCTCGATGTCACGAGCCGCGAGGGCGAGGTGGGCCAGCCCGACGAGCGCCCGCGGGTGCGCGGGCCGGAGGGTGAGCGCCCGCTCGTAGGCTTGCTGCGCCTCGGTCGCCTCGCCCGCCTGCCGGGCCGCGTCGCCCAGGTCGACGGCGAGGTCGGGATCGTTCTCGCGCGAGGACGCGGCGCGGCGCAGCGAGATCAGCGCCTCCTGGACCTGACCGCGGCGGAGCTGGAGCGAGCCCCGCGCCGCGAGCAGCTCCGCCGCCTCGGGGCGACGGCGGATGGCCGCGTCGAGGATCTCGGACGCGTCGTCGAGCCGATCCTCCAGCAAGTACGCGCGCGCGAGCAGCGGCGCCGTCTCGAGATCGGCCGCGGCCTCCCCCCGCAGCGGCTCGAGCAGCTCGATGGCGCGCGTCGCCCGCCCGGCGTCGAGCTCGATGGAGGCGAGCCGGATGCGGGCGTGACGCCCCTCCGGCCCGGGCACCGCGAGGGCCGCCTCGTAGAGCGGGCGCGCCTCGTCGGTCTGCCCCCGCGCCTCGAGGATGCGCGCGCGCAGGAGGCTCCGGCGCGGGGTCTGCTCGGCGCCGTCGAGCGCGGAGAAGGCCTCGTCGAGCGCGCCGGCCTCGAGCAGCACCTCGGCCGTCAGCAGCGCTCGGCCCGAGGCGTCGATCGGGGGCTCGGGCAGCGCGGTGAGGTGCTCGCGCGCCTCGGTGGCGGAGCCCGCCCGGAGGAACGTCTCGATGAGCCCCATCGCGAACGCCTCGTCCCCGGGCGGAGCGCGCCGGGCGGCCGCGCGCGCGCTCTCGAGCGCGGTGGAGGCGTCGCCCTGCGCCGCGGCGTGGCGCGCGCGGACGAGGTGAGCCCAGGCGATCTCGGGCGGCGTCGCGCGCTCGGCGAGCGTCTCGACGAGGGCCGTCGCCTCCTCGACCGCGCGGGCCGGGTCGCTGCCGCTGTCCTGCAGCACCCGGGCGCGGACCACCCGGACCGACGGGTGCGCCTCGCCCGAAGGGACGGAGTCGAGCAGGGTCAGGGCGCGCTGACTGTCGCCGGTGCGGTGGAGCATCAGCGCGTGGAGGGCGACGTGGCGGGGCGCGCCGGGTCGGGTGCTCGCCGCCTGCCGGGCCGCCTCTTCGGCCTGCGACCAGCGGCCGAGCGCCGCCGTCGCGTAGGCGCGAGCCCGGAAGGCCTCCGGGATCTGCTCGCCCTCGGCGGTGAGCCCGCTCAGCACCGAGAGCGCGTCCGCGGGGGCGCCCTCGCTCACCGAGAGGAGCGCCGAGGCGATCGCCGCGTCCGTCAGCGGCCCCTCGCCCTCGAGCGAGGCCAGGATCGCGCGGGCCTGCTCCTGCCGCTCCACCCCGTGCTCGAGCACCAGGGTCGCGAGGAGCCGGGCTCGCAGCGCCTGCTGTCGCGGGTCGCCGTCGTCACCGATCTCGGCGACCACCCCCTCGAGGGCGCCCCGGTCGCCGCTGTCGCCGGCCGTCGCGGCGGAGGCGCGGACCTCTTCGCGGGCCGAGGCGTCGAGCCAGGCCGACGCGGCGAGCCCCCCGCCGACGCCGAGCACCGCGAGCAGCAGCGCGCCGAGGGCGGCCGGGATCAACCAGCGCTTGCCGGGCTTGCGCTCCGGGACCCGCTCGGTGGCGATGTCGCGCCCGAGCCCCCGCGGCGGCTCGGCCGGGGGCGCCGCCGCCGGCATCGGGTGCGGCGCGGCCTCGTAGGCGGGCGGGACCGAGGCGGACGGGAACGGCGTCGGCGCGTGCACGCTGCCGCCGGTGGGGATCGGCGCCGGGCGGGCCTCCGGCATCGGCACCCGCGCCATCGTCGGCGGCTCGATCTCCGCGTCGTCGATCGGGCGCGCGCGGGTCGGCTCCTCGTCGAGCGCGTCGGTCATGTCCTCGAGAGGCGAGTCGAGGGGCGAGGTGAAGGCCGACGTCTGGACCGCGTCGAGGTCGCCGTCGAGGGGCCCGAAGTCGTCCTCGATCTCCATGTCGAGCGGGGCGATGGCGTCGAGCGGGCCGATCGGATCGAAGCTCGGCTCGGGCGGTGGCGGGAACGGCTTCGGCGTGAGGCCCTTCGCGCTCGGGACCTGCGCCCGCGTCGGCTCGCCCTCGAGCGCGAGCGGCACCTCGTCCGCCGAGTCGAGCGGCAGCTCTTCGGTCACCGGCTCGCGCACGAGCCCGGTCGGCGCGTCGTCTTCCCGCGGCTGCGGCCGGGCGACCGCGGTCGGCTTCTGCGGGAGCGGAGACGGAGACGGAGGCTCGGGCGGTGGGGCCGCGGGGGGCGGAGGCAGCGCCGCGGGGTGCCCGAGGGTCGTCGCCTTGCGCGCGCGCACCCGGGGCGCCGGACGGGCGGGGCTCGTCTTCGGCCGCACCGCCTCCTCGACCAGGCTGGGATCCACCTGCACCGAGGGCTCGGGCTCGTGGGGCAGCTGCGCCGCGGTGGCCGGGACGGGGGTGTTCGCCTCCTCCCAGTCGGGCGCGCGCGTCTCGACGGTGGGCTCCGCCTCGTCCGCGAACCAGCGCTCGATGGTCGTGGACACCGGGGCGTTCTCGTCGGCGGCCTCCCCGAGCAGCTCCTGGGCGACCTCGTCGCTCGGGTCCAGCTTCAGTGCCTTCTGCAGCGCCTCCACCGCCTGGGTGGGGCGGCCGTCCCGCAGGTAGGCCTCGCCGAGCAGGCGGTGCACCGGCGCGTGGTCGGGGCGCTTGCGGGCGAGCGCCATCATCTCGACGCGCACCTCGTCGTAGCGCTCGAGCGCCAGCAGGGCCTCGCCGAGCAGCAGGCGCACCTCGACCTGATCGGGCCGCACGAGCAGCGCCCTCCGGCACGCCCGGACCGCCTCCTGGTAGCGACGCTCCGCGATGAGGAGCTTCGCCCTCTCGGTCAGCTCCTGGCTCGCTGCTCCCATGTCCTCTCGCGGGCCCGTGCTCCCACGCTCTCTCCGTGCTTCCGCCCCCCGCGTCGAGGGTAGTCGCTATTCGGCGCGCGGGAAAAGATCCCGTCGCCGCGCCATCTCCAAGATTCGCCGCTCGAGCGCGGCGCCCTCTCGCTCGTCGAGGGTGGCCCCACCGTACCTCACCTCGAGGTATCGCCGCGTGACTTCGTGGAGGAGGTCCATCTCCCGGAAGCCGGCCGTCTCGAGCGCGGCGACCTGCTCGGTCGGGGTGCGCTCGGGGGGCCGAGGGTGACCGAGCTTCGCCATCGCCCGGTCGAGCGCCCGGTACACGCGGATCGCCACCCTTGCGGCGTCGGGAGGCCCGTCCGGCGCGGCCCTCGCGCGCCGTCGCGCCAGCCACGCGCCGGCCACCGCGATCAGGGCGAGCCCGAGCAGGATCAGCGCCCAGCCGGGCGGACGCCAGGAGCTCTCCTCGGCGCGGGCCTCGGGGGTCCGCGCCTCGGGCTCGTCGCTCCCGAAGAGATCGCGCAGCTCCCGGACGATCGAGATCTGCGCCCGCAGGTCGTAGCCCACGACGTCGTCGGCCCACCGGGTCTGGATGGCGTCGAAGATCGCGCGCACGGTGGAGAGCCAGCCCCCGCCGGGCCCGACCGCGTCGCGCCCCGCGGGGGTCGGGTCGAGCACCACCCAGCCTCGGCCCGGCAGCCAGGCCTCGACCCAGCTGTGCGCGTCCCCCTGGCTGAGCGCGTAGTAGCGACCGTACGGGTTGAAGCGGCCCCCGAGGAAGCCGGTGATGTTGCGGGCCGGAACGCCGAGGCTGCGCAGCATCACGGCGAGGGCGGTGGAGAAGTACTCGCAGTGACCGCGCCGCGCCTCGAAGAGGAAGACCTCGAGCGGCAGCCGTCCGTCGAGGCGAGGCGTGTCGAGCGAGTAGGTGTAGGCGCCGCTCGACTGGAGCCGCGCGACGAGGCGCTCGACCCGGTCTCCGTCGGAGCTGGCGCCCTCGGTCCACTCGCGGGCCAGGGCGGCGACCCGCTCGTGCCCGTCGGGGACCTGCAGGTAGCGCTCGAGCTGATCGGGGTCGGCCTCCTCGCGCGGCGGATCGGCCGCGGTCCAGGCCACGTAGCGCAGCCCGAGCCCGTCCGCGTCGGCGTAGCGAACGTCGAGGCCCGGCGCGACCCTGACCTCGCGGCCGATCGGCACGCCGCCGGTCATGCGCGGCGGGATCTCGAGCGCCACCGCGTTGGGCGGGAGGAAGATGACCGGCTCGTCGAGGGCGTCGAGCACGATGGTCCAGCGCCGATCGGTGCGCCGCGGGAAGCGGTGCGGCACCGGGTAGAAGTCGTCGGCGTGCCCGACGCCCTCGCTCTCCATGCCGCTCGTGCGCGTCCAGCGACGCCCGTCGTAGTGGTCGAAGCTCGTGCCGCGCATGCGGAGCGCGAGCCGCTCCGGAGGATCCTCGCCCATGCCCGGCGGCTCGACGCGCAGGACCACGGTCGGGTCGGTCCGGATGGTGCCGAAGTCGCCCAGCTCGACGTCCGCGCCGAAGCCGCTCACCCGCTGCCCGAGGTCGCGGCCGAGCGACAGGAAGCCCAGCCCGACGCGGGGGAACGCCAGGAAGACGGTCGCCGTCATCGCGAACAGCGGCAGGGCGAGCGCGGCGGTCCCGGCGAGGAACCCCGGGCCCACCAGCCGGCTGCGCAGGGTCCGGGCGAGCGCCTCCTCCCGCTCCTCCTCCGGCAAGGGCGCGTGCTGCGACTCCACCTCGGCGCGCAGGTGCCCGAGGGCCAGGGTCCACGGCAGGACGACGACGAAGCCGAAGAAGACGACCGCGTAGGTGATCTCGGTCGAGAGCACGGTCGAGGCGATCAGATGCAGCAGCGCGAGCGCCGCGATCTGCTGATGCTCCCGCGCGGTCCGCCGGTTGAAGAGCCGCGAGATCTGGAGCGCGGCCGTCATCTCGAGCACCAGCGGCAAGAGCGGCGCACCGAGGAACCCGCGGCCGACCTGGAGCGCGAGGAAGACGCCGAGCGCGATCGTCCACGCGCGCGCCCACCCCGGCCGCTGGATGCGCTCGCCCTCCGCGAACCAGCTCGCGATCCACGCCGCGAACATCACGAGCTCGGCCGGCAGCTCGAGCTCGGGCCCCAGCGAGAGCGCGAACAGCCCCAGGCCGGAGAGCACGTAGCTCACGATCTTGTGGAGGCGGGCGAAGCTCACGCGGCGGTCACCTCGCCGCGGACCGCGAGCGCCTCGGCGCCGTCCTCGAGGGGGACGATCTCGAGCAGCGCGAGGTGGCGCCAGAGCGGGTCGGGGGGCTGGCCCGCGAGCACGAGCGGCGAGGTGCCGGAGCGCGACACGATCTCGACCGCCGCGCCCCGCTCGAGGGCGTCGGCCGCCCGGCGCGCCGTGCGGGAGACGAGCGCCTCGAACGCCTCGTCCCAGCCCTCGCTCGCGTCCGCGGGGCGCCCCTCGTCGACCACCAGCGTCAGCTTTCGCGCCTCGTCGCGCTGACGCTCTCGGACCACCACGCGTCCCAGCGACGCGCTCCTCCGCCAGTGGATGCTGCGCGCGTCGTCACCGGCCACGTAGTCCCGCAGGCCCGCGACCTCGGCGCCCGGGCCGAGGCGACGGGACGGCGCGTCGGGCCCCGTCTCGGCCCGCACCTGCGCGATCGAGGGCGCGTCGTCGACCTTCGGGAAGACGAGCAGCGCGTCCTCCACGTCGATCACGCGCCACTTCTCGAAGAGCCCGAACGGGTAGCGGGTGCGCACCCGGAGCTGGGTCAGCCGCAGCCAGCCGCGGCGGGCCGGGGTGCGCGAGTAGGCGCGCAGCTGCGTCTCGCCCGGACCGACCTTGAGGAACCAGACGCGGCGCCCGCCCTCGTCGTCCGGCCCGGCCACGTCCTCGAGCTCGACCGAGTACGAAGGCAAGCGTCGCTTGAGGTTCAGGAGCGAGAGCTCGACGAGGCAGGGGGTGCCGGCGAAGGCCCGACGCGGCAGCTGGCGCCCCACCCGCACCGAGCGGAGCACGAGCTCGCTCAGGATCCCGCTGAGCACGATGAGGCTCAGCAGCAGGCCGAGCACGAGGTAGAGCAGGTTGTTGCCCGTGTTGACGGCGGCCGCGCCGACCCCGACGGTGACGAACACGAAGACGCGACCCTCGCGGGTGAACTTGAGCCGTCGGGGCGGGCCGCGGCGTCGGCGCTTCTTCTCCTTCGCCACTCAGACCGGCACGGGGAGGGTCGTCAACAGGTCGCGGATGACGCGCTCGGCGTCCTCGCGCTCGGCGGAGGCGTCCCGGGCGCCGGCCACCCGGACCCGATGCGCGAGGGCGGCCACCGCGACCGCCTTCACGTCGTCGGGGGTGGCGTAGTCGCGGCCGGCCACGAGGGCGTGGGCGCGCGCGGCGCGCTCGAAGGCGATCGCCGCGCGGGTGGACGCGCCGAGCTCGAGCAGCGGGCTGGCCCGGGTCGCGAGCACGATGTCGTGGACGTACTCGACGAGGGGAGGCTCGGAGCCGACCTCGTCCACCGCGGCGCGGGCCGCGCGCACCTGATCGCCGTCGGCCACCGGGCGCAGCCGCTCGAGCGGGTCGACCCCGCGGCGCGCGAGCAGGACCCGCCGCTCGACGTCCTTGGGCGGGTAGCCGAGCCGGAGCCGCAGCAGGAACCGGTCGAGCTGGGACTCGGGCAGCGGGTAGGTGCCGTAGAACTCCTCGGGGTTCTGGGTCGCCACGACGAAGAACGGATCCTCGAGCACGTGCGTCTCGCCGTCGATGGAGACGCGGCGCTCGCCCATCGCCTCGAGCAGCGCGCTCTGGGTCTTGGGCGTCGTCCGGTTGATCTCGTCGGCGAGGAGCACGTGGGTGAAGATCGGCCCGGCCCGGAAGTCGAACTGACCTCGGGACTGGTCGTAGACCGCGCCGCCGAGCACGTCGGTCGGCATCAGGTCGCTCGTGAACTGCACCCGGCGGAACTCGAGGCCCATCGAGCGCGCGAGCGCCCGGGCCAGGGTCGTCTTGCCGACCCCCGGCACGTCCTCCAGCAGGAGGTGTCCGCCCGCGAGCAGCGCGACGATGGCGAGCTCGACCTCGCGCTCCTTGCCTTCGAGGACCTGTCCGACGTTGTCGGCGATGGCGCGGGCGAGCGCGGTCGCCGGGGCCGTGCCCCCGGCTGGCTGCCCGAGGACTTCGGCTTCCGCGGTGACGGTCACGGCCGTGAACTTAGGGCTCCGCGTCTTCGGCGTCGAGCGGGATGGCGACGCACAGGATCGTACCCGCGCCCGGGAAGCTGTCGGCCCAGGCCTCGCCGCCGTGGGACCGGACCAGCCCGCGCGCCAGCGAGAGCGCCATCCCGAGGCCGCCCACCCGGCGCCCCGCCGGCTCGGTGATCTCCTGGAACGCCTCGAAGATGCGCTCCACCTCCTCGGGCGGGATGGCCCCGATCGCGTCGTGGATCTCGACCCGCAGGTGCCGCTCGGGGCCCGGCGGCCCGTAGGCCACGCGCGCGCGGAGCCGGATGCGGGTCTTCGACAGCGAGGAGGCCGAATGCCGGAAGAGGGCGACCACCGCCTGCACGATGCGCCGCTGGTCGACGTGCACCGGGGGCAGCCCCGGCTGCAGCTCGGCCACGATCTCGACCTCGCGCCCCTCGACCAGGCCCTGCGCGCGCGTGACCGCCTGGGTCAGGATCTCCACCGAAGGCGTCCACTGGCGGCGCAGCTCGAGCAGCCCGGCCTCAAGCCGCGCCAGATCGAGGATGTCG
Source organism: Myxococcota bacterium (assembly GCA_036149055.1). Lineage (GTDB taxonomy): Bacteria > Myxococcota_A > Polyangia > Polyangiales > Sandaracinaceae > JAVJQK01. The sequence goes on along the minus strand of JAYZQJ010000007.1, from coordinate 130,974 downwards.
GTGAGCAGGGTGATCAGCTCCTCGGCGCTGCGCCGCACCATCGTCACGCTCTCGCGCTGCCCGTCGGTGAGCGCGCCCTCCATGCCTCGCTCGAGCATCTGCGCGAAGCCGACGATCGAGTTCAGCGGGCTGCGGAGCTCGTGGCTCATGGCGGCCATGAACCGGGTGCGGAGCGCCCGCGCGTCCTCGATCTGCGCCCGCGCGAGCGCGTCCGATTTCGCCTCGGCGGAGAGCTCCTCGGCCCGCTGAGCCAGCCGGGCGTCGAGGGCGCGCAGCTCCCGGTCGCGCAGCGACGGCACCGGCGGCCGGATCAGCGCGTCCGGGCGCACCTCGATGCGGTCGAGGAAGTCGGCGTACGTCCGCTCCTCTCGCGCGCGGCGCCGCGCGGCCCGCCATCCCCGCACCGCCAGCGCCGCGGCCAGCCCGAGCGTGATCAGGCCGAACGCCGGCCCGAGCGGCGCCGCGCAGATCGCCCCGAGCGCGGCGAGGGGCGCGCCCGCCGCCAGCGCCTCGACGCCCGGCCCTCCGTCGAGCCGCCAGCACCGCCGCCACGCGCGCTCCACCGGAACCGCCGCCAGCAGGAGCACGCCGAGGGTCAGCGCCGGAGCGGCGTGCGTGCCCACCCAGATCCTCGGGAGCAGGAAGAGCAGCCCGGCGGCCGGCGGGATCGACGCCGCTCGGAGCGCGGGCCACGGCGCGCCGGTCAGGGTGGCCCGGAGCGCGAGCACGCCGCCGAGCACGTTCACCGCCCCGAGCAGGATCCCGGCGTTGAGGAGCGGCACACGCACGCCGAAGCCGATCGACAGGCCGACCAGCAGCGCGACCTCGATCACGGTGGCGATCGCGACGAGCGCGACGCTCCGACCCACCGCCCTCATCAGTCGGCCTGCGTCGGCAGGAGGACGTGGAACGCGGAGCCGACGCCGAGTTCGCTCTCCACCTCGATCCGCCCGCCGTGCCACTCGACGAGATCACGGGTGAGCGCCAGGCCGAGCCCGGTCCCGCCGCGCCGCCCCTCGCGCGCGCCGAGCTGGGTGAACTCCTCGAAGAGCTTCGGCAGGTCCGCCTCGGCGATGCCAGCCCCGGTGTCGCGCACGGTGAGGCGCACCCCGTCCTCGTGCGGCGCGGCCTCGAGGGTGATGGCGCCCTGGCGCGTGGCGCGGATCGCGTTGGTGCCGAGGTTGATGAGCACCTGCCGGAGCCGCCGGGCGTCGGCCATCGGCGCCGGCGTGTCGTCGGACACCCGCTGCTCCAGGCGGATGGCGCTCCCCGGCAGCTGGCCCTCGAGCAGGCGCGCCACCTCCCGCACCAGCGCGCAGAGATCGACCGGCGCCAGCGGCTCCGGGGTGTCGCGGGAGGGCACCCACTCCGCGAGCACCGCCTCCACGAGGTCCTGGAGATAGGTTCCGGCGGAGCGGATCGCCTCGACGTCCTCGCGCTGCGCGTCGGAGAGCGGCCCGTCGACGTCGTGCAGCAAGACGTCGCTGAACCCGAGGATCGCGTTGAGCGGCGTCTTCAGCTCGTGCCGGACCGCGGCGACGAACTCCTCTCGGAAGCGCCCCGCGGTCTCCGCCGCCAGCCTCATCCGATGCCGCTCCTCCGCCGCCGCCTCGATGCGCGCGTCGAGCGAGCGCAGCGCGTCGTCGAGCGCGGGGCGCGGTCGTGTCCCCGGCCGCCACGCGAGCATGGCCGCGCAGGTCCCCGCCACCGCGAGAGCGACCGCGGTCGACGGGTCCTCGCGGCAGAGGAAGACGCCGACCGCGCCCAGGGCCGCGATCATCGCCAGCGCGACGTGCCTCGAGCTCACCGCTCGCGGGCTCTCGCGTAGCGGCGGTGGCGAGGGCCGACCGACGCGTCCGTGGTGGCCGAGAACCCGCGCGTCGCGAAGAGCCGCAGGATGTCTCCGCGCGCCTCGGAGGTGTCGGCGGTCACCCGGGCGGCCCCGAGCGCGAACGCGCGCGCCTCGGCCGCCCCCATCAGCGCCGAGCCCAAGCCCAGCCGACGGTGCAGCCTCTCGACCCAGAGGTCGTAGAGCTCTACCTCTCCGTCGGAGCCCTGGTCGGCGCGGATCCACCCCACGACCCGTCCGCGCCGCCCGGTCGCCACCATGGCGAAGGGGAGCTCTGCGCGGGCGAGCTCCTGCCAGCGCTCGAGGTCTCGACGCTCCGCGCGGACGCCACGCCGATGCAGCGCGGCGCGGATCCGCGGCAGGTGCGCTTCGCTCAGGCGCTCTACGCGCCACGGGAGCGCCCGCCGACGGAGCGGGATCGAGCGCGCGAGCAGCTCGCGCTGGACGGCGCGGCCCCACACCATCGATCGCTCGACGCCCGGCTGGGCGCTCGCGAGCAGAGGCGCCATCACTCGATGGACGCGCCGGCCGAGCGAGGCGGGCAGTGAGATCGCGATCGGACCCACCGGGACGGAAGTGATCCGACCGAGCACGGCGCCGGCCGGGACCGAGAGCGCGCCCTCCCGGGGGAAGCGATCTCCCTTCACGGCCAGGTCCCCGCCGTCGACGGCCGCGACGCGATGGGCCGTGACCCCGGGCCCCCTCCGGATCACGACCACGTCGCCGACCCTGACGTCCTCGGGCTCGCAAGCCTCCACGCGGTGGCGTGTTCCGGGCCAGAAGGTGGGGAGCATGCTGCGACCCCACAGGCGGACGGTGGCTTCGCCGTCCGCTTGCAGGGTCGCCACCATGGCGTCCACCACGAGCTCGTCGCAGAGGGTCACCATGGCCGGCTGAGGGTCAGCTCTGGGTCGGGTTGAAGACCTCGCACTGCGGAGTGCCGTCGCCCGGGACCTTTCCGCAGCTCAGGGCGAGGGTCTCGAACTTCGCCGATTCCTCGATGGCAGGCGGAACGTAGGGGGTCGAGCGCTCTTCGCGCTCCTCGGTGGAGCGATCCCTGTGCATCGTCTCTCCTCAGTACTGAACCAGAACACGGCCCTGGTTCGACATGAAAGCGGGGTCTGCGATTGCGATGTCCGCGGCGCCGTCCCCGTTCACGTCACCGACGAACGTCGGTCGGAAACCGTCGGTCGCCGCCGTGGTGCTCGCGGAGCCGAATTGCACGTCACGAGCGGACCGGACCTGAGAGGAGGAGGACATGGAGCGGTAGAAGAGGGCGCTGGTGCCGGGCATCGTTTCGCTCTCCACCGACCCGAGTACCACGTCCGAGACGCGGTCTCCATCGATGTCCGACAGCAGCATCAACGCCGGGTGACGCCCGATGCTCATGAAGCGGCCGAAGCGGTCGTTGCTCGGGCCCGGCGTGTCGTTCGTGTAGGTGAAGGTGGTCGCGCCCGTGAACCCGGTCGCGCTGCCGAGGTAGGCAGTGACCTGCCCGCGGTTGTTGAGCGCGTTCTCGTACACGAGGGCGTCCAGGATGCCGTCGCCGTTGATGTCACCGGCGCCCGACATGGCGATCCCGAAGGAGTTCGCCTGGCCGGTGCCGAGGACCTGGAGGCCGGCCGGAGCGATGCTGGTGAGGCCGCCGCCCGCGTGGGCACGCCCACCGAGGAAGAGGACCGCCGCCGGGATCGGGCTGCCGCCGGTGCGGCCCGCCGCGCCGATGAGGATGTCCTGCCGCATGTCGGCGCCGAGGTCGCCGCCGAGCGTCTCGACCACGTTGCCGAGCTGCGAGTACATCGCGCCGGTGGCCTGGACGAAGAAGCCCTGCGGACCGCTCCCGGTGCCGGGCACGGAGATGGCCGAGCCCGAGGTGAAGGAGCTGTCGCCGAGCAGGATGTAGGCGCGGCCGGAGCCCCCCGCGAAGGGCGCGCCGATCGCGAGGTCCATGAAGCCGTCGCCGTCGAAGTCACCCGCCGGGGCGACCGACCAGCCGAGGAGCCCGAACGTGTCGGCTCCCGAGCCGGGCACTCCGTCGTCGCCGACGAAGCAGAGGTCGGCGCCGCTGCAGACGAAGGGACCCGGTCCGGTGGCCCCGGTGGCCACGGTGCTCGGCCAGGGGGTCGTGCTCGGGCGTCCGAAGAACACGTAGACCGCGCCCTGGAACGACTCGCCGCCCACGGTGAGCTCACGGTCGGTGATGGCGAAGTCCGGGCGACCGTCGCCGTTGAAGTCGCCGAGGCCCGCGACCTCGCGGCCGTGGCTGAGGCTGCCGCCCGCGGCCGGGAACGAGACGCTCGCGGTGGCCCCGAGCCCCGTCGCCGAGCCGAAGTAGAGGAAGGCCTCGCCCTGGCCACCGACGAGCACGTCGTCGATGCCGTCGCCGTTGACGTCGCCGACCGCGGCCACGTCGACACCGAAGCGGCTGGCCGTCGGGGTGCCGCTGGTCACCTCCTGCTGGAGGAACGACACGGTGATCGTGGTGCTCGACGCCGGCAGCGGCGTCATCGCGCCCGTCGGGTCCTCGCCACGGAGGGCGCAGTTCCGGGTGACGCCGGGCCGGAAGCCGCCGACCACCTCGGTCTCGCTCGAGCCCCCGGAGCCGGGCACGGACATCACCGGGACGGGCGTCGCCGCGGTCCAGTCCGCCTCGGACGTGATGGGAGCCGCCGCGCAGCGCAGCTCGTACGCGGTGAGGTCACCGCCGCCCGCGTCCGCGACCGCCGTCCAGTCGAGGCGAACGAGGCCGCCTCGACGGTCGGTGACCGTCGCCGACAGGTCGTCGATGGCCGTGGTCGGGGGCATCGTGTCGACCGTGACCGCCACGCTCGCGGAGCCCGTGCCCCGCGTGTCGGTGACCTCGACCCGGATCGTGCGGCTCCCGTCCGAGATGGACACGCACTCGTCGATCGCGCCGCCGGAGCCGACGGTGCCCATCGTGGTGCTGCCGCCGATGACGACGGCGACGGTGGAGCCGGCCGGCGAATCGGTCGTGCCCTGCACGCGGACCTGCAGGCCGGCCGCGCCGCCGTCGCAGTCGTCGCCCGTCGACAGCACCTCGCCGTCCATCGGCGCGGTGAGGGTCACCGTCGGCAGATCCTCGACCGTGACCGAGCAGGTCGGGTTCGAGGCGACGTTGCCGCCGCTGTCGGTCGCGGTCGCGATGATGTCGAGCATGCCGCCGGACGCGTAGTCGACGCCGTTGAACACGAGCGGCGACGACGTGAAGGTGCGCATGATCGGAGGCGAGACGGGCGCGCCGCCGCCGGTCGGCCGGATCTCGAGCACGACGCTGTCGCCCATGCGCCCGTTCGTGTAGGCGACGTTGGTCCGGTACTGGAACCCGGGCGTGGACATGTCCTCGTCCTGCGTCGCCGGGCGCAGCATCGCGCCGCACATGGGCCGCGTGACCGTGAGGTTGGGCGCGTCGCAGTCGGCGCGGACGCTGATGGGCGAGGAGGTGCCGGTGAGCCCGTCGGCCTCCTGACGCGCGAGGATGTTGTACGGCATCCCGTCGCTCTGCGTCGGGAGCGCGGCCATCGTGAACGTGGCGATGCCCGCGTAGGGGGCCGGCACGCCCGCATCGGCCACGCAGCTCGCCATGCCGATGACGGTCGAGGGCGTCTCGCGGAGGAGGGTCACCATCTCGCCCGGGTCGGTGCAGTAGACCTCGACCATCGCCTCACAGCTCGGCGTGCCCGGGTCCAGGTCGGCGGTGCGGCCCGCGGTGCCCATGACGTTGTAACCAGCGCCCGCGCTGGGCGAGGCGATCTCGAGCTGCGGCGCCTCGGTCCGGATGCGAATCCCGACCATCTCGCGGCTGACGTTCCCGGCCTCGTCGCGCGTCTCGACGCACACCTGCTGCATCGCGGTCGTGGCGAGCGCGAGCGGCTGCTCCCAGGTCTCGGAGGCGGTGCCGAAGGGAAGCGCGTCGATGCCACCGCACGCGCCCACCCGGAGACCGACGCAGTCGGCGCCCGCGGTGCCGCTGGAGAGGATGTCGAACTCGGGGGTCGACTCGTCGAGGTCGGTGTTGAAGAGCTGGCCCTCGGTCGGCTCGACGAAGGCGACACCGCACGGCGTCACGTCCACGGTCCACTCGGCGGTGCCGGAGAAGGAGACGTTGCCGACCTCGTCGACGCACTGCGCGCGCACCCGGTGCACGCCCTCCGAGAGCTCCACCTCGGTGAAGCGAGCCACGAGGCCGTCCGGGGTGGCGGTGAGCGCCCCGACGCTGTCGCCGTCGATGATGAGGCGCACCGGCTGCCCGGCGCCGTCCGCGTCGGTGGTGACCTCGAAGTCGGTCTGGAATCCGTCCGCCGCGTAGAGGTCGTCGCTCTCGTTCAGGAACGGAGACTCCGAATCGGGCAACGTGATCGCGCAGCTGACTCCGTCGCAGTCCACCAGGATGTCGGTGCCGAAGGTCGTGTCACAGGTCAGCCCGTCGGGATCCGAGACCTCGACGCGCAGGGTGTTGGGGGTCGGGCCGCGGTTGTCGAACGCGACGCCCTCGAAGCGCACCGCGCCGCCCATCACGCGGGCGGTGCGCCGCGGCGTGCCGTTGACGTACACGCGCGCCTCGCTGCCATCGGGGGCGCCGGTCGACGCCACCACCGTGGTCTCGAAGGTTCCTTCACACATCTCACCGTCGGTGTCGTCGGCCGGGCCCAGGGTGGTCACGTCGCCCCCCGGCTCGGGGGTCACGATGTTCACCGCGAAGCAGTCCGCGTTGACGGTGACCATCACCTCCTGCGAGGTGACCCCGCCGACCACGCTGAAAGCCTGGAGGGTGTGGCTGCCCGAGCTGAGGGTGACGTCGGTGAAGCGCACGGTGGTCTCGGTGCCGACGAACGCGGTGGAGGCGGTCGCGCCGTCCACGCGGAGCCCGAGCTCGTCGCCGGCGCCGAGGCCCACGATGTCGGCGGTCACCTCGATCTGCAGGCCCTCGAGGGCCTCGTTCGTGTCGTCCGCGAGGGTCAGGGTGGTTCCGTCGGCCGGCGCGGTGAGGGTGATCGACGCCTCGGTCACCGGATCGCACTCGCAGCCACTGGCCAACGCCAGCGACAACGCCAGCGGCACCAAGAACAGCTTCTGATGAACGGACACAGGCTTCCTCCCCTCGGATGCGCCGCCGGGCGGCACCAATTCAAGCTCGTTGCTCATATACTGATGAGACCTGCCGCTGCAATCAATCGGGCGTCGCTTCATGCCGGGGCGGTACGGCCTCGAGTTTCGACTTCTTAGCCCCGGGGCGCCGAATTCGAACGAGGTCTCCCGGCCGGATCAGCTGCGGCGCGGTCGCCGTCCGCGCCCCGCGCGTCCAGCTCAGCTCTCGCGCCTTCGCGTCGTCGGTCGGGAGCACGCGGTCCGGGATGCGCTCGAAGCGGTCGCCGGCGATCCGTCGGTACGGCCCGGTCTCCACTCCGAGCCCCGACGGATCGTCGATGATCGGCTCACTCCCCGTCGCGAGCTGATGATGCAGCTTGGCGCGGCGGCAGGCGCCGGGATAGGGCCCCAGCGCGTCGCCGCCCTCGAGCCGCGCGCTCGCGAAGCAGCGCCCGCAGCGGGGCTGGAGGTCGCAATCGCGACACCCATGGAGGTCGTTCCAGGTCAGCTCGCGGATGGCGCGCCCCTGCGCGTTCTCCGCCCACGCGCTCCGGACCGAGCGCCGGGCGTCGCCCACCGGGACGTCGAGCATCGTGCAGGGACGCATCTCGCCGTTCGCCTCGACGTGGACGTGCCCGCTGCAAGCGCCGCAGACGGATCGCTCGAGCTGCTTCGGGGGCGCGGCGTCGCCCTTCACCGGAGTGACGAGCGCCGGGTGGCTCCGGAGGCGCAGGTACGTCTCGTCGTCGATGCCGAACTGCTGCGGCTCGGCGCTCCCCTCTTCGGTCCCGTCGAGGTTCGGATCGAGCATGAAGCCCGCACCGAGCGACTCGGCGAGCGAGATGTAATCGTCCACCTCGTCGGCGTTGAAGCTCATGACGGGCGACTTGATCGTGACGCTCAGGCCCTCCGCCACCAGGTGCCGCACGCCATCGACCGTGCGCTGCCACGACCCGGGCACGTTGGTCACCCAGTCGTGCACCTCCGCGCGGGTCGAGTAGAGGCTGATCTGGATGTCCTGCACCGCCAGCTCGGAGAGCGAGCGGGCGAGCTCGGGCGTCATGTTGAGCCCGTTGGTGAACAGCTTCACCGAGAAGCGGAGCTTTCGCGCGTGGGCGACCAGCTCGAGGAAGTCGTGGCGCAGCGTGGCCTCGCCGCCCGAGAGGGTCAGGAGGATCACCCCCATCTCGGCGAGCTCGTCGAAGATGGCCTTCCACTCTTCGGTGTCGAGCTCGCCCTTCTGCCCCTGCACCTGATAGCAGTGGACGCACTTTTCGTTGCACCGGTCGGCGATCTCGACCATCGCGCTCATCGGCGCGTGGGGGTCGAGACGGAGGCCCGCGAGGACCGTCGCGACGCTCGCCTTGCGACGGAAGTCGACGCTCACTTCGCCTCCACCACCGTCAGCCCGCCGAGGCCCACGAGCCGCTCGACGAACGTGACCACGTCACGCCTGGCGGTCTCGTCGTCCACCTCGAACTCACGGACCACCTGGTCGACGAGCTCCGAGACGGACCGCGCGCTCTCCGCCCGCTCCCAGATGAAGGTGCCGGTGGGGTTGAGCGTGTGGAGCTCTTGCTTGTCGATGACGATGACGACGGCCTTGCCATCGATCACCCGCGCTGCGGTCCGCTCTGCCTGTGCGACGACGGTGTCGAGTGAGACCGGCATGTCAGCTCCCCGACGAGATGGAGCGGAGCGCCGCCCCCAGATCGTGGCCGAGCGCGGTCTCGACGAAGCCGCACGGCACCTCGGACGCGAGCCGGGTCACCGCATCGAGGCAGCGCGCCTCGTCTTCGTGCGTGCCCGGCGCCTGGGCCGACTCGCGGAGCAGCGTGAGCGCGTCCAGGGTCCCGGCGCGGCGCACGGCGACCGCGTCGCGCTGGACCACCCGGAGGAGGGCGCCGACGGGATGGGGCCGCGCCGGAGCGCTCTCGAGCGCGACCGGGTCTCCCCCCGGCAGCCCGACCGCGTACCAGCCGTCCGACGTCGAGTAGACCGCGGCGCGGTCGAAGGCGAACGCGCGAGCGCCCGCGCAGAGGCTCGCGGCCGTGGACTTGCCCGCGCCCGAGGGGCCGAGGAAGAGCACTGCGCGCCCCTCGAAGAGCACGCCCGTGGCGTGAAGGATGAGACCGCCCTCGCGACACACCGCGGCGGCGGCGACGCCCTGCAAGCCGTCGGAGAGCGCCCATGGGTTGTCGCCGAGGCTGAGGCTGGCGGCGTAGTGACCGGGCACCGAGCGGGTCACCGTGGCGCGACAGCTCGCGGCCGAGATCGAGCAGGACGCGGAGTCCCATCGCCAGTCGACCCGACGGCCCGGGGCGCCCGGCGCGGCGCCGCCCTGGATCGCGCAGCGCACGTGGGCGCTCACCGGCGCCACGTCGTAGGGCATCGCGAAGTCGCGCAGCGGCGTCGGCGCCTCGACCTCGAGGCCGGGCGCGGGGTGCACGTCGAACGCGACGCCAGCGAAGACGAAGCGCAGCGGCTGACCCTCCGATGGCGCGCGATGCACGGGAGACGGCATCACAGGAGCACCACCTCTTCGACGTCGAGGGCTTCTTGGGCGACGACGGTCCTCATCTCGTCCTCTCGTTTCGTGGCGAGCTCGTAGAGTTCACCGAGGAGGGAGGGATGTTCGCGGATCGCCTCGCGGAATTGCTCCGCGGCGAGCTCGAGCGCGACCGTCTGGTGGGTGGCGACGACGTCGGCGGTGGCGGGGCGGCGGAGCACGAGGCTGATCTCGCCGACCACGTCGCCCGGGCCGAGCTCGGCGACCTTCAGGGCGTCCCCGTCGGCGTCGCGGCCGACGACGTCGACGGCGCCGCTCGCCACCAGGAACAGCCCCTCGGGCTCCTGCTCGAAGGTGATGAGGTGCTCGCCCGGCTTGAAGCGGCGGGTCTCGAAGCGGCGCATCAGGGCGGCGCGCTCGGACGCGCCCACCGCGGCGAGGATCGGGCTGTGGCGCACGAGGTTCGACACCATGCGGGCCCGGCAGAACTCCGAGAGCTGCTGGCCGATGACCGGCGTCTTGGCGGCGAGCTTCTCGAGCGCCTCGCGACTGGCGGCCAGGAGCTGCACCGGCTCGGCGGCGATGACCGAGGCCGCGCGCGGCGACTCGCTGACGAGCGCCATCTCGCCGAAGAGCGCGCCGGGCCCGAGCTCGGCCAGGGTCAGCGCGTCGTCGCCCTCGCCCCGCTCGGCGCGGAGGTGGCCGCGGACCACGACGAAGGCGTCCCGGCCCTCGGTGCCCTCGTGGATCGCCGCCTCGCCCTCCGCGAGGGTGCGCAGCTCCCAGACCGAGAGCAGCTGCTCCAGGGCCGGCGGCGAGAGCGCGCCGAAGAGCGGGAGCAGCGGGATCTTGGCGGCCGGATCGAGCTCGCCCACGTCGAGGGTGCGGAGCGCCTCGGCCGCGCGATCGAGGAGCGCCTCGCCGCTGACGTCGGGGCCGTCGGCGTCCGCCGTCTCCGCGGGCAGCGGCGGAGGCGCCGGGGCCACGTCGGCGACGCGCTTCGAGCCCTTGCCGAACGCGACCGCGATCGCCCGGATCGCCTTGGTGGCGGCGGCGCCGGGCAGGGTGCGGGCTGCGACGACGGCGCGAGGGAGGTCTCCGCGCGCGATGAACGCGGACACGAGCCGCTCCCCGGTCGCCTTCACCGCGTCGGGCCGCGCCTCGGCCAGCAACTCGGTGAGCAGCAGCGCCGCGCCCAGCTGACCCGGCGACGCCTCGAGCAGCGCGACGCATCGCCGGATCGCGACCTCCCGCTGGCCCGCGACGAAGGCGGCCCAGGCCGCGTCGAGCTCCGTCTGCGGCTCCCCCGGCATAGAGGCCCGCGAGGCTAGCACTCCGTGGAGCCCGCCGCGAGCCTCACATGCCCGGCATGGGACCGCCGGTTCCTCCCGCGATTCCGAGGGTCTGCCCGCGCACGGCGGTGAAGTCGAAGGCCGCCGAGTGCCCGTCTCCGATCCGCGGATCCGAGAAGCAGCCCCGGCCGTCGATGACGGTGCCGTCGCCGTCGGTGCACGCGGTCACCACCGGCTGGCAGCCGTCGGGGCCGTCGGAGGTGATGGTGAAGCCCTCGAGGCCGTCGCCGTCGAGGTCGAGGTCGGGCGGCGTCGCGCTGAAGCGCAGCGGGAACATCATGCCGCCGAAGTTCGCGGTCGCCTCGCCGCCGGCGATGATCAGGTCGAGCAGGGTCGGCGGATCGCCGCCGTCGCAGGCGGGCTCGGTCTCGAGCATGTCGCCGAGGAAGCCCCCGAGGAGCGCGAGCAGGTTCACCGGGATGCCACCGCAGAGGAGACCGTCGTCGATGCGGAACAGCTCGCCCGCGTCCGGCACCGTGGTGCCCTCGATGCGGCCCTGCTTGAGCTCGATGGGCAGGAAGCCGATCGGGAGCGGGATGTCCTCCGGCCCGCCGGTCAGGTCGCTGCTCGCGACGCGGCTCTGGATGGAGGTGAGCGGCGCGCCGTCGGGGCCGAGGGCGTCGGGGGTGACGCGGAACTGGCCGGCGCCCGTGAAGTTGTTGTCCGGGTCCCCGTCGGCGTCCTCACCGACCATCCAGGCGATCCGGAAGTCGTCGTCGTTCACCCCGGTCGGGTCGTCCAGGCCGAGCATGCCGAGCAGGATGATCAGGTCGCCGCTCGAGATCTGCTGCTCGATGAGCGGCCCGATCGCGGTGGCCAGCAGGCCGAGGGCCCGCGCGAAGGCGTTGTCGGGGCTGCCGTCGCCGTTGAAGTCGCACCCGGTCCGGCGGTCGCCGAGCCCGAGGGAGCTCATCACGAGCACGATCTCCTCGCGACACGCCGCGTCGCAGCCGTCCCAGCGATCGGTGTTCGCGTCGTCACACACCTCGGGGTCGGTGACGGTGCCGTCGCCGCAGCCGGGGACCGTCATGCAGTCGGGGCCGCAGTTGGCCTCGCCGTCGCAGAGCTCGCCGCGGGCGTGGTCGGTGATGCCGTTGCCGCAGGTCTCGTCGCTGCGACAGTCGCTCCGGCAGCCGTCGCCCGAGGCGTTGTTGCCGTCGTCGCAGACCTCGTCGCCGTCGACGCTCCCGTCGCCGCAGTAGGGCTCGCGCACACACTCGGCGTCGCAGCCGTCTCCCGGCGTGGTGTTGCCGTCGTCGCAGCGCTCGCCCGGGTCGAGCTCCCCGTTGCCGCAGAGATCGCCCGGCCCGCTGTCGGGGAGCGCGGCGTCGAAGGTGATCGTGGTCCCGGCGTCCGCGCTGTGGGACTCACCACACGCCGCGCAGGTCAGCGCGAGCGCCGTCATCAAGCCAAGGTGCCTCATCGATCCTCCTCCTCGCGGCCCGCCATCCCCCGCGGCCGCGTGGGGAACCTACCGCAGGCCGCCGGGCGAAAGAAGGCGTCCTCCCGCCTTACGGGCGGCTGTCACTCGGAGTCGATGCCGGCGAGGGCCTCACGCGCGAGCCGGAGCTCCTCGCGCAGGGTGATCGCCTTGGCCGCGTCCGCGGAGGCGTTTCGCCGGAGGAAGGCGCGGAGGTGCACGGCCGCCCGCGCGGCGTCGCCCATCCGGTGACGGATCATGCCGAGCACGAGCTGGCCGTAGCCGGCCGCGCCCCGGGAGCGCTCGAGGTCGGCGCAGATCGCGTCCAGCTCGCGGGGCATCTGCCCCTCCTCGATCCGGAGCCACGCCCGGTGCGCCCGGAGGAGCGGCCGGTCGTCGTGGGCCCAGCGCTCGCCGCGGCGCAGCGCCCGGATGGCAGACTGCCGGTCGCCGGCCTGCTGGAGGAGCGTCGCCAGCGACCACCACTGGAAGCTGCGGCGGTCCGGGGGCGCGGCGCGGGCGGCGAGGCGCTGCTGGGCCACCGCCGCGTCGAGGTCTCCGAGGGCGGCGAGCGCCCGGGACGCGTCGTGGTGACAGACGTCCTTCAGCGGACCGAGCGCGCTCATGCGGAGGGCGGTGTCCGCGGCGTCGCGAAATCGATGCGAGTCGAGGTGCGCCAGGTAGAGCTGGCGTAGCAAGAGCACCTCTGTATCAGGTTCGAGCGGCCCCTCCGCCGCGAGCCCTCGTTCGGCGAAATGTGCCCGTATACTGGGGCTCTCCGCCTGGAGAGCCTCTCGAAGGCACTCCTCGGGTGAGGGCGAGGTTGAGACCTCTTTCAACGGAGGCATGTCACGCTCTTTGATACCTCTATCCCCAACGATAGCACAGGCTTTTTTTCTGTCGAAACGCCCGTGGTCTCGAAGGCTTGGGGAACTTTATCCACAATTTGTCCCAGGCGCTCCCCAGCCCTGGGGGATCACGACCCGCGAGGGCTCAGGAAGGCGGTGAGCTCGTCGTGGCGGGCGGCGGCGTCGGCCCGGCCGAGCTCGATCAGCTCGGAGCAGAAGCCCCCGTCGAAGAGCAGGTAGCTCGCCAGATCCGCGGAGTCGGCCCCCTCCCCGACGTCCATCAGCCGGAGGAACGCCCGGCCGAGGCGCCGCCGGATCGCGACCCGCTCCCGCCGGAGGAAGTCGGCGGCCATCTCGCCCATGTCGCGACTCGGGCGGATGACGAGCGAGTCGATGAGCCGCCTCGGCGGGTGCCCGCGCTTGGCGGCCTCGGCGTTGACACGGTCGAGGAACTCGGGCCCGTAAGCGGCGATCCCGTCCTGGAGCAGCTCGTTGATCCGCTCGAGCTCCTCGATGTCGAGGTTCACGTGGTCGAGCAGGAACGCGTCGAGCACCTTGCCGAGCAGGAACGGCAAGCCGGGGAAGCGCGAAGGCGGGATCTCCACCCGGTCGTGGGTCTGGCCGGTCATGCCGATCACGAGCACCCGGTCCGCGCCCAGGCGGATCGCCGGTCCCAGCGGGGTGTTCAGGCGCAGCCCCCCGTCGCAGTAGAGATCGGTCCGGATGAAGACCGGCGGGAAGAGGATCGGTATCGCAGCCGATGCGAGCACGTGGTAGGGCATCACGTGCGCGGTGCGCACCACCACGTTGCGGGCCGAGAGCTTCGGCAGGGCCACGCTCGGGTGCTTGTCGACGAACACCGTGGGCTGACCGGTCGGGACGTGGGTCGCGGTGACGGTGAGCGCCTTGAGGCGGCCGGCCCGCACGTTCCGGGCGAGCTGCCGGTAGTCGATCTCGGACCGGATGATGTCGGTCATCGGCGAGGCGTCGAAGAGCCCCGCGCCGCGCCGCCCGCCGAGCAGGACCCGGTGGAGGCGCTGGGCCTGGATCATGTTGAACCCGAGCACCTGGGGCATCTCGAGGTCCCGCCAGAGGGCCTCGAGGCGCCGGGTCCCCGGGCCCGGATCGTGAGCGACCGAGGCCATGAAGGCGCCGTTGATCGCGCCCACGCTCGTGCCGCAGACGATGTCGAAGCGCGGCGGGCCGAGGCTCTGCGCCAGCTGCCCGTACAGGTAGGACAGCACTCCCACCTCGTAGGCACCGCGCGCCCCGCCTCCGCTCATGACCAGCGCGAGCATTCGTCAGGCAGTCGGTAGATCCCGCCGGATGGATCGCACCCACTTCGAGTCGAGATAGAGGGCGCGGAGCCGCTCGTCCCGGATGTGCTCGAGGCGCCCGTCGACGACCGCCCGCGCGTTGGCGATGGCCCGCTCCGCCTCCTTCGGCTGCTCGCAGCGCGCGAGCGCCACCGCGACCTGGTAGTAGACCCGGTCGGCGCGCTCGACGTCGGAGCGATCCCGCGCGGTGCGCAGGACCTCGCCCGCCAGGCGCCGGGCCTCGTCCCGCTCGTGGAGCCGGGCCAGCGCGTCCGAGCGCGCGGCCATCGCCAGCAGCTCGTAGCCCCGGGCCCCGGCCGCCCGGGCGTGCGACGCCGCCTCCTTGGCGAGCCGCTCGGCGCGGCGAGGCTGCCCCTTCTCCATCCAGAGCCCGGCCTCGACCAGGTCCACGTGCGCGAGATCGTAGGGATCCTGGATGCGCTCGGCGAGGGCGCGGGCGTCCGAGAGCACTCCGTCGGCCGCCTCGAGATCGCCCACCTGCTCCGCGAGCAGCTCCGCCATCGCGCAGAGGGTGTCCGACTGACCCGACTGGTCGTCGACCCGCTCGAACACGTCGAGCGCCCGCTGCAGGAACCCGAGCGCGTTGTCCACGTCGCCCAGCTCGGCGTAAAGCTGGCCCACGTTCGATACCTTTCGACCGAGGTGGAGCCGGTCGCCGATCTCGCGATCGAGCAGGATCGAGGTGCGCATCATCGAGATCGCGTCCTCGAAGCTGCCCTTGTGGGCGAGCGCGACGCCGAGGCTCGACAGGGCGTGGGCCTCGTGTCCCTTGAGGCCCAGCCGGCGGAAGATCGCGACCGCCTCGGCCGCCGCCTCGAGCGAGTCGTCGATGCGGCCGGAGCGCCAGAGCAGGATGGCCTTCTGCACCAGGGTCTGCCCGCGCGCGCTCAGGAAGTCCACGTCGCGGCCGGCCCGCGCCAGGGCCCGGTCGAGCGCCTCGATCGCGCCTTGGGTATCACCCTGGTCACGCCGGAGCTGGCCGAGCAGGCGCAGCGCCTCGATCTCGGAGGCCTTGTCCTCACCCTGGATGGCGGCGTCGAGCGCGCGCCGGAGCAGGGCGTCGACCCCGGTGGGGCGAGCCGCGTCGAGGTCGAAGCGGGCCAGGCGGCTGAAGGCGATCGCGATCTGATGCGAGTCCCGGGACCGCTCCGCCAGCGCGCGGAGCGCCTCGAGCTCGTTGCGCTGCTCGTTTCGGCGCCCGAGCGCCCGGAGGATCTGCTCTCGCCCTTCGTGGGCCTCGAAGGCGAGGCGCGAGTCCGGGGCGACCATCGAGAGCGCGCGCCCGTAGAAGCGCATCGCGTCCTCGTGGCTGTACATGAGGTGAGCCGCCTGCGCCGCGGCCAGATACGCGCTCGCGGCCCCGGAGCGGTCCCCGGCCTGCTCGCGGTGATGGGCCAGCCGGGCGGGCGGCACCGCGTCGAGCGCGGTGAGGTAGTTCGCCATCATCCGGTGCATGCGCACCCGGTCGCTCGAGTCGATGCTCTCGTAGGCGACGTGGCGCACGACCGCGCTCGGGAAGAACAGCACCCCGCCCGCCCGCTCCTGCACCAGGCCGCGCTCGGCGAGCGCGCTCAGATCTCCGGCCAGATCCTCGCCGGTCAGGGTGCGCAGCTCCGACACCCGGAGCCCGGGTCCGGTCACCGCCAGCCAGCGCAGCGCGTGTCGCTCGTGCTCCGGGAGCTCGGCGAGGCGGGCCGCGATCACGTCCTCGAGGGTGGTCGGGAGCGCGAAGGCGGCGCCGCTGCGGCGGACCACCTCCCGCGCCGCCCCCTCCCCTTCGATGCGGACCACGTCGCGCTCGAGCAGCGCGTCGATGAGCTCGATGAGAAAGAACGGGTTCCCGCCCGCGCGGTGCACGATCTTGTCCTGGATCTCGCGGGGCACCTTCGCGCCGCCGAAGCGCGCCTCGACGAGGCTGTGGCGATCGTCGTCGTCCAGCTCCTCGAGATCGATGCGCGGCACCCCGCCGAGCAGCTCCTCCACCCGCTCGTCGGCCCGGCTCGAGAGCACGACCATCAGCGGCGCCGGATAGGTGTGCGCCATCAAGCGCGACATGAGCTGGAGGCTCGGGGTGTCGGTGAACTGCAGCGCGTCGACCCACACCACCAGCGGGCCGCCGCTCGCGAGCCCGGCCAGCAGGGTGCGCACGGCCCGTATCAAACCTGCGCTGCGGTCTCCCGGGTCCTCGGAGGCGATCGGCGCGATCAGCGGCTCGAGCGCGTCGGCGGTGGGGCCGCGCGCGTCCGGCGGGAGCGTGCGCTCGAGGGTCTCGGCGAGCTGCCGGCGCGCCTCCTCGGCCGACGCGTCCTCGGGGATGTCGCAGGCCTCGCGCACCAGCTCGCCCACCGCGCCGTAGGGGACCTCGGCGCTGCCGAACACGCACTCGATGCGCAGCAGGCGCGGGGCGGGCTCGAACGCGTCGACCGCCGCGGCCACGAGGGCGCTCTTGCCGACGCCGAGCTCGCCGGTGATGCAGAAGTAGGCGCTCTGCCGGTCCCGGACGAGCTCCTCGTAGGCGTCGACGAGGGCCTGGATCTCCATGGAGCGGCCGAAGAGCCCGACCTGGCCGGCCACCGCGAGGGCCTCGGCCGCGCGCTCCTCACGGGTGCGGGCGCCTCGCAGACGATACGCGCGAAAGCGCCGGGGCCCGGCCTGGGTCCCGGTCACCGTGATCTCGCGGACGTCCCGCTCGTCGAACGAGAACGCGCGGCGCGCCAGCCGGAAGACCTCGCCGGTCGCGAGGATCTCGCTCGCCTCGCCGTGATCCCCCAGCTCGCGCGCGACCTCGAAGACGCCCTCGAGGGGCTGGTAGCGGAGCCGTCCGCTGGCCGCGCGGACCGTCGCGACCACGCCGCGCGACAGGCCCACCGAGGCGGTGAGCGGCACCAGCAGGTCGGCGCTGAGGCCCTCGAGCGCGTCGAGCACGTCCATCGCGAGCCGGACGGCGTGCAGCGGGTCGTCGACCGAGACCCGGCCGAGCCCGATCAGGAGCCGGAAGCTCCGCTTCCCCTGCCCCTCCGGCCAGTCGAGGATCGCGTGGTACTTGTAGGCGATGTCGTCGAGCACCCGGACCGCCTGGTCCGAGATGCTCCGGCCGGTGCGCTCGACCCCGGTGATCTCGGCCTCGCCCCGGAGCCGCCCGTGCACCACCACCACGTTGCGGCGCTCGCGCAGCTCGCGGCCGGCGGCGTGAGGCAGCGAGGCGTGGGTCTCCGCGGTGCCCGAGGTCCGCCCGCCGGTGGGGCCGTCCGGGCTGGTGACCTCGCGGGGCGCGATGTCGTTGATGAACTGCTCGAGGTCGAGCGCGTCGAGGATCTCCTCCTGCCCGTGGAGCCAGCGCGACAGGGCCCCGGCGAGGGAGCGGGCGGTCTGGAAGCGCTCCTCCCGATCGAAGGCGGTGGCCCGGCGCACGACCTCGTCGAGCTCCGGCGGGCACCCGCGGTCGACCTGGCGCGGCAGGGTGAGCTTGCCGTCGCGGACCTGCTCGAGCACCTCCATGCCCTGCTGGCCGGGGTACATGGAGCGGTTCATGAGCAGCTCGGCCAGCAGCACGCCGATCGAGTACACGTCGCTGCGCCGGTCCACGCGCTGACCGCGCGCCTGCTCGGGCGACATGTAGGAGAACTTCCCCTTGATGACCCCGGTCTCCTCGCTGACCAGGCGGGCCCGCGCGATGCCGAAGTCGGCGATCTTCACGATGCCGTCGTAGCTGAGCAGGACGTTCTGGGGGCTGACGTCCCGGTGCACGATGTCCATCGGCACGCCGCTCTCGTCCTTGCGGTTGTGCGCGTAGTCGAGCCCCTTGGCCATCTCGCTCACCACGTAGGCGGCGAGCGCGGCCGGGATGCGGCGCCCCTGCCTGCGGGCTCCCGAGATGAGGCGCCCCAGATCGAGGCCATCCACGAACTCCATCGCGAGCAGGAACTCGTCCCGGACCTGCTCGAACGCGTAGACCTGCACGATGTTCGGGTGGTTGAGGCGCATCGCCACCTTCGCCTCGTCGACGAACATCGAGATGAACTTCGGGCTGCGCGCGAAGGTGGGCAGCACCCGCTTCACCACCAGGATCTTCTCGATGCCCTCGGCGCCCGTGCTCTTGGCCAGGAACACCTCGGCCATCCCGCCCGCGCCGAGGCGACGCACGATCCGGTAGCGCCCGAGGCTCTCCGGCGGCGGGGTCGAGGGGGTGGGCACGGCCGCGAAGTATACCAACCCCGGGCCCCGAATTGCGTATGCTCCCCGCGTGATTCGACTCGCGAAGCCCTGGATCGGCCCGCCCGAGCAGGAGGGCGTCGCCGCCGTGCTCGAGAGCGGCATGCTCGTCATGGGAGAACGGGTCGCCGCGTTCGAGGCGCGCCTGGCCGAGCGCTGCGGTCGCCGACACGCGATCGCCTGCGGCTCGGGCACCGCGGCCCTCGAGCTCGCCCTCGAGGCGCTCGACGTGAGCGGCGGCGAGGTCCTCTGCCCCGATCTCAGCTGGCCGAGCCCCGCCCACGCCATCTGCCGCCGCGGCGCCACCCCGCGCCTGGTCGACGTGGACCCCGCCAGCTGGAACGCGAGCCCGGAGGCGCTGGCCGCCGCGCGCCGCGCCGACACCCGGGCCGCCATCGTCATCGACCAGTTCGGCAACCCCGCCGATCACCCCGGGGTCGAGCGCGCGCTGCCCGATCTGCCGGTGGTGGTGGACGCGGCCTGCTCGCTGGGGGCCGAGATCGGCGGCCGCCCCTCTCCCTCGTTCGGCGCGATCGCCTGCCTCAGCTTCCACCCGCGCAAGCTCCTCACCACCGGCGAAGGCGGGGCCTGCCTCACCGACGACGACGCCCTGGCCGCCCGGCTGCGGCAGCTCCGAAACCACGGCATCAGCGGCCCGGGCGCGTTCGCGGAGCCGGCGGGCAACCAGCGGCTGACGGAGCTCGCGGCCGCGATGGGGCTCGCTCAGCTCGACCGGCTCGACGCGATCGTGGCCCGCCGCCGGGCGATCGCGGCGCGCTACCAGGAGGCGCTCGGGGGCTTCGGGCTGCAGGCGCCGGTCGCCGGGGCGGAGAGCAACTGGCAGACCTTCGGCGTGGTGCTCCCGGACGCCCTGGATCGGGACGCGGTGGTCGAGGCCCTCCGGGCGGACGGGGTCGAGGCGGGGCGGCTGAGCTACGCCCTCCACCGGGTCGGCAGCCTGGCCGGACGCGCGGCCGGGGGCCCCTTCCCGCACGCCGAGCGGATCGAGACCCAGGGCCTCGCCATCCCCCTCCACCCGCTGCTGACCGACGCCGACGTGGACCACGTGCTGGCCGCCTTCGGGCGGGCGACCGGGGGCGCGCCATGAGCGACGACGTGCTGGTGGTGAAGGGCCTGGAGAAGACCTTCCGGATCGGGTTCTTCCGCAAGCGCGTCGAGGCGGTCCGGGGCATCGACTTCGAGGTCCGCCCGGGAGAGATCTTCGGCCTCCTCGGCCCCAACGGGGCGGGCAAGACCACCTCGATCAAGTGCGTGCTGCGGCTGATCTTCCCGAGCGCGGGCTCGATCACGCTCTTCGGGCAGGAGAGCCCCGGGCCGTCGGTGATGGGCCGGGTCGGCTACCTGCCCGAGAATCCGTACGTCTATCAGTACCTCCGGCCGCTCGAGTTCCTCGATCTCTGCGGGCGGCTCGCGGGCCTGGACGCCGCGGCGCGGGAGAAGCGGGGCAAGGAGATGGTCGAGCGGGTGGGCCTCGGCCACGCGACCGATCGCCCGATCGGCAAGTTCAGCAAGGGCATGATGCAGCGCATCGGGCTCGCCCAGGCGCTCCTCCACGATCCCGAGCTGCTGATCCTGGACGAGCCGATGAGCGGCCTCGACCCGATCGGGCGCAAGGAGGTGCGCGACCTGATCCTCGAGCAGCGTCGGGCCGGCAAGACGATCCTCTTCACCAGCCACATCCTCGCGGACGTGGAGCTGCTCTGCGATCGGGTCGGCATCATGCGCCGGGGCGAGATGATCCACTACGGGCGCCTCGCCGAGCTGCTCCGCGCCGACACGCGCCGGGTGGAGGTGGAGCTCGCCGAGGTCACGCCCGCGCTGGTGACCGAGCTCGAGAGGCTCGCGGTGACGGTGCGCGAGGACGACGACCGCTGGGTCGTGCTCGCCGAGGGCGCGGAGGGGGCGCAGCCGGTGCTCGAGGCGGCGCTCGCGGCCGGCGCTCGGGTGCTGGGGGTGACTCCCCATCGGGAGACGCTGGAGGACGTGTTCGTGCGCGACGCGCTGGGTTGACGGGCCCCCCGGCAGCGGTCACATGCCAGGCATGGTCGAGCGCATCTCCCCCAAGGACGCGAAGGCGCGGCTGGACGAGGGGTGGACGTATCTGGACGTCCGCTCCGTGCCGGAGTTCGAGCAGGGTCACCCCGCCGGGGCCTACAACGTGCCGTTGATGCACATGGGCGCAGGCGGAATGGAGCCGAACCCCGACTTCATCGCCGCGGTGGAGGCGTCCTTCCCCAAGGACGCGAAGCTGGTGCTCGGCTGCAAGGCCGGCGGCCGCTCGTTCCGGGCGGCGCAGCAGCTCGAGGCCCGCGGCTACACGCACGTGCTGGATCAGCGCGGCGGGTGGAGCGGCGCGACCGATCCGTTCGGGCGCGCGCTCGAGGCGGGCTGGGAGCAGGAGGGCCTGCCGAGCGCGACCGACGCCGAGCCCGGGCGCAGCTGGGCGGAGCTGTCGAAGAAGGTTGATCGCGGCGCCGGATGCTCCATCGTGTGAGCGATGAAGACCGGCGATCCCGTGCACCCGGACCTGCCCTGGGTCCGACAGATCCACGACCTCGACGAGGCGCGCGCCCACCGGAGCGCGGGGCGAAGGCTCGACGCGGTGCGACGCGCGGGCGAGCGGCTCGGCGACGATCTCCGCGAGGGGCCGAAGGTGGTGGCCGTCCGGACGCTCGACGTCACCGACCTCGTCTACCCGACGAAGTACGCCTTCCAGACCGCCTGCCCGCTGCCCTTCCCGTACGTCACCCTGCGTCACCGCTGCCTGCTGGTACAGGTCGAGGCCGAGGGCCGGCTCCGGAACATCCTCTTCAACCCGACCGATCGCGAGACCTCTCGCAACACGCCGTTCTTCGCGCACCTGCTCGAGCGCTTCGGCTGGGCCGAGGACCTCATCGGCCGCTCGTTCGGCACCGTGGAGGACGGGCTGCGCGAGCTCGGCGTCGCGCCCGAGGACATCGACGTCATCGCCTTCGACCACTTCCACACCCAGGACCTCCGGCCGAGCCTCGGCACGGTGAAGGGCGACGGGCTCCGCGGCCCGATGCAGGCGCGCTTCCCCAACGCGAAGCTGCTCGCGCCCCGCGCCGAGTGGGAGGACTGGGATCGACTCCACCCGATGCAGCGCGCGTGGTTCATCGCCGACGGCAAGCGCGACGTGCCGCTCGACCGGGTGGTGCTGACCGACGGGGACCTCTCGCTCGGGGACGGCTGCCTGCTGCTGCGCACCCCGGGCCACACCAGCGGCAACCAGACGCTCTTCGCGCACGCCGACGGAGGCGTCTTCGGCTGCAGCGAGAACGGGACCAGCGCCGACAACTGGAGCCCCTACGAGTCGCGCATCCCGGGCCTGCAGGGCTTCGCGCGGACCTACGACGTCGAGGTGGTGCTCAACGCGAACACGCCCGAGGAGGGCGCCGAGCAGTACATCTCGATGGTGCTGGAGCGCTCGGTCGTCGACCGGGTGCCCGGGGCGCCCGCGTTCGTGCAGATGTTCCCCTCGAGCGAGGTCACGCCGTCGGCGGTCGCGCCCGGCCTCTTCCCCTCGATCGTCTTCTCGGAGCGCACGAGCGGCACGCTCAGGAGCAAGGTGAGCGCGCCGGCCATCGCCGCCGAGTGATCGTCACCCACCCGGGCAGTCGGCGAGGTCCTCGTGGCGGCAGCTGCCGTCGATCTCGAGCGCCTTGGCGAGCTGCCTCAGCGCCGTCCGCAGGCCCTCCTCGAGCGTCGGGTGATAGATCGGCAGCTGCAGCGTCTCCTGCACCGTCAGCTTCCGCTGCACCATGAAGGCGACGAGGTGGGCCAGGTGCTCCACCTGCGGGCCGAGCATCTCGGCCCCGATCAGCTCGCAGCTCGATCGATCGGCGTAGACGCGGATCAGGCCGTGGTTCTGCGCGATCACCCGGGCGCGGCCCTGGTCGACGAAGGACGCGCTCGCGGTCGCGGCGTCCTCGGGCAGCGCCTCGAACGAGGTCCCCACCATCGCGCTCTGGGGGTCGGTGAAGGCGATGTGCAGCGGGGTGCGCCGCACGTGGGCGCCGACGGCGCAGGGGAACGACGCGTTCTCGCCCGCGATGTGCCCCTCGTCGGAGGCCTCGTGCAGGAGCGGCCGATGCCCGGTCACGTCGCCGGCCATGAAGATGGGCGCGTCCCCGCAGCGGCACGTGCGCGGATCCCAGGGCGGCACGCCGCGCTCGTCGAGCGGGAGGCCGGTGCGCTCGAGGCCCAGGCCCTCGAGGTTCGGGCGGCGACCTGCGGCGACCAGCACGCGATCGAAGGCGCGGGAGTGTCGCTCGCCGTCGCGCGACCAGGTGACGGTGATCGTCTCGCCTTCGCGCCGCGCGCCGAGCTCCTCGACCCCGGTGTGCAGCTCCAGCTCCGCCTCGAGCAGCTGACGCTGCGCCTGGGCCAGCTCGGGATCGGTGAACGCGCCGACCTCCTCGTTCGGGTTGAAGAAGGCCACCTCCACCCCGAGGCGCGAGAGCGCCTGGCCGAGCTCCAGCCCGATCACCCCGGTGCCGATCACCGCGAGGCGCGCGGGCAGCGTCTCCCACTCGAAGATCGTGTCGCTGGTGTCGGCGCCTACGCCCTCGAAGGCCGGGGGGATCCAGGGCGCGCTCCCGGTGGCGATGACCACCGCGCCGGCGCGCACCTCCACGTCGTCGCCCACCCGCAGGGTGGTGGTGTCGACGAAGCGGGCCTCGCCGCGGAGGCGCGCCTCGTCGTCGATCGCCTCGGTGGACTCGACGACCCCGGAGACGAAGTCGTCGCGCAGCGCGCGCACCCGCTCCATCACCGCGCGCCCGTCGATCTCCACGCCGGCCGCGCGCACCCCGAAGGTGGCGGCGCGCGACACGCCGCGCGCGGCCTCGGCGGCGGCGATCAGCAGCTTGGACGGCATGCAGCCCACCCGGGCGCAGGTGGTGCCGTAGGCCCCCCGCTCGATCAAGACGTGGGACTTGCCCGCGCGCGCGGCCTCGCGGCGCGCGTTCAGGCCGGCCGTCCCGGCGCCGATCACGGCGACGTCGACGTTCACTCTCTTCATTCGTTGCTCTTCCCTAGGGCCGACAGCGTCCCAGGGACACGTAGACGCGGCCGGCCGCCTCGAACAGCACCGCGACGAGCTCCCCCGACGACGCGATCCGGCCGCGACGCGCGTGCCCGTCGGGGCCCCGGATCACGGTCGCCTCGCTCAGCGCGCCGTCCGCGCCGACCGCGTGCACGTGGAGCTCGCGCGGCGACTCCGGGGGCCGGTCGAGCGGCGCGTCGGCCACGAGCAGCCGTCCGTCGCCGTCCACGTGCAGCGTGCCGTACCCGGTGCCGCGGACGATGGGCTGCGCCGGGGTCGCCCCCTCGAGGGGCACGAGCCCGACCGCGGTCGTGGCGGCGGCGCCCACCGCGGTGAACGCGAGCAGGCCCGGCGGCTCGCCGATCGCGGCGATCTGGGGCGGCGCGGTCACGAGGCCCACCGGGCGCGCCACCGCGGCCTCGCCGAAGCCCTGGGGCCCCACCGACGCGCGGTGGGCGACGCTCATCGCCGCCCGAGGGTCTAGGAAGACGAGGCCCTCCCCGTGCGCGACCGGCGCCGCCCCGCCGCCGCCCGAGGGCGTCAGGTCCGCCGCCTCGCCGGTCGGGCGGCCGTCGGCGCCGAGCCGCCGCGCGCGGACCCGCATCGGGGTGCCGGAGTCGTCGGTCCAGGCGATGGCGCGGGCCTCTCCGCCGGAGACCAGCGCGGGCGTGAAGCGGAGCGAGGCGGGCTGGCCGACCGGCGCCGGGTCGCCGCCCTGGAGCGGCGCCACGTGGAGGCCGCGCTCCGCGTCGACCCACGCCACGCGCGCGGCGTCGACGATCGGGCCGGCGCCGCGTCGGGCGGGAGGCACCGGGTGGTCGAGCCGGCGCTCGGTCAAGGGCGCCGAGCCTCCCGCCGGGTCGAGCCGGAAGGTGGTGAGCGTCTCGCCGGCCTCGTCGGCGTGCAGGACCGCGGCCACGAAGCCGCCCTCCGACGCCGCGACGTCGCCCCACTCGCCGGGCCCGATCGCGGCGGGGGCCGCGAAGGCGCAGCCGGGCTCGGTGAGCTCGGGGACCGCGCCGAGGGCGGCGGGCGCGGCCGCCTCCGGGGCGGGCAGATCGGCCGGCTCTTCGGGCGGCGCCTCGGGCTCGGGATCCGACCCGGGCCCTGGCTCGGTCACTTCGGGGAGGGTCTCCTCCGGGGGCTGGGTCGGCGCGGGATCCTCGGCGCACCCGAGCAGCGCGGCGGCGAGCGCGACGCGCCGGATCAGCGGTCCCATCGACCGGGGGCCCAGGTGTCGAGGAAGCGCGCGGGCTCCGCGACGCCGGCGCGCTCGATCGCCTCCCGGCTCGCGGCGAGGCGGGCCGCGTGGCCGTCCCACTGTGCCCTCCGAGCCCGCGCGACCTCGGCGTGCAGCTCCATGTCGGCCCCGGTCAGCTCAGCCTCCGCCCGGTCGAGCCAGGCGCGGACCTCGCGCTCGGTCCCGTCGAGGGTGGCCGCGCCGGCGCGCGTGAGGGCGACGAGCCCCCGGGCCCACGGGGCGGCCGACTTGTCGAGCTTCTTCAGGTGCTTGCGCGCCCCCTTGAGCAGCCTCGCGCGCGCCCGGCCCGACGTCTCCGTCGCGCACGCCACGTTCACGCGCGCCGCGAGGTCCTGCATGGTCACGTCGTACATCTGGAGCTGAAGGAGCTGCGAGCGCCAGAGCGCGCCCCAGGCCGCCTCGAGCCGCTCGCGCGCCGCGCCCGGTCGGCCGGCGTACATCTGGGCCTCCACCCGCAGGAAGAGCTCCCACAGATGGAGCAGCTGGAAGCTCGGCTGCGACCAGCGCGCCAGGCCCTCGCGAGCCTCGCGCACCGCATCGTCCGGGCGACCCCGCGCGAGCTCCCCGAGCGCCCGGAACTTCACCCGCAGGTAGATCTCGAGGAGCAGATCACCGCGCGACGTCGCGTCGGCCAGGATCGCCGGGACCTGCTCGAAGAGCTCGTTCCAGCGCCCCATGCGCCAGAGCACGTCGAGGTAGACGATGGTGGAGCTGGCGATCTCCCAGGCCACGCCCGTGCACTGCTCGCGGAGGATGCGCAGCGCCTCCTCTTCGAGGCCGAAGGCGTCTCGCCAGCGCCCCTCGAGCCACGCCGCGCCGCCGCTCGACGAGGCCAGCAGCCCGAGGTTGTAGGGAGAGCCCGCGCGCTCCGCGAGCTCGCGGCCACGGCGCTGGAGCTCGAGCGTCCGGGCGTGGGCGGAGGTGCCCGCGGTCGCGGCGAAGGGGACCTCGACGGCCACCGCCCGCGCGACCCGCCCCAGGTCCCCGGCGTCGAGCGCCATGAGGAGGTGTCTCGCCTGGAAGACGCCGCCGCGGACCGGGTCGATCATCGCGAGCCCGATGGACACGCTCCAGCAGGTGTCGATCCGCAGGAGCTCCTCCTCGGGGATGCGCTCGGGGCTCGCCTCGCGGAACGACAGCCCCCGGAGCCTCACCTGGGCGCGGCGGGTGAGGAACTCGGCGAACGCGCGCGCCGGGTGGGTCGGGAAGGTGAGCCCCACCGCCTCGAGCACCGTGCGCAGCACCGCGCGGCCCTCGTCGAGGTGACCGCTGAAGAGGTACTGCTCGGCCGCCCGGCGGCGCAGCTCCAGGGCGCGGCGGCGAGGCGAGAGCGCGGCCGCGGCGACATAGGCCTCCGCCGCCTCCGCGCCTCGACCGGCGTTGCGCAGCGCGTCGGCCAGCGCGACCCAGAGCTCCGCCTCCCGCTCGCGCGCGTCCTCGACCTGCGGCCGGAGCGCCAGCGCGGACCGGTAGAGATCCGCCGCTCGCTCGAAGGCCAGGGCGCTCTCCGCGCGGCGCGCGCCCTCGAGCGTGTAGTGGAAGGCCTCGCCGAGCTCCCCCGCGCCGCGGTAGTGCAGCGCCAGGCTCTCCGGCTCCACGTCGGGGGCGCCGCGCAGCGCTCGCGCGAGCTGGGCGTGCACCTGACGCTCGACCTCGGCGTCCATGCTCCGCGCCACCGTCTGCCGGATCCGGTCGTGATAGATCTCGAGCTCCTCGCCGTCCTCGGTGCCGCGGGCGCGCAGGAGCCGGGCGTTCCGCAGGCCGGTCAACGCCTTGACGTCGAACGCGTCCACGCCCACCACCTCGGCCGCGAGCCGGGAGAGCATCGGTCGCCCGCGCACCGCGAGCACCCGTAGCAGGGCGCGCGCGTGCTCGTCGAGGTCGGCCATCTGCGCCTCGAGCACCCGCCCGAGGTCGACGCCGCCCCGCGACTGCTCCCGGGCGTGCCGGATCAACAGATCGATGAGCAGGGGGCTGCCGGCGGCCTCGTCCGCGAGCTCGTCGAGGAGCTCCTCGTCCCGCGCGGTCCCGCTCAGCCGGAGCTCGAGCAGGGTGCGCGCCTCCTCGTCCTCGAGCTCGGGGACCTGGATGACGCTCATCACGTCGTCGTCCGCCTCGATCGCCGAGAGGAAGGGGCTGTCGGCCGCCTCGTCGCTGCGGCAGGCGCCGATCCACAAGATCGGAGGGGCGTCGAGCGTGGCCATGGTCGGCCCGAGCAGGTGCGCGCTGTCCCGGTCGCCCCACTGCAGATCGTCGATGAAGACGATCACCTCGCGGCGCGCAGCCAGCCGGGCGAGCAGCTCGCGGAACGCGGCCACCGCGCGGCGTCGCTGCTCCTGCGGGTCCGGGACGTCGGAGAGGACCGCGTTGCCGTCGCGGAGGTGCGGCACGCGGGTCAGCGCGGGGAACACCCGCACGAGATCGCCGATCTCCGGCGGGACGACCTCCTCGGCCTCCTCCTGCGGGAGCGTCAGCAGGTGGCTCACCAGCGCGTCGACCACGCTGTCGAGCGCCTTGTAGGGGAGCGTCTCCCGCTCGAAGCAGCGCCCCTCGAGCACGAGCGCGTCGGGATCGCTGGTCTGGAGGCGGTCGAGGAAGTGCCGGATCAGCGAGCTCTTGCCGATGCCGCTCGCCCCGTGCACGAAGACCGCGCGCGGCTGGCCGGCCTCGACCGCCCGGCGCGCCGACTCGAGCGCGCGGAGCTCGCGGCGCCGGCCGACGAAGACCTCCGCGGAGCGCCCCGGGTAAGAGGCGCGCGCTCGATCCGGCCCGGCCCCGAGGCGCCGGAGGATGGCCTCCGCCCCCGGACGGTCGCTCGGGTCACGGGCGAGCAGATCGACGCAGAGCGACTCGAGATCCTCGGGGATCTCGAGCACGCGGTCGGACGGGCGAGGCGCCGGGAACTGCTGCTTGGCCGCCATCACCTCGTACATGCGCCCGTCGAACGGGAACGAGTCGGTCAGCGCGCGGAAGAGCATGACGCCGAACGCGTACCAGTCGGCCGAGCGCTCGGTCGGGGCGCCCGCGCACTGCTCCGGAGCCATGTAGAGGGGGGTGCCCGCGATGTCGTTCGGCTCGGCCCGCCGCACCTGCTCGAGGTCTCGCACCAGCCCGAAGTCGAGGAGCACGACCCGGCCGTCCGGCGTCACGAGGCAGTTCTGACACTTCAGATCGCGGTGCAGCTTGCCCGCCTCGTGCAGCGCGGCGACCCCGAGGGCGAGCTCGCGGAACACCGCGCGCAGCTCCTCCGGGTCGACGTCGAGCGGCGGCAGGGTCGTGCCGGGCGGAGGCACGCTGCCCTCTCCGCGCCGGACCCGGGGGATCACGTCGCTCGCCGCGAGCCGGCGCATGGTCTCGGCCCCGGGGGGCATCGCGTCCGGCCGGAAGAACTCCGGCAGCGGCACCCCGCGGACGAGCTCCATCGTGAAGAACCAGCGGTCCCCGTCGCTCTCGAGGTCGAAGAGCTGCACGAGGTTGTCGTGGCTGATCTCCGCGAGGCTCCGGAACTCGTTCTTGAACCGATGAATGGTCTCGGGCTCGACGTAGCTGAGCCACTTGAGCGCGATCGGGCTCCGCCGCTCGCGATCGAAGGCCTCGAACACCACGCCGTAGCTGCCCGAGCCGAGGCGACGGCGGATCTCGAACCGGTCCGTGCTCGGGAAGTCGCTCATGGACACCTCGGGCGAGGTGCCGCGCTGCTCGTGGGGTCGCCCCATGAAACCGCCTCGGGGGAGTGGAATCCTACCCCGGACCGGCGAGGATCTCACGCGAGACGGGCCCTGTCGATGACGCGAGCGGTCGATTTGGGGACGCCTCCGAGCTAGCATCCGCGCGAGCTGTATGACTCGAGCGACCCTGGTTCGCCATCCGACCCTCGAGGGTGTCACCCGAATCTCCCTCGATCCGTCCCTGCCCCGCCCGCACATCGGGATCCTGGGCGGCGTGCACGGCAACGAGCGCTGTGGAGTCGAGGTGATACGGCGCCTGGAGCGCGACGTCGCCGACGGACGCATCGCGCCGACCGCGGGCACCTGGGTGCTGATCGAGGGCAACCCCGCCGCGATCGAGGAGGGGCGCCGCTTCACGCGCGGCGGCGCCGACCTCAACCGCCTCTTCGATCTCTCGTTCGTGGACGAGCTGCCCCGCGAGCGATGGTCTCCCGAGCACGCGCGCGCCCACGTGCTCGAGCCGCTCCTCGCGGACCTCGACGCCCTGCTGGATCTGCACTCGGCGACCTCGCCGACGCCCCCGTTCGCGATCATCAACGACGTGCCGCGGGCGGCGGAGCTCTCCCGGCAGCTCGGCTTCGGCTTCGTCACCCACGGCTGGGCGGCGCCCGGCCTGCTGATGGACAAGGTGACGATCGGCATCATGCAGCGCGTCGACCGCCCGGCGGTCAGCGTCGAGTGCGGGCCCCACGACGACCCGGGCACGGTGGACGCGGCCTGGGACTGCGCGCTCGCCTTCCTCCGCGCCAGCGCGGTGCTCGACGGCGCGCCCCCGAGCGGCGAGCCGACCTTCCTCGAGGTGGTCGAGATCATCAGCCGCCCGAGCGAGGGCTTCCGCTTCACCCGGCCGCTGCACGGGCTCGAGCGCATCGAGGCGGGCGAGGTCATCGCGCGGGATCGCATCGCCGAGCTACGGGTCCGGGAGCCCTGCTACGTGCTGATGCCGAACGACGAGGTGCCGGTCGGGCGCGACATGGTCTTCCTCGCTCGCGAGGCGCCCCCGGTCAGCTGATCGACCGCCAGAACGCCTCGACCTCTTCGAAGGTGTCGCAGCGGCGCGCCGGCGGGAGGCTGCGCAGGAAGACCTTGCCGTAGCCCTTCGTGCGCAGGCGACCGTCGAGCACCGCGACCACGCCGCGATCCCGGCGGCTGCGCACGAGCCTGCCGAAGCCCTGCTTCAGGGTCAGCGCCGCGGACGGGACGAGGTAGCGGGCGAACGCGGACTCCCCCTCCTCCTCGACCCGGCGGCAGCGGGCCTCCACGAGCGGATCGCTCGGCACGTCGAAGGGGAGCTTGTCCATGATGACCAGGCGGAGCGCGTCGCCCGGCACGTCGACGCCCTGCCAGAAGCTCGCGGTCGCGAAGAGCACCGCGTCCCCGTCCCGCCGGAAGCGCTCGAGCAGGGCGCCCTTCGGCGCGTCGCCCTGCACGTAGATCGGGCGGCCGCGGAGGCGAGGCCGAGCGCGCGCCGCGAAGCGCTCCATCATGCGCACCGAGGTGCACAGCACGAAGGCGCCGCCCCGGGTCAGCGCGACCAGCCGCGCGATCTCATCGACCGCCGCGTCCGAGTAGCCCGGCGCGCGCGGATCCGGGAGCGGCGGCACGTAGAGCGCGGCCTGCGACGCGTAGTCGAAGGGCGACTCGAGGATCGCCTCGTCGACCTCGAAGTCGACGCCGAGGCGGCGCTTCACGAACTGGAAGCTGCCCGAGACCGTGAGGGTGGCGCTGGTCAGCACCACGCTCGGCACGCGGCGGATGACCTCGTCGCGGAAGATCGCGCTCACGTCGACCGGGCTCGCGCCGACCACGCGGCGGTCGCGACGCCGATCCGACCAGGTGATCTGTCGCCCGGGCTCGCCCCCGTCGGCGACCTGCGCGAGCTCGTCCCGGATGCGACGCGTGCGGCGCGCGAGCTGCCCGAAGGACTCGCCCTCGCTCTCCTGCCGACGGCACACGAGGGTCATCGCCTCGAGGGCCGCGTCGAGGTCGTGGTAGGCCCGCGATCGCGCGCCCTCGAAGAGGCCGGCCGGCAGCTCCACCCGCCCCTCGCCGCCTCCGGCCGGGACCTGCTCGAAGAACGCCTCGGCCCGACCGAGCACCGTGCGGAGGACGCGATCGGTCCGCTCGTCGAGCAGCCCGCGCGCGGAGAAGGCGCGCTCGGCGTCCTTCAGCAGGCGCTCGATCATCGTCTCCGACACCTGCACGCCGAAGAAGAGCGTGGCCACGTCCTCGATCTGATGGGCCTCGTCGAAGATGACCGCGTCGTAGTCGGGGAGCACCGCCCCGCCGCGGGGGCCGTCCGCGCAGCCGCGCATCGCGAGGTCCGCGAAGAACAGGTGGTGGTTGACCACGACCAGCTGCGCGTCCTCGGCCTCGCGCCGCATGGCGGTCACGAAGCAGGACTCGAAGTGCGCGCAGCGGGGACCCACGCGGGTGTCGGAGCCCGACTGCACGGCCGCCCAGACGGGATCGTCCTCGGGCACCTCGGCGAGCTCCGCGCGATCGCCGAGGCGGCTCCGCTGCGACCACGCCTCGATCAGCGGGAGGTGGCGCGCCACGCTCGGCCGCTCCGACTCGGGCGAGTCCTTCAGCTCGCCGAAGCGGCGGCGGCAGAGGTAGTTCGACAGCCCCTTCATGCACGCCGCGCGCACCGGCAGGCCGAGGTGGCGGGTGAGCGCCGGAAGGTCGCGCTCCATGATCTGGTCCTGGAGCGCCCGGGTGCCCGTCGAGACGATCACTTTCCGGCCCGAGCGGAGCGCAGGGACCAGGTACGCCAGCGTCTTGCCCGTCCCGGTGCCGGCCTCGATCAGCGCGACGCCCTCGCGCTCGAGCGCGGTCTCGACCATCTCGGCCATGCGGAGCTGCGGCTCGCGCAGCTCGTACCCCGCGAGGGCCGACGCGAGCGGTCCCGTCGCTCCGAGCAGCTCCGACGATCGCACCCGGACCTGGTAGCACGAGCCGCGATTGACGTCGGGGGGCCCGCGCCACAGCTTCCCGAGGTGCTGATCCCCGTTCGGGACATCAACCCCACCCGGCGCTTCCCGCTGGTGACCTGGTCCCTGATCGCGCTCAACGTCGCGGTCTGGCTCTACCAGCTCACCCTGGACGACGTCGCCGGCGCGGCGCTGCTGCTCCGCAAGGGGGTCATCCCGTACTACCTCGTGCGCGAGCCCTCCCTCGGGAGCTGGCTGACGCCGTTGACGAGCATGTTCCTGCACGGCGGCTGGACGCACCTCATCGGGAACATGTGGTTCCTGCACGTCTTCGGGGACAACATCGAAGACGAGCTGGGCAAGCTCCGCTACCTCGCGCTCTACCTGCTGGCCGGCCTCGGCGCGGTCGCCGCCCAGGTGGCGATCGGGCCCGACAGCCAGATCCCGATGGTCGGCGCGTCGGGCGCGATCGCGGGCGTGCTCGGCGCCTACATGATGCTGCACCCCCGCGCGCCGGTGGTGACCTTCATCTTCCCGATCGTCTTCGTGCTCTTCGAGTCACCCGCCTGGATCTTCCTCTTCGTCTGGTTCGGGCTCCAGACGCTTCAGGGCTTCACCGCGCTCGGGCTGCCCGAGACGGCGGGCGGCGTGGCGTTCTTCGCGCACATCGGCGGGTTCGTGGTCGGCTTCGCGCTCGTGCGCTGGCTCGCCCCCACCCCGGAGGGCGGCGCCGCGCGGAGGCTCGCCTCCGTCGAGGAGCCCTGAAACGAGAAACGGAGCGCCGAAGCGCTCCGTCTCTCTCCATTCGGCTCGGATCAGAAGGGGTTGTCCGGCGGAGCCTCTTCTTCGGGGGCCTCGCCGCCGCCCGCACCGCCGCCGCCAGCACCGCCGCCGCCCGCAGAGCCACCGCCACCGCCGCCGCCCGCAGAGCCGCCGCCCGCAGAGCCGCCGCCCGCAGAACCGCCGCCAGCACCGCCGCCGCCAGCACCGCCGCCGCCAGCAGAGCCGCCGCCTGCAGCGCCGCCGCCCGCAGCACCGCCGCCGCCCGCCGAGCCGCCGCCAGCACCGCCGCCGCCCGCCGAGCCGCCGCCGCCTGCAGAGCCGCCGCCTGCAGAGCCGCCGCCTGCAGAGCCGCCGCCTCCGCCGCCGCCGCCGGTGGGACGCGGACGCTCCCGCTCGGTCAGCGTGAGGGTGACCGACGCGACCATGCGCCCGTCCTGCGCGGTGAACGCGCCGGGCTCCACGGTGGCGGTCGCGTTGTCGTGGCCGCGGAGCGACGCGGTCAGCTCGACGGCCTCGTCGGGCGCCCCGCGCAGCTCGATCTCACCGGTCCCGGTGACCTGGCCGCTCCCGCCGCCGGTCGCGCGGACCCGCGCGTTGCCCGGGCTGGTGGTGACGCTGATGACGTAGTCCATCGCCTCGAGGGTGAGGCTGATGTCCTCGGTGCCCTCCTCGGCCGCCGTGACCTCCTGGGTGGCCTCGGTGTAGCCGGTCAGTCGCGCGGCGACGGTCACCGCCTCGCCGATCGGCAGGTCGACGTCGAGCGGCGCGGCGCCCGCCTCTTCACCCCCGACGAACACGGTCGCGCCCTCGGGCTCGGTGGTGACGTTGACGCTGACCGTCGGGGTCGGCTCTTCGACCGGCTCCTCGATGGCCTCCTCGATCGGCTCCTCGCCTTCGCCCTCGGCGGCCAGGCCCTCCTCCTCGCCGGGATCGACGACGTCGGTGGGCTCGGTGACGGGATCGTCGCCCGGCTGCATCTGCATGTAGACGATCACGCCGACCACGACGGCCGCGACGAGCGCGAAGAAGATCATGCCCATGCGCGACTTGGGCTCTTCCTCCGCGGCGGCCGTCTGAGGCCGCGCCTCCGACACCGCCGGCTTGGGCTTCGGCTTCGGCTCGGCCTTCTCGGCCTTCGCCTTCTCGGCCTTCTTCTGGGCCGCCTTCGCCGCGGCCTCGTCCTTGGCCTTCGCCTCGGCCGCCTTCTCGGCGGCCTCCTTCTCGGCGGCTGCCGCGGCCGCGGCCTCCTCGGCGGCCTTCTCGTCCGCGTCGTCCGCGTCGTCCGCCTCGGCCGCCTCCGGCTCCTCGGGCTCGGGCTCGGCGGCCTTCGCGGGGGCCTCCTCGGCCTCCTCCGCGGCGGCCTCCTGCTTCTCGATCGCCTCGCGATCCATCGCGAGGGTCTCGGCGGACTCGCTCACCTCGCGAGCCGGCTTGGCCTCTTCCTCGGCGGGCTCGTCGGCCTCGGACGACGGGGGCTCGATCTCCTCGCCCTCGTTCTCCCCGGCCGCCGGGATGCCCATGCCGACGAGCGTCTTCTTGATGCGCGGCTTCCGCTTCTTCTTCGCCTCGGCGCGCTTCTTCTCGATCTCCTCGGTGCGCTTGCGGGCCTCCTCCGCCTTCGCCTCCGCCTCCTGCTTGGCGCTGTCGGCGTCCCCTTCGGCGAGGGCGCTGGCGAGGAACTCGCTGGCGTGGCGGACCTGGGTGCGGTCCTCCGGCGCGGGCAGCTCGGACTCGGGGGTCGTGCTCGGGAAGAACCCGCCCGCGGTCGGATCCGGCTTGCCGCCGTCCTGGCCCTCCTCGAAGCGCCCCGGCTTGTCGCCGCGCTTCTGGACCATCTGCTCGACGAGGGCCCGGCTCTCCGGGTCCATCTTGATGAACTTGATGCCCATCCCCGGCGGGTCGTCCCCGTCCGCCGGCTCCCGCTTCCACACGACGCGCCCCACCCCGTGGATCAGCCGCGATTCATCCTTCAGCTGGAACTCGAACTTCAGGAGCGTGCCGACGGACATCGGCGTCTTCGACTTGATGAAGATGCCGCCCCGGCTGATGTCCACGCTGTACTGCTCGATGAACTCGTCGAGGGTAGCGCTCTTGAAGCGCACCTTGAGAGAGATGGGAGCGCGCTTGTCCTTGCGCGTGTCGGCCATTTTCGCACGCCTCCAAAGGGGAGAAAGGGGCACCATCGTACCCTCGCGAGCCCCGCGAAAACAACAACTTGGGCAACGCCCCGTTTCCGGTCAGCGGAACTGCAGCCAGGCGGCCCCGTCGGAGACCGACACCGCCCGGATGGGCGCCGGCTGCGCGGAGGCCTCCCCGACCCGGAGGCCCCGGATCACGCCCGGTTCCCAGCCCGTGATCACCGCGAGCGCGGCGCCGCGCACCGCCTGCGCGAAGCCCGGGGGATCCGAGGCGGCGACCGCCGACGCCTGCCCGGTGGCCGGCCCGCCCAGCCAGGCGTCGAGGCCGAGCGCGAGCGCGTCGGCGTCATCCACCCCGCGGACCCGAAGGCCATCCGGATGCCGCTCGGTGTGCGCCCAGGGCAGGACCTCCAGGGGGCTGTCCAGCCCGGCGAGCACGGCGCCGTACCGCGGCTCGAGCTCCGGCGCGACGTCCAGGAGCGGCGCGAGCGCGAACGGCCTCGCCTCCAGCCCCGGGTGAGGGACGGTCAGGCCCTCCTCCTCGATCTCGCCTTCGCTCCAGTGGAGCAGGTCGAGGTCCAGGGTCCGCGGGCCCCAGCGCTCCCGACGCTCTCGACCGAAGCGCTGCTCGACCCGGTGGAGCACGGTCAGCAGCGCGCGGGGGGAGAGCGCGACCTCGAGCCGAACCGCGGCGTTCAGGTGGTCGGGCTGCGGGCCGCCGCCGTCCGGGAGCATGGCCGGGCTGCGGTAGAGCTTGGACTGGGCCGCGACCTCGATGCCGGGGTGGGTGTCGAGCGAGCGGATCGCGGCTCGGAGCAGCGCCTCGCGAGATCCCAGATTCGACCCGAGGCCGATGATCGCGGCCGGCATCCCCCACCCTGGCACGGCTGCTATGTTCGCGCTCGTGTCGGACGGCAAACCCCGCGTGCTCCGCGTGCGCGACCTCAACCACTTCGCGCGCAAGAAGCTCGAGCGCTGGGGCACGGTGTGGGTCGAGGGAGAGATCACCGACGTCAACCGCGGCGCCACCGGGCACTTCCACTTCACGCTCTGCGATCCCCAGGCCGAGGCGCGCATCCGCGTCATCATGTTTCGCACCGAGGTCGCGCACAGCCGGGCCCAGCTCCGGCAAGGCGAGCTGGTGCGGCTCCAGGCGAGCTTCTCGCTCTACGAGCCGCGGGGCGGCTTCCAGCTGGTCGCTCGGCTCGCGCTGCCGGTGGGCGAAGGGGACCGCCGCGAGCGAGTGGAGCGGCTCAAGAAGAAGCTGCACGCCGAAGGCCTCTTCGCCGCTTCGCGGAAACGCCCCTTGCCCATCTACCCTCGGGTCATCGGCGTGGTCACCAGCCGCCGAGGGGCCGCGCTCCACGACGTGATCCGGGTCGCCCGCGGCCGCGCCCCGGTGCGCATCGTCGTGGCCCACTGTCAGGTCCAGGGCCCCGACGCGCCCGTCTCCATCGTGCGCGCGCTCCAGGCGATCGGGCAGGTCCCCGACCTCGAGGTGGTCATCCTGACCCGCGGCGGCGGCGCGAGCGTGGACCTGAGCGCGTTCGACGAAGAGTCTGTCGCCCGGGCGGCGGCGGCCTGCCCGGTCCCGCTGGTCAGCGGCGTGGGGCACGAGGTCGACGCCTGCGTCGTGGATCTGGTGGCCGACGTGCGCGCCGCCACGCCGTCGAACGCGGCGGAGCTCGTCGTGCCCGACCGCGAGGCGCTCGAGCGGGAGCTCCGGGCCCGCACGCGCCAGCTGGAGCAGGCGATGGACGCCGCGCTCGGCCGGCGCCGACACGCCTTCGAGCGCCTCGGGCACCGGGTGGCGGACCCCTCGCGCGCCCTCGAGCAGATCGCGCATCGGCTGCACGTGGCCCGGGCGTCTCTGGAGCGGTCGGTCGAGGCGCAGATCGCGCGCGGCCGGCAGCGCCACGTGCACCTCCAGCACCGGCTGCACCGCCGCGATCCGCGCGCCTCCCTCGGCCGCGACCGCGCTCGCTTCGACGCCCTGGTCGCCCGGCTGGGGCGCGCGCTGCCGCCCTCGCTGGCCGCCCGGCGCCGCGCGCTGGACGAGCAGGCGGCCGCGGTCGCCGCCGCCGCGCCGCCCCTCGTCGAGCGCCGGCGCCGCGCCCTCGAGAGCCTCGACCAGTCGCTCCGCCGCCTGATGACGCCTCGGGTCTCGGCGGATCGGGCGCGGCTCGCGGCGGTGGTGGGCCGGCTCTCGGCGCTCTCTCCGCTCGAGGTCCTGCAGCGCGGCTACGCCATCGCGCTCTCGGCCGAGACCGGCCGGGCCCTCCTCGACGCGGGCGAGGTGGCGGCCGGCGACCGCGTCCGGGTCCGGCTCGCGCGCGGCGAACTCGAGGCCGAGGTGATCGACTCGCGGCCGGGAGATGCGGAGTGAGCACCGCGGCCACCCGTCTGCTGGCCCTCCTGGGGCACCCGGTCGCGCACTCCCGCTCGCCCGCGATCCACGCCGCCGCGCTCGCGGCCCTGGGCGTCGACGCGCGCTACCTCGCGTTCGACGTGCGCCCGGAGGCGCTCGGCGCCGCGGTCGAGGGGCTCCGGGCCCTCGGCGCGCTCGGGGCCAACGTCACCGTGCCCCACAAGCGCGCGGTGATGGCGCACCTCGATCGCGTGGAGCCGGCGGCGGCGGCGATCGGCGCGGTGAACACGATCGCGCGGGAGGGGGACGCGCTGGTCGGCTCCAACACCGACGCGCCGGGGCTCGTGCGCTCCCTGGAGGACGCCGGCGTCGCGCTCGCCGGGCGGAGGGTGTGGGTGGTCGGCGCGGGCGGCGCGGCGCGGGCGGCGGTGGCCGGGCTCGCCGAGGCGGGCGCGGCCTCCATCCGCGTGCACGCGCGTCGGCCGGCGCAGGCGGAGGCCCTGGTGGCGGACCTCGAGCCCCTCGCGGGCGCCCGCCTCTCTCACGGCCCGCTCGAGGGCGAGGCCGATCTGCTCGTGCAGGCCACCAGCGCGACCCTGGAGAGCGCCGCCGATCCCGAGGGCTTCGCGGCCGCGCTCCCGCTCGAGTCGCTCGGCTCCGGCGCGGTGGTCGTCGACCTCGTCTACGCCCCGCTCGAGACCGCCGCGCTGGCCCGGGCCCGGCGCCTCGGCCTCCGCGCGGTCGACGGCCTCGGCATGCTCGTCTGGCAGGCGGCGCTCGCGCTGGAGCGGTGGACGGGGCGGGAGGCGCCGGTCGAGATCATGCGCGCCGCCGCTCTCGACGCTATGCCCCCCGCGTGAGTCGAGACGACATCGCCGGGAAGCTCGAGGCGTGCCGGGAGACGCTGGAGGCGATCGCCGAGGATCGCACGCTGCTCGACGTGCTCCCCGAGGACGCGCGGAGGGCGCTGCTCGAGGCGGCCGGGCGGGTGACGCTCCCGCTGAAGTCCGAGCTGCGCGCGGCGGCCAAGGCGCGGCGGCGAAAGAAGAAGCTGGCCGCGAAGGCGCGCGACGAGGCGGTGCTGCGCAGCACCGGGATCCGTCGGGCCCGGACGGCCGCGCTCTACGAGACGCCCCCCGCGCTCCCGCCGCCGCTGCCCGAGGGCGACGCGCCGGAGCTGAGCGAAGACCGGAAGTGCTACATCTGCAAGCGGACCTTCCGCGAGGTCCACCACTTCTACGACCAGATGTGCATCCCCTGCGGCGACCTCAACTACGAGCGCCGCACGCGGTCGGCCGATCTCTCGGGGCGGGTCGCGATCGTGACCGGCTCACGCGTGAAGATCGGCTACCAGGCGGCCATCAAGCTGCTCCGGGCCGGCGCCTCGGTGATCGTGACCACGCGCTTCCCGCACGACGCCGCCGCTCGCTACGCGCGCGAGGTCGACTTCGAGGACTGGCGCGATCGCCTCGCGGTCTACGGGCTCGACCTCCGGCACACGCCGAGCGTGGAGCGCTTCTGCGCGCACGTGAACGAGACCCGCGATCGCCTCGACTTCATCCTCAACAACGCGTGCCAGACGGTGCGTCGCCCCGCGGGCTTCTATCGCCACCTGATGCAGGGCGAGGAGGCGAAGGCCCTGCCCCCGGAGGCGCGCTCGCTCGTCGAGGTCCGCGCCGAGGCCGATCTCCCGGACTCGGCGGCGCTCTCCCAGAGCGCGCTGCTGCCCGAAGACCTCGGCCGCGATCTCCGCCTCTTCCCCGCGAACCAGCTCGACGCGGACGGGCAGCAGGTCGATCTCCGCGGACGCAACTCCTGGCGGCTCGCGCTCGACGAGGTTCCGACGGTGGAGCTCCTCGAGGTGCAGCTCGTCAACGCGGTGGCGCCCTACGTGATCAACGCGCGGCTGCGCGACCTGATGCGACGCACGCCCGGGCGCGACAAGCACATCGTCAACGTCAGCGCGATGGAGGGGCAGTTCTACCGCCGCTTCAAGACCGACCGGCACCCTCACACGAACATGGCGAAGGCCGCGCTCAACATGATGACGCGCACCTCCGCCTCCGATTACCTCGCCGACGGCATCCACATGAACAGCGTGGACACCGGGTGGGTGACCGACGAGGACCCGGCCGCGATCGCGACGAGGAAGACCGAGGTGCACGGCTTCCACCCCCCGCTCGACATCGTCGACGGCGCGGCCCGGATCGTCGACCCGATCTTCGAGGGCTTCCTCACCGGGGAGCACCCCTACGGGCTCTTCCTGAAGGACTACCGCCCGGTCCCTTGGTGAGCTGACGCTCAGGGCGCCAGGAGCGCGACCCGGGCCCTCGGGTCCTCGGTGTGGGTGCTGAACATCAGGATGCGATCGCGGTAGGCGAGCGCGTGCATGTGCCGGGTGTCGAAGGGGAGCTCCTCCACCAGGACCTCCCACGTGTTCGTGGCCGGGTCGTAGACCTCGACCGAGCGATCGGTCTCCATGCTGTCGTCGCCGCGGTACGAGCCGCCGAGCAGGTAGAGCTTGCCCTCGAGGGGGATGAGGTGGCCGCTCAGCCGCGTGCGGCGCGGGCAGGCGATCGGCGCGAAGTCGCCCGAGTCGAAGTCGTGGACGAGGCAGTCGTCGACGAGCTGGAAGCCCTCCTGCATGCCGCCGACGATGTAGTAGCGGCCCTCGAGCGCGGCGCCCGCGAACGCGCGGCGGGGGCCGGGGAGCTCGACCGAGGCGTCCGCGAAGGCGCCACCGGGCTCGCCCTCGGGCGTGGCCAGCGAGCCGGTCACGTGATCGAAGGCCGCCTGACCCTCTCGCGACGGATCGTAGTTGAGGCCTCCGAAGATCCAGAGGCGCTCGCCGTGGCTCACGAGCCCGAACTGGGTGCGCCCCCGGGGCAGGCCCCCGCGCTCGGACCACTGGCCGGACGCGAAGTCGAAGGCGAACGCCTGCGGATGGGTCACCGCCGCCTCGCCGTCGTGGCCGAAGCCGCCGACCGCGACGCCCTGGCCGCCGAGGGTGACGGTCTGCATGGTCTGGCGGTTCGCGGGGTAGGGGGCGATCGACTCCCAGGTCATCGACGGGAGGTGCAGCCGCCAGCCGTCCGAGACGAAGTTCTCCGGCTCGAAGTCGTGCTGGCCGAGGCTGTTGTTGCCGCCGAAGAGGTAGAGGTAGTCGTCGTTCACGAACGCCGCCTGCCGGTTCTTCGCCGCGCCCGGGTAGTTCGCGGTCCAGGTGAGGAGCTGCGGCGCGGTGGCGTCGAGGGCGACGCGCTCCACGTGCCGGGTCCGCCCCGCGGTGTGCATGCCGCTGATGCCGCCGACCGCGATCAGCTCCCCGTCGGCCGCGGGCCGGAGCTGGTGGAAGAAGCGCGGGAACGCGAGCGACGCGGCCGGGGCCCACGCCTCGCTGCCCACCTGCCAGGCGTAGACGACGCCGTCGCGCGCCGAGGCGTAGACGCGGTCGCCCACGCCGACCGCCGCGGCGCCGAACGCGTCGCTCGGGAAGTCGGGACCGCGGCTCCACTCGCCGGTGGCCGGGTCGAGCACGTCCACCTGACGCGAGACCTCGCGCTCCGGGGTCAGGCCGCCGAGCACGACGAGCTTGCCGGCGGCGCTGGCCACGCCCACGGCGCGGCGCCGGAAGGGGGCCTCGATGCGGCGCCACTCCCGATCTCCTCCGTGCAGGTCGAGGGCGAGCACGTCCTCGGCCCAGGTCGCGTCGGTCGGACCGCCGTCGTCGAGCTGCCATCCGCCCGCGACGTAGGCGACCTCTCCGATCACCGCCGCCTCGTGCGACGAGCGGCCCGCGGGCAGCTCCGGCAGCGCCGTCCACTCGTTCGTCGCCGGCGAGAAGCAGGCGGCGTCGTCCACCGAGCGCATGTTCGCCGGCTCGCCCGCGGGGTTGAGGATGCGGTTGCCGCCGAAGCGGCAGACCACTCCGTCGTGGGCGACGAGCGCGAGGCCCTGGAGGCCGTGCTCGATGTGCCCGGCCTGCTCCCACTCGCCGCCGACGAGCGGGACGCGCCACAGCGAGCGCGACTGCCCCTCCCGCGAGTACTGGTGAGGCGTGCCGTGGTGGCCGCCGAGCACGTAGAGGTGGTCGCCGGAGACGGCCGCCCCGAAGCTGGTCACGGCCACCGGCATCGGCGGCAAGAGCCCCGCCTCGACGTCGACGCCGTCGTCGCCGGGCGGCGCCGGGGGCGCCTCGCTCACGCCCGCCGAGTCGTCGGCGGACTGGACGGGCGGCGCCGAGGCGCTCCCGCAGGCGGTCAGGAGGAGTGCGATGAGAATTCGAGCGCGCATGATCCTGTCCCTTTCAGAAGGAAGTACGTCCGGGTCCAGCGAAGGCGATCGCGACGCGGTAGGTGCCGCTCGCGTAGCTGAGGATGCGCAGGGCGCCGACGTGTCCGTCCGCGGTGCGCACGGCGTAGACCACCGGGCGGGGCGACACGACGTGGGTCGCCGGGTCGTAGTCGTACCAGCCCTCGAGCACCGGGTTGGCGCTGTAGGGCTCGGCGCCGGGGCGGGCCGGCGTGATGGTCTCGTCGGGGGTCCAGCCCTCGGTCGGCGCGTCGCCGAGCGCGGCGATCGTGTCGACGGGGGTCTCCACCGCGGCGCCCATGCCTCCGCCGCTCGTGCCGGAGTTGGTGCGGAACCGGGTGCGCGAGATCCCGAGGTCCCAGTGCGTCTCGGCGCTCGGGTCCATCACCGTCACGAGCGCGCCGTCGCGCAGGCTCAGGTAGGTCCACGCGTCGCTGCTCGTCGCGTCGACGTCGAGCTCCAGGCGCTCGACACGCCGCTCGATCGGCACGAGCGAGAGCTGGTACGTGCCGTCGTCCCAGCCCCAGATGCGGAGCTTCGCGTAGCCGCCGACCCCGGTGCGCACGACGAAGGTGAGGTCGCTCGGCGCCACGCTGTGGGTGGCCGGATCGTAGTCGTACCAGTCGGTGAGCACGGGGCTGAGGCTGGTCGGCTCGGTGCCGGGCCGGCCGGTGTCGACCACCTCGTCCACCACGAAGCCGAACGTCGAGGCGTCCGTCAGCGCGTCGAACGCGAGGCCCGAGCCGTCGATCCGGGCGCCGGCCAGGCCGACCCCGCTGGTGCCGGAGTTGGTGCGGACCTCGGTGCGACGCAACGCGATGTCCCAGCTCGGGTCGTTCTCGGGGTCGGCGGGCGTGACGACGCCCTCGGTCGCGCTGACGTAGACCCACGCCGCGCCGTCGCCGGCGTTCACCGTGATGGCGTGGTCGGGCAGCGGCTCGGTGCCGGAGTCGGGAGCGACGCCGCCGTCGACCGGGCCGCCCGTGCCCGCGTCGGGCAGCATCGAGGCGGGCGCCGCGACCGGGGCCCAGCGGAAGCGCACCACCGCGGGTGAGCCCGCGTCGTCGTAGTAGGCCTCGAAGCGCAGCTTGAAGAAGGCCCCCTCGGTCGAGGCCACGACGTAGGTCACGTCACGGGGGGTCAGCGTGTGCGTCTCGACGTCGTAGTCGTACCAGTCGCGCTCGCCGTCGTTGAACACGTTGTCGGGCTCGGTGTCGTCGTCGACCTCACCGTCGGGCCCGGGGACGGTCCAGCCCTCCTCGGGCGCCCGGGTCACGTCGTCCCAGGCGACGCCGTCGAGCGCCGCGACCTGCACCCCCCCGCTCCCGGTGGTCCCGCCGTTGATGCGCACGCGGAAACGCGAGAAGGCCAGCTCCCAGCCCTCGCTCGGCTCGACCGAGTGGCCGCTGTCCATGTCGAGGTGCTGCCAGTCCGTGGCGCTCGTCGCGTCCACCACCGTGGTCACGACGCCGTCCGCGACGGAGTGGGTGAAGCTGCCGCTCGACGGCGGGATGTCCCCGCCGGTCCACGGGCCGGAGTCGATCACCCCGGCGTCGTCGCCGTCCGGGGTGAGGGTGGGCGCGCATCCCAGCAGGGTGAGCGCCATGAACCACGTCACGTATCGTGTCATCTCGTACCTCAGTAGCGGCCGCGTGCGCCGCCGTAGACGGTGAAGGGCCGAAGCACGCTGTAGGCGTCTCCGGCGTCGAGCAGGTTGTCGATGCCGACGAAGAGCTCGAGGTGGCGCGTGAACGTCTTCGAGAGGCGCAGGTCGACCTGCGCGATCGGATCGGGGTACAGCGCCTCCTCGATCCCGTCGTCGTCGACGTCCACGTAGTAGACGCGGTCGACCATGAGCGCGCCGCGCGCGACGAAGCTGATCTCCCAGGGCTCGTAGGCCACCCGCGCGGCGGCGGTGATGCGGTGACGGGCGCGCCCCTCGAGGTGCCGCTCGTTCTGGCCGTCCCAGGTCTCGGTGAGGGTGTAGCCCGCGATGACGCCGAGCACGTCGTCCACCCGCAAGGTCGCGGTCGACTCGACGCCCATGGTCCACGCGCTCGAGACGTTGGCGTAGCTGAAGAGGGTGCCGGTCGCGGTCGGGTCGTCGACGGTGACGGTGGCGATGAGCCCCTCGATGTCGTTGCGGAAGAAGCTCGCCGAGAGCGAGAGCTCGTCGATCGGTCGCCACTCGAAGCCGGCGTCGACGCCGTGCGAGGTCTCCGCGCCGAGGCTCGGGTTGCCGGCGACGATGTAGCCGACGGTCGGGTTCTCGAAGCGCAGGAGGAGCTGCTGGAACGACGGGGCGCGGAAGCCGCGGCCGTAGGTGGCGCGCAGGACGAGCTGCGAGACCGGGTCGAAGCGGACCGAGAGCTTGGGCGAGAGCTGATCGCCGAACTGCGAGTCGACGTCGTAGCGCAGCCCGGGGACGATGGTCAGGGAGGCGTCGCCGTCCTCCCAGGGGATCCACTCGTCCTGAGCGAGCGCGGCGAAGCGCGCGCGGCGGGCGAAGGTCGTCAGCCGATCCGAGTCGAGGGACTGGAAGAGCT
The DNA here is from genome assembly GCA_036149055.1 of Myxococcota bacterium. GTDB lineage: Bacteria > Myxococcota_A > Polyangia > Polyangiales > Sandaracinaceae > JAVJQK01. Next base: position 87,184 of record JAYZQJ010000007.1, on the reverse strand, counting down.
CCTCGAACCCGACGGTGACGGAGTGCGTGCCGAGCCCCTCGAGGTTGAAGCGCACGAGCGTCGTCACCTGGCCCATGTGCTCGCGGTTGTCCTCGTAGTCGTCGAGCTGGCTGCTGCCGCGCTGGTCGTTGAGGTACTGCTCGCGGAACTGGTTGTAGGTGAAGCGCGTGAGCAGCGTCAGGCCGTCGGCGCCGCGCAGCACGTGCTCGCCCGAGACCCGGGCCTGCTCCTGGAGCTGGGTGCGGTCGAAGAGCGCGCCGCCCGCGCCCTCGTCCACGCCCTGCATCTGGAGCTGGAGGTAGTCGACGTTGACCCGGAAGCGGTGGCGGGCGTCGGGCCGCCAGTCGACGCGACCGCCGAGCGACCACTGGAGGCGGGAGCTGCCGGTCGTCGCCTCGTCGTCGCCGCGACGGAAGGCGTCGGCGTAGTGGAGCCCGCCCGCGAGCCGGAGCCGGAGGTGCTCCTCGGGCCGGCCCGCGACCCGCGCGGTGGCGTCGATGACGTTGTTGAGGCCGTACGACGCGAGCGCGTCCGCCTCGAAGTCGCGGTCCGAGTCGCGGGTGATCAGGTTGACGACGCCGCCGATCGCGTCGGAGCCGTAGAGCGCCGAGCTCGGGCCGCGCACGATCTCGATGCGCTCGATGTTCTCGACGCCGTAGCGGGACAGGTCGACGGCGCCGCCGATCCGACCGGGCACCCGGTCCCCGTCCACGAGCACGAGCGTGTAGGCCGGGTCCATGCCGCGCAGCCACAGCTCGGTGCCGCGGAAGGAGCGCTGGAGCTGCAGGCCCGCGCGCTCCTCGAGCACCTCGGCGGCGTCCCGCGCGCCCATCTGCTCGATCTCCTCGCGGCGGATCACCTCGGTCGCCACCGCCGCCTGCCCGGCCGGCTCCTCGATGCGCGAGCCGGTGACGACCACCTCGGGCACGGTGAGCTCGTCCTCGTCGAAGAGATCGCGCTCGTCGCCGTCCTCGGTCTGCGCCGGCTCGAGCACGTCCCCGTCGCTCAGCACGTCCTCGTCGCTCAGCACGTCCTCGTCGCTCAGCACGACGTCATCGGCTTCGCGCTCCTGTGCCGCGGCGGGCGTGGAGCCCAGCCCGATGAACAGGACCGCGACGAGCGCGCGCTTCACCGCCGCCTCCTGCGCGCGAGGAGCCCGAGGGCCGCGAGGAGCGCCCACCCCGCGGGCAGGGCGCGCGGCGTGCCCACCGCGCAGCCGCCGGAAGTGGGAGGGGCGAGCCCTGCGTCGGGGGCGCCGGCGTCGACCGGGGTCGGCCCGCCGTCCGCCTCGGTCCCTTCGCCCAGGCACGCCGAGACCTCGGCCGGAGAGCCGACGCAGAGCCCGACGCGCCGGCTGCCGCCCGAGGTCGCGGTGCCGACGAGCGCGACGTGCACGGTCGTGGCGGTCTGCGCGGGCGCGCTCAGCCGGGCCTCGGCGGTCTCCCGGGTGTGGGTGATGCGGCCGTCCTCCTCGAACGCCAGCAGCAGCCGCACGTCCGCGAGGTCCGCCGGATCGGCCGCGGTCGACGCCACCTCGACCTCACCCCGGCCGCCGGTGGGCGCCGCGTAGTAGCGGACCGAGGCGGGGAACACGCGCACCAGGTCGTCGGCGTAGGGGAGCTCGACCGCGCGCTCGGTGACCGGCGGGTAGGCGGCCCCTTCGGCCCAGGCCAGCTCCGCGTCGGCGCGGCGCGCGGTGTAGAGGTTCCACCGGGCGAGCTCGGCGAAGGCCTCCGGGAAGCTGCTCCCGCGGGTCGCGAGGACGGCGTCGAGCGCCGCGAGCCAGTCGATCGCGCCACCAGGCGCGGGCGTCTCCCACAGCTCGCGGATCACCCCGCGGTCGTGACGCTCCTCGAGGAAGCGAAAGAAGAGGCCGGCGCCATAGGAGAACGGGTCGACCGGCCCGGTGGGCTCCTGGCCGAGCGATCGCTCGGGCCGAGAGAGGTACCCGCCGACGAAGCTCTCGAAGTCGTCGAGGCTCGGGTCGTAGGCCTCGGACGCCCACACCGCGGTGCCCTCCCCGACCACGACGCCGGGCTCGGCCTCGTAGCCGGCTTGTACGGCGTGGAAGAGCTCGTGGCTGGCGAGGATGCGGGTCGCGACCGAGCGCGAGGGATAGCCCCGGCCGGCGAAGTCGTTCTCCTGCAGCATGTGGCCGGGGCAGCGCGTCGGCGCGAGCGTGCACTCGTCGCGCCGGAACGAGCCGTCGGCGCCGGGCGGGAAGTCGAGCAGGTAGACGTCGAAGCGATCGTCGCCGCCGTTGTCGGGCACGTCCGCGTCGGAGAGCGGGGCGGCGAAGCCGAGCTCGTCGGTGAAGAACGCGAGCACCCGCTCGTACTCCTCGCCGACCTCCTGCACGTAGTCGGGGGTTCCGTCCATGTCGTCGTCGTCCAGGGGCACGGCGTGCTGTCCGGCGCGTGTGAAGTGGACGCGGAAGCGCCCCCCCACCGAGTCGTGGGTCTCGACCACGTCGGCGTCGCCGAACACCGGCGGGAGATCGGTGGTGTCCGGCGTGTCCGGGCGCTGGGCGGCGCGCGTGGCGCCCACGTCCGCCTCGCAGGCGAGCGTCAGGCACGCCGCGCCGAGCGCGATCAGTCGATGAAGGCCCACTGGATTCGCAGGTTGCCCGCGCCCGACGGGCTGCTGATGGTGCTGCTCTCGTCGCAGGTCGTCTGGACGTCCGGGCTGTAGTACGAGAGGACCTGCAGCTTGACGTGACGGCCGCTCGGGAGCGCGACCACGTAGACGTTGCCGGTCATCGCGACGCAGCCGGCGTACGTCCAGAAGCTCGCGAGGGCGGTGGCGGGAGAGCCGATGCCCGACCCGTCGGAGACGTACTCGCAGGTGTCGGTGAAGTACGCCTCCTCGCGGTACATCAGCCCGTCCGGCACGGCGTCGAGGGTCTCGAAGGCGGTGTCCGGGGCGGTGCGGGCCGCGGTGACGGTGCCCGGGCCCGAGACGCCGCCGTTGACGCGGATGACGAAGCGGCGGAGCGCGATGTGCCAGTCGTTGGACTCGAACGCCGACTCGTCGTCGATCTCGACCTTCTCGAGGCCCGCGTCGGTGAAGCGCGCGTAGACGTAGCTCTCGGTCGGCGCCCGGCCGCCCGCGGTCGCGTCGACGTGGTGCACGAAGGTGCCGCTCTCCGCGCTCTCCTCGGTGATGGCGCCGCTCGAGACGTCGTCGAAGAGCATCAGCTGCGAGATCGACTCGTCGACGCAGGCGACCTCGCGTGCCGCCCCGGAGTCGACGGGCGGAGCGCCCGAGTCCCCGGGCGGGAGGCCGGCGTCGGTCTCGGGAGTCGTCCCGGCGTCGTCGACGACCATCGCGCCGTCGTCACAACCGACGGCGAAGAGAGTCAGGGTCAGGCCGAGTATCAAGCGCATCGTGTTTCCTCTTCCGTGGGGCCGCGAAGGTGCGCTACCTTGGTGAGAATGAGAACGGCTGTCAATCTCATCGCTTCGTTTTTTCTTCTGCAGGGCGCGATGGCGTCTGCGCAGACCGCGCCGGACGCGTTGACGGCGACGACCTACGAAGCGGGCGGCGCGCGCATCGAGGCGCAGGTCGGGGCGCACGCGCTGGTGCGGGTTCGGCCCGGGGTCGACGCCGCGCGCTGGGCCGCCTCACGCGACCTGGACGTGCCCCGCGCGATCCACCCGCGGCTCGGCATCTGGCGGGTGCGTGACGCGTCGGGGGACGGCGCGGCGCTGGCGGATCGCCTCGCGGGCGACGGCGCCCTCCTCGACGTGATGCCCGACCTCTACCTGCCGCGGCAGACGGAAGCGATCGACGTGCCCCCGAACGATCCGCGCTACGGCGGGCAGTGGTACCTGGAGCGGATCGGCGTCGAGGAGGCGTGGGCGATCGAGACCGGCGACCCGTCGACCACCATCGTCATCGTCGACAACGGCTGCGACATGACGCACCCCGACCTGGAGGCCGCGCTGCTCGGCGGCCGGGACGTGCGAGACGAGGACGACGACCCGAGCTTCGTCCCGGGCGAGCCGGGGAACGAGCACGGGACCGCGTGCGCGGGCATCGCGGCGGCGGTGGGCGACAACGGCGTCGGCGTGGCGGGGGTCTGCCCCGAGTGCACGCTCCGCTGCGTCCGCCTGCTGGGCACGCGCGGCAGCCTCACGCCGCTCAGCGCGGACATCGCCGCCTTCCGCTACGCCTTCGATCAGGGCGCGGCGGTCGTCTCGAACAGCTGGGGCTTCGCCGAGCCCATCGACGCCCCGCCGATGCTCCGGGCGGTGCTGGAGGACCTCCACGACAACGGGCGCGGCGGTCTCGGCGCGCTCGTCGTCTTCGCCGCCGGGAACGACAACCGCGCGCTGTCGGACGACGAGCTGACCGGCGTGCGCGGGGTGATCGCGGTGGGCGCCCTGACCCTCTTCGACGAGGCCGCGCCGTTCAGCAACTTCGGCCCGTCGCTCGACCTCACCGCGCCGACCGGCACGTTCACGACCGACATCCAGGGCGCCGAGGGCGAGAACGACACCGACTACACGAGCCTCTTCGGCGGCACCTCGTCCGCCTGCCCCGTGGTGGCGGGCGTCGCCGGCCTGCTCTTCAGCGCCGATCCCGAGGCCACGGCCGCCGAGATCCACGACGTGCTGCTCGAGACCACGCGGCCGGCGCCGTTCGCGACCCCCGACGAGACCGGCCACGACCCGCTCTATGGCCGCGGCGTCGTCGCCCCCGCGCCCGCGCTCCGGACTCTCCTCGGCCTCGCGCCGCCGGGCCCCGACGCCGGCGCGCCCCTGGACGCCGGCCCCGCCTCGCCGCCCGAGTCAGCAGGCTGCGGCTGCCGCGCGACCCGCTCCCGCCCGAGCGCCCTCTGGCTCACCGTCCTGCTCGCCGCCCCGTGGGTCCGCCGCCGACGCCGCCCCCATCCGAAGACATGGGGACGGAGTTGACTTGTGAACTTACGTAGGCATGACGCCGACGTGAGTTCACAAGTTCACTCCGTCCCCTCCTCCCAGTCCCCTCCTCCCAGGTCGGGGACTCAGGCCATCACGTGGGGCGCGGGGGGCGGCTCCACGTCGGGGTCCTCGAGGCCGAGCTCCTCGAGCGGGTCGCCGCTCCAGAGCTTCCCGCGGAGCATCAGCGACCACATCTTGAAGTCGCTCGCGAGCGACCAGAGCGGGTACTTGAAGGTCGCGGGGCGGTTGTGCTCCACCTTGAAGTGCCCGATCCACGCGCAGCCGTAGGCGAAGACGACGCCGGCGGGGAAGGTGAGCGGGGAGCCGGCGACGCCGCAGGCGAGCATGCCGGCGATGTGCTTGAAGGACGGGCCGTCGGTCTCGCCCTTCTTCAGCGCGTCGCGCCCGATCGCCGCGAAGCCGGCCATCGCCAGCGGGAAGCGGACCGGGTGGAGGGCGGCGCTGGCCGCGCAGCTCGCCAGGAATCCGCTCGTGCCGACGAAGTGCAGCCGGCGGGAGGTCGGGTTCCGATGCTCCGACAGATAGTAGGGCCAGAACTCCTCGAAGGACTCGATGCGCTGCTCGTCGCTCATGCCGGCAGTCTCGCTCAACCCGCGAAGGTGTTCCAGACCTCGTCGCGGAAGTCCTGGTTCACCGCGTAGGCGAGGGCCAGCGAGACGATCAGGCCGATGCCGGCCGCGAGCACGTCGCGCCCCATCAGCTTGCCGGCCTGCTTCAGGCTGAGCTCCGAGCTCTTGCGGATCGACATCGCCAGCTCGCGGCCGCCCAGCAGCCCGATGAACACCCAGGTCGTGCTCATCGGCACGTTCGACCAGATCTTGAAGACGTAGAGGATCACCGCGTAGACGAGGTCGATCACGGTGGCCGCGCGCACGTCGACGACGTTCGACTTCTCGTCGACGATCTCCTGGACCCGCTCGCCGCCCATCTTGAAGAGGAAGCCGAGCCCCACGAACACGACTCCGCCGAACGCGAGCACCTGGATGGGGCTCAGCTGGCGAGGGAGATAGACGGCGATGTTGGCCGCGTCCTGCTGGATCCAGACGCTCCAGAGCAGCCCGCTGGTCACCCACTGGAACGGCCGCCAGAAGCCAGCCGGCGGCCCGGTGAAGTGCCGGTCCATGATCTTGGTGGTCGCCATCCAGATCACGAACGCCGCCCCGAACGCGACGCCGTAGCCGGCCAGGCTCTTGGTCATCACCGACGCGACGCTGCCTGCGCCGGCGGCGAAGCTCGACAGCAGGAGAAAGGTGGTCGAGACCGGCATGCGCAGCCGGGTCAGGACGAGCAGGAAGAGCGGCGCCGCGACCTGCAGGAACGAGAAGCTGGTCGGCGACTCGTCGAAGCCCTTCGCCGCGAGTCGCCCGTAGGTGACGTCGCCGTCGTAGGCCCACCAGCTGTAGCCTACGGTCGCGAGCCAGATGCCGCCGATGAACAGCCAGAGATGCCACCAGCGCTGCTCGCGGTTGGACGCGATGAAGGTGCCGATGGTCTGGATGCTGTCGTTGGCGACCGCGGAGTAGCCGGCGACCCCGAAGCCCACCCACATCGCGATCCGCGGGATGTCGTAGGTGAGCGCGGCGACCAGGAAGCCGACGCCGAGCAGGGTGAGGAAGACCCGCTCGCGGACGACGATCTCGACGAAGAAGTCGTAGAGGTTGGCGAGCCCGAAACCGCTCGGCCCCTCCATCTTCCCAGATGGTCTTTCGTCTCCGCTCAAGACGCCGCGATCATGTTCCCCGAATCGATTCGTTCAACACGTTTCGGCGCCCCGTCACAAAAGCGACACGGTCCCGGTCGGCGGACGATCAGGCGACGTAGACGGTCTTCTGGTTGACGAATTCGAGGATGCCCTGGCGGGCGAGCTCGCGGCCGTAGCCGCTCTCCCCCACCCCGCCGAACGGCAGCCGCGGGTCGCTCCGCACGAACGTGTTCACGAAGCAGCAGCCCGCGTGCAGGCGGGTCTCGGCGATCTCGCGGCCCCGCGCGACGTCGGCGGTGAACACCGCCGCCCCCAGCCCGAAGGAGGTGTCGTTCGCGATCGCGATCGCCTCCTCCTCGTCCTTCGCGCGGATCACCGCGGCGACCGGGCCGAAGAGCTCCTCGTCGTAGGCCGGCATGCCCTTCGCCACCCCGGTGAGCACGGTGGGCGGATAGAAGAAGCCGGGCCGGTCGGGGATCTCCCCGCCGAGCGCCACGGTCGCGCCCGCCTCCACGCTCTTCTCGACCTGGGCGTGCAGCTCGTCGCGCAGGTCCTCGCGCGCCTGCGGCCCGACGTCGGTGCTCTCCTCCATCGGGTCGCCCATCGACTGGTCCGCCATCCGCGCGACCATGCGCTCGACGAAGGCGTCGTGGTTCTTCTCGGTGACGATGAAGCGCTTGGCCGCGATGCAGCTCTGGCCGTTGTTGATCAGCCGGCTCTTCACGCAGGCCTCCACCGCCTCCTCGAGGTCGGCGTCGTCGAGGATGACGTAGGGGTCGCTGCCGCCGAGCTCGAGCACGGTCTTCTTGAGCGCCTCGCCCGCGATCGACGCGATCTTCTTGCCGGCCGCGGTCGAGCCGGTGAGGGTGACGCCCGCGACCCGGGGATCGCGGATGACCCGCTCGGACACGTCGTGGTCCATGCGCAGGTTGGTCACCAGGCCGTGGAGGAAGCCGGCCTCGACGAAGATGCGCTCGATCGCCTCGGCGCAGCCGGGCACGTTGGCGGCGTGCTTCAGCAGGATGGCGTTGCCGGCCATCAGCCCGGGCGCCGCGTGCCGGAAGAGCTGCCAGAAGGGGAAGTTCCACGGCATGATCGCGAGGACCACGCCGTACGGGCGGTGGGCGACGTAGCTCTCGCTCGCGTCGGTCTCGATGTCCTCCCGGGCCAGGAACGCGGCCGCGTTCTCGGCGTAGTAGTCACAGACCCAGGCGCACTTCTCCGCCTCGCTCTCCCCCTGGGCGATCGGCTTGCCCATCTCCCGGGTCATGAGCTCGGCGAGCGGCCGCTTCTGCGACCGGAGGCTCTCGGCCACGCGCCGGAGCAGCTCCGCGCGGTGATGGAGCGGGGTCTGGGCCCACTGCGCCTGGGAGCCGGCGGCGAGCTTCAGCTTCGCCTCCACCTCCTCGTCGGTGTGGAGCTCGAACTGCTGGCCCTTCTCGCCCGTGGTCGGGTTGATGACGTGCATGACGACACCGACATAGGGAGGCCGGGGCCCGATGCAAAGGTCAGCGCGTCGAGAGCCGCTCCACGAGCCAGCCCTGCCCGCTCCGGACGAGGTGGAAGCTCGCGTCGTGGGCCGCGCCGCCGGTGCGCACCCGGACGGCGACGGTGGCTCGCTCCCCGTCGACGTCGACCGAGCGCTGGACCACCTCCGCGTCCGGGTCGCGGAACGCCGAGAGCGCGTCCTCGACCTCCCGCTGGAGCCGGAAGCCGTCGCCCTCGTCGAAGGTGGCGCTCGAGCCGTTCTGCCGGACGGTCACCTCGGCGCGCGAGAGATCCATCCAGCGCATCGCCGCGTCGACCCGCGCCTGGCCGTCGCCTTCGGTCACCGCCTCGGCCAGCTCGCCGAGGTGCTCCTCGTCCGAGACCACCAGCGCGTCCGCCACGAAGGCGAAGCCGCCGATGAAGAGGGTCGCGAGCACGCTGTAGAGCACGAATCGGGACTGCATGCCTTCAGGCATTGCAGCCGGCGTGCCGAGCGTGTCGAGGCCGATCCCGCGAGGATCCGGGCCGCCCGACGCCCCGGTGGCTGACATTCTGTCATCGCCCCCGGGCGCCTCCTGACAGGCCGTCAGGCGCGCTTCTTCTTCTTCGCCTTCTTCTTCCGGGGCTTCTCGGCCGGCGGCTCCTCGGCCGGGACCGGGGCCTGCTTCGCCTGCTTGGCGAGCTGCTGATAGAGGAAGCCCACCATCGGGAGCAGCGCGAGCGAGATGAGCTGCGAGGTCGAGAAGCCGAGGTAGAAGCCGCGCTCCGGATCGTCCCGCACGTACTCGATGAAGAAGCGCCAGACGGCGTAGAGGGCGGTGATCGTGAGGATGATCTGGCCCTTGAAGGCGCGGCGCCGCCAGAGCCAGAGCGCGAGGCCGGCGAGCGCGAAGCCGAAGAGCGACTCGTAGAGCTGGGTCGGGTGGACCGGGAGGCTGTAGTCGCTGAGCGGCGACAGGTCGTACTCGGCGACGTGGTGCGACCAGGCCGGCGAGCCGGTGCCGTCGGCGTGCCGCGGGAAGGTGCCCCAATCGCGCAGCCAGGAGGGCGCGTCGGCCGAGAGCGGCGCGCCGAAGTCGCAGCCGTAGAGGTAGCAGCCGATCCGGGTCGCCCCGAGCCCGATGCCCAGGGTCGGCGCGACCACGTCGGCCCACCCGAGCAGGCTCGCGCCCGGCTTGCGGCGCAGATAGAGCCAGGAGCCGAGCAGCCCGCCGAGGAAGCCGCCGTAGGCGACGAGCCCGCCCGCGCTGAGCCTGAACCAGTCGGCCGGGTCGCCGAAGTCCTCGGGGTTGGTGAGGATGTAGAGGACCCGGCTCATCACGATCGCGACGATGGCGGTCGTGATGAAGGTGCCGGCCATCGTGTCCGTGTCGAGGCCCTCCTTGGTCTCCCCGAGCCACATGATCAGGAACCACGCGGCGAAGAGCGAGGTGCCCAGCATCACTCCGTACGAGTAGACGGGGCCCACGCCGGGGATCTCGAACAGGATCGGGTGCATCGGCGCGAACTCTCGTCCGAGGGATGGCCCGGGTCAACCGACCAGGGGGTCGGCAAGATCCCGGAGCGCCTCGACGGTCGGCGGGGCGAGCGGCGGCTCGAGCGTGACCTCGAGGCAGCCGCGCGCGAGCGACTCCCGGAGCGCCTCCTCGTCGGCCCACAGCTTCGCGAGATCCTTCACCAGCTCCTTGGGCCGCGCCTTCCAGCTCCGGAACGCGCCCTCCAGGCGCTTGGGGAACCGGCCGCGCTGGATCGCGTCCCACACCGCGAACGAGAGCTGCGAGCCGAGCGCGTCGGGCCGGCCGTCGAGGATCGAGAGCACGACCTCCTCGAAGAACGCCGCCTCCTCGGGGCGCTTGGCCGGGTCGAAGTGGGTCAGGAGGTACTGCTCGGTGAGGAACACCTCCCAGCCGAAGGGGCGCGGGTCGTCGTAGCCCTCGACCGCCTCGCGGATCCGGTCGACGTCGATCGAGAAGACCGCGAGGTGCACGTAGGTGACGCCGTGACTCGCGGCGAGCGCGCGGTCCATGATCGTCGGCGCGCCGAGCTTCTCCTTCGGGGCGCCCGGCAGCCCCGTCTTGTTCGCCATCGCGCGGAGCTTGGCCGAGCGGCTAGGCTCCGTCGAGTGACCGTGGTGATCGAGGCCACCGAGACCGGCTGCGCCTTCCGGGTGCGGGTCAGCCCGCGGGCGAGCCGAGACGCGATCGGCGGGGCCCACGACGGCGCGCTGAAGGTGTCGCTCACCGCGCCGCCGGTCGACGGCGCGGCCAACGCGGCGCTCGTGAAGCTCCTCGCCAAGCGCCTCGGGGTGGCGAAGTCGGCGGTGCGCATCACCAGCGGCGAGACCGGGCGGAGCAAGCGGGTCGCGGTCGACGGGGTGACCCCGGATCAGGCCCGCGGCTTCTTCTGAGCCCGCTCGATCCACCGCGTCATCGCGCGGGGGGCCCAGCGCCAGTCGGCCTCGTCGACCTCGGGCAGGGGCGCGGTGCTCTTGGTCGACCAGTAGAGGAGCGGGCCCGGCTCGTCGGTCCGGGCGGCGTGGGCGCGGGCCCGCGCGAGGGCGGCCGCGAACGCCTTGGCGCTGTAGGTCGTGTCGAGCTCCAGCCCCTCGGCCTCGCGGACCCAACGGATGGCCTCGACGCCGCGCGCGGTCGGGCGACCGTAGCCGAGCCCCAGCTGGCCGCCGTCGACCTCGAGCCCGGCCGCGAGCTCGGCGCGGGACCGCCCCCAGCGACGCTCGCCGGTGATGCGCGCGAGGAGCTGGCCGGTGCGGACCGCGAGGCCGACGATGCGGAAGGCGCTCGTGACCGGCCACGGGGTGACGCGCACGCTGACGATCCGGGGCGGCGTCTTCCAGCCGATCCCGAGCGCCGCGGCGATCCGGAGCCCGAGCAGGAGCCCCGCGCTCGTGCAGGTCGAGCCCACCCCGAGCAGCACCTGACGCGGTCGCGGGGCCTCGCCCGCCTCGACCTGGAGGGCCAGCTCGAGCGCCGCCGACACGTAGCCGAGCGCGCCCTCCGGGGTCGCGCCGCCGGGGACCATCTGGAACGCCTCGATCCCGGCCCGGCGGTCCTGGAGCGCCTGCCACTGCATGCCGAGAGGGAGAAACGACCAGTGCGGCAGGGCCCGCAGCGCCGGCCGGCGCGAGAGCATCACCCGGAGGTTCTCGACCGCGGCGTGGCTCTTCGGCTGCGGGAAGAGGATCACCCCCGGCTCGAGCCCGGCGCGCGGGGCGTGCAGCACGGTGGCGGTGGCGTGGTTGCTCCCGTAGGCGCCGGTCGAGTAGACGCGGGCGGCGCCTCGCGCCTTCGCCAGCCCGAAGAGCGCCTCCAGGGTGCGGACCTTGTTGCCTCCGTAGACCGGCGACGAGAGATCGTCTCGCTTGATCCACAACGCGTCCGGGGCGCCGAGCCGCGCTCCCGTCTCGCGCATCGGCTCGACCGGGGTCGGGAAGTCGCCCAGCGGCTCCCACGGCGCGTCGAAGCCGGGCAGCCGATCGAAGATCGGGCGGTCGACGCTCACGGCGGGCCGAGCTCGCGGGTCCAGTCGTCGCCGGCGAAGGGCACGGCGCCGAGGAAGACCGCGCGCCGGTTGCCGAAGTCGGCGGGGGTGAAGGGACCGAACGACGGCTCCTCTCCCTCCGGGAGCGATCGCCCGGGCGCGTAGCCCTCGAGCTCCGGGTCGGGCTCGGTGTGGATGGCGCGCTCCGGATCGTCCAGCCACTCCTCGTCGCGCTCGGACCCGGGCTCGGCCACCCGGACGAGCAGCGCGTGCGCGAGGCTCACGCTGCCCGGCCACGCCTCGTCCTCGACCTCGAAGCGCGGGCCCTCGCCGAAGTCGACGGCGACGAGGTTGCGCACCGCGGCGAAGGCCCCGTCGCCGATCCACAGCGGCCGGCCGTCTTCGTCGCCGAGGAGGGTGACGTTCCAGAGGCGCGCGTCGGTCCGCGGGGGCGCCTCGGGGCGATCGGCGCGGCTGCCGATCCGGAGCGCGTCGTCGCCCGCGTGGTCCACCACCAGGAGCTGCACGTCGCCGCGATAGCCCTCGTCCACCACGAGCCCGCGCCCCTCGGGGCGAACGACCAGCAGGTGCCCGAGCGGCACCACCCCGCCGCGGACCGTGACTCCGTCGCCGGGCGCGTCGTCCACCCGGACGTGGCTCACGAGGGTGTCCGAGCCGCAGCCCGAGAAGGTGAGCGGCGCCCCGATCACCCGCACGTAGCGCAGCACGCCGCAGTCCGAGGTGTCGTCGTCCCCGCCGTAGGCGCCGCGCGGATCCTGCCGCTCGCGCCAGCCGGGCAGCTCGCACTCCGGCGTGTCGGGGCGCGGGTCCTCGAAGCAGGCCCCCACGTTGATCCGGGCGGCGCCGCGGAGGTGCACGCCGTCCCAGCCGTCGGCGCCTCGGATCACGATCGGGCGGGCCGGCGTGCCTTCGGCGATCAGCCGACCGTCGCGCTCGACCACCACCCGCGCGTCCTCGTCGCCCGCCTCGATCGTGCTGCCCGGCTCGAGGGTCAGGGTGGCGCCGGCGCGCACGGTGACCGGGCCGTCGAGCGTCCACCGCCCGCAGGGCCAGGAGGTGTCCGCCTCCACCGTCCGGGGCGGCACCCGCACCGCGTCACAGGGGCTCGCGCCCGCGTCCGGGGCCGCGGCGTCGTCCGGGGCGCCCGCGTCCGATCCCGCGTCCTCCGGCGCCGTGGGCGCGCCGCAGGCGACGAGACAGAGGACGAACGCGACCTCGCGCATGGGAGATCATGACCCGAACCCACCCCGGGCGCAGGTCGAAGACGGTGACGTCATTCGCACACCGGCCGGGCCGCGGCCCGGATCTCCTCCAGGACCAGGGCGACCGCCGGGCTGAAGTCCTCCTGGCAGATCGAGATGTGGGTGGTGCGCGCGCCCGCCTCTCGCAGCCGCTGGCCCACCTCGAGGAGCCGGCGCGGCGGGAACGCCTGACCGCGCCCGGTCACGTCGCACGACGGGAGGAGCCGGTTGCGCATGTCCGGGTCCACCCGCTCCTCCAGCCGGAGGTCGAGCAGGCTCACCGCCTCGGGCTCACCGCTCAGGTCGGACGGGATGCCGGCGATCGTCGCGTAGACGAGCCGCCCGGGCTCCCGCTCGCGGAGGCTGATCAGCCCGGCCACGTAGCGCCACACGCCGTAGAGGGCGTCCCGGTGGAGGTTGCAGCGGAGATTGAGGTCGGTGTCGCGGTAGGTGAAGGAGTCCCGATCGAAGAGAGCGGGGTCGCGGGCCGAGCAGTCGTCCTCGTCGGTCACCACGACCACCGCGAGGATCGAGTCGTCGCGGAGGAAGCCCGCGTTGGCGCCGTCGCCGTGACCCACGGAGTCGCCGAAGAAGCGGATCGGCGAGGTGCTCGGGGTGACCGCCTTGAGCGCCGCCTCGAGCTGCTGCTCGAACCCGCAGCCGCCGGTGCCGACGGTGGTCCGGCAGGCGGCGCGCGCGGCGAACGCGTCGACCGACTCGTCGCCGCCCGGCTCGAAGGTCAGGAACGGCGCGTCGTCGGGCGCGCAGCCGTCGAGCGCGGTGTTCGCGGGGCGCATGACGCCGTCGTCGCCGAAGCGGGCGTCTTCGCAGGTGGGCACCTCGTGGGCGCCGGTGCCCATGTCGGAGTTGACGACCGCGACGTGCAGGCTCCCGACCGGCGCGAAGTCGACCCGCCCGTCGAGATCGGCGTCCCCGCTCACGAGGGCCCGGACGAAGCCCGGGAGGGAGCGGGCCAGCGAGTCCTGCTCCTCGTCCATGGAGTTGCTGTTGTCGACCATGAGGAGAAGGTCGACCTTCTCCGGGCGGACGGCCTCGGGGTCCTCGGCGGGGACCTCCACGCAGTCGACGGCCGGCCCCGCATCGGGCGCCTCGGGGGCGGCGCCGCGGAGGCCATGGTCTTCGTAGCAGCCGATCAGCGCGAGGGCGGGACAGAGAAGGAGGAAGCGAAGCATGCACGTCTACATCGCACGGATCGTGCCGTGCCAGAGCGTGCCAGACGGCCTCCCCCGAATGGGTTACGATGGACGCCTTGAACCGTCCGACTCTCGCCTTCGCGCTCCTCTGCGCCGGCTGTACCGGAGACCACGCCCTCCTCGTGGAGCTCTACACGGACTACGAGCCAGCGGTGCAGTTCGACGCGGTCCGGGTCGAGGTCGCGGGGGAGATGGTGGAGCGGGCGATCGCGCGGAGCGACGAGGTGCGGCGGGGGCTGCGGGTGGCCTCGCTGTCGCTCCCGGCGGGCAACCACCGCGTCGCGGTGACCCTGCTCGCCGGCGGCGCGGTCGTCGACGGCACCGAGATCGCCGTGCGCCTGCAGAGCGACCGGGTGGTGCCGGCGATCGTGGATCGCGCGTGCGCGAGCCTCACCTGCGCGGAGGCCTGCCTCAACGGCGAGTGCGTCCCGTACGAGTGCACGCCCGAGACGCCCGAGGCCTGCCCGGCGGACGTGCTGTGCGAGGCGGCCACGGACTGCGAGCCCGCGACCGAGAGCTGCCTCACCGCCGAGTGCGTGGCCGGCGCCTGCCTCGATCTCCCGGTGACCGGCGCGTGCGGCGACGAAGAGTGGTGCGACCCGGACGTCGGCTGCAGGTCGGTCGCTCCCGCGCCAGCGGACGGGGGCGTGGACGCCGGGTCGGGATGCAGCCGGAGCACCGCGGACTGCAATGGCGACGCCGCGGACGGCTGTGAGGTCGACCTCGAGAGCGACCGCCTGCACTGCGGCGCGTGCGAGGTCGTCTGCGCCTCCCACCAGGCCTGCGTGAGCGGCGCGTGCGAGGTCCTGGTCGACGTGACCAGCCTCGCCGCGTTCGGCGGCCCGAGCTCCCGGGTCCTGCCCTTCGCGCTCGACGCCCACGCGTCGGGCCCCATCGTCGTCGTCGGTCGGCTCGAGGGGATCGCCGACTTCGGCGGGCCCCCGCTCGACGCCGACGGCACGGCCGGCTTCGTCGTGGGCTACGACGCGGCCGGCGCCTGGACCGACCAGCTCGTGACGCCGAGCACCGGCTTCACGACCGTCAATGGGGTCACCCTGAAGGTGCCGGGCGAGGTGTGGTGGACCGGCGAGGCGCGCGGCACGACGAGCCCTCCGGGCGGCCCCAGCTTCAGCACGAGCAACATCGACGCCTGGTGGGCGCACTACGACGCGGCGCGCGGCGGCCACGTCGGCTCGGGTCGCGACGGCCGGGCGGGGGTCGACTTCGGGCACGACGTCGACGCCATCCAGGGCAGCGACGACGCCATCGTCGTCGGCTACGTGCAGGGCGACGCCGTGGTGGCGACCTCGCCCTACGAGTTCCAGGGCGCGCTCGCGGGCGGCCGTGACGCGTTCGCGGCCCGGGTGCGAGGCGACGGCTCGGTGGTCTGGGTGCGCTTCCTCGGCGGGCCCGGCGCGGACGAGGCGCGAGGCGTGGCGGTGTCGGGAGACCGGGTGTTCGTGGTCGGCTCCTTCGAAGACGGCGCGAGCTTCGGCGGGCCGACGCGGAGCGCGACGGGCGCAGACCTCTTCATCGCGGTGCTCGGTCTGGACGGCGCGTACGTGACGGACGTGACCGGCGGCGGCCCGGGCGACGACCAGGCGCTCGGCGTCGCGGTGCACGAGGCGAGCGGCGACGCGATCGTCGTCGGCGAGACCAGCGGCGGTCAGCTCGGCGGGCGGTCGCTGGCCGGCGGAGGATCGGACGGGGACGCCTTCGTGGCGCGCATGGATCGCGACGGCGCCGTGCTCTGGACGCAGGCCCGAGGCGGCGCCGGCGAGGACGTGCTCCACGGGGTGGCCGTCCGCGCCGGGGCCGTCTTCGTCACCGGCTACTTCCGAGGCGACCTGCCGCTGGTGGACGGCGCGCCGTTCTTCACCCCGGCCGGCTCGCGCGAGAGCTTCGTGGCCGAGCTCGGGGTGAGCACCGGCGGCCTCCGCTGGGCGCTCGAGCTGGGAGGCAGCGAGGTGGTGGCCCTCGGGATCGGCGTCGACGACGCCGGGCAGATCGCGGTCGCCGGGAGCTTCGAGGGCTCCATGCGCGTGGGCCTGGAGTCTCGCGACGCGGTCGGCCCCACCGACGGCTTCCTGCTCCGCCTGCAGCGGCGGTGAGGTCACTCCTCCGGGTCGGAGCCCGGGTCGGTCCCGGCGTCCGGCACGCCCGCGTCGGCCTCCGCGTCCGCGCGTCGCTCCTCCCGAGCCTCGTGCGCACGCTGGAAGGCGCCGAGCACGGTGGGTGAGGTGCGGCGGGTGTCGAGCTCGAGATCGGGCTGGCGCTCGAGCGCGGCCACGAACGCCTCCACCGCCAGGTCGCTCCGGTCGAGGGCGACGTAGCTGACGGCGAGCTCGCGCTGGATGGTCACGACCTGGTTGCCGGTCAGCTCGCCCGCGCCGAGCAGGTGGTTGCCGAGGGCCACCGCCTCGGTGAAGCGGCCGCGCCGCACGTGCTCGCGCAGCACCGGGAGCTGCTCGTTGATCCGCGTCTGCAGATCGCGCAGCTGCCCGCCCTCGAACGACTCACCGGTGTCGTCCTCGATGAGCGCGCGCCCCTCGTCCGAGAGCAGCAGATCCGGGAGCGGCACGAGCACGATCTGCCCGCGCGAGAGCCGCCGGCGCCGCATCGAGTTGAAGCGCATCAGCTGCTGCGCCATCGAGCTGTCGTCGTAGTAGAGCTGCGCCACCCGCTGCATCGTGTCGCCCTGCCGGGCCACGTGACGGAGCGGATAGGGCACGAGCAGCTCCGCGCCCTCGTCGGGCTGGTTGCCCGAGACCTGAGAGTTGGCCTCGATCAGCGCCGAGACCCGGCGCGGATCCCCGTAATGCGCCGTCGCGATGGAGGCCCAGGTCTCCCCCGCCTGGACGCGGTGGTAGGAGACGGTGGGCACGACGAGGCGGAGGCCGACCACGATCGCGGCGCCGCCCTGGGTGGTCAGCCCGTTCTCGGCCACCAGCACGCTCTCGCGGCGCGGGTCGCCGTAGTAGCGCTGGGCGATCGACGCGAGCGTCTCGCCCGGGCGCACGACGTGTACGAAGGTGGTGGGCTCCGCCCGGACCTCGGCGGCGCCGAGGGTGACCACCGCGAGCGCGGCGAGCAGCGCGCGGCGAATATGCGCGTGATGGATCGGCGAGCGCGACGTCGCGTCCGGCGCGCCGGGCCGACGACGAAATGCTCTAGCATTTCGGAGGAGCGACTGGCGCGCCGGGCGCGGCGTCCCGCCGGCGAGGCGCGCGCAGTCATTTTCGCCGCGCGCTGCAGGGACGAGAGCTCTCACTCGGGGGCCTCCTCGCCCGGCATCTCGTCGCTCTCGCCCTGCTCCATGTCGAGCTCGATCACCCGGCTCTCGTTCGCCCGGACCTGCACCACCTGCACGATCTCGTCGAAGAACGGGTTGCGGAACTTCAGCCAGTAGCGGCCGGGGGCGAGCGCCACGCGGCGCGCCGACGGGGTGGTCAGGAGGTGCTGCCACTGGCCCCCGGTCCGCTCCGAGGCGATGTGGACCTCGGCCCACGGCTCGATGACGAAGGAGAGGTGCCCGGCCTGCTCGGGCAGGATGCTGGAGCTCGGCTGCGAGGTGAAGCGCGGCGCCGCGTCCTCGAGGTTGCCGGCCGTGGCCTGGATGGCGCCGCCGGTGCCGACGATGGCCGCGAAGAGCACCGCGTTGACCAGCCACATCAGCCGGACGGTGCCCGTGTCCCCGCTCGCGCGGCGGCTGCGGTTCGGGGTCGAGGCGGCGAGGATCTCGTCGGCCTCCTCCTCGGTCACCACGCCCAGCTCGCGCAGGTACATGACCACGCGCGCGTTGTGGTTGATCGGCACCCGCGCGCTGAGGAAGTCCATCAGGTCGTCGATCAGGGCCTGCGTGGTCGGATACCGGTTGGCCGGCATCTTCTCCATGCAGCGGGCCATGATGCGCTCGAGCGCGCGCGGCACGTCCGGGTTGAGCTTGCGCGGGCTGACGTACCGGTCGAGCCGGATCTTCTGCATCACCGTGCGGGCGTCGTCCTCGACGAACGGCTTCTGCCCGGTGGCCATCTGGTAGAGCACGATGCCCAGCGAGAACACGTCGCTCCGGAAGTCGAGCTTGTCGCCGAGGATCTGCTCCGGGCTCATGTAGCTCGGGGTGCCCAGCCCGGTCCCGGTCTCGGTCAGATCGCTCAGCTTGTCGTCGCGAGCGATGCCGAAGTCCATCAGCTTCACCTCGCCCTGCTTGCTGATCATGATGTTGGCGGGCTTGATGTCGCGGTGGATGACGCCGCGGAAGTGGGCGTAGTCCAGGGCGCGGGCCACCTGCAGGGCGATGATCGAGGCGACGTCGACCGGGAGGCGAGGCGTGATCTCCAGGAGGTCGTACAGGTCGATGCCCTGCACGAACTCCATGATGATGTGCATCGTCCCGCGGTCTTTGATGAAGTCGTAGACGTGGAGGATGTTCTCGTGCTGCAGCGAGGCCATGAAGTGGGCCTCGCGCTCGAAGCGCTTCGCGAAGCCGCTGTCGACCGCGATGGACGGCTTCAGCGACTTGATGGCGACCTCGCGGCCGAGCGGCTCCTGTACGGCGCGGTAGACGACGGCCATGCCGCCGCTGCCGATCTCACCGAGGATCCTGCAGTTGCCGATACGGTCGGACATGGGTCGGCGAGGGGGGCTGACCCTCGCGCCGAATGATGTCGGGGGGGCCCCACCGTGTCAACGAATCCCCGGTGATTTCGGCTGCTTTCCGCGGCGCGTTGACCGGCCGCTCGGGAGCGCCGTAGATCGACGGGGTGGTTGGGGACGACGACGCCCTCGTGCGCGCCGGTTTGGCCGGCGACGGGGCCGCGTGGTCGGCGCTGATCTCGCGGCACGGGGCGTTCGTGCGGGCGGTCGCGGCGAGGCTGCTCGATCCGGAGGCGGACCTCGAGGCGGTGGTCGACGCCGCCTGGGAGGAGCTGCGCCGCCCCGACGGCCCCCTCGCGGGCTGGGCGGGCGCCTGTCAGCTGCGGAGCGCCCTCGGCGTCACCGCGCGCCACGCGACGCTCCGCCACGCCGCCTCGGTCACGAACCCGGGCGCCGCCATCGCCCCCGCCCCGACGCCGAGCGGGCTCTACCTGGAGGACCTGGCGGTGAGCGAGCCCTCGGCCCGGGTCGAGGAGATCCTCGCCAAGCTGCCGCCCAACGTCGTGGCGCTCGTCCGGCTGCGGCTCCGCGGGCTCTCGCGCGGAGACATGGCCGCCACCCTGGGCCTCAACCCGACGGTGGCCCTGGCGAACCTCGAGCGCGTGGCGGCGCGCCTCGCCCAGGACGGCGAGCCGGAGCTCAGCGCGCGCTGCTACCGCGCCCTGCTCGACGCGGCCGACATGCCCGAGCGGGTCGAGCTGGCCCTGCGCACCGAGCAGGATCCGGACGCGCGCCGGGTCCGGGCGAGGGTGGAGAAGACGTGGCGGGCGGTCGGCGAGCGGCTGCTGTCGCGGCTGACCCCCAGGACGGGCGGCTGCCTGGCCGACCTCGCGCTGGCCGGCTTCGTCGACGGGAGCCTGCGTGGCGCGGCCCGGGCCCGGGCGGAGGGGCACGTGGCCACCTGCGCGCGCTGCATCGACGAGGCGGCGGCGCTGGTCCTCGACCTGCGGGTGCAGGCGCCGCTCCGCGAGGCGGAGGGCCGCTCGGAGACGGTGGCGGTGGCGGCGGCCTGCGTGAGCACCGGCCGGTTCCGCGCGGCCGAGCGGGTGACCGCGGCGGCGCGCCTGCGAGGCACGGACGGGGGCGCGATCGCGGCGATCGAGCGGCTGGCGCAGGCGGGGCAGCTCCTCGACGGCGAGCGCGCCACCCGCGGCCGCGGCTCCCAGGTGGTCGCGACCCGGGTGCCGGTGGAGGACGAGGCGCCGCTCGTCGCCTTCGAGTCGCTGGCGCAGGGGGACGCCCGAGGCGCCGCCCGGGCGATCGACGATCGCATGGCCCGCCAGAGCCTCGGGGCCCGCCTGCGCCTCCTCGCTGCGGCGACCGGAGACCTGGAGCACGCCCGCCAGCTGGCCGAGGCGCTCCTGGACGCGCCGCGCATGGACCCGGGCCGCACCCTCGACGCCCGCGCGGTGCTCGCGCTGCCACCCGGCCGCGCCCTCCCCCACGAGATCGTGGTCGACCGCCTGCGCGACGTGCTCCCGGAGGCCGTCCGCTTCGTGCTCGCCCGCGGCCGCTGACGATCCGTCGAAGCCGGGACTGCGGCGACGCTGCGTCAGGTCATGATGACGTTTCTCACGAGTCACATAGCGAATTCGCCCGGTCCCGAAGCTTCGAAGTGGTTGACCGAGGACCGCCCCCCGTCTGTCACGACCCGTTCACAGACGGCCCTTAGCTCTGCGCGTGCCTGCCGACGACGTCTCGTCCGGCGGGCGCTCGCGCATGTTCAGCGACTTCGACAAGAACGCTCGGAAGGAAGAGGGCCGCGGCCGGCGGACCGTCTCCCTCGTGATCGCGGCGGCGCTCTTCGGGCTGCTCGCGGCGGGCATCGCCGGGGCGGTCGCGACCGCGCACCAGATCGTCCAGCAGGAGCAAGAGGTGGACGTCGAGTTCGCCACCCTGGACGAGGCGCCCGAGCCCGAGCCGGAGCCCGAGCCGGAGCCGGAGCCCGAGCCTCAGCGCCGCCGCCCGCCGCCCGCCGCGGCCGCCGCGAGCGACGCGCCGCCGAGCTCGATCCCCGACGCCCGCCCGAGCGAGGCCGAGGGCGAGCTGGCCGAGGCCGGCGAGGTCGGGCCGGTGGACGGAGTCGAGGGCGGCGTCGAGGGCGGCACCGGCCCGGTCGAGGAGCCCGAGCCGCCTGCGCCGCCGGAGCCGCCGCCCGGGCCGCCGACCCCGCCGCGCCCGCCGCCCCAGCAGGAGCGCGTCGAGGTGCAGGCGCCCCAGATGATCTCCGGCTGCGGGGTGCCCGAGCGCCCCGAGAGCCTCGAGGGCCAGACCGCCGAGACGATCCGCATCCGGGTCCGGGTGGTCATCGGCGCCGACGGCCGCGTCATGCGCGCCACCATCGCCGAAGGGCACGCCCTCATCCCGGAGGACACGATCCTCTCGTGCGTCAACACGCGTGTCTACGAGCCGGCCACCCTGGAGGGTCGCCCGGTGCCCTACGTCCTCTCGTACGTTTTCACTTTCCGCCCCGACGTTCTCTGAACAAACAAGCGAGGTAGCCGCCATGGAGATGGATCTGCTCCACATGTGGGCCAACATGAACAACCTGGTGCGAGGCGTCGTCATCGTCCTGACGCTCCAGGCACTCTTCTGCATCTACGTGCTGGTGGATCGGCTGATCCTCCTGCTCGTCTCCGGCGCGCGCTCGCGCGCGTTCGCCTCGGAGGCGGGCGCCAAGCTGGAGCGCGGGGAGTACGAGGCGGCGCTCTCGATCGCGAAGAAGCACGAGAAGAGCCACCTCGCGCAGTTCATCGC
The DNA here is from genome assembly GCA_036149055.1 of Myxococcota bacterium. Lineage (GTDB taxonomy): Bacteria > Myxococcota_A > Polyangia > Polyangiales > Sandaracinaceae > JAVJQK01. The sequence goes on along the minus strand of JAYZQJ010000007.1, from coordinate 65,661 downwards.
CATCGGCGTCGAGACGTTCCTCGACCGCAGCGCGGCCGGTCACTCCGCGCACAAGTCGGCGGAGTTCACCCAGCGCGCCCTCGAGCGCAAGGGCGAGAACCTGAGCGAGAGCCTGAACAAGGGGCTCAGCGTGCTCGCCTCGACCGGCTCGACGGCGCCCTTCATCGGGCTGCTCGGGACCGTGCTCGGCATCCTCGCCGCCTTCAAGGCCATCGGTCAGGAGGCGTCGGGCGGCATGGGCACCATCGGCCCGATGATCTCCGAGGCGCTCATCGTCACCGGCTACGGCCTGCTCGTCGCCATCCCGGCGGTGCTGGTCTTCAACTGGCTCAGCGGCCGGGTCGCCAAGTACGAGGCCGGCCTCGCCAACGCGGGCAGCGAGCTGGTCGATCAGCTCGAGGCCGGCGTGATCGCCCCGCCCGTCTCGGGTGAGACGAGCCTCGAAGAGGAGGGCGCCGCGGACGCCGTCCCGTCCGCCGCCTGAGCGCCATGGCTGGTCTGAGCCGAAAGGGCGGCGCGTCCCGCCCCAAGCCGCACATGAACGTCACGCCCCTCGTGGACGTGGTGCTGGTGCTGCTGATCATCTTCATGATCGTCATCCCGGCGATGGAGGAGGGGCTCAACCTCGAGGTCCCGCAGGTCGAGAACCCCGACCCCGACGGCAACACCGACGAAGACCACGTGGTGATGCTCAGCGTCGACAACCGTGGCCACGTCTTCCTGGACGAGCGCCTCGTGCCGGAGGGCGAGCTGGAGGCGCACCTGGAGCGCGCGCATCGGCGTCACCCGCGCTGGCGCCTGGTGCTCCGCGGCGACCGGGGCGCCGAGTACGGCCAGGTCCGCGAGCTCTTCGCGACCGCGTCGACGATCGGGTTCCCGGGCGTGTCGCTGCGCGTGAACTTCAACGGCGAAGAGAACGCCGAGCAGGCCAAGTGAGCTGAAGGAGACCCGTCATGGGCATGGAGATCGAGACCGGGGGGAAGGGCAAGAGGAAGGGCAAGGCCAAGCCCGAGATGAACGTCACCCCGCTCGTCGACGTGGTGCTCGTGCTCCTCATCATCTTCATGGTCGTGATGCCGGCCATGCATCGCTTCTTCTGGCTCCACCTGCCACCGAACGTGCAGGCCGAGCAGATGCCCGTCGACCAGTCGAACCCGCCGATCGTGGTGACGGTCAACCGGAACGGGCAGATCCAGATCAACCGGGACGTCTTCCCCGACGCCACGTTCCCCGTCCGCCTGCGCCGCATGCTCGTCGCGCGTCAGGAGCGGAAGATCTACTTCGACGCCGACGACGGAGCGCCCTTCGAGCGCGCGGTCGAGGTGATGGACCTGGCCCGCTCCGCGGGCGCCGCGCACATCGCGGTGATGACGGAGCGGCTCCGCTAGCCGCCGCGCAGAGGCAGCCATGAGACCTTCGATTGCAGATCTCTGCTGGGTGACGTGTATCTACTGGGTTGTCACAATGACAACCTCTTTTGCGCACGCGCAAGACGCCGGCGTGCCGGAGACGGCGGACGCCTCGGTCGAGACCGAGGTCGAGAACGAGACCGAGGTCGAGAACGAGGTCGAGGCCGAGATCGAGGCCGAGCTCGTCGACGACGGGCCGCCGACCGCGGACACCGGGATCCGGGGACGCATCGTCGACTCGCAGACGGGCGAGGGGCTGCCGGACGCGGTCGTGATCGCGCGCTCTCCGCAGACGATGGAGAACACGATCACCAGCGACACCGGCGGCTACGTGCTCGTCGTGCCGCCCGGCCGCTACTCGGTGCTCGGCTACACCGACCTCTACCACGGGGCGCGCATGCCCCGGGTGGTCGTGCGCTCGGGGCGCTGGAGCGATCTGACGCTCACCCTCGACCCCATCGACGCCGAGGCGGTCGCCGAGGAGGTCGAGATCGTCTACCGCGCCGACACCTCGAGCGCGGCAGCGCAGGACCAGCTCCGCGCCGCGTCGAGCGGCATCGGCGAGGGCATGGGCAGCGAGCAGATGTCGCAGTCCGGCGCGAGCGACGCGGGCAGCGCGGCGCGGAACGTGGTCGGCGTCACCCTCGAGGGCACCAATCTCAACATCCGCGGCCTCGGCGGCCGCTACACCATCGTGCTGCTCAACGGCGTGCAGCTCCCCTCGACCGACCCGGACGTGCCGGCGGTCGACCTGGACCTCTTCCCGACGAGCATCATCGACAACCTCCAGATCTCGAAGGCGTTCCTCCCGAACCTGCCGGGCAACTTCGCCGGCGGCGTGCTCGACATCCGGACCGTCCGCTTCCCGACCGAGTTCACCTTCCAGCTCGAGGCGAGCGTCGGCGCCAACAGCATGACGACGTTCCGCGACCGGCTGACCTACGCCGGCGGAGACCTCGACTGGCTCGGCTTCGACGACGGCACGCGCGCGTTCCCGAGCGGCCTCGACCGCACCCGCATCGTCGGCAGCCGCACCGATCTCTCGCCCGACGAGCTGGAGCAGGTGGCCGAGCGCTTCCCGAACCGCTGGCAGTACCAGCGCTCGACCGCGCCGCCCAACTTCGGCCTCGGGTTCACCGTCGGCGACTCGGTGGACCTCGGCGGCGGCGACCGCTTCGGCTACCTCGTCACCGCGTTCTACGACCACGCGGACGTCCGCACGATCGGGCTCAGCCGGCCGCGTCCCACCGGCAGCAACGACGACCTCCAGGCGTTCAACGACTGGGCCACCGAGACCGGCTCCGAGGAGGTCCAGCTCGGCGCGCTCGGCACGGCGAGCCTGGAGCTCGGGCAGGACCACTCGCTGACGTTCCTGACGCTCTTCAACCGCTCCATGGTCGACGAGACCTCGTTCTACGCGGGGCAGAGCGGAGAGCTCGCCGGCTACGCCGAGCGCTGGCAGCTCCAGCACATCGCGCGGTCGATGTGGTTCTCGCAGCTTCAGGGCGACCACCGCGACCTGTTCGGCGAGCGCATGCGTCTCCGCTGGAGCGCGTACGGGAGCTACGGCGCCCGCGAGGAGCCCGACCGACGCACCGTCACGTACGGGCCGCAGGGCGGAGGCACCGCGCTCCGCTGGCTCGAGAAGTCACAGTCGGGCGAGCGCTTCTACTCCGACCTCGACCAGGTCGACGGTGGCGCGACGCTCGACCTCCGCTTCCCCCTCTGGTCCGAGGGCTGGGGCACGGTGGGCGGCCAGGCGCGGATGTCGGCGCGCGACTTCGGCATCCGGCGGCTGCGCATGATGCAGGACACGGGCGCGAGCGATCAGTCCGCGTACCAGGCGCCGGTCGAGGAGCTCTTCAGCGCCGAGAACATCGGCGTCCTCACCCGCATGCGCGAGTTCACCGGCGACGACGACGCCTACCACGCGGAGTCGCAGTACTACGCGGGCTTCGCGATGCTCGAGACCCCGCTCGGCGACGCGCTCAGCTTCACCGGCGGCGCCCGCTTCGAGGCCTTCCGGCAGCTGGTCGAGCCGCGGAGCCCCTTCTCGGACGAGGCGCCCGAGGGCTCGGAGGGGACCGACCGCACCGACCTCGACGTGCTCCCGGGCGGCGCCTTCCGACTGCAGGTCGCCGACCAGATGTTCCTGCGCGCGGGCTACGGGATGACGGTCGCGCGCCCGCAGATCCGCGAGCTCGCCGCCTACCAGTACTACGACTTCGTCCTCGACCGGAACGTGCAGGGCAACCCGCTCCTGTCGCGCACGCTGATCCAGAACGCGGACCTCCGCTGGGAGTGGTTCTTCGGGACCGGCGAGATCCTCGCGCTCAGCGCGTTCTACAAGTACTTCGACCAGCCGATCGAGCTCCAGATCGTCAACCCGAACAACTGGGACGCGGAGTTCATCAACGCCGAGCTCGCCCACAACGTCGGCGGCGAGGCGGAGCTGCGGTTCAGCCTGCGGCACCTCCACGAGGCGCTGCGCATGTTCAGCTTCGGCGCGAGCCTCGCGGTCATCTACTCGACCGTTCAGCTCCCGGACGAGCTGTCGGGCTCGGTCCGCGCCGAGCGCCCGCTCACCGGGCAGGCGCCGTATGTCGCGAACGTGTCACTCCAGTTTGCCGAACCCGACGCGGGTGTCACGGCGGCCCTGGTCTACAACGTCGTCGGCCCGCGGATCACCAACGTCGGCTACCGACAGGCGGGCGAGATCCGGCCGCCGATCGAGCGAGCGCCCTTCCACTCGCTGGACCTCATCCTCGGCTGGCGCTTCGCGGACCACTTCCAACTGAGACTCAAGCTCCGAAACATCCTGTTCCAGGTCCAGGACTACACGATGGGTGACTTCCTGGTGCAGCGCGTCGAGCCCGGCATGAGCGGAAGCCTCGGCCTGCAGTACGCCTACTGAGCCCCATCCAGAGGGAACGACATGAAGAGAACGACTTTGGTTCTTGCGCTCCTCACCTCTCTCGCCGGCTGCGATGGCGGCGAGAGCCCCACCCCGGACTCCGGGGTCTCGGGCGACGGCGGGGCGGGCGAATGCTCCCCGGACGGCGTCGTCGTGAGCGGCGAGATCGACTCCGACACCCGCTGGGAGTGTCCCCTGTACGTGCTCGACGGCCGCGTCTTCGTGGTGAATGGCGCCACGCTGACCATCGCCGCCGGGACCGAGATCCTCGGCGATCCCGGCTCGAGCGAGACCTCGGCCCTCGTGGTCACCCAGGGCGCGCGCCTCGACGCCCAGGGCACCGCGGAGTCCCCGATCGTCTTCACCTCCGGCAACTTCGAGGGTGACCGCGTGACCGGCGACTGGGCCGGCGTGGCCCTCCTCGGCGGCGCGTCGCTCAACTCGGGCGAGTGCTTCATGGACGGCGACCCGGGCACCGACGAGTGCGACGCCCCCGGCTTCTTCCGGAACCGCCTCGAGGGCATCGACGTCGGAGACGACCGCGGCATCTACGGCGGCAGCGACGACGCGTCGGACTGCGGCACCCTCCGCTACGTCCGCATCGAGTTCGCGGGCGCCGAGCTGAGCCCCGACAACGAGCTGAACGGTCTCACCATCGCCGGCTGCGGCACCGGCACCACGCTCAGCTACATCCAGGTCCACCGCGGCAAGGACGACGGCATCGAGTTCTTCGGCGGCACCGCGAGCCTCGACCACGCGCTCATCAGCGGCCCGTCGGACGACGGCCTCGACTGCGACGAGGGCTGGCGCGGCAACGGCCAGTTCATCGTCGTCCACCAGTACCCGGGCATCGGCGACAACGCGATCGAGTGCGACAGCTTCGGCGGCAACGAGCTCGCCGAGCCGCGCACCGACACCGCGCTGTCGAACCTCACCCTCGTCGGCGCCGGCGAGGGCCGCATCGCGCTCCTCCGCGAGGGCATGCGCGCGCAGATCCGCAACACCGTGGCGGTGGGCTTCGCCGCCCCCGTCGACCTCCGCGCGGCCGACAACGACCTCTCCACCGAGTGGCCGGGCGAGCTCTCCTGGGAGAGCAGCGTGTTCCACATGGTCGGCGAGTTCCCGACGGAGACCGGCGAGGACGACGACGACAACGGCTTCGACGAGGGCGCGGCGTTCACCGACGCGGAGCGCAACAACGACTTCGAGACCGACCCGATGCTCGCCGACACCAGCATCACCGCCCCGGACTACACCCCGGGCGTGGCGCTCACCGGCGTGGCGCCCAGCTTCGGCGACACCAGCGCCAGCTACGCGGGCGCCTTCGAGATGGGCGGCACCAACTGGGCCGAGGGCTGGACCGCCTTCCCCGAGAACTGATCCTTCCCGGTCCACCCGAGAGCCGTCGCCCTCCCCGGGCGGCGGCTTTCGCGTTTTCGGAGGCCGGCCTCCTGTGACACGATCAGCCCAGCTGGAGAAGACGTCGCCCTTCCGCCATACAGACCGTCAGTTCGACGCCGAGCTCCGTGAGCTGAAGGACCGCCTGCTCGCGATGGGCGGCCGGTGCGAGCGGCTGATCTCGGAGGCGCTCCGCGCGGTCGAGGACGGCGACGCGGCGCGGGCCCGGGCGGTCGACGACGCCGATCGGCTGGTCAACGCCGACCACCTCGCCTGCGACGAGCTCGCGGTCCGCATCCTCGCGCTGCGCTCCCCGGTCGGCCGCGACCTGCGGCTCCTGGTGACGGCGCTGAAGGTGGTCACCGACCTGGAGACGATCGGCGACGAGGCGGTCAACGTGGCCGAGCGGGCCGCGCGCCTCGCCATCGACGCCGAGGAGGTCCGCGGCATCAAGGCCATCCTCAACGAGATGGGCTCGCGCGGCGCCGACATGCTCGACCTCGCGCTCGACGCCTTCGTGGAGGAGGACGTCGAGCGAGCGCAGCGGGTGCTCGCGATGGACGACGCGGTCGACGCGCTGCACGCCCGCGCGCTCTCTCGCAGCGTCGCCTACATGAAGCGGAACCCGATGCTGGCCGACGTCGGCATGGGCCTGACCTCGAGCGCGAAGTGCCTCGAGCGCATCGCCGACCTCGCCACCAACATCGCCGAGATGGTCGTCTACATGGTCGAGGGCGAGGACGTCCGCCACGGCGCCCGCGCGATTCAATCGCTCGAGTGAGCCGTGGCCTGCAGGATGACGCGGAAGGTCGTGCCCTCGCCGACCTCGCTCTCGACCGCGACCTCTCCGTCCATGCGCGTGACGAGGTGCTTGACGATGCTGAGGCCGAGCCCGGTGCCGCCCTGCTCGCGCGCGCGGCCTTTGTCGATGCGGTAGAAGCGCTCGAAGATCCGATCGAGGTGGGCGCGTGAGATCCCCGGACCGGTGTCCCGCACCTCGACGATCACCTTGTCGTCCTCGCGCCGCGCCGACGCGGTCACGCGGCCTCCCTCGGGCGTGTACTTGATGGCGTTGTCGACCAGGTTGAGCAGCACCTGATCGAGGGCGCGCGCGTCGGCCCAGGCCCGGAGGACCGCGCCCGCGTTCTGCAGCTCGAGCTGCTGTCCTTTGGCGGCCGCCCGCGTCTCGAGCCCGCCGAGCACCTTCGCGATGGCCTGCACGACGTCGGTCGCCATCAGGTCGACGCGGCTGTCCGGGGACTCGGCCTTGCTGAGCTCGATGAGGTCACCCACCAGGCTCTCGAGCCGCTTGGCGTTGTCGGCGATGTTGCCGAGGAAGCGGGTGGCCATGCGCTCGTCCTTCATCGCGCCGCTCTGCAGGGTCTCGGCGAAGCCACGGATCGCCGTGAGCGGCGTGCGCAGCTCGTGGCTCGCGTTGGCGACGAAGTCGCGGCGCACCGCGTCCGCCCGCTTGAGCTGGGTGACGTCGTGCAGCACCGCCACGACCCCCTCGCGGCCCTCGAGCGGCGCGACCTGGGCGGCGATCGAGCGGCGGCGCCCGCCCGCCGACATCTCGAAGTCGACCGCGCCCGACTCCCCCGAGGTCGCTCGCCGGACGGCGCCGTGGAGCTCGGCGCTGCGGATGGCCTCGACCGCGGTGCGCCCCTCGAGGTCGTCGCCGGCCAGCCGGGTGAGCGCGGCGTTGGTCAGCACGATCCGGCCGTTCGCGTCGGTCACGAAGACGCCCTCGATCATCGCGTCGAGGATGGTGCGCAGCCGCTGCTCCTCCCGGCGCACCGCCTCGTATCGCTCCTGGAGCTGGTCGGCCATCTGGTCGATCGCCGCGCCGAGCTGCCCGATCTCGTCGCTCCGCCGGGATCGGACCCGGACGCTCATGTCGCCGTCCTCGAGGGCGTGGGCGGCGCGCGTCATCTCGGCCAGCGGGACGGCCAGCGAGCGGGTGAGGTACTCGGCCAGCAGCGCCGAGGCGAGCAAGGCGAGGAAGCCGGCCAGCAGCAGCACCTGCCACATGGTCGTGCGGGCCGCGCTCTTCTCGGGGAACAGCCGCGCCACCCGCACCACGCTGCCGTCCGGCCTCGCCACGCTGAGCTGCAGCCACCGGCGGCCCTCGTCGTCGCGCGTCTCGCGCACGTCCCGGCCGGCGTGGCGCACGTGGTCGAGGTCGCCCGCGCCCCGGCTCGGCCCGCCGGTGTCGGCGAGGACCTGCCCGTCGGGCGCGATCCAGGTGACCATCGCCCCGTGACTGGCCGCGACCCGGACCGCCTCGACCCCGATCGCAGCGGGCTCCGACGCGACCTCCTCGGCGGCGCGCTCGAGGGCCCGGAGCACGTCGTCCCGCGCCCGCTCACGCACGAGCGGATCGGCGATGAACAGCGCCGCCCCCACGACGAGCGCGGTGACGACGAACATCGAGCCCAGCAGACGGGCGCGCAGGCTCCGGGTCATGAGTCCGCGTCGGAGGGTACCCCCGATCTCGCGAGAATCACTCGTCGCGCATGCGATAGCCGACGCCGCGCACCGTCTCGATGTAGTCGCGGGCCGCGTTCAGCTTCTCCCGGAGGCGCTTCACGTGGGTGTCGACGGTGCGGGTCTCGATGCCGGGCGCGTAGCCCCAGACCCGCTCGAGCAGGGCGTCGCGCGGCTGCACGCGGCCGCGGCGGCTGGCGAGGTCGAGCAGGAGCTTGAACTCGAGGGCGGTGAGGTTGATCTCCTCGTCCTCGACCGTCACCCGGTGGCGGGGCACGTCGATCTCGAGGCTGCCGATCTGGAGCCGCTCGCTCTTGGTCGCGCTCTTGGGCTTGGTCCGGCGGAGCACCGCCTGCACCCGCAGCACCAGCTCGCGCGGGCTGAAGGGCTTGGTCACGTAGTCGTCCGCGCCGAGCTCGAAGCCCACCACGCGGTCGATCTCGTCGCCGCGGGCGGTGATCATCATGATCGGCACGCCCTCCATGGAGGGGTCCTTGCGCAGCCGCCGGCAGACCTCGGTGCCGGACACGTCCGGCAGCATGAGGTCGAGCAGGATGAGGTCCGGGCGCTGACGACGCACCTCGGCCATCGCCGAGGCCCCGTCTCGCGCCGTGGTGACGCTGTAACCGGCGCTGGTGAGGTTGTAGTCGATGAGCTCGACGATGTCGGGCTCGTCGTCGACGATGAGAATGTGCTCGGACATCAAGGCCCCGCGAAGCTGGAATGCTCGGGCAACGACTTCGTGACCCACCGGTGTCACAGAGGAAAGAACCGCTGGCCCCACCATAGCGCCTCGAAGGGCAGCGAGAACCCCCTCGGCCCGGTTGCCCCGGCCGGCCCCGCCGCGCTATTGAGCCAGCCCCCCATTCATCGAGGACGGCATGGGTCTCTCCGTAGGCATCGTGGGTCTGCCCAACGTGGGCAAGTCGACCCTCTTCAACTCCCTCTCCGAGAAGCAGGCGGAGGCGGCCAACTACGCCTTCTGCACCATCGAGCCCAACGTGGGTGTCGTCCCGGTGCCGGACCCTCGCTTCGACGCGCTCGTGAAGCTCTTCTCGCCCGCCAAGGTCGTGCCGGCCACGGTGGACTTCGTGGACATCGCCGGGCTCGTGCGCGGCGCCTCCAAGGGCGAAGGCAAGGGCAACGCGTTCCTCAGCAACATCCGCGAGGCGGACGCGGTCGCCCACGTGGTGCGCTGCTTCGAGGACGACAACGTGCTCCACGTCGACAACCGGGTCGATCCGGTGGCCGACATCGAGACCATCGAGACCGAGCTCGTGCTCAAGGACCTCGAGACGGTCGAGAAGCGCCTCGACAAGGCGCGCCGCGCCGCCAAGGGCAACAACGCCCTGGAGAAGAAGGCGGTCGAGGTCTGCGAGCCGCTCGCCGCCCACCTCAACGAGGGGAAGCTGGCCAGCTCCTTCGACCAGGAGGGGCTCGACGACGACAGCAAGGGCGTCGTCCGCGACATGTTCCTCCTGACGAACAAGCCCCACTTCTACGTGTGCAACGTGAAGGAGGAGCAGCTCGGTGAGGACGACGACCCGCTCGTCGGCGCGGTGAAGGCGCGGGCCGAGAAGGAGGGCGCCCCGGTCGTGGTGATCAGCGCCAAGATCGAGGCGGAGATCATGCAGCTCCCCGACGAGGATCGGGTCGAGTTCCTCGAGAGCGTCGGCCTCGAGGAGCCGGGCCTGAACTCGGTGATCCGCACCGGCTACCGGATGCTGGACCTGATCACCTTCTTCACCGCGGGCGACCCCGAGGTGCACGCCTGGACCATCAAGCGCGGCACCAAGGCCCCGCAGGCGGCCGGCAAGATCCACAGCGACTTCGAGCGCGGCTTCATCAAGGCCGAGGTCATGAGCTGGAAGGACCTCGTCGAGCTCGGCGCCGAGTCCGCCGTCCGCTCCGCCGGCAAGCTCGCCATCGAGGGCAAGGCCTACGAAGTGAAGGACGGCGACGTCGTCCACTTCAGATTCAACGTGTGATCACTCCGCGGGGACGCGGACGCGGACCTTCACGCCGGGCTGGAGCTTGAGGGCGCCGAGCATGGCGCTGTAGGGCTTGATGCCCCAGTCGGGCTGGTGGATCGAGACCTCGCCGATCCAGTGGCCGTCGTCACGGTGCACCGGGACGGTGATGTCCCGGGTGCGCCCGGCGAGGGTCAGCTTGCCGCGGATCTCCCAGCCGGCGTCGACCTCCCGCACCTCGGTGGACTCGAAGCGGATCTCGGGGTGCTTCCGGACGGGGATGACGTCCTTGACGATGTTGCCCTGGATCTTCTCCTTGTCCTTCGCGCCCAGGGTGCCGGGCGAGAGGCGGCCGTCGACCATCGCGTCGAGCACGCGGATGGACCTCGGATCGAAGGTCGCGGCGATGGCCCGGTCCTCCCCGACCTCGATCTCGAACCGGGTCACCTCGAGCTGGAGGTCGTGGGCCACCGCGGAGAGCAGCCCCTCCTTGTAGGTGAACACCCGGACCTCGGCGGAGTCGGCGTCGTGGCGCTTCATGGCCGGCGACCATCGCACGAAGCGCCCGATCGGACCACGACGGATCCGTCCACGCCGCCCGACACGGGATCGCCCCCATTCAGGTGATGCGTTTGAAATCTTTGTGGTTTCAGCGATTCATCGCGCTCCCGCCTCACTGGCCGACCGTACGAAATGTGCGCGGTTGGAAAGCATCGGGGACGTCGCGTGTTATCTTGCCGTTGGGTCGATTTCGTCGACCCGGCGGGCCGCGGCCGATGGGAAAGCCTCCCCACAATGGTGTGAAATCCTTTCGGAATCGTGCCGCGATGACGCGAGCGCTCTCCATGGTGGAGAGCGCTCCCACCCAGGAACGTCTGCAGGAGGGCCGGCCCGCGTTGGACGGCCAGGCCCCCGGGACGCCGGCTCACGCCGGAGGAGGGAAACGAAACGTGAACCACAGCTCTATGATTGGTAACGACCATGCTCGGACCCGTGCCCTGGAGGTGCAGCGCACGAGCTGATCCTCCTCCGGTTTCCGAGCACACGGGGCGGCCCCTCTTCTGGGTGCCGCCCCGTTCTCTTTCCGTCACTGGCAGGCGCCGTACTCGCGCGGGGTCGGGCCGGCGAAGGCCACGCAGGACGTGCCCGCCGGGCAGCCCCCCGAGCCGGCGCGGCAGGTCCGCCGGCATCGGCCGCCGCTGCACACGAGGCCGGCCGCGCACTCGTTGACGTAGGTGCAGGTCTGGCCCTCCGAGCGACTGTCGACCGGCACCAGGCACGAGGCGGTCTGGCTCCCGGTCGGGTAGCAGCTCTCGGTGGGCGCGCAGTCGGTCTGCGCGATCGGGTCGCACTCCATCGGGTAGCACTCGCCGTACGGCAGCCCGGGCGCGTCCGAGCAGCGATACCCGGACGGGCAGCCGCCGTTGTCGCAGTGCCGCCGGCAGCGCCCGGTGCACACGAAGCGCGGCGCGCAGTCGCTCGAGTCGGTGCAGGCGTCGCCGTCGGTGCCGGCGCCCGGCGGCTCGCAGTCGACGGTGCTGCGGGTCATGTCGCGGTAGTAGCAGGCCCGGCCGGGCACACAGCCGGTCTGGTCGAGCGGATCGCAGTCCCGGTTCCGCAGGCAGAGCCCGACGTAGCCGTCCACCATCGGCTCGCACCGACGGGATCCCGGGCACGACGTGCGCCCCTCGCCCGGGCAGCAGAGCGGAGTGCACTCGCCGTCGTTGCACAGGAAGCCAGGCTGACAGTCGGCGTGGCCGCTACAAGCCGCGCCGCCGCGGCCGCTGCCCGACGTCCGGCAGCGCGCGTTCACCCGCCCGCCCGAGGTGATCGGGAAGCAGCCCTGACCGCCGCCGCAGTCCTGCAGCACGTAGTCGCAGGACGTCGGCGTCGCCCGACACACCGAGACCCCGCTGTCGGAGGGTCCGGAGTCGATCCCCGAGTCGCGAAGGCCCGAGTCGCGAAGGCCCGAGTCTCCGGGTCCGGAGTCGATCCCGGCGTCTCGAAGCCCAGCGTCGATCGGACCGGCGTCTCCCGGCCCCGCGTCCATCGGCGGCGGGCCCGCGTCGGTCGGCGCCGCCTCGCAGCCGACCTCGGGCGCGCACACGCCCTCGCAGACCGCGTCGTTCGCCCGGTGCAGGCAGGCGCCCTCGACGCAGCGCGCGTCGTCGCACTCGCTCAGCGGGGCGCAGTCGCAGCCCCCCGCGCACTCGGGCTCGACGCCGGTGAGGCAGCGGGCGTCCACGCACTGGGCGTCGAGGCAGCGCTCGTCGTCGGCGCACTCCACGCCGAGGCAGTTCCGGGTGAACGTCAGGGTCACCACCCGGGACTCGCGGTTGTTGGCGAGGCTGCGCAGGGTGGCGAGCGCGCGGCCGTCCGGCCCGAAGAGGCGAAGGGTGATCGGGCGCGCCCGGTCGGGGGCGAGCCCGTCGAGCTCGGCGGCGCGGAAGAGGGTCTCCTCGTCCGCGTCGGCGGTCGGCGTCACCCACGTCGTCTGCACGACCCCGCCGACCTCGACGTCGGTCTCGATCCGCGCCAGCTCGCGGCCGGGCACCAGATCGGTGCGCAGCTGCACCACCAGGGTCACCCCCGCGTCGCAGCCCGCCGCCGTGAAGAGCAGGAGGAGCGCGAGCGTGAGCCGGACAGCCATGCGGTCGCACAGCGTACCGAAGCCGGACGAGATTCGTTAGACCCGAACGCCGCATCGCTCGTCTCGACCGGGCCACGGGAGGATGACGATGCGAACGACTCGACTGGCTTGGCTGATGATCCTGGGGCTCGCGCTGGCCGCGTGCGGTGGCGCGGACGTGGCGCCGGAGGGCGAGGACCCGGAGGTGGTCGTCCTGCACGGCGACCTGGGCAACGCCTACGTGATGGCGGGGCAGAGCGCGGAGGTGATCTCGCGCATCCGCATCGAGACCCGAGCGCTCGAGAACGCGCGGCGCCCGCCGATCAACCTCGCGCTGGTGATGGACACCTCAGGCTCGATGGACGGCGCGCCGATCGGCGACGCCCGCGCGGCCGCGCTCGACCTGCTCGAGATCATGCGCCCGCAGGACCGGCTCTCGGTGGTCGTGTTCCACTCCGAGACCGAGGTGCTGCTGCCGTCGACCCAGCTCGAGGGCGCCGACCTGAGCGAGCTGCGCCGCGAGATCGGCCGCATGGAGGCGCGCGGCACCACCGACCTCGCGGGCGGCCTGCGCGCCGGGCTCGAGGAGCTGGTCGGGCACTACGAGCCGGAGGGCATCAACCGCCTGGTCCTGCTCAGCGACGGCGTGCCGAACGACGCGACCTCGGTGCTGCCGCTCGCCCAGGCGGCCGGAGAGCGCGGCATCCGCATCACCGCCCTCGGCCTCGGGCTCGACTACGACGAGACCCTGCTCGGCCACATCGCCCAGCGCAGCGGCGGCCGCTTCCACTTCGTCGAGGCGTCCGAGCAGGTCGCGGGCGTGTTCCGCGACGAGGTGCTCCGCTTCGAGCGCCTGCTCGCCCGCAACCTGACCCTCGAGCTCCGGCCCGGACCCGGCGTGCGCATCGCCGGCGTGGTGGGGCAGCCGATGCAGGCGGGCGGCGGCGCGGTGCGCGTGGCCCTCGGCGACGTGAGCGAAGGCGAGAGCCGCGACGTCATCGTGCGCCTGCAGGCCGATCCGCGGCGGGAGGGCGCGGTCGTGGAGCTGATGGACGCGGTGCTCACCTTCGACGACGCGCTGGTCGACGCGGGCCGGCTCGAGCGGCGGGTCTTCCTCGGCGCCCGCGCCACCGGGGACACCGCCCAGATGGAGTCGGGGCGCGACGAGGAGGTCGAGCGCGCCGCCGCCCGGATGCTCGCCGCGGTGCAGACGGTGGAGGCGATCGAGCGGGCCCGCGAGGGCGACATCGCCCAGGCCCGGGCCATCCTCGACCGCGCCGAGCGCCAGGCGCAGCAGTACGCGCACGACGAGGCGGTGCGCGAGCAGGTGGGCAGCATGCGCGTGCTCGGCCAGGCGCTCCCGTCGATGGCGCCCTCGGCCGCCCCGGACTCGGACTACGCCTACGAGGCGGAGGAGGCGCCGTCCGCCGAGCCGCCCGCCGCGGTGATCCGTCGGGCGCACGACTCGGCGATGGGGGTCATCCAGGGCTCCGAGTGACGCCGATCGGTCGAACGTGAGAGAGCCGGTCCCTCGGTGAGGGGCCGGCTCTTCGAGCGTGAGGGGAGCGTGTCGTTCTCGGCTCAGGCGACCATGTCGGCGAGCTTCGAGTCCCACGGGTCGAGCGCGACGAGCATGCGGGCCACGGTGCGGACCCGGCCGTCGGCGCCCTTCTGACGGTGCAGGAACATGCCCTGCTTGAGCGCCTTCACCGCCTCGGGGACGCGGCGGGCGCGGCGCAGCATGTCGCCCAGCGCCACCCAGGACGCGGCGTCTCCGCGCAGGGCCACGCGCTCTCGCAGCGCGATGGCCGCCTTTCGGTAGTCGCCCTTGCGCGCGTGGCGGCGCGCCCGGCGGATGAGGATCTGCTCTCGGCTGTCGTTGGCGTGCATCATGTCCCGGCTCCCTCGCTCGTCGCTCTCGCGACCATGGGAGTGCAACGACCGATCCAACGCCGGGCCGAGGCGCCCCGCCTCTAGCCATGAGGGGATGCGCCACGATCGGGCAAGAAATCGACTGCGCTTTCGCCTCACCACCCCCGAACGAGGGCGTGGGGACCCCGACAGCGATGTCAGGCCTTCGACGCGCAACCGCTTCACTCGAGCGCAGCGATGGCGGCAAGCACCTCGTCGACGTGCACCGCCGGGTCGACGTCCGGGAACACGCGCGCGACGCGGCCCTCGCCGTCGATGAGGTAGGTGAGCCGCGCCGCCATGCCCATCCGGCTGGGCACGCGGTACTTCTCGAGGATCTCGCCCTCGGGATCGGCGAGCAGCGTGAACTGGAGGCCGTGCTCCTCGGCGAAGGCGCGGTGGGCGGCGACGTCGTCGGTCGACACGCCCACCACCGTCGCGCCGGTGGCCTCGATGCGATCCCACGCGTCGCGGAAGGCGCAGGCCTCGGCGGTGCACCCGGGGGTTCCGTCGCGCGGATAGAAGAAGAGCACCACCGGCCGGTCGCCGCGGATCGCGCGGAGCTGACGGATCTCTCCGTCCTGGTCCTGGGCCACGAAGTCCGGCGCCGGGTCGCCCTCGGAGAGGAGCCCGCCCGAGCCGGACTGGGTCGCCCCGCACGCGCTGAGCGCGAGGGCGGTCACCATCATCAGCGTACGCATGGGCCGGAGCCTAGGCTCACAAGAGGAACTGGTCACCGAGGCGGCAGATCTCCATGTTCTGACCGCGCACCTTGGTGAGCTGCTTCTCCACCACGCCCTCGAAGACCGGCTTGATGTGATAGAGCAGCACCGGCAGCCCGCGCTGACCGTCGAGCTTGGCGAGGTCCTTGGCGAGCGTCTCGGGGGTGTGGTGGCCGGAGACCTTCGCGAGCTTGTGGTGCTCGTCGGGGAAGGAGACCTCCATCAGGAGCGCCCGCAGATCCTCGGTCTGCGCGAGCACCTCCCAGAAGCGGTCGGTCGGGCCGGTGTCGCCGCTGTAGGCGATGGCGCCCTCGTGGTTGCGGACCACGAAGGCCGAGGTGTCGATGGTGTGGTCGACCATCACCGCGCGGACCTCGACGTCGCCGAGCTGGGTGGGCTTCTCCGGCTCGAGCTCCTGGAAGCGGAGCGTCGGCCCGTCCCCGGCGGGGATCTTGGAGAAGTCCGGCCAGAGCAGGTCGTTGAAGAAGTGGTCGCGCAGGACCGCGATGGTCGCCGGGACGCCGGCGATGGTGAGCGTCGGCCCGCCCTGCTGGCAGCGGTTGTCGGCCAGGGTGGCGAGGTCCTTGATGTGGTCGAGGTGCGCGTGGCTGACGAGCACCGTCTCGACCTTCTTCTGCTCGGACAGCTCGAGCATGCTCGTGACCGCGCCGGCGTCGATGGCGACGCGCTGGTCGAGCAGGAAGCTCGAGGTCTTGTGCCGCGGGGTCTCCCCGCCGTGACAGCCGAGTACGCGAAGCTCCATCAGCCGTCCCCGAACTTCTCGCGCATCTCGAGGAACTCGTAGAACTCGTCGAGGCGGGCGGTGTCCCGCACGACGACGCCCTCGGGCCCGGCCGGATCGACGATGTGGAGGCGACGCAGGCGCTTGAGCACCTCGGCGGTCTCGGCCTCCGAGAGGCCCACCTGCTCGGCGAGCTCCTCCTCGGAGAGCGGCACCAGCACCGAGCCGTCCTCGCGGCGCTGGCCGAGGAACTGCGCCTCGCGGCTGAGCCCGAGGATCACGCGCGCCTTGGGGTCGCGGTGCATGAGCACCTCGATGAGCTCGTTGGCGGAGTCGAGCCGGCGCGCGAGCCGCTTGATGAGGCGGACCGCGATCTCGGCGTTGCTCACCACCATGCGCTCGAACGCCTTGGCGCCGAGCACGAGCACCTTGGCCTGATGCTCCACCACCGCGGTCGCGGTGCGCGGCTTGGCGTTGAGGATGGCCATCTCTCCGAAGAACTCACCCGGGCCGAGCAGCGCGAGGGTCTTCTCCTCGCCCTTCACCGCCTTGGTGATCCGGATCGCGCCCTCCTGGAGCACGTACATCTGATCGCCGTGCTCGCCCTCCCGGAAGAGGACCTCGCCCGGCTCACAGGTCCTGCCGAATCGTGCGAAGAGCTGGTCGTCGGCCATGGTCAAACCCGCCGGCACGGACGCACGGCGGCCGATGACGGACGCCCGTAGGCTAACCGTCGGCCGCGGAGTGGTCAAAATGCCGCGAAAGCGCACGCGAGGTGGCCGGCGCGTCGCGGCTCCGCAGGGCGAGATGAGCGCGGAGCAGCGCGAGGTCGTCCGGGGTGTCGACGTCGTACCAGGGCCGCAGCAGCCGCGCGGGAGACCCGAGCCCGGCGAGCGTGTCGGCCAGCGCGTGGCGCGTCGACCAGCGCACCGCGCCGAAGGACACCGGCGCCCGGCTGCCGATGAGGTAGTAGCCCCCGTCCGCCGACGGCCCGAGCACCGCGCCGTGGGTTCGGAGGGCGTCGATCGCGTCGCGCAGCCGCGCGGTCGGCAGCGTCGGCGCGTCGGTCCCGATGACGATCACCGCGTCGGCGCGGCCGAGCCCCTCGGCGATCGCGTGGCTCATGCGCGCGCCCAGGTCGCCGCCCACCTGCGCGCTCACCGGCCAGCCCCGCCCCTCGAGCGCGGGCGCGTCGGCCTCGGACGCCGCCCAGAGCCGCGCGTCGAGCCCCTCGAGCTTGGTCAGAGTGTCCTCGAGGAACGCCGCGTACAGCGCCGCCGCGCCTTCGGGGCCGAGCGCCGGGATCAGCCGGGTCTTGGTGCGGCCGGGCCGCGGCGCCCGGGCGAAGACCGCGATCTCAGCGCGCATGCCGGGCCAGGACCCAGAGGATCTTTCGTGACGCGCCGAGGGTGCCCCGCAGGGTGCCGCTGACCTTCGAGACGCCGATGCGACGCCGGTAGCTCACCGGCACCTCGGCGTGCGCGATCCGCCGGCGGGCCGCCTTGATCTGCATCTCGACCGTCCAGCCGTAGTCCAGGTCGACCATGCCCAGCCGCTCGAGCGCCTCCCACCGGATCGCGCGGAAGGGGCCGAGGTCGGTGTAGCGCGCCCCGTAGACGAGCCGGAGCGCCACGCAGGCGATGGCGTTGCCCACCCGCTGCTGCGGGGTGAGCGCGCCCCGCTCGGCGTGCCCGAGGGCCCGCGAGCCCACCACCAGGTCCGCCTCGCCGCGCGCGATCGGCGCGAGCAGCCGGGGCAGCTCCTCCGGGTGGTCGCTGTGATCGCCGTCGAGAAAGACCACCACGTCCGGCGGGTCGCGGCGGAGATGGGCGAGCGCCTTCAGGCACGCGGCGCCGTAGCCCCGGCGCGGCTCGCGCACGACCTCCGCCCCCGCCGCGCGGGCGACCTCCGCGGTGCGGTCGCGGCTCCCGTTGTCGGCCACCACCACCCGGCGCACCGCGCCCTCCGGGATCGCGGCCAGCACGTGGGGCAGCGCCTCCTCCTCGTCGAGCGCGGGGATGACGACGTCGATCAGCACGCGGGTGTCATGGGGTCCGCGCCCCTCGGCGTCAAAGCAGGTAGGCCACGCCGAGGGAGATGCGGAAGAGCGGCGGCACGCTCTCGCGGAAGAGCGGGAAGCCGGCGCCGCGGCTCGGGGTGAAGCCCAGGCCGCCGTCGACGAGCGCGAAGAGCATCGTGTCCCGCGAGATCAGCCCCTCGAGGCCCGCCTGCAGGAAGGCGGCGCCGATGACCTCGGCCGCGCCGACCGCCTCCGCGTACACGAAGCCGACGTGGCCGCCCGCGCCGAGCACGAAGGTGAGCCCCTCCATCGCGCGGTAGCCGATCCGGGCGCCCAGCTCGAGCCGGGTGCCGATGCCCAGCTCACCCGCGAACACCGTGCCGCCCTCCCCCGCCGTCGCCGCCGCCTCGCCGACCGCCACCGCCGGGGTGATGAACGCGGCGAGGTCGAGCTCCCCCTCGCCGAAGAGGTGGATGCGCATCGGCACCGCGAGCTCCCCGCCGACCCCGGGCTCGAGGGCCATGAACGGCGAGCCGTAGAGCAGCGCCGGCCGGATGCCGACGTTGAAGCTGGAGGTCAGCGCGAATTCGGCCTGGGCCCAGATCCACGGCCAGCCGGCCGCGCCCGCGACCAACACCTCGCCCACCCCGAGGGTGCGGCCGCTCAGCAGCGAGGCCTCCCCCGAGGTCGGGCGCTGGCTGGCGATCGGGATGTCGTCGAGCCCGTCGCCCTGCGCCGCCGCCGGCGACGCGAAGGCGAGGAGGAGGAAGGCGAGGGTCACGCGCGCCACGGCGGCGAGCATACCCGGGAACTCGGACGCGTGGACATTGTCACTCGGGCCATGAAGCTCTCGCCGCGTCAGCGCCGCCTCGTCCGCCGGGCCACCCGGGCTCGTGACCTCGATCCTTCCGAGCAAGGCGGCGAGCTCAACATCGTGCCCTTCCTCGACATCGTGGTGAACGTGATGCTCTTCCTGCTGGCGACCACCACCGCCGCCATCGCCGTGGCCCAGGTCGAGGTGGAGCTGCCGGCGACGTGCGCGACCGGCTGTCAGCGTCCGCCCCGCAGCCTGAACCTCTCGGTGACCGTCGCCGAGGAGGGCGTCTTCGTCTCCGGCGAGGGCGCGCACCTCGCGCCGGGCTGCGCGGACACCACGTCGAGGGCGGTGGTGACGGTGCCCCGGACCGCTCGAGGCCAGGACTTCGCCGGCCTGCGGGACTGCCTGCGCGCCGTGCACCGCCGCTTTCCCGAGGAGGACTCCCTGATCCTCACCGCCGATCCGCTCGTGCCCTACGAGGACGTCGTCCAGGCGATGGACGCGGCCCGCGGCGACGCCCACGAGCCCTGGTTCTCCCGCGTCCGGCTGAGCGCCGGCCTCCGGTGATCTTTTTTTCGTCCAAGGAGGAAACCTGCGCGGGGTCGGTGCGATGAGGTCTTCGTTCGCGGGAGACGTGGCCGCGGACGAGTCGATCGTTCCATTCATCCATCCATCCAGAAGCGCCCCGGGCCGCCACGCCCGGGGCGCTTCACCTATTTGCGGAGCCCGCGGATACGAGTAGACCACGCGCCATGGGTTTCTTCGCCAAGCTGCTCGGCATCACGCCCAAGAAGCAGCCCGTCCACGTCGACGACGACAACTTCCAGCGTGAGGTGCTCCAGTCCAAGGAGCCGGTGATCCTCGACGTGTGGGGCCCGAACTGTCAGCCCTGCAAGAAGCTCGAGCCGATCATCATGCAGCTCGCCGCCGAGTACGACGGCCGGGTGAAGGTCTGCGAGATGAACAGCCAGGCCGCGCCGCGGAGCGCGATGCGGATGAAGGTGAAGGGCACCCCGACGGTGATCTACCTGAAGGGCGGCCGCGAGAAGGAGCGCGTGGTGGGCATGCGCGGGAGCCTCTTCCACGAGCAGACCATCGAGGAGCTGTTCGGCATCGCCAAGGAGACCGAGTGATGGCCAAGAAGTTCTGGCTCATGAAGAGCGAGCCCGACGTCTACTCCATCGAGGACCTGGAGCGAGACGGCCAGGCCGAGTGGGACGGCGTCCGCAACTACCAGGCGCGCAACTACATGCGCGACGAGATGGCGGTCGGCGACCTCGTGCTCTTCTACCACTCGAACGCCAAGCCCCCGGGGGTGGCCGGCGTCGCCGAGGTGGCCACCGAGGCCTACGCCGACCCGACGCAGTTCGACCCGAAGAGCAAATACCACGACCCCAAGTCGACGAAGGAGGCGCCGCGCTGGCAGCTCGTCGACCTCGCCTTCGTCGAGAAGTTCGACGAGGTGCTCGGCCTCGACGTCCTCAAGGAGCACGCCGAGGCGCTCGACGGCATGATGGTGATCAAGCGCGGCATCCGCTTCAGCGTGCAGCCGGTCGACAAGGCGCACTTCAAGACCGTCCTGAAGCTCGCCGGCGCCAAGACCAAGGTCCGGTAGGGAGATCCGCGCCGGCGCGGCGTACCCTCGTCGCCATGCACTACGAGCCGCAGCGTCAGGACGCCCTCCCCCAGTCGTTCCGCAACGAGGGCCTCGCGCCGCACGACGGATTCGCGCACGACGGCTTCGCGCCCGGGTGCTGCCAGGCCTGCGGCGCCGACGCGCCCCTCGCCCACGTCTCCTTCGGGCAGAACGTGGGCCTCCTCGTCATGCGCTTCGGCTCGCGCACCGAGGGCCTGCTCTGCGGCCGCTGCGTGGACAGCGAGTTCTGGACGAAGACCCTCGTCACCGGCTTCTTCGGCTGGTGGGGCATCATCAGCTTCTTCGTCACCGCGGTGACGCTGCCGATGAACGTCGTCTCCTACGTCGGCGCGAAGCGGGCGCTCGCGTCCCAGCAGCCGAGCGCGCTGCCTCGCTGATCGGGCCTCGCTCAGGCGCCCTTGGCCTTGGCCTTCGGCGGGCGCGGGCTCCCGTCGGGTCCGAGCGCGGGCATGGTCCCCGACCGGGGGAGCTTCTGGCGCGTGTCGTCGGACTTCGTCTCGCTCGAGACGTAGAGCCCCGGGCTCTGGGCCGCCTTCGGCGGGATGGTCGAGCTCATCGGCGGCGGACGCGACGACGGAGGCCGGAAGCTGCCGGTGCTCGCGCGCGGCCGGACCAGCCAGCGCTGGGCGGCGAAGTCGCTCTCGAACGCGCGCACGAACGCCCGGTGCGAGAGCGCCGTCATGTTCACCCGCGCGACCGCCATCTCGGTCGGCAGCACGAAGGCCACCTGGTTGAACCCACGGTCCGACGCGAGGATCCACGCCCACATCGCGTCGCGCACCGCCTTGCTGGGCTCACCGATCTCGCCGCGCGCGTCGATCACGCCCTTCTTCAGGCCGGTGCGCCGGATCAGGCGGTCCACCGCTCGCGTGTAGCGCCCCACCTCGTCGACGGTCCGCAGCTCCCCCTTCTCGTCGAGGAAGAGGTGCGTGTCCCGAGCTTCGACCACCACCCGCGCGTGCGGGAGCTGAATGACCTCGCGGAGCGTCATGGCGAGGGTCGAGCCTACGACAGCCGCCCTGCGCTGAACACGTCCCCAGATGGGGGTTTCACCCCACGCAACGTCGTTTTCTCCTCATCCTCGACGGAAGCTTCCGCCCACCCTTCATCGGCTGGCTCGACTGCCGCACAACTCGTATTCATCTCGAATGAGACGACGATTGCTCGGTTTGACTCTTCTCTTGCCTCTCGTCGGCTGCTCCGCCCCCGCGGGAGGGATCGCCTCGAACGCCTGCCCCGACACGTTCAGATCCGTCGATGCCTCCGCTCCCCTCGAGCTCCTCGGCGGGGAGACTCCCGACGACCGGCTCGCGGCGACGGAGACGACCGTCCCTCTGACGTGGGCCGACGACGGCACCACGACCACGGCGACCCTCACCCTCACCTCGCTCGACGACGCGGACGTCTACGAGGGTGAGGACTGCGACCCGTACGCGGGGCTCCTCGTACACCTGCGGATCCAGACGGCCGACGGGCGCTTCGACCACGCGTTGGTGTCGGCCGCGTACCTGGGTGTCGACGGCTCCGCCTTCACGGGCGCGGCCTCGGTCGCGGCTCTCGAGTGGGATCCGGGGGAGTGGACCGAATCGTACGACCCGGTCAACGCGGAGTTGAAGGTGCAGTGGGGCCTTCCGCTGGGCTCGGCCCCCGAGGGCCGCCTGACGCTCGACCCGGGCTACGACGGCGAAGACATCGAGGTCGCAACCTGGTGAGAGCGCGCGGTGGCCGTCACCCGCGGATGATGGAGGCGTAGGTGTGGGCGGTCTCCCGGACGGTGCGCGCCTGGGTCTCGCGGTCGAGGGCGAGCAGGCCGAAGCGGGTCTCCCAGCCCTCCGCCCACTCGAAGTTGTCGACCAGCGACCAGACGAAGTAGCCGCGCACGTCGAGGCCGCCGCGCACGCCCTCCGAGAGCGCCTCGAGGTGACTGCGGAGGTAGTCGTCGCGCTGCGCTTCGTCGTAGGTGCCGTTCTCGGTCACGTAGAGCGGCACGCCGAGCGCCGAGAGGCGCTCGAGCTGGCGCACCATGCCGCGCGGGTCGGGCTGACCCCAGTCGTTGTGCGCGGTGCGGACCGTCGGCTCCTGCACGTGGCGGCCGAACGCCTCGCCGGCGGCGGACGGATCGAAGCGCACGTCGAAGCGCCCGTAGAAGTTGAGCCCGACCCAGTCGCAGGATCGCCGGACCCGGGGCGCGTCCTTCGGGAGCGCGCTGAGCGGGAAGAGGTAGCGCCCCTCGGTGAGCGCGTGGAGCGCGGCCCCGTTGAACGCCCAGTCCTGCGCCTTCGCGGCCCAGCGATCGAGGGCGCGCTCGGGATCGGCCGGCGCTAAGAGCGGCAGGTTCAGCACGACGCCGACCCGGGGCTGCGGGAGCGCGCGGTGGAGCGCCTCGTAGCCGAGCGCGTGCGCGTCGAGCATGTGCCGGAGCGCGGTGAAGCACGCGAGCATGCTGCCCTTCCCCGGCGGCCAGCGGTCCCCGGCGTAGCCCATGTACGCGAGCACGCTCGGCTCGTTCAGGGTCGCCCACAGCGACACGTGCGGGCCGAGCTCCGTCGCCGCGCGCGCCGCGAAGCCCTCGAAGAGCGCGGGCACGTTCGGGTGCGTCCAGCCGCCCATCTTCGCGATCCAGCGCGGGAGCGTGAAGTGGTTGAGCGTGAGCAGGATCGCCAGATCCCGCGAGGCGGCGAAGCGCAGGATCTCGCGGTAGCGCTCGAAGGCGTCGGCGTCGAAGCGCCCCGGCTCCGGCTCGAGCCGGCTCCACTCCAGGCTCATGCGGTGGGCGCGGTGCCCGAGCCGAGCGGCCTCGGCGAGGTCCTCCTCCGCCTTGCCGTCCCACCAGCAGGCCGCGTCCCCGCTCGTGCTCCCGTCGGCGATCTTTCCGGCCTGCTCCCAGTCCCACCAGTCGTTGTGCATGTTGCCGCCCTCGACCTGGTGGCTGCTGGTGGCCGCGCCGAAGAGGAAGCCCTCGGGGAAGTCGCTCATGGCGCCGCGACTCTACACGCCTTCCGGGACGGAACGGAGGAGGCCGCCCCGCAGCTCGGAGCGGCCTCCTGGCCTCAGGCTCGGACCGCGACGCCCTCGGGGACCGGGGCGTAGCGGGCGAGCTCGAGGTGATGGGTGCCCCGCCCGCGGGCGAGGCTGCCGAGGTCCGCCGCGTAGCCGAAGAGCGCCGCCAGGGGCGCCTCGGCGTCGAGCCGGACCACGTCGCGCTCGGTCTCCATGCCGACGATCCGACCGCGGCGAGCGGACAGGTCGCCGATCACGTCACCGACGTGCGCCTCGGGCACGGTGACCTCGAGGCGGACGAGCGGCTCGAGCCGCACCGGCCCCGCCTCGCCGAGGGCGCGACGGAAGGCCTGCTCCGCGCAGAGCGCGAAGGCGTGCTCGCTCGAGTCGTTGGGGTGCGTCGAGCCGTCCAGGAGGACCACCCGCACGTCGACCACCGGGTGCCCGAGGGCGCCGCAGCTGGCCGCCGCCTCCACGCCCTTCCGGACGCCGGAGACGTACTCGCGGGGGATGGCCCCGCCGCGGATCCGGTCCTCGAAGACGAGGCCTTCACCCGGCTCGGCCGGCTCGACCTCCATCACCACGTGGGCGAAGAGGCCGGGCCCCCCGGTCTGCTTCCGGAGCGTCTCGTCTACGCGCGCGCGGGACCCGACGGTCTCGCGATACGCGACGCGAGGCGCGCCGACGTCCACCGTCACCCCGTGCTCCGTGCGGAGCCGGCTGACGGCGATCTCGAGATGCAGCTGCCCCATCCCGGCCAGGAGCGTCTGCCCCGTCTCGGGATCGGCCAGCACGCGGAGCGACGGATCGGCCAGCCGGAGCCGCGCGAGCGCCTTCGGCAGCCGGTCCCGATCGACCCGCGTACGCGGCTCCACCGCCACCCGCATCACCGCCTCGGGCGCCGTCACCGGCTCGAGCGCGATCGGGCGCGTGGGATCCGCCAGGGTGTCCCCGGTCGAGAGCTCCGCGTTCACGAGGGCCACGATGCTCCCGGCGGGCGCCGCCTCGACGTCCTCGCGCTGATCGGCGAAGAGCCGGACGAGCCGCCCGACGCGGAGCTTGCGACCGTTCACGTCCACGGCGTCACCCTTCCGCAGCACCCCGGCGTACACCCGCACGAACGCGAGCGCGCCGTAGGCGTCGAAGTCGACCTTGAAGCAGAGCGCCGCGAGCGGCGCCTCGACGGTCCGCGGCCAGCCCTCCGCGAGGGGCGCCGCCACGGACGGATCCGGGAGCAGCGCCACCACCGCGTCGAGCAGGAGCGGCACGCCGACGTTGCGGTAGGCGGAGCCAGCGAGCACCGGCAGCCACCGGCCCTCGAGGGTCCCACGCCGGAGCGCGGCCCACAGCGCGGCCTCGTCGACCTCGCCCTCCAGCCACGCCTCGAGCAGGCCCTCGTCGACCTCGGCGCAGGCCTCGATCAGCGCCTCGCGCGCCGCGTCGATCCGGGGATGGTCACACGGCTCGCGGGACGCCACGCGGCCCTCCGCGTCGAAGCGGACCCGCTCGCGGCGGACCACGTCGAGGAGCGCGTCGAGCGGCTCTCCCTCCGGCAGCGTGAGCACCAGAGGCCGAGCCCCGAGGCGTGCCTCGAGCGCGCGCACCGCGCGACCGAGGTCGGCGCCGGCCCGATCGAGCTTGTTGACGAAGGCGATCCGCGGCACGCCGTGCCGCTCCGCCTGCCGCCACACCGTCTCGGTCTGCGGCTCCACCCCGGCGACCGCGTCGAGGAGGACCACCGCGCCGTCGAGGACGCGGAGCGAGCGCTCCACCTCCATCGTGAAGTCGACGTGGCCGGGGGTGTCGATCAGCGACAGCGCGTGATCGTCCCACCCGCAGGTCACGGCGGCGGCGGTGATGGTGATGCCCTTGGCCTGCTCCTCGGGGCGGTGGTCGGTGACCGTGGTGCCCTCGTCGACGCCGCCGATCCGATGGATGCGGCCGGCGTGGAAGAGGATCCGCTCGGTCAGCGTGGTCTTGCCCGCGTCGACGTGCGCGATGATTCCGAGATTGCGTTGGCGAGAAAGGGGGATTGTTCCGGTCATGATGACCTCCAGAAGACGTACCGATGCACGCCCGCCGCGCCGGCTCGCGGCGGACGAGAGGGTCGACGCCCGGACGGACGTCGGGTGACACGCTCACACCGCGGCGGGGACGCGAGGGCACGCAGATCGGGCGCGCCACGCGGGGAATCCCGCCGCGGTCAGCGCGAGACCGGCCAGACCGAGAGGAGCGCGTAGGACGGCCGGGACGCAGCACACCGCCCGCGCGCCGAGGGGGCACGCGTGAGGTCGGTCGTGAGCGGGGTCCGGGCCGTCATGATGAGAGCTCCGAGAGACGTCTTGAGTCACTTCAGATCGAAAGTCAATGCCCGAAGATCGTTTCCCGCTCGCGAGCCCGCGGGTTGCGACTAAGATGCGCCGCGATGGGAATCGACCTCAGCGAATTCGAGACGCGCATCCGCGTGCGGCAGCTCCGGCACGACGACTACGAGGAGTGGCGGGGGCTCCTGAAGAAGTGCTTCCCCACGCTCAAGCCGTGGCTGCCCGCGCAGATGAAGAGCATGATCGACCAGTTCCCCGAGGGGCAGGTCTGCATCGAGGTGGACGGGGTGATGGTCGCCTCGAGCTCCGCGCTCGTCGTCCAGTACGACGACTACACCGACTGGCACGACTACCTCGAGATCTCGGGCAACGGCTACCTCGAGAACCACGACCCGGAGGGCGACACCCTCTACGGGATCGAGATGATGGTCCACCCGGACTACCGCGGGCAGAAGCTCGCGCGGCGGCTCTACGAGGAGCGCAAGCGCATCGCCCGCGAGTTCAACTGCGCGCGCATGATCATCGGCGGCCGCATCCCGGGGTACGCCGACCACAAGGACGAGATGACCGCGCACGAGTACGTCGAGCGGGTCATCACCAAGCAGCTCTACGACCCCGTCCTCACCACCCAGCTGTCGAACGGCTTCCAGCTCCGGCAGCTCATCGAGGACTACCTCCCCAACGACGAGGACTCGGCCGGCTGGGCCACCTGCCTCGAGTGGCCGAACCTGGACTACGTGCCGAAGTCCCGCCGCAAGAAGATGCGGCGCTCGGTGCTCTCGGTGCGCCTCTCGCTCGTGCAATACAAGATGCGTCTGCTCGAGAGCTGGGAGGAGTTCGAGCGGCAGTGCGAGTTCTTCGTCGACACCGCCAGCGACTACAAGGCCGACTTCCTCTGCTTCCCCGAGCTGTTCACCGTGCAGCTCCTGTCGCTGATCGACGAGCGCCGCCCCGAGGAGGGCGCGCGCCGCCTCGCCGACTTCACGCCGAAGTACCTCGAGCTCTTCAGCCGGCTCGCGACGCACTACAACGTCAACATCATCGGCGGCAGCCAGCTCGCCCTCGAGGAGGACGGCCTCCTCTACAACATCGCCTACCTCTTCGGCCGCGACGGCACGATCGGCAAGCAGAAGAAGATCCACGTCACCCCGAACGAGGCCAAGTGGTGGGGCATCGCGGGCGGCGACAAGGTCGAGATCTTCGACACCGACTTCGGCAAGGTCGCCATCCTCATCTGCTACGACAGCGAGTTCCCGGAGCTGGCGCGCGTGGCGGTGAAGAAGGGCGCGAAGATCCTCTTCGTCCCCTCGAACACCAACGACCGCCACGGCCACCTCCGGGTGCGCCTCTGCTGCCAGGCCCGGGCCATCGAGAACCAGGTCTACGTCGTCAACGCGGGCTGCGTCGGCAACCTCCCGCTCGTGGAGAACGCCGACACCCACTACGCACAGAGCGGCATCTTCACCCCCAGCGACATCCCCTTCGCGCGGGACGGCGTCGCGGTCGAGGCGGAGCCCAACGTCGAGACCGTGCTCTTCCAGGACGTGGACCTCGAGCTCCTCCGCCGCGCGCGCCGCACCGGCACCGTCCAGAACTGGATGGACCGGCGCACCGATCTCTACAAGGTCGTCTACACCCCGCCCGGCGAAGAGGAATTCGTGGTCGATTGACCTTACGTTTCCGATCGTGAGCGGAACGGGACCCTTCACGGAGGAGTGCGTCGAGGCGGCGCGGCGGCCCTGGACCCCGCGGAGGGGCCCCCGGGCGTCGTCTCGGGTGCGGCTCTTCCGGAGCTTCGTGCCCGAGCACCTCATCTTCGCCGGGCACCCGGCGCTCCCGTTCCTGCTCGTGACGCCGGCGATCGGCTGGCTGCTCGAAGCCGCGCCGAGGAACGCGTGGGCCCCGGCCCTCGTCGCGCTCGGCGCGCTGAGCTGGACCCTGGTCGAGTACGCCATGCACCGCTGGCTGTTCCACTTCCCGAGCCGGAGGGACCCTGGGAAGGTCACCACCTTCATCGTGCACGGCCACCACCACGTCTCGCCGCGGGAGCCCTCGCGGCTGGCGGCCACCCCGGTGCAGATCGGCTCGCTCGCGCTGCTGATGCTGGGCGTCTTCCAGCTGACCCTCGGCGCCGGCTGGAGGATGGCGATGGTCGGCTTCCTCGCGGCCTACCTCGCCTACGAGGCGGTGCATCACATCGCGCACCACGGCCGGCCGCGCTCGCGTCTCCTGCGGGCCATCCGCCGCCACCACCTCTCGCACCACTACGAGCACGAAGGCCGGGCGGCCTGGGGCATCTCGAGCCCGCTGTGGGACTGGGTCTTCGGGACGGTCAGGCCGCGCGCCGATGCGCCTCGACCCGAGCGAGCCGCCGCGCCGCCTCGGTGAAGAGCAGCTCCGCCTCGCGGTGCCACGGCAGATCGGTCTCGGTGCGCACCCAGCGGGCGAACGAGCCCAGGAAGCGCGCCATGTCGGGGCCGACGTGCAGGCGCTCGGCCAGGTCGGCGAGCAGCGAGGACTCCCCGCGCAGCGTCAGCCCGTCGGCGAGCATCATCCAGACCGCGCCCGCGTAGGCGAGCAGCCGGCTCTTCCGGTCGAGGTGGGAGAGCGGGATCTCGTCGAGGGTCGGCACCGTGAGGCAGGAGCCCTCGGGCAGCCCGAGGGCCAGCTCGGCGCCGCGGAGCGCCTCGCGCTCTTCATCGGACACGTCGCCGTCCGCGCCGGCCATGCAGGCGAGGAGGCCGAGCACCGATCGGCGCGCGTCGGGTTCGAGGGTCATCAAGGCGGTCATGCCGTCGTCCTTCCTCATCCGGGGAGGCGAACGGTCTATGGGGCCCATCGATTCCGAATGTCGAGCCCCCGCGACAAATCGTCACCTCAGAACAGCGACAAACACGGCCGCGGCGGCTCCTCCGGCTCGTCCGGCCGCTCCCGGGGCGGCGGCGGGCAGAACGGATCCATGTCGGCGGGCGGGGGTGGAATGGCAGGCTCCAGCGACATCCCGGCCACGGGCGGCTCCTGCTTCGGACGCTCGGTCTTGATCCCCGCCACCTCGGAGCACCCGGCGAGCCCCGCGGTCGTCCCCGCGAGCGCCAACGCGATCAGGCGATTCCGCCGCGCCCTGACGATGTCGTCATCGGTCACGGCCCCACCCTCGACTGCTGACAATCGATGTCGTGGTAGAAGGGCCGCAGAAAGCCATGGCGGCTGCGCTCACGCCAGCGGAATCGGCGCCTGCGCGTACAGAGCTTCCATTCGCGCTCGCATCCGCTCGAGAGTTGCGACGCACCTCCGTATTCCGTAGCTGACCTCCGGAAGAGGATGCACGAGATGATCTGGCGGGGCGAGGTGACGACAGACGCGAACGGTCTCATTCTCTACGATCCAGTGGTGTTCCGTGAGGCGTACGGCGCAACGTTGCAGGACGGAAGAAACCTCCTTCGAGAGTACCTCTCGAGTGAGAGCGGTGACGAAGTCCTACGCTCGGGACTAGTGGTACCGATCCTGGCGATCGACGCCGACACCTACTCCGTGTCGGTGTCCACGGAACCCATCTCAATGGAGGACGTGGTTTGCGCGAACGCTGTGTATGCGCTCAGGGTTGACCGAGGAGTGGTAGTCGCGGATGTGGCGCAGCTGATGGAATGGTCGGACGCCCACGCATACGAAGGGCTTTCCGCCCCCGTCCCCCGTGGAAACTACGCTGTGTCCGTCTCCGGGTTCCGGCGACGAAGCGGAATGGCCGGCGAGATCGTTGAAGCTGGCTATGCCTTCGTCCTGGAGAAGCACTCCAGCCTACCGGCAGTCACTGCGGATACCGGACGGCCAATGCGGGTCCTGGACGTCTTCGATTGAGCTTCGACCCGTCCGCCGGACCGAGTACGACATCACTACGCGGAGTCTGAGTGCCAGGTTCGAGCGGCCATCGGCGACGAGGAGAAGCGGCCGAAGTCGGGCGACTGCTGACCGTCCGGAAGTGCGTTGCCCTGGCGGGAAGAGGCGAAGTGATGTCTGTGAAGAAACTGTTCGATTTCCTGGCCCCTGTGATCGACCTGGAGTTGTCCTCGCTCGTCGATTCGGTGAGGCGGCGAGGACCGGAAAGCATGGGTCGTCCCACCCGGGAGGCTCACCTGCCTTCCGAAAGATGCGGCAGCTTTGCGGCGAGCTTTCCCGTGACCGCCGACAAGGATTTCGATGCGGTCGTCGTCGAGGTCGTGCTCACCCTTCGCGGCGACGCCGTTCTGGTGAGCGCGGATGTCGTGAGTGACCCAGAGGGCGGCCTCCTCGGGTCAGCGTTCGATGCGGGTCAGCGCGCCGTTGCTGCCAAGCTCGAAGCTCCGCGTTCGAGCGGGAAGTGGAATGCCCTCCGCGAGGAGATCGAGAAGTTCATCCGAAGCTCTGAACCGGTGGTGCTCGCCGCACTACGAACGGGTGAGCGTCCTGTCCCGGCATGACACTCGGACCAAGTCTCGGTTGGAAGCACGCCGCGAACCTTCTTCGTGAAGGAGCCCTTTGATGGTGGCACTCCCTGGTCGTCTGAATGACGACAGCATCAACCTGCTCTCACGGATATTGGCTTGCCATCGCGAAGTCGTGGGGCTCACGAACCAGGCGGTTCCGATGGGTCGTGAACCAGAGCAGTGGCTGCACGTAGCGAATGCTTGGCGAAGACTGCTGCGTCTTCGAGCGTTCATGCGCATTCAACTGGGCATCCTGGATCGCCAGGCGACTCGACTGCGCGTGCGTCACTCCCTGAAGTCGCTCGACGACGATCTCTTCGAGGAGGCCGTGGGAATCGGGGCCAGGAGCGGGATGCGTTCGGCTATCGAGCAGGTGAGCACGGAGCACGGCCTCGCGCCGTCCGAAGCTAGAAAGCGACTTCTCCTGGCGCGTGAGCAGTGGTCTTCCTCGGTCGAAGCGACTTCTCCCGACGAGCTCCGAGCCGACGTGGTTCGCATCGGTCCGGGCGCGGTCGAATCGGGACTGCTGTGGCCGGCGCTCTCGGTTGTGGGCTCCGAGCACCGGGAGGCGCTGGCCGACGCTCTGAAGCACGTCGAGCGCGTCGTTTGTGCGGCTGGCTCGCTCGCGAGCGTGTTGGTGTGGAGCTCGCCGGATGGCAGCTGGTGCGTCCGGCCGCTCGCAAGAATGGCCGCCGTGGGGCCGGAGCTCGCGCGAGCCTTCACGCTCGCGGCACTCTCCGATGCTGACCACGCCGTCGAAGTAGAATCGCACCCCGAGCTCGCGTCGCTCCCGACGCCGAGTGGAGATGAGCCCGCATGGCGAGTGTGGAGAGAAGGTCCTCGCTCTCTCTTGTTGCTCGAGGATCTGACCTTCACTGCGCTGCTGGAAGACGGCTCCGGGAGCTCCGGGTACACGCTGGGAGGCCGTCGTTGGGAAGCATGGCAGGCGCTGGAGGACCTCGAGCGGCTCTGAGCAGAGGCTGCGCGATGCTCGGCCCAAGCGAGAAGCTGCTCGAAGAGCAGACATTTCGCGAGGTAGGCTGCAGCCAGTGGGGGACGACATGGAGGTCGGCGTACGGCGAGTGTATGGCGCCGGCTCCAAGCGCGTTGCGCGTCGCTACCTCGAACAACTCGCGCGACACGCACCCCGCGCAGCGGCAGCGGCCCATGAGCTGTATGGCATCAGCGGACCGCATGGGGCGGAGTTGACCGACGAGCTCTTCCCGACCCACCGGGACGAGCTCGAGCGCGCGGCGCAGTGTGGCGGCGCCATCGAGTGGTTGGCGGTGGGAGATCCCTGTTGGCATCTGTCGTGCTCCGCGGACCTCCCTGCCGATGTGGGACCGAGCGACCTCGCCGAGCTCGTTGCGGCGGGTCCGAGCGACGGCGCGGAAATCGTGGTCTACGAGCTCTGGCTGAGCCGGCTTTGGCCGGTCTACGCCGATCACTGGTACCGCGTCGCGTTCTCCGTGATCGACGGTTCCTTCACCTACCAGCCGCTACCGGGCTCCGCACTGCCCGAGCTCGCCGCCGCGATGCGAGAGAGACTACGCAGCCTCGGGACCCGCCGCCTCGCTCGGCGACGCTGCGCGAGCAGGTTGGATTTCCTCCCCCCGTCGTTTCGCCGCCCAGACCCTCGGCTGTTCGACCTCGTCTTCAGCACGACGCCCCGCTCTCGACTGACCTTCTCGGCCAGAGGGTACGCGGCGCGACGGCTCATGGTCGGCTCCACCGACGCCGCCACGACGACCCCTGATCCCGCGCGCCTCCTCAGGGCGATTCCGGGCCTGAGCGCGGCTTGGCGAGAGGAACGAGGAGCCGATGGGCGACTTCTGACTCGCGAGCTTCACCTGGAGCTGCCGCCGGGAGGTAGCATCACGATACGTCAGGACTCACAGGGCCGAGCACGCCCGCTCGGGCTCCACGACAGGCTACGCGGCAAACCGAAACGACCGTGATGCCGCCGCAGCGAGAACCCCATGACCACGCGAGCGCGCATACTCCACCATCGACGCGCGCAGCGGCAGGCCGGCCGTGAGGTCGACGCGTTGAGACGGATGCTCGGAGAGCCGCCGCTGGTCCCGGTCCTCGCGGAGCGCTCGCTGCGCCTTCAGACGTGTCTCTACTCGCGCTCGAAGTGGTTCCGCGAGCGGGGCCAGCTCCGCGTCAGTCGGCACGACACCGCCGATGGCGCGGTGCGCGAGTTCCTCGCGCTCGCTTCGAGGCTGGAGTGTGCGCTCGTCGAGCTCTACTCTGGCTCGGGCGGCAGCGGCTTCTTCGCTGGATCGCTGTCGCACGCCTTCCTGTCCGCTTGTCTGTCGAGCGGGTTCGAGGGCTTCTCGGCCGTATCGGAAGACCTGAGCTCGGGCGTCACCCTCGACCACGCACAGAACGACCCCGTGTACGGAGACTTTCATGAAGTCGAATCGTGGCCCTGACATCAGCCGCTCCTCTGCGAAACACGATGACCGGTGAGCTTCCCGAGAGGCTCCGGAAGCTGGCCGACCATCGACGGCGCGAGGCCCACGCACGAGCCCTCGACATGGGGCTCACTCTGGCAACGGATGCGCACCTCGAGTGGCTCGGTGAGCTGATGGCGCACGAGTGGCGTTGCTCGGAGGTGAGGGCGTCGAGAGCCGAGAGTCTTCGCTTCATCCAGGACGCGTTGTCGGGCGATCCGGAGGCGGGCGTCGTCCTGGCTGAGCCTCTGGGGCTCCTGGGGCGCTCATCGCAGCTGCCGGACTTGCTATCGAAGGCCCTCAGGTACGCCCGAGAGGAGCTCCTCTCGCGCTCGGTCTGTATCGGTTCGAGGTCTCGGTCTTCGGCGTTCACGCTGGGGAAGGGCGATCACGGGGAGGAGATCATGCTCGGCATTCGTCGACACGAGGGAGGACTCCAGTGCGTGGTCGAGGCGTCAGGCGGAGGAGGGCTGATGTGGGCTGATCCCGCGTCGGGAGGCGGACCGGACTCGCCCTACCTGAGCGCAGGCGACCCCGAGCTCTGGCCTGGACACGCTGACGCCGTGGACGAGTCCTAGGAGGGGGTGTGCGCGTCGTGACGCACGATGCCCTGGATCGCCGCGCGTCGTCCCGACGGCTCCGAGCTGGAGCGAAGGTGGCGATTCTCCGATGAGCAAGTCGGTGGTCCTCATCGCTGGCGACCTGACACCGCTACGCCGGCAGCTGCCGGGGCTCCTCGAGGAGTACCCCGGCGGCAGAGTGGCTTGCTTCACCGAGAGCCCGTTCCTGATTCGGGTGTGCTCCCCACTCCGCTCCTACGTCGAGGCCGTCGACTTCAGCGAGCCATCGCTGGTGGCAGAGGACTACGCCACCAACGAGCTGCTGGACGCGGAGACACGACTGATGTCGTCGAGCGCCGACTTCCTGCTCGTCTACTACAACGACGAGCTGTACCTACAGCAGGTCGCGTCATACATCGGACGCCACGTCGTGGGCCTCGACCAGATCTTCCTGGACGACGACGACGGCCGGGTCGTCCGGGCCCAGGTGCTCTTCAAGTGCGCCTGAGCGGCGTTCTCGTCGGCGGCGTCGCTCCGGAAGCAGTGCGCACCCGCGTCGCGCCCGACCGCGCTCGTTCGACCCAGCGTATGATGGTCCGCGTGAGCTCCTTCATCGAAGCCTGGGATGCGACGCTGGAACGGCTCGGGCGAACGGACTCGCGCGACGGCGCGGGAGGCGCGCTCAGGGTCGCTGTCGACGGCGGGGACTTCCAAGACGCCGACCTCGACAGCACGCTCGACGCGGGGCGCCAGCTGGTGGTCTTCGTCGCGGTCGGCGTGCTGCAGCCCGGCGCGTTCCCGGACGGCGCCGAGGCCCTCGGGCGACTCCTGGAGAACGTGGACGCGGAGAGCGTTCTCGACGATGAGCTCGCCACTGCGTGGCTGATGTCGGTGGCAGGCGCAGGGCGGACCGAGCTGGCGGTGGCCTTGGCGTCGGTCTACCGGCACGCCGCGCTGCTGCCTGTGATCCGGGCGAGGATCGCAGTTGGCGACGTCGCTGCTGCCCGCCGTCTGAGCGAGGCTATCGCGCCCTACGACAAGCGAGCCCGTGGGCTGGCGCTGCTCGAGCTCGCGCTCGCTGGTGATGGCAGCGTCGACGAGGCCCTGGCGGCGGTGATGCACTCCCCGCGAGTGGAGTCGGGGCCCGACCGAGGCGGAGCTGAGTTGTTCGCGCTCGCCGCGATGGTGGAGCAGCTGATGAGCGCTGAGGCCTGCCCGAAGCAGGCCGCCCCGCTCGTCGCCGCCATGGCGTCGCTCGGCCAGCAGGGGCAGTATCGCACCCGACCGACCGGCTTCGCCGTGTTGCTGGCGGATGCCGCGGTGCGACTGTGCGAGCACGCGGCGGAGTCGGGCTGGCTCGACCATGCGGAGGCGCTCCGTGGCGCGATCGTCTTCGCGGACATCGCAGCGCAGGTCGACGTTCCACTCCGGGCTGCGCGAGCGCGCGTCGACGCGGGCAAGGCGCCACCATCGCTCGAGTCCATCGCCCCCTCCCGCCCCGCGCCCCCTCCATCGTGGCGCGTCGAGTCCGATCAGACACGGCGGCTTCGCCGCGCGACCGCGGTCATGGCTGACGCGCGTGGATCGCTCGAACGCTACCTGGACGCGCTTGCCGTCGGGCTCGACCCAGACGGGCCGACCGATGCCGAGCGCCTCGCCGCGTGGCAGCGCGCCGGGGGGAGCGAGGCGGAGCGCCTCCTGATCACGTACGTCGAGGCCAACGACACGGAGGAGGAGCGCTGGTGCATCACCGGCCCCGCTGAGCCCTGGGACGCGGTCGCCGATGTGACCGACGCCTGCGTTGCGGACGCGATCGTCAAGGCGATCCTGACCAAGGACTACGCGACCCGTTCCTATGGAGACTGGCGACGCCCCGTCCCGCTGTCCCGTGGCCTCGCGGTCCTGATCGGTCGCTTCGGACGCCGGGACTGGCTCGAACAGATCCTACGAGCGTTCGCGCGGTCATCGCGCCCGAGGATCGACGAGCGCCTGCACGACCTCTTCGAGAGCCTCCCCGCGACGTTCGAGCTCGACCCGGGGGCGTGCGCTGAGCTGCTGCCCCCACACCTTCGCCCGGCGCTCTGGGGCGCCGCAGGGCAGCTCACCGACAACTCGTTGGACGAGCTTCGTGCGCTCTTCGGGGACCCGTCCCCAACATCTCTGCACGCGGTCTGCGAGGCGCTCGCCAGGGCGGGTCGCGTCGACGACGCGATCGTCCTGAGCGAGCACGACCTCGATCGACCCACCTCGCGCGAGGGGCGCGAGCTGCTCCCTCCGCCCACCCAGGCGGCAGTCATGGCCATCGCCCGCTCACGCGTCCCACTGACCGCAGCCCAGAGAAAGGCGCTGACCGCCCGATTGAAGGCGGCTCCCCGCCGCCGCGGTGATGGTCATTCGAAGCGGGTGAAGGAGCTCCGCGAGCTCCTGAAAGCGGCTGAGGCGATGCCCTTCGCCGGTCGAAGGGGCGTATGAACGGCGGATCAGCGCTGCTGCGGCGACGTCGCCGCGCGCCCACGCAGGCGACCCACGACGGCCCCGACCAGCCAGATCGAGCCGACCGCGACGAAGAGGTAGCCCATGATCTCCGTCGGGATCCCGTTCCACTCCCAGCGCGACTCGGCGAAGAGCGGCCACAGCGCCAGGAAAGAGCCCGCGAGGGTCAGCATGAGAGGCCGAAAGATGTCCATGTTGGGCGGTGTACGCGCGCCGGTGACCCATCCTCCCTCGTGCCCGGTGCGCTGCGCGTTTCGCGTGCGCGAGGGGAAGTGAGGTCCGTGGATTCGCTCGTCGCGCTCCTTGCCGTGGGCGTGACGACGAACTCGGACCCCGATCTGGCGAGGGCCCACGAGTCGCTGGCGCGAGGCGACTACCACGACCTCGATGTGGGCCTCGCTTCGCTCGACGACCTCGTTCGCATCTGGGACGGCCGGCTCGTCGGTGCGCCGAAGGGGGACGCGCTCGCCGGGCGAATCCGGCGCTACCGGCGCATGATCGTCCGCGCGCAGACCGAGGGGATGTCCACCGGAGCGCGCTACGGCTGGCGCGCCTCCTCCGGTCTGTTCCATGTTCTCACGGACCCCGAGACGACCTCGTTGCTCGCATGGCTCCACCGCCCGGCGAGCGAGGGGTGAGAGGGCGGGCCGGCGTTCGAAGCACGCACATGTCCATCGTCACCGCACAGAGCATCGCCAGACGGGCCTCGAACGTCCCGGGGGCTCGAGACCGCGCCGCTCTGCTTCGAGACCGGTCGACCTCATGAGTCCGAGCCTCCAGCCATGACGCGAGACGCATCGAGCACGACGCGTTTTCAGGTGGAGCGGCTCGTTGGCCCGACGGACGACTGGGTCGCCGGCCGCGTCCTGGCGGGCACCGTTCGGAGCGGAATGCGGCTGGTGACTCCCGACGGCGCGGAGCTCACCGTGACCGAGATCGAATTTTTCGGTCGACCGCTCGACCAGGTGGGGCCCGGGTTGGTCGCCGGCCTGCGGCTACGCCCCCGAAGCGAGGCTCTCGGCTTGATGCGTGGGACGATTCTACTCGGGCGCTCGTGGTAGTCAGCTACGCCAGCTCCACCACTTCCGAGAGACGGGTGAGCCCTGACACGCTCCGGTCCCGAGAATCCTCGGGCGGCGATCACGATCGCAGCCCTCGTCGAGTCGGCGGCCGTGTTCGGTCTGACGCTGGGAAGCTCGTTCTCTCTTCCTCGTGATCACGACGAGCGATGGGTGCGGACTCCCAACCGCACGGGACCGGGCGAGCGGAAGCTCGGCAACCTCCAGGTGGGAGTGCTCGACGAGCGCGTGATCTACTTGCAGGTCGAGCTGCAGGAGCCCGACTGGCCCGTCGACGCGCGCGAGCTCCGCGGGCTCACGGTGGACGCGGCCGCGGCGTGGCTCGCAGCGCGGGGACAGGGTCCGGTCCGCCACGAACGCGTGGTCGGGCTCCTCGTGCTCCGACCGGGCGCCGCCTCGCTCTTCTTCGACGAAGGCGACTCGCTCGAGGCCGTGGCGCTGCGATGAAGCCGGGCAGCGATCTCGCGGGCGCGCCCGATCAGCGCGATGATGGTCGGCGTGAGCGGTGAGCGCATCGATGCCCTGCGAGCGCTGGCTCGCGATCCGCGCCCTCCGTGGGCGGACATCGAGGGGCGCGATGAGCTGGGAGACGATGGAGCGCGCGCGCTCATCGACGGGCCCGACGCCGGCGCGGTCTACTCCTTCTGGCGCGACGCCCGCCGCGGCCGCGTCATGGGAGACGACCTCGTCGCCCTGGCTCTCACCCGCACCTGCGAGGTCTGGGCAGCCGGCGACGAGGCGACGACGCTCGACGAGGCGGTCGACGACGCCTTCGCCACGTTGAGCGGCGGTGGTGTCGCCGCCTCCGCCGTCCCTCTCTTCCTCGCCGCGTGGAGCGAGGCGATGTCGCGCCGTCGTCGAGTCCGAGATCCGCGGTCGGGGCTCGAGCTGTGGCGTGACGTCACCGCTCGGAACACGCTGGTCGCGCTCTCGCCCGAGCGAGTCGCCCCGGAGCTCGTGCTCGGCTGCGACGCCGGGGGGGTGTCGAGCTGGGCGGTCGCGACGATCCATGCCGTGGCCACGCCCGCGTCCGCCGGTCACCTCTACCCGCGCTCGGTAGCGATGTGGGACCGCTTCGGGATGGAGGCTGGGGTCACGCTGGACGCGGCGCGCGTCGCCTGGGTACGGGATGCATGGAGCGACGCGAACCTCCGGAGGCTGCTCGAAGCGGCACGGCGCGAGCTGCACGAGCCCTTCGCGTCGGCGGCCTCCGAGGTGCTCGAGCTCACGATCGACGCGGTGCTCCCCCACCGCCTCGAGCAGATGCTGACGAAGCTGACGCAGCCGACTCCCTCGGAGTGGTGGGACGACGAGTACGGCGTAGCTCCGTGAAGCCCGCGCGCTGCTACCGTGCTCCGCATGCTTCGCTTCGTCCTCGCCGCGACGCTCCTCTCGGGGTGCTACCTCTCCCATGGCCGAGAAGCGCCGGTCGACGCGGGCGCGCGCCGGGACTCCGGGGCTCGGCTCGACGCGGGGCCGCCGCCGGACGCGCGCGTGGAGGGGTGCACGGGGGTGCGGCTGGCGGAGACGCGGCTGATCGAGGCCGAGTCGAGCGTGACGCCGCGGCTGGTGGCGCTGCCGGGCGGACACGTGGGGGTCGTGCACGTGACGCGCGATGGGTCGCCGACGCGGGTGCGCTTCGAGCGGCTCGACGCGGCGCTGAACCCGGTGTCGGGCGGGACGGTGGCGACCGACTCGTTCACCTGGGCCGAGCCGGTGTCGCTCGATGGCGCGCTGTTCGTCGCGTGGGGGCTGGCGGGAGACGCAGCGAGCGTGCTCCAGCCGGTCGACGCCGACGGCGCACCGCGAGGGCCGCGCGCGATGGTGCCGCTGCGCCACCCCTCCGTGCTGCGCGCGGCGCGGGGCTCACTCTTCTGGCTGACGTTCGACATGCGAGAGGACAACGCGCTCGTGGTCGCGCGCGTCACGCCCTCGGGGGAGCTCGCGCACTCGCCGACCACCGTGACGACCGGCCGCTACGGGTCGGGGCACGGCGCGATCGCGCGGCGGGACGGCCGCTCGTTCGTCCTCACGTATCCGCGGGAGACCACGCGCGGGGTGCGGGAAGCCTTCGTCAGCGCGGTCGACGAGGCGGGCGCGTTCGGGCCGGAGCGGATGCTGGGCGAAGACGGCGACGAGGTGGCAGTGCCGGCCCGCGTCGGCGATCGGCTGGTCGTCGTGCACCACGGCGACGCGCTGGTGCTCCAGGTCGTCGACGAGGACTCCCTCGAGCTGCTCGAGCGCTTCGTCTACCCGCCGCGAGACGCGCGGCCCTTCTTCGTCGGCGCGCTCGCCGGGAGGCTGCTCGTCGGGCACACGGCGGACGGCGCGCTCCACATGGACGACTTCGGGCCTTCGCTCGACGCCGAGCACGGGCGGATCGAGATCCGCCCCGAGGTCGGTCGCGCCGTCGGCCCGAGCGGCAGCGTGCTCGAGACGCCCGGCGCGCTCTACGTCGCGGTCGGCACCACCGATGGCTCCCGCAGCCGGCCGCTGGTCGCGCGCCTCGTGTGCACCTTCGATTGAACGAGGCCGAAGCGCGCCTCGAGCACGGCGGGCAGGGCCTCGTGGGGCACGGTGGCGCGCTCGACGAAGCCCTCGGCCCGCAGCGTCAGCACGTCGCCGCGCAGGGTGAGCCGACCGCCGCGGTCGAGCGCGCGAGCCACCATGAGCTCGGCGCGGAAGGGCGAGCCCGGGTGCGCGCTCGTCCACCAGCTGCCGATCTCCTGGTCGATGGGCGGCATCGGCTCACCGGTCAGCTCCGCGACGTCGGTCCAGCGATCGCCGAGCCACGCCTGGTGCCACCACCCCCCACTCTCATGAACGAGGCGCCGCGGCTCGTGCGGCGTCTGCTGCACCGCGCCGTCGTCGAAGGAGAGCGCGGCGGTGAGCGAGAGCCCACCGACGCCGACGTCCACCAGATGCCGGCGGTCGCCGATCGTGACCTCGAGGCAGAGATGGGTGCGCGGCGGGAGCTCGCTCCGCGCTCTCCCGACCCTGGCGCGCGCGGCGAGGGGGCGGACGCGGTAGCCGAGGGCCTCGAGCACGCGGGCGAACAGGCCGTTCTGCTCGAAGCAGTAGCCGCCGCGGCGCCGACGCACGAGCTTGTCGAACACCGCCTCGGGCGCGAGCGAGATGGGTCGGCCCGCGAGCACGTCGAGGTTCTCGAACGGGATGGCCGTGGTGTGGGCGAGCATCAGCGCGTCGAGCGTGGCCTTCGTCGGCGCGCGCCAGCCGCGGTGGCCGACTCGCTCGAGGTAGGCGTCGAGCTCCTCCGGCGTCATCGGGGGAACCCTCCACGGAAGGCGCTCTCGGTGGTCGGGCGCCGAGCGCTCGGGTGCTCGCGCTCGCGGAGCGCCTCGGGGAGCGTGTCCGGGCTCGCCCGCCGCCCGATCGCCGCCGCCATCTCCACCGCGTAGCCCTCCGGCACCCCGAGCACCTCGCGCGCTCGCTCGTAGTCGAGGCCGCCGATGCCGTGCGCGTGATAGCCGAGCTTCGCGGCCTGCAACGCGAGCTGCGCCCACGCCGCGCCGGTGTCGAAGCTGTGGCTGCGCGACGGGGTCTCCTCGCCCTGGTAGCGGAGCAGCGTGTCCGACACGACGAACACCAAGGCCGAGGCGTTTCGCGCCCACTCGCGGTTGCCGGCCGCGAGGAGCTCCAGCCACGCGTCCCAGTGAGCGTCGCCGCGCAGCGCGTAGAGGAAGCGCCAGGGCTGCACGTTGTAGGCGGAGGGCGCCCAGCGCGCGGCCTCGAGCGCCCGCAGCAGGTCGCGCTCCGGCATCGCGGCCGGCTCGAAGGCGCGGGGCGACCAGCGCTGCACGAAGATGGGGTCGATGGGATGGTCGGGGGTGCGTGGATTCGTCATGCCCCAACCATGGTTTGGCGAAGGTGCGTTGATAATACGTCTCAGCGTGACCGCAGCGTTCACCGAGCGTAAACGATCGGCATGGACCGACTGACGTCGATGCGGGTGTTCCGGGCGGTGGTGGAAGAGGGGGCGTTCGCGGGGGCGGCGCGCAAGCTGCGGCTCTCCAAGGCGGCGGTGAGCAAGCACGTCGCCGCGCTCGAGGCAGCGCTCGACACC
This sequence comes from Myxococcota bacterium, assembly GCA_036149055.1. GTDB lineage: Bacteria > Myxococcota_A > Polyangia > Polyangiales > Sandaracinaceae > JAVJQK01. The sequence continues at coordinate 24,526 of JAYZQJ010000007.1, read as the reverse complement.
CGCCTCCTCCACCGCACCACGCGCAGCCTCGGGCTCACCCCGGAGGGGAGCGCGTACCTCGAGCGGGCGGCGTCCCTGCTCGACGAGCTCGACGCGCTCGAGCGCGAGCTGCGGGAGGGACAGGACGCGCCGCGCGGCGCGCTGCGGGTCACGGCGCCGGTGTCCTACGGGCTGGCCCGGCTCTCGCCCGCCCTCCCCTCGTTCCTCGTGGCGAACCCCGAGGTGAAGGTCGAGCTCGTGCTCACCGACCGCTTCGTCGACGTGGTGGAGGAGCGGATCGACGTCGCCATCCGGGTGGCCGTCGCGCTGCCCGACTCGAGCCTGATCGCGCGCCGCCTCACCGTCTCGCCGCGGATGCTGGTGGCCTCGCCCGACTACCTCGCGCGCCGCGCGCCGACCTCGCCGGCGGAGCTCGCCGACCACCCGTGCCTCCGCTACACGCGCGTCCGCGACGCCGAGGCGTGGACCTTCGCGCACCCGGACGGCCGGCGCGAGACGGTGGAGGTGGACGGACCGCTCGACGTCGACAGCAGCCTCGCGATGCGCGGCGCCCTGCTCGCCGGCGTGGGCCTCACCCTCGTGGCCGAGTTCGTAGTCGCCGACGATCTCGCGCGCGGCGATCTCGTCCCCTGCCTCGCCCCGTGGACCGCCGAGCCGGCGACCGTCTACGCCGTCTACCCCGCCCGCCGCCACCTCTCGGCCAAGGTCCGCGCCTTCCTCGACTTCGCGGCCCGACTGGACCACGACGCGTGAGTTGGCCCGAGGGACCAGCCGTGCGACTCTCCGCGCAAAGGAGATTCCGATGAAGAGCACCTGGATCGGCGCCCTCTGTGGGAGCGCGCTCACCCTCGCGAGCGTCGCGCTCGGCGCCTACCTGTTCGGCGCCCCTCCCGTCAGCGCGCAGCCGCGCCGCGGCTACACTTTCTGCTTCTTCGGCGCGCAGGAGGCCGTCGACATCGACAACGATGGAGTCGTCGCACCGCCTACCCCAGCCCGCAGCTTCACCGTCCCCGCCGGCTACACGGTCGTGTCGGGCGGAGGCGGGCATGCCGGCGTGGTGCTCTTCTGCCGCTGAGCGTCGGCGATCTCAGCGCCAGCGCGCGTCCAGGGCCTCGAGGAGGTCCCACTCCTCGTCGACGATCGTCGCCTCCTCGGCGAGGCGGTAGATGAGCTCGTAGATCGCCTCGCGGGCCTCGACGCGGTCGACGCGCTCGGCGGCGGCGAGGGTGGCGTCGGCGCTGGGGAGGGCGCGGGTGGCCTCGTCCCAGACCGCCTCCCACTCGCTCGGGGCCAGCTCCAGGCGCCGGCCCAGATCGGCGGCGTGGCGCGCCTCCGCGTCGGACAGCTCGCGGTCGGCGATCATCACCAGGCGCGCGAGCGCGGCGAGGAGGATCTGCTCGTCTCGGGTCAGCGTCATCGCGCGGCGATCATCGCACATCACCAGCGCGGGTCGGCGTGCTGGCCGACGTCGGCCTCGAGGCGCGCGCGGAGGGCGGCGTCGGCCGGCGCCGGCGTGACGCGCGCGGGCTCGGGGTACTCGGCGTAGGCGGCGGCGACGTCGAAGCCGGGGCCGGCGGCGGCGTCGATCCGGCAGCGCACCGATCCCGCCTCGAGCTCGTCCTCGATCGAGCTGAACTCCGCGTCGCCGTCGGCGTTGCGCAGCGCGAGGTCGGCGGCGGGGCCGAGGCCGGTGCCGTCGGAGTCGTAGAGGTTGCGCTCGGAGACGTAGCGGGCGCCGGTGCCGAGGCCGACCGCGCCGGTGACCCCGCGCCACTGGCGGTGGAGGTTGTTGTAGGAGTGCACGCGAGCGTGCCGGAGCAGCGGCGCGCGGGAGACGATGCCGTCGTAGTAGTTGTAGGCGAGGGTCACCGTGGTCGCGCGGTCGGCGACGTGGCTGTCGTCCCAGCCGATGTTCATGCCCTTGTCGACGTCCTGCCCCTCGAAGTGACACCAGCTCAGGGTGATCCCGTCGGGCGCCTCGCCGCTGGGCGCGCCGGTGCTGATGTTCACCGCGTCGTTGCCCTCGGTGGGCCCGAGGAAGGTGCAGTGGTCGATCCAGATGCGGTCGTCGCCCTCGGTGATGAGCACGTAGTCCTGTACCGTGTAGACGCCGAAGCGGAGGCCGTGCAGGACGTTGTTGGCCGAGAGCGAGAGGCGCACGTGGTCGAGCGTGACGTTGGCCCCGCGCCCGTCGATCGTCGTGTTGGGCGGCACGGTGACGATGGACGTGCCCATGTCGATGTTCACCGGGGCGTCGCCGAGGTCGAAGCGGATCCAGGTCGGGGCGTCGGTGGCGAGCTCGCGCAGGGCGTGCGGCAGGCTGCCCGGGCCAGACGCGTCGGCGTTGGTCACGGTGATGAGCTGGTCGCCGGTCGCGCCGGCGCCGCCGGTGGTGCCGGCCGCCGCGGCGAAGCCCATCATGTTCTCGAGCAGGCACTCCCACGGGCGCTCGGCCGGGCAGCCCATCGGCGTCGTGGCGTCGGCGCCGGCGTCCGGGCTCGACGCGTCGACCGGGCTCGCGGCGTCGGCCCGACCGGCGTCGACCGGCTCGCCGCACGCGCACGCCGAGTAGGCCTCCCCGCTCGCTTCGCAGACCTGCACGCCGTCGCGGCTGGGCGGGCAGAGGCAGGCGCGGGTCTCGCCGGGCACGCAGCGCGCCGGGCCACCGTCGCAGGCGGCGAGCAGGAGGGTGAGCAGCGCGTAGATGAGCAGGCGAGCCATGCGCCAGCTTCGCACGGGCGGGCGTGACCGGGTGTGAGGAGGTGCGGCGGGAATCGTCCGTCGACCGACGAGAAAAAACCCAAACCTTCGCGCTGCCCGGACGTCGCAACCGATGCGCGCATCGGTGCCCGGGTGCGCGCGCCGCCAGCCCGATCCCGCCGAGGTCCCCATGAAGCGCGCGTCCATCCTCTCGATGTTCCTCCTCTTTTCCGCCCCCGCCGCCGCCCAGGACGACGACCTCGGGGCGGCCTACCAGCGGGCCGAGGCCCTCGACGCGACCACCGACTACGCGTCCGCGGCCGCCGCCTACGAGGCCTACGCGACCGCCTGCCTCGCCTCCCGCACCGCCGTCCTGCACGCGACCCGTCCCTGCGATCGGGCGGACCACGCGCTCTCCCGGGCGTTCGAGCTGCGGCGGGCCCTCGGTCACGCCGACGAAGCCGACGCGGACGCCGCCGCGTTCACCGCCCACTTCCTCTACGCCCGCCCGCGCCGCGCCATGCGCCTGGTCTACGCGCTGGCCGAGATGCACCTCGACGGCGGCCGGGCGCGCGCCGCGCTCGAGGCCCTCGATCGCTTCGAGGCGCTCTTCCCCGACCCGCCGGCCGGGCTGGCGATCGTCGCCGACGGGATGCGCGCGAGGGTGGCCAGCGAGCTCGGGCGCGACGCGCGCGCGGCGCGGCTCTGGCGACAGGTCGAGCGCCGATGGGCCCGGGCGCGCGGTGAGCTCGACGAGGACGGCGCGGTGCCCCCGGCGTGGATCCGCGCCACCGTCGCCGAGGGTCGGCTGGCCCGGGCGGAGGCGAGCGTGGAGCGCTTCCTCGCCATCCGCCCGCCGCGCGCGACCCGCATCGCCGACTCCGAGCGCTGGTGGACGCGCACGATGAGCCCCTGGCTCGTGCGCACCCGGCGGCGCCTGCTGCTGGCGCGGGTCGAGCTGGAGAGCGTCTACGAGCTGGGCTCCCCCCGGCACAGCGTGATCGCGGCGGCGCGCATCGGCGAGATGTACGGACACCAGGCCGCGCTCCACGCCGCGCTGACCCTGCCGGAGAGCGAGTGGCTGCGGGCGCTGGTCAACGACGGCAGCGACCGCCCGGGCTACGACGAGGCTCGCGCGCACCTCGAGACCTGCGTGGAGTGGGCGAGCCACCACGGCGTCGCCGGCGAGTGGGCGGAGCGCTGCGAGACCGGCCTCCACGGCCTCGACCCGGAGCGCTACCCGCTGGCCGCCGAGCTGCACGGGCAGGCCGGCTATCACCCCGTCTCGAGCGCCCTCCCCGCCGCGACCTACCCGCGCTGAGGGCCCTCGGGGAGGCGCGCGGTCGACGCGGCCGCGTCCGCCCAGGGGGCGCGGCTGTCGCAGAAGATGTGCGCGGTGGGCTGCAGGCCGTGGTCGTCGTCGAGCCCGCCGGCCGGCATCACGATCATCCCGCCCGGATCCTGCCGGGGCACCGGGCTGCCGCAGGTGCCGCAGAACACGCGCTTCTTGCGCGTCCCCTCGAGCGCGAAGCGGCGGAGCTCGGCCTCGCCGCGCTCGTAGCGCAGCTCGCCGTCCCGAAAGAAGACGTTGGCGCCGTGCAGGGTGCCAGTCTCCTTGCGACAGCGCGTGCAGTGGCAGAGAAACATCGCGCTCGGCGCCTCGGCGCGCACGACGTAGCGGACCGCGCCGCACAAGCACTCGCCTCGGTACTCCTTCATCGTCGCCTCCTTCATCGCGTCAGCGCCCAGATGAGGTCCACCGCGAGCAGGACGGCGCCTCCGATGGCCACCCCGATGGCGGCGTTGGTCAGGTCGCGGAAGAGCAGGCCGTCCGCGCGGAGGGCGACGTTGCCCTCGCTGCCGCTGCTCGCGACGTAGGCGTCGTGGAGGGACGTCGCGTGCACGCCCAGGGCGATCGACGCGGCGAGCCCGGCCGCGCCGATGCCTGCGCCGACGACGCCGAGCGGGGTCAGACCGAAGCCCTCCGCGGGCGGCGGCTCGGGAGAAGGGTGCGCTTCGGGCGGCGGCGGCTCGGGGCGCTCGACCGGCGTCACGGTGACGCGCTGGCCGGCGGCGATCTCGACGACGGACTCGCTCTCTTCGCCGTCGGGCCCGCGGACCCACACGCGGTGGCTCCCGGGCGCCACGATCGCCTCGCAGGGCCCCTCGCAGGGCGCCCGCCCTTCGACGCGCAGCTGCGCGCCCGCGGGCTCGAGCACCACCCGCCCCACCCGGCGGCGCAGCACGTCGAGCCTCGCCCTCGCGCGGGCGCGCTCCGTCGCCCCGAGCTGCTCGCTCTCCGCCAGCGCCTCCAGCTCGCGCACCGCCTCGGGGATGCGATCGAGCCGCTCGAGACAGAGCGCGATGTTGAAGCGGACGACGTCGTGGGGCGCGAGCTCCTGCGCGGTGCGGAGCCGGATCAGCGCCGCCTCGTACTCCCCGCGCGCGAACGCCTCGCGGCCGGCGGTGAACTCCACCTGCGCAGCGGCCCGCGCCGACGCCTCCTCGTCCTGCGCGTGCGCGGGCGCGGCGGACAGGAGCGCGAGAGCAGCAACACACGACAGCTGCACGCGGGCCTCGAACATCGCGGAGAGCATAGCGCGCGGCCGGGTGTGAGGGGGCGCGTTGCCGCCGGACCTCGCTCCACTACCATCGGCGCGATGGTGTCCACCGCAGCGACCTTGCTGCCGCAGCCTGGATCCACCGTCGGGCCCTACCGCATCGTCGAGGAGATCGGCCGCGGAGGGATGGCGGTGGTCTACGCGGCGGTGCGCTCGGGAGAGGGCGGGCTCAACCGCCTCGTCGCGCTGAAGTTCCTCGCGCCGCGGCTGCTCGAGGAGCCGCGCTTCGTGCAGATGTTCCTCGACGAGTGCCGCATCGCCGCGCGCCTGCACCACCCGAACATCGTGCAGGTGTTCGAGGTCGACCGGCACGGAGAGCTGCCCTACCTCGTGATGGAGCTGCTGCAGGGGATCACCCTGTCCGAGCTGATGCGCGCCGGCCCGCTCTCCCCGGGGCACGCGGCCCGGGTGCTCGCGGCCTGCGCGCGGGGGCTGCACGCGGCGCACGAGGCGCTGGGCCCCGACGGGCTGCCGCTCGACATCGTGCACCGCGACTTCTGCCCGCAGAACGTGCACATCGCCTTCGACGGGCACGTGCGGGTGGTGGACTTCGGGATCGCGGCCGCGCGCGGCAAGATCGCGCAGACCCACAGCGGAGAGCTCAAGGGCCACCTCTCGCACATGGCGCCGGAGCAGATCGAGACGCCGAAGAGCGTCGACCGACGCGCCGATCTCTGGGCGCTGGGAGTGACCGCCTTCGAGGTGCTGACCCAGCGACACCTGTTCCGCGACCAGAACCAGCCGAGCACGATCTGGAACGTGCTCCACCGGCGCATCCCGAGCCTCGACGACGTGCGCCCCGACGTCCCGCCCGCGCTCGCCGACCTCGTCGCGCGCTGCCTGTCGCGGGACCCCGCGGACCGACCGGCCACCGGGGAGGCGATCGCGAGCGAGCTGGAGACGATCGCCTCCGCCGCGCCCGACGGCGACACGGCCGGCCTCGTCGCGATCCTGGAGACGCGCTTCGCGGAAGAGCTGCGCGCGGCGAAGGAGCTCGCCTCGCGGGCCGCCGAAGCGCCGGCACGCTCCGCCGAGGTCTCCGCGCCGCGCGGCTGGTCCCGTTGGTGGCTGACGGTGCCGATCGCCGCGGGGATCGCGGGGATCGCGGCGGCGATCTTCATGGCGAGCGAGCCTCCCGAGATCCCGGCCGCGCCGGAGACGCTCGCCGCGACGTCGCCCATCCCCGCCGACGCCGATGCCGACGCCGGCGCGCCCGAGGCCGAGCTGCCGGAGGCAGACGCCGGCGCGCCGCCCGTCGACGCGTCGACCGAAGAGGCCGCGCCTCCCGATCCGCCGCGCGCCCGGAGACCCGCTCGCGCTCGCAGACCCACCCGCGCCCGGCGCGCGGCCGAGGCGCCCTCCGAGTTCCTCGCGAGCCCTTACGGCGATTAGGCGCGCGCTTCGTGCCATCCTCCGTGGGATGTCGGAGGATCGGACGGTTCGAGTGTCGGGGCGGGGGAGGCCCGTGAAGGGGATCCGGGTCGTGGTCGTCGGCGGCCCGGACGCCGGGGCGGAGGTCGCCTGCCAGGAGGGCACGCTCACCGTCGGCTCCGCCGAGGGCAACGACCTCGTCTTGAGCGACTCCACCGTGTCGCGCATCCACGCGACGCTCGGCCGCCGTGACGACCGCATCCTGGTGACCGATCACGGCTCGACGAACGGCACCCAGGCCGGCCCGGCGGAGATCCGCGGCGGGACGATGGCGGTGGAGACCGGCGCCACCCTGCGCCTCGGCCGGACCCGCCTGCGCCTCGAAGACGGCGAGGTCGTCATGGTCGACGACGGCCTGCAGCAGCTCGGCGACCTGCGGGCCCGCGACCCGGAGATGAGGCGCCTGATGGCGAGGATCGCGCGGGTCGCGGAGAGCGACGTCCCGGTGCTCGTCAGCGGCGAGTCGGGCACCGGCAAGGAGCTCGTCGCGCGGGCGATTCACGACCACGGCGCCCGGCGCGAGCAGCCCTTCGTGACCGTCGACTGCGCGGCCCTCACCCCGAGCCTGCTCGGCAGCGAGCTGTTCGGACACGAGCGGGGCGCGTTCACCGGCGCGGAGCGGCAGCACGTCGGCGCGTGCGAGCGCTCGAGCGGCGGCACGCTGTTCCTCGACGAGGTGGGCGAGCTGCCGCTCGACATGCAGAGCACGCTGCTCGGGGTGCTGGAGCGGCACCGGATCCGGCGGCTCGGTGGGCGCGAGGACATCCCCCTCGATCTGCGCGTCATCGCCGCGACCAACCGGGATCTGCACGCCGAGGTGAACCGCGGCAGCTTCCGGCTCGACCTCTTCTATCGCCTCGCGGTCGTCCGGCTCGAGGTGGCGCCGCTCCGCGAGCGCCCCCGCGACATCCCGATGCTCATCGAGCACTTCATCGCCCAGGCCGGGCGCGCCGAGGCGGTGGAGACGCTGTTCGACGCCGAGACCCTGGAGCGGCTCCGCAGCCACGCCTGGCCGGGCAACGTGCGCGAGCTCCGGAACGTGGTGCTGGGCGCCCTCGCGCTCGGGGAGGCGCCGCGCCTGGGCGCGTCCGCGGGCTCGACCGAGAGCCTGCTGGACCAGAGCTTCCGCGACGCCAAGCGGCAGGCGGTCGACGACTTCGAGCGGCGCTACCTGCGTCACAACCTCGACCGCAGCGACGGGAACATTCGCGAGACCGCCCGGCGCACGCGCATGGATCGCTCCTATCTGATGGAGCTCATGAAGCGCCACGGCATGCGGTAGGGAATCCCCTACCAGCCGGATGGCCGCGCCCCTCCGTCGAGGAGACGCGCCCCCTCGCACCCGCAGCCGGCGCCGCGCGCATGGAGGTTGCAGTGAGCCCGCGGGATGCGCCCCGCTCGAGCCACCCTCTTGCTGTCGATCGCGCTGACCGCGTGCGTCGGGACCGTCTCCGAGGACCGCCCCTGGCGCGACGGAGACCTCGACGTCGACACCCTCCGCTGCGACGCGCCCGGCGCCGCGCCCACCCCGCTGCGCCGGCTGACCCGGCGGGAGCTCGCCCACACCCTGCGGGATCTGCTCGGCGAGGCGGCGTTCGGCGAGCTGAGCCTGGAGTTCGGCGTCTTCCCGCCCGACGAGGTCGGCGCCGGGTCGGTGGACGAGCTCGTGCCCAACCACACCGCGGCCCACGTCGAGGCCATGGTGAGCACCGGGGAGCGGGCGGCGAGCGCGCTGCGGGCCCACCCGGAGGCGCTGCTCTCCCGCGGTCACGGCTGCATCCTCGACGCCGCCCCCGACGACGCCTGCGCGCGCGCGTTCATCGAGGGCTTCGGCCGCCGCGTGTTCCGTCGCCCGCTGAGCGAGGACGAGATCGCCGATCAGCTCGCGTTCTACCGGGACGCGCCCGACCCGGCCGAGGGCTTCACCCGGGTGATGATGCGCTGGCTCTCGTCGCCCCAGCTGCTCTTCCACGTCGAGGTCGACGGCGACGAGACCGAGGACGCGACCGGCGCGCCTGCGCTGCGGCTCTCGCCCTACGCGGTCGCCAACCGCGTCTCCTACATGCTGACCGGCTCGATGCCCGACGACGCGATGCTCGACGCGGCGGCGCGGGGGGAGCTGGACACGCTCGAGGGCGTCGAGGCGCAGGTGCGGCGGCTGCTGGAGACCCCGGAGGCGCGCAAGACCGTGCGCGGCTTCTTCGAGGCGTGGCTCGCGCTGGACGAGACGTCCGGCGTCCCAGAGGACCCGGCGCTCCTCGACGGCCTGATGGCCGCGGGGCTGCGGGACGCGATGCTCGCCGAGACGCTCACCTACGTCGACCAGATGGTGTGGGAAGAGGGCGCGGACTACCGGACGCTCATGTCCTCGACCGCCGCCTACCCCGAGGACGCGCAGGTGGCCGGAATCTACGGCGTCGAGCCCTGGCGGCCGGGCCTCCCCGCGCCGCTCGCCGGCCCGGAGCGCCCCGGTCTGCTGCTCCGTCCGGGCGTGCTGCTCGGCGAAGCGCACTCCACCGCGCCCATCATGCGCGGCGTCTTCATGCTGCGGCAGGTCCTCTGCGGTGAGCTCGCGGCCCCGCCCACCGACATCGTCAACTCGCGGCTCGACGAGGTGGGGGAGCTGAGGACGCAGCCGGCGCGCGCGCAGATCGAGACGCTGACCGGCGAGCAGCCCTGCTCGACCTGTCACTCGCGCATCAACCCGCTGGCCTTCGCGCTCGAGGACTTCGACGCGCTCGGCCGCCACCGCGCGCTCGAGCGCGTCTTCGTGGACGGAGAGGTGGTCGCCGAGCACCCGCTCGACACCGCGGTGGAGCTGGAGCTCGACGGCGCCACCGTCTCGGTCGACTCGGGCGCGGCGCTCGCCCACGCCATCGCGAACAGCGAGGTCGGCCACGCCTGCTTCGCCGAGCGCGTCTTCGAGCACACCCGGATCCGCCGCCCTGCCAGCGCGGCGGATCACTGCCTGAACCGGCGCGTCACGCGCGCGATGCTCGACGACGGCGCCAGCCTGCTCGACGCGTTCGTCGTGAACGTGGCCAACGACGCCCTCTTCACCCGTCGCCTGGAGGATTGAGAAGTGACCGACCGTCCCGAGCGCCGCCTCGCCCGACGCGCCTTCCTGCGCGGCGCCGGCGGCTTCGCCCTGGCCATCCCGTTCCTCCCCTCGCTGCTGGGCTCGCGGGTCGCCGCGGACGCCTCGACCTCGCGGCGCTTCGTCGGCGTCTTCAGCCTCAACGGGCAGTTCGAGGCCAACTGGCACCCCGACATGACGGGCGCGTCGAGGGTCGCGCCGAACACGCTGTCCAGGTCGCTGACCGACATCGAGGGACCGATCTCGAACGTCATCGGCTCCCAGTTCGACGGCCTGCGCGACAAGATCACGCTCCTGCGCGGCCTCGACGGGCTCACGGAGACGGGGCACAACCGCTGCTTCCCGCTCACCGCGTCCACCCACACCGAGGGCGGCATGGAGCGCGGGTCCGCGCCCTTCTTCCCGTACTCGGTGGACGCGGTGCTCGAGCACGCACCGTCGTTCTACACGACGCCGCCGGTGCTCGGCGCGATGCGGCTCTCGCCGATGCTCCGCCGCTACGACGGCGAGCTGCGGGCCGGCGAGAGCTTCTCGTGGTGGACCGAGGACGGCGTGACCACCCGGCTGCCCGTCCAGTCCGACGCCGAGGTCGTGTTCCGCCAGGTCTTCGCCGGCAGCGAGCCGTCGGACGGCCCCGACCCGAACGCCCGCCGGCAGCTCGTGATCGATCGCGTGAAGGACGACCTCGATCGTCTTCGCACGAACCCGCGCCTCGGCAGCCAGGACCGGGAGCGCCTCTCGAACTACGCCGACCACCTCCGCGACCTGCAGACCCGGCTCTCCGCCGCCGGAAGCATCACCTGCACCGGTCCCGACGTGACGTACGTCGAGGACGCGGAGGCGATGTACACCAACCACATCGATCTGTTGGTCGCGGCGCTCGCCTGCGGGATCACCCGCGTCGGCACCCTCTTCATCAAGCACGTGCGGGCCGACGGAGAGGAGGCGGGCTTCCACTCCAACTCGCACCTTCGCGGGCCCGACGCCGAGCGCACCTCCGCCTCCCACAACGCCTTCATCGCGACCCGGGTGGCCGAGCTGCTGAGCAAGATGGACGCCCTCGTCGAGCCGGACGGCAACACGCTGCTCGACAACTCGCTCGTCCTCTGGGGCAACGAGCTCGGGGACGGCGGATCGCACGGCCAGCTCGACATGCCGATGCTGCTGGCCGGGAGCGCGTGCGGGCACATCCGCACCGGCGTGGCCCTCGACTACCGCTCGGAGGAGGGCGTCACCTGGACCACCGGAGGCACGCGACTCGGCCGGCCGTACAGCATGCTGCTCACCACCGCGATGGCGGCGATGGGGCTGTCGCATCACGAGTGGGAGCTCGGCGACGGGCCGGGGTTCGGCGACCACCAGAAGCTCGGGCATCGCTACGCGAAGGGCGGCGGCTGGGACCGCTACGCCGACGCGCACCGCGAGATGCTCCCTCACCTGTGGATGGGCTGATGCGGGCCATCACGCTCTGCCTGCTCCTGCTCGGCTGCGCCGCCGAAGACGTCGGGGACTGCGACCCGCGGGCCGCGCTCGAGATCGTCTACACCGCCGACGGCGTGCCAGCGTTCGCCGGGCAGGCGCTCGTCAACCAGAGCTGCGGCGGCGGGAGCTTCTGCCACGCCGGCGGGCTCCCGGCAGAGCGCCGCTTCGGGGCGCCGGTCGGGCTCGAGTTCGACCTCACGGTCGCCTCGACCTCGGGCGACCTCGCGGCCGAGGAGTCGGCGCGCCTGTCTCGCGAGCAGCTGCAGGTCCACCGGCACCGCGCGCGCATCCTCGAGCAGGTCGCGATCGGCGCCATGCCGCCCGCCGGAGCGGTGGGGGAGAGCGTGCTCGCGTCGGTGCGAACCTACGACCGCGTCGGCGCCGACGGCCGCACCTTCACGCCGCTGCCGTCGGTCTCGAGCGACGAGGGCCGCGAGCTGCTCCGCAACTGGCTCGCCTGCGGCAGCCCGGTGGTCGAGCGCACCGTGGCGCCGAGCGAAGGAGAGAACGCGGCCGGCTTCACCGTGCCCGCGTGCGAGCGCGGCTGCGTGGACCCGACCTGGCCCGCGATCGCGACCGAGATCCTCGCGCCGAGCTGCGCCTTCTCCCGCTGCCACGACGCCGACGACCCGGAGGCGGGGCTCGACCTCTCGTTCGCGGACGAGCCCGCGCGCTCGGCGCTCCACGCGCGGCTCCTCGAGGGCGGCGCGCAGGGCGAGCTCTGCGTGGATCAGGCGCGCGGCGCCGCGATGATCGCACCGGGCGACCCGGACGCCTCGCTGCTCGTTCGCAAGGTCACCCCCGACGACCTGCCCTGCGGGAGCCTGATGCCGCTCGGCGGCGCGCCTCTGAGCGACCAGCGCCTCTGCGCGCTGCGCGCCTGGGTCGCCTGCGGAGCCTGCGCCGACCCGGACGACCCGCGCTGCGCCGACTGCCAGCGCGAGGCCCGCGCCGAGTGCGGCGTGGTCCTCGACGAGGCCGGCGCGCCCACCTGCGCCGACGCCGTCACGTGCCCGGGGTTCGCGCGCCCGCGCTGACGGCGCTCAGGGATCGAGGCCGACCACGAAGGGCGCGCGCGTGCGGCCTCCCCCGAAGAGCTCCCCGTGGTCCTGGCCGCCCCAGCAGTGAGGGCGCCCGAGCGCATCCATCACGCAGCAGCGCCTCCCGCCGCACGCGAGCCCATGCCAGCGCTGACCGCCCTCGAGGGGGACCTCGACCGGCTCGACGCTCGCGGCGGTCACCTCGCCCGTGAGCTGCCCGAAGTCGGCCTCCCCCCAGCAGTGCACGGTCGTCGACCGCGGGCAGGTCGGCTCCTCGCGCACGGCGCAGGTGTGCGCGTCGCCGAGCGCCACCTCGAGCCACGTCCCGGGCATCTCGAGCGGCGCCGGTCTCGCCGGCCCGTCCGTCGCGCGCGGCCCCAGCGCGGCGAGCCCCGCCTCCCCCCAGCACCACACCCGCCCGGCGCCGGAGAGCGCGCAGGCGTGGGCCCTGGCGACGCGCACGCTCACCGCGGAGTCCAGCCCGGGGAGTCGCTGAGGCTCCTCGTCCGGCTCGGGTCCCGTCGGCCCGGCCCCCCAGCACCAGACGGTCCGCAGGCCGTCGATCACGCACGCCGCGGTGCGGTCCGCGGTCAAGCTGGAGAAGGGCGGCGTCGCGCGGTCGAGCGCGAGGGGCGCGCGCCCCGAGAGCCCCTGGCCCCAACCCCACACGGCCTCGCGATCGGCGGAGACGGCGAACGTGACCCGGTTGCCGAGCGCCATCTCCGCCACCTGGACGGGGATGTCCACGCGTCCGGGCGCGTCGAGCCCGAGCGCGGGCGGCGTCACCCCCAGCTGGCCCTCGTCGTTCTTTCCCCAGCACCACGCGTCTCCCTCCTCGTCGATCGCGCAGGAGTGCGCCATCTCGGGTCTCGGGGAGACGGAGTACCAGCCCGCGTAGACCCGGCTCGCGCGGAGCTCGCCCGCGACCGGACCCACCCTCGCGTCGTCGACGTCCACCGGCGAGCCACCCAGGTGGTCCCCATCGGCATCTGCGGGGAGCCGCGCGCGCCCCCAGCATCGGACTCGCGCGTCGGCCCCGATGACACAAGAGTGGTCGACCGAGAGCGAGAGCCAGGTCGCCGCGATCGCCGGGGTGCACACGCCCGCGACGCAGTCCTCTGCCTCGCACGCCTCGCAGGCCTCGCCGCCCACCCCGCACGCCACGACGGACGGCGCGTCCCGGCACCCGGCCACGCCGACGCAGGTGACGCAGCACTCCTCGTCGTGACAGCGCCCGGCCATCGCGTCGCGCGTGCAGAGCGCGCCGTCGGGCTCCCCTGCGCAGGAGCTCACGCGCGGCGGCTCGGGGCAGTCTGGCCCCGCGTCCATGTCCACGCCGGCGTCCCCTGCGTCCGCAGGGAGATGCTGCGGATCGAAGGGCAGCGTACATCCCGAAAGGCACAGCGCGGCCACGATCGCGCACCTCTGGACCGTCACCGCGGCAGCCTAGCACGCGAGCGATGACCCCGGTCCGGCCGCGCGCGGTCCGGGCGCGTCTGATGACAACCATGAATGCCATCCCACGTGGGGGCGCGGCTGCGAGCGCGGGGCAGCGCGCCTCGTCGGGACGACCGTGGGCCGCGGGTCGAGGGACAGGAACGCGGAATGCAGTCGACGAGCCTCCGAACCCCCGCACGGAGACATAGTGAAGACGATCAACCCCTACACCGAAGAGGTCATCGAAGACCACGCGCTCGACTCGCGGGAGGACCTGCAGCGGAAGCTCGAGCGCACCGCCAAGGCGTTCCGCGACTGGCGCGCGAAGAAGCCCGAGCAGCGGGCGGAGCCGATCCTGAAGCTCGGGACGCTGCTCGAGGAGAACCGCGACTCGCTGGCGAAGCTCATGGTCACCGAGATGGGCAAGCTCATCGGGCACGCCCAGGCCGAGGTGGACCTGGTCATCGACATCTGTCGGTACAGCGCCGAGGAGGGCCCGCGCATCCTCCGCGACCAGTCGCGCGACGTGGACCAGGGCCGGGCGCTCGTCACCTTCCAGCCCATCGGCACGATCTTCTCGGTCCAGCCGTGGAACTTCCCGCTCTACCAGGTGATCCGCAACGCCGCGCCGCTCCTCGTGTCCGGCAACGCGATGATGCTCAGCCACGCGCCCAACGTCTGGGGCTCGGCCAAGCGCCTGGTGGAGCTCTTCCAGGAGGCGGGCGTGCCGGAGGGCATCTTCGACGCGATCTACGCCGACGACGAGGACGACCTGAGCGTGGTCTACGACCACGACAGCGTGCGCGGCGTCACCTTCACCGGCAGCGCGAAGACCGGCGCCATCGTGGCCACCGAGGCGGCCAAGCGCCGCAAGAAGTCCATGCTCGAGCTCGGCGGCAGCGACGCCTATCTCGTCTTCGACGACGCCGACATCGAGCGCGCCGTCGAGGCCTGCGTCTTCGGCCGCTTCCACAACAACGGCCAGGTCTGCACCGCGGCCAAGCGCTTCATCGTGCAGCGCGGCGTCTACGACGACTTCCGCGACGCTTTCCGTGCGCGCGTGGAGGAGCTGAGCCTCGGCGACCCGATGGACGAGGACACCGATCTCGGCCCGATGGCGCGCCAGGACCTGCTCGACAAGCTGGTCGATCAGGTGAAGGGCTCGATCGACGCGGGGGCGAAGGCCGTCATCGGCGGTGAGGCCCCCGACCGCACCGGCTACTTCTACGCGCCGACCATCCTCGAGCGCCTCGAGCCCGGCATGCCGGCCTACGACGAGGAGCTCTTCGGCCCGGTGGCCAGCTTCATCCCGGTCGCGGACGAAGACGAGGCCGTGAAGGTCGCCAACAGCTCCCGGTTCGGCCTCGGCGGCGGCATCTTCTGCGCCGACGAGGACCGCGCGATCCGCATCGCGAAGCACCGCCTCGACACCGGCATGGTCAACATCAACGGCTACAGCAACGCCAAGGTCAACGTCCCCTTCGGCGGCGTGAAGGACAGCGGCTACGGGCGCGAGCACGACGAGTACGGCTTCCTCGAGTTCGTGAACATCAAGGCCATCACCGTGCACGAGGAGAAGTGAGCATGAAGCTGCTGACCTCTCTATGCGTCGGCGACCTCGAGCTCTCGCGCCGCGCCTGGATGGCGCCGCTGACCCGCGCGCGCTCGACCACCGGCGACAACCGCCAGACCCCGCTCCACGCGCTGTACTACGCGCAGCGCGCGGGGGCGGGCCTCGTCATCAGCGAGGCCACCCAGATCAGCCAGGAAGGTCAGGGCTACGCCTACACCCCGGGCATCTTCACCGACGCGCAGGTCGAGAGCTGGCGCCTGGTGACCCGCGCGGTCCACGACGCGGGCGGCCGCATCTTCTGCCAGCTCTGGCACGTGGGCGCGATCTCGCACTCCGTCTTCCAGCCCGACGGCGGCGCGCCGGTCTCGGCCAGCGCGTGGACGCCCGAAGGCGAGGCGTTCGTCGGCGACCTCCTCGACGACGGCCCGCAGGTCCCGCACCCCGAGGCGCGGCCGCTGAAGACCGAGGAGATCCCGCGCCTGCTCGACGACTACCGCCACGCCGCGCGCTGCGCCGCCCGGGCCGGCTTCGACGGCGTCGAGCTGCACGCCGCGAACGGCTACCTCATCGACCAGTTCCTCCGCAGCTCGGTCAACCAGCGAGACGACGCCTACGGCGGCTCGGTCGACAACCGCCTGCGCCTCTTGCGCGAGGCCACCGAGGCCGTGCTCGAGGAGCTCCCCGCCGGCCGCGTCGGCGTGCGACTCTCCCCCACCGGCGGGCCGGGCGGCAGCTACGACGAGGACCCCGAGGGCCTCTACACCGCCGCCGCCGAGGCGCTGAGCGGCCGAGGCCTCGCCTACCTCCACGTCGTGCGCCCGAACGACCACACCGGCGACGGCGACGGCAAGGACCGCGGCGGCGCCATCCTCGACCGCATGCGCGAAGCCTTCGGCGGCGTCTTCGTCGCGAACGGCGACTTCTCCCCCGAGGAGGCCGAGCGGTGGATCGACGAAGGGCGCGCCGACGCCATCACCTTCGGCCGCCTCTTCCTCGCCAACCCCGACCTCGTCGAGCGCATCGAAGCCGGCGGCCCGTACAACGACGCCGACCCGGACACCTACTACGGCGGCGGCGCGGAGGGCTACGTCGACTACCCGACCCTGCGCCGCCCCGGAGACCCGCTCCAGCTCGCCGACGCAGCCGAGTAGCGGCTCGGATGCGATGCTAGCAGCGCGCGGCGAAAATGACTGCGCGCGCCTCCTCGGCGGGACGCCGCGCCCAGCGCACCAGTCGCTCCTCCGATAGGCTGAAGTATTTCGTCGTCGGCCCGCCGCGCTGGACGCGACGTCGCGCTCGCCGATCCATCACGCGCATATTCGCCGCGCGCTGCTAGAGTTCCGGCGTGGGACAGCTCGCCCGCAGTCGATTCACCTTTCCCGAGTACGTAGAGCTCGAGGAGACCAGCTCGATCCGCCACGAGTACCTCGACGGCGTCGTCTACGCGATGGCCGGGGGCAGCCCGGATCACGCCGCGGTAGCAGCGAACGTGATCCGGCTCCTCGGCAACGCCCTCGAAGGTCGCCGCTGCCGCGTGTACACCGCCGACCTGCGCGTCCGCGTCGTCGAGACCGGGCTCGGCACCTACCCCGACGCGTCGGTGATCTGCGACCGCTTCGAGGCCGACCCCGAGGACCCGAGAGGACACACCGCGATCAACCCGACGGTGCTCGTCGAAGTGCTCAGCCCATCCACCGAAGACTACGACCGCGGCGAGAAGCTCGACCACTATCGCCGCATCCCGTCGGTGCGAGAGGTGCTCCTCGTCGCCCACGACGCACGCCGCGTGGAGCTGTGGCGTCCGGGCCCGGGCGGCTGGACGCACGCGAGCTTCGAGCACGACGAGGACGTCACGCTCGAGAGCCTCGGGTGCGTGATCTCGGTCGCGGACGTCTATCGCGACCCGCTGGCGGGTTGATCGAAGCGCTCGCGCAGCTCGGCGGCGACGGCGCGGACCTCGCTCACCGCGGAGCGCTCCAGCTCCTGGATCCAGCGCTCCAGCTCCGCCTCCGGGAGCTCCCAGGCCAGATCGTCGATCCCCTTCGCCGCCCACATCGCGACCTCGGGGTCGGCGTCGGCCAACAGCGGACGCAGGAGCTCGACGCTCTCCGGCGTGCAGATCGCGCGGAGCAGCTCCGTCGCGCCGCGGCGCCGATCCGGCTCGCCCCCCTCGATCGTCTCGAGGCAGACGCGCCGCGCGGTCGGTGAGCGAAGCAGCCGGAGCACGCTGCGGGCGAGCTCGCTCCACTCGCCGTGCGAGAGGTACTCGGTCACCGCGTCGTCGATCAGCTGCGGTCCGAGCAGGCGCTCGATCGCCGCCTGGGCCGCTCGGGTGCCGCCCACCGCGGGCGGCTCGCCGGAGAGCTGAGCACTCCAGGCGCGCTCCGGCTCGTCCTCGAAGTAGACGTCGAACGACAGCGACGCCCCGAGCTCGGCCACACGCGCCAGCAGCGCAGCCGAGAGATGCGGACCGCCGTGGCCCCGCGCGGAGACCCAGAAGCAGAAGAAGTCGAGCCGCACCGGGCCGACGAACTCCGGGAGGCGCGGGCGCACCTCGTCGACGAGCCACGTCAGATGATCTTCGAGCGAGAGCGACTCGATATGCCCCTGGCTCCGCAGGCTCGCGGCGTGACCCCGCAGGGTGTGGCCCTCGGTCCACCCACGAGCCAGGGCGTCGGCGCCGAGCACCGGCGCGCCCGACCACTCCGGGAAGAAGACGCGCGCGGTCGCGAAGGTCTCCGTGAAGAGGCTCATGCCCCGACCTCCACCCGTCCGTCGGGCATCAGCGAGCACCAGCGAACATCGCCGAGCCTGACGTGAGCCACCGCGTCTGGGGCGGTCGCGCACCCCTCGGTCATCTCCACCGCATATCCCGAGTCGAGCTCCAGGCGCCAGGCGGGCGCGGCGTACGAGAGCCGTCGGACGCGGCTCCCCTGCAGCAGCACGAGCCGGTCGGCCATGACGTCGTGAGGGTCGTCCCCGCAGCCGACGACCGCGCCGTCCCGCATCAGCTTCCAGGCGCAGAGGTACGCCCAGAATCCGACGCTGCCCTCCAGCTCGACGCATCGATGACACGTCCCGTAGCGGTCACGGGGTCTGAACCGCGGCGTCCCGAGCTCCGCGGTGAAACACGTCCCGACGCCCGGAATGCACTGCCAGCAGAGGAGCCCCACCAGGATGTCGAGATCGGTCATGGGTCGAGCATGCCCTCGACGCTGCACAGCGCCCGGAGCGCGGGGAGCCCCGCCACCTCGAGCCTGCACGCCAGCTCCGCCGCGTGCAGACGCGCGTGTCGCAGAAACGCGTCGCGGTTTGCGAAGGGGTAGAAGGGAGCGCGGGGGCTGGGGGGCGCGGGGGGACGAGGGTCGCAGCGCGCGACGGAGATGGCCCAGTCGACGAGCCAGCCGAGCGGGCCGTGCGGGAGCGGCTCGAGCGTCATGCACCAGAGGAGCCAGCGCACGTGGAGCCTCAGCTCGCGCGGGTCGAGCCCGGACGTCAGCTCGCGACGCGCGGAGGGATCGAGCGGGAACAGCTCGTGCTCCAGCATCGCGAGCAGCCTCTGCAGATCGCGCGAACGGTAGGGTTGCAAGAGGAGCGTCGCCGGCGCCGCGGCTCCGGAGAGCACCGCGAGGCTGCGTTCAAGGTAATCCGAGCGTTCGGCGCTCGTCACGCGGCCCCTCCGAAGCGGACGCCGGCATGAGCGGCTCGGCGGAAGGAAGCGCTACTCATCTCGCGCCCCGTCCTCACGCGAGCCGAGGGCGAGCGTCGCGCAGCTCTCCAGAGACGCGATCCGATCGACCTGCACCACGATCTCGCGCCCTCCGTAGCTCAGCGCCACCAAGCCATCCTCGCCGGGTTGGCACGAGGCGCCCTCGGAGTCGGACGGGATGTGCGCGCAAGCTCGGGACAGACAGGACCGTGTGGGCGATGCATGGCAGCTCTCGTAGACGTGCCCGCAGACGTGCATGATTCGGACGCGCGCGACGTCTTCGGTGGAGAGTCTCGGCGCCGCGAGATAGACCAGCCCAGCGCCGAA
Source organism: Myxococcota bacterium (assembly GCA_036149055.1). Taxonomy (GTDB): domain Bacteria; phylum Myxococcota_A; class Polyangia; order Polyangiales; family Sandaracinaceae; genus JAVJQK01. Next base: position 5,109 of record JAYZQJ010000007.1, on the reverse strand, counting down.
GAGGAGCAACGCGCCGTACCCGGCCCATCGCCATCGGCGCGAGGCGCCTTCGCCAGAGCTTCCCACGGCGCGTGCCTCCTCAAAGCTCGAGCGGCCCGGACCAGGTCCTGCCCAGATCTCGAACGCCCCAGACCAGGTCCTGCCCGAAACTCGCGCACTCGGGGCCGGCCGAAGGCCGGATCCACGCGAGCTCGGCACCCTCTGGGCTGCAGAATGACAAGATGCAGCTAGCTTTGCCCAAAACGAGTCCAACGACAACGGATTCATGCAAAGCGAACCGCACAGCAGACGCACCGATGCGCGACCCGAGCCGTCATCGAGTCGCGCAGGAGCCTAGTTGTCGTGGGTTGGGTCGGGGGGCTCGTCGTCGGAGCGCTCGTCGCGCGGCGACGGATCGGGCAGCTTGGCGCGCCCGACCTCACGCAGCGTCACCAGCTTCGGGGTCTTGCGCTCTTCGATCGAGACCCGAGGAGAGTCGCGACGATCCACCGTCATGCTCTCCGTCGCCGCGAGGCGCGTCGCGAGATCGTCGTCGAGCGCCTCCTCGTCGACCTCCCTCGCCCTCGCGCGCAGGCGGGCGATGATCGCGTCGCGGGCCTCCTCGGGCAGCAGCTCAGGCACGTCGTCGAAGCGCTCGCCGGCCGCGAGCACGGAGTCTTCCGCGGGCGCCTCGACCTCTGCGCCGAACTGGACGCGCATCAGGTACGTCCCGGGCGGGAACACCGCGGACTCTCCACGACGGAGCTTGGCGCGCGCCTCGTCGTAGGCCCCCTCGAAGGCCTTCACCTCGCGCTCGCAGTGCTCCTGGAGGTCGTCGTCGTCGACGACCAGGAACGTCTCGAGCGGGCCCGGCTTCGACTTCTTCCGGGGCGCGGCGGGCTCGGCCCAGGGGCTCTGCGTGAGGATGCGCGCGGCGCCGAGCACCGGTCGCTTCCGCTTGGCGGCGTAGCTGCGCTCGGCGTCCGTCCGCGCCTTCCGCACCGTGTAGATCGTGCGCTGCGTGCCGATCGTCCGCTTCAGCTCGGGCGCCATGCCGAAGCGCAGCTCGGAGCGCTCGGGCCAGGTCCGCTCGTCGAGCCCGAACGGCGGGCGCTCCAGCGTGATCGAGCTCCCGGCCATCATGCCCGGGTCGCTGGTGAAGCCCGGGTAGTCCTCGACCTTGGCCACCAGCCCGTCCTTCACGACCTGGATATCGGAGTAGTGCAGCCACGTCAGGATCGCCGGGCCGTTCACGAGCTGCTTCTGCTCGGAGCGCCCGCTGCCGAACACGAGCTCCGGCGCCTCGAACCCGTGCTTCTCCAGGGCCTTCTTCACGAAGCTCCCGACCTCCCCGTGGAACACCCGCTTGAGCGTGGGCAGGTTCGCGTCGGTGACGGTGACCACGTAGTGGATATGGTTCGGCTCGATGGTGATGTGGTGGAGGATCGCCCCCGTCCGCCGCACCGCCTCCGCCAGGAAGTAGAGGAGCCACGAGTGCAGCGTCGGCGCGAAGGGCGTCAGCAGCAGCTTGCGGTACAGACAACGCAGCGTGATGGCGTACGTCGCCGGAGCCTGGATCCTCGCGCGGGCCACGATGCCGTGCACGACATCAAGATTCGATCCGCTCCCGTCTGTGGGAGATCGGCGCCATTCCACCGGTGTGAGGGTGGCGGACCGCCGGCGGACGGGTGGCGGCCGCCGGGTCGAGGGGGGCTCCGGGACGTCTCTCCGCTCAGGAGCGGCGGCGGCGCCAGAGGAGGGCGAGCGCGAGGAGCGCGAGCCAGCCGGCGTGGGGGGCGGCGGGGGTGCCGGGGGTGGCGCAGCCGCAGCCCGCGTCGACGGGATCGACGCCGCCGTCGGGGCCGACGCCCGCGTCCGCCGTCACCACGCCGCCGTCGGCGTCGACGCCCGCGTCGGCGTCGGTCGCCTCGAGGCAGGTGGACGGGCACGCGTCGCCGTCTTCGGTGTTGCCGTCGTCGCAGTCCTCGACGCCGGCCAGCACGACGCCGTCGCCGCAGCGCGCCTCGACGCAGGTGCTGAGGCAGGCGTCGTCGTCGGACATGTTGGCGTCGTCGCACTCCTCCTCGCCGGCCCAGACCTCGCCGTCGCCGCAGGTCGCGGCCATGCAGTCGGCGAGGCAGGCGTCGTCGTCGGAGGCGTTGCCGTCGTCGCACTCCTCCATGCCGTCCCAGACCTCGCCGTCGCCGCACGCGGCGTCCTGACAGGTGGTGAGGCAGGCGTCGGCGTCGCTCGAGTTGCCGTCGTCGCACGCCTCCACGCCGACCTGGCGGAAGCCGTCGCCGCAGCTCGCGCGCTGGCAGGTGTTGAGGCACTCGTCGGTGTTCGACGCGTTCCCGTCGTCGCACGCCTCGCCAGCCTGGACGGTGCCGTCGCCGCAGGTGCGGAGCGCGCACATGTTGGTGCAGCCGTCGGTGTCGTCGGTGTTGCCGTCGTCGCAGCTCTCGACGCCCGCGCGCACGAAGCCGTCGCCGCAGGTCGCGGTCAGGCAGCCGGTGACGCAGGAGTCGGTGTCGTCCGAGTTGCCGTCGTCGCACTGCTCGACGCCCATCTGCACGATGCCGTCGCCGCAGACCGCCGGCTCGCAGGCGTTGGTGCAGGCGTCGCCGTTGACCCGGTTGCCGTCGTCGCAGCCCTCGGTGCCCTCGACCACGCCGTTGCCGCAGACCGGCGCCTGGCAGCTGTTCGGGCACGCGTCGGTGTCGATCCGGTTGCCGTCGTCGCAAGCCTCGACGCCCGCCTGCACGTAGCCGTCGCCGCAGCGCGCGGCCATGCAGCCCATGACGCACGCGTCGGTGTTCGACGCGTTGCCGTCGTCGCACATCTCGACGCCCGCGCGCACGAAGCCGTCGCCGCAGCGCGCGTTCATGCACATCACGCACGCGTCGGTGCTCGACATGTTGCCGTCGTCGCACTCCTCGCCGCCGCTGACCACGCCGTCGCCGCAGGCCGCGAAGCGGCAGTTCGCCGGGCAGGCGTCGCCGCCCATCGTGTTGCCGTCGTCGCAGTCCTCGACGCCCGCCTGCACGTAGCCGTCGCCGCAGACGGCGGCCATGCACATCACGCACGCGTCGACGTTCGAGGCGTTGCCGTCGTCGCACGCCTCCACGCCGGCCTGCACGAAGCCGTCACCGCACGTCGCGCTCGAGCACATGATGCACGCGTCGGTGTCGACCATGTTCCCGTCGTCGCAGTCCTCGACGCCGGCGCGCACGTAGCCGTCGCCGCAGGTCGCGCTCGAGCACATCACGCACGCGTCGGTGTTCGACGCGTTGCCGTCGTCGCAGTCCTCGACGCCCGCCTGCACGAAGCCGTCACCGCAGCTCGCCGCCGAGCAGTCGCTGAGGCAGGCGTCGGTCTCGATCGCGTTGGCGTCGTCGCAGTCCTCGGGCCCGTTGCGCACGCCGTCACCGCAGCGCGGTCCGGCGCCGGAGCAGTCCGCGGCGCACGCGCCGTAGCTGCCGTTGAGGCCGCCGTCGTCGCACACCTCCGGCGGCTCGACGACGCCGTTGCCGCACATCGCCATCAGCACGTACTCGTAGGCGCCCATGTCGTACTGCGCGCCGCCGAAGCCGTTGCCGTCGAGCGGGCGCGCCACTCCGGCGTGGTCATAGGGCACCGCGCCGCTCGCCGTGCCCGCGTCGATGGTCACGCTGGTGCTCATCACCCGCAGGTCACCGCCGGGCGCGTTCACGTACTGCGGGTTGGCCGAGATGTTCCCGGTGCCGCCCGTCGTGCTCGAGAGGTTGCTCCCGTTGCCCCACACGTCCGAGTAGGTCACCTCGAGGCGCCCGCTCGTCGTGCCGCGGCGCACGCCGTAGCCCGAGTTGTCGGTCACGATCGAGTTGCGCACGATGGTGTCCCGCGTCGTCCCGCTCGACGCCGAGAGGTACACGCCGGTGTTCGAGTTGTAGATCGTCGACTGCAGGATGCTCGTGTTGCCGAGCGAGCTGCTGTTCATCGAGACGTACACGCCGTACAGCGCCTGATCCCGGATGACCGCGTTCTGGATGGTCGGCGCGGCCGGGGTCCGCACGAACACGCCGTAGCGCGTGTTGTCCGCGAAGAGGCCGTCGAGGGTCGGGGTACCGTCGTAGACGTAGACGCCGTGGCTCACGCAGTCGGTGATCGCGACGCGGCTGAAGGTGGCCGCGCCGTCGGCGATGTGGAGGCCGGTCTCGGAGCAGCTGTCGATCAGCAGGTCGTCGACGTCGGTCGTGGTCCCGCTGGCGGCGCTGTCGAGCGCGCGGCGGGCGTGCCGGATCTGCGCGTGATCGAGGTCGGCGGAGGCGGCGACGGGGGAGATCACGACGCCGTACCAGGTCCCCGCCGACACGCCGCTGCGGGCTCTCATCACCACCGGCGCCATCGCGGTGCCGCGCACGTCGAGGGTCCCGTCGACGGTGAGCTCGGTGCGCCCGGTGTCGCGGTTCGACGCCATGAAGTCGCCGCTCTCGAAGTGCAGCTGGACACCCGGGCCGATGTCGAGGGTGACGCCCGCCGGCACGGTGAGGTCGCCGCGGATCACGTACGGGGAGCCCGCCGCGGTGAGCGTGGTGTTGCTCCAGAGGTAGCCGTAGAGCCCCGGCGTCGCGTCGGAGACGTAGGGCAGCGGGCCGAGATCCTGGCCCGCGTTCCCCGCGAAGCGCGCCGGGGAGTTGCTCGTCAGGCGCAGGTTCGCGGCCGACACGTAGAGCGGGTTCGCCGAGAGGTTCCCGGTGCCGCCGGTCGTGCTCGAGAGGTCGCTCCCGTTGCCCCACACGTTCGAGTAGCTCACCTCCAGGCGCCCGCTCGTCGTCCCGCGGCGCACGCCGTAGCCCGAGTTGTCGGTCACGATCGAGTTCCGCACGATCGTGTCGCGCGTCGTCCCGCTCGACGCCGACAGGTACACGCCGGTGTTCGAGTTGTAGATCGTCGACTGCAGCACGGTCACGTCGGACAGCGAGCTGCTGTTCTGCGAGACGTACACGCCGTAGAGCGCCTGATCCCGGATGAGCGCGTTCTGGATCGTCGCGCCCGCCGGGGTCCGCACGAACACGCCGTAGCGCGTATTGTCCGCCACCAGCGCGTCGAAGGTCGGCGTGCCGTCGTAGACGTAGACCCCGTGGCTCA
>JAYZQJ010000006.1:0-14710 GCA_036149055.1 Myxococcota bacterium | reverse complement strand
TCCCGCCCGACCGGCAAAGCCGGCTCGGGCTCCCACCCCATCTCGCGCGCTGACGCGCGCGGAAGCTGCGGCAATATTTGCCGCACCTTCAGTCATTTTCGCCGCGCGCTGCTAACGTGGCGACGCGCGCGGGGGCATGCTGCGCCGGTGAACGGCGACCCGCTCTTCATCTTCCGCCTCACCCCGCTCGTGCTCTCTCTCGCCGGGCTCGAGGGGGACGACGCCGCGGCCCTGCTCGCCGGGTGCGGGCTGCCGGCCAGCGCGGCCGACGGCACGATGGCCGCGCCGCTGTCCCGGGTGAAGCGGCTCGTCGCCGAGGCGGCGGCGCGATCGGAGCGGCGCCCCTTCGGCCTCGCGCTCGCGCGGGCGGTCCCGTTCGGCACCTATGGCTTGCCGGAGCTGCTGGTGCGGACGGCGCCCGACCTCGAGCGAGGCCTGCGCGAGCTGGCGCGGCACGCGAGCCTCATCAACCCGGTCGGCCGCTTCGAGGTGCGCGAGACCCGGGACGAGACCGAGCTTCACTACTACGTGCACGGCAGCGCCGACGCGCTCGGCCCGACCCTGAACCTGCACACGATCGCCTACGTGCATCGCGCCATCGACGCGGTGACCCCCGGCCCGCTGCCGCTCACCCGGGTGTGGCTCGCCGCCCACGACGCCTCGGACGACGCGTCGCTCGCCCACGCCTTCGGCGCGCCGGTCTCCCGCGGCGCCCGGACCTGCGGCTTCGCCCTCCGCCGCGGCGCGCCCACCCCGCTCGCCACGTCGGACTCCGTCGTGTTCGCGTACCTGCGCGCCGAGGGCCGCGCGAAGCTCGAGGCGATGGGCGAGCGGAGCGCGGCCGCGGTCGTGGTCGAGACGATCGAGAGCCAGCTCGGCTTCGCCGCCGCCGACCTCGACGCGGTGGCCGCCCGCCTCGGCCAGACGCCGCGCACCGTGCAGCGTCGCCTCGCGGCCGAGGGCACCACCTTCCGAGAGGTCCTCGACGCGGCGCGCCGACGCCGGGCCGAGGCGATGCTGGCCGAGGGTACCCCCTTCGCCACCGTCGCCGACGCGCTCGGCTTCTCCGGCGTGCGGAGCTTCCGCCGCGCCCACCGCCGCTGGACCCAGGGCCCCGTCTAGAAGGTCACAGGTTCCGGCGGTACTCGCCGCCGACGCGGTAGAGCGCCTGGGTGATCTGGCCGAGGCTGCAGTGCTCGGTCGCCGCGAGGAGGGCGTCGAAGAGGTTCTCGTTCGCGAGGGCCGCGCGCTCGAGCTCGGCGAGCGCCTCCTTCGCCTCGGCGGCGTGCGCCTCGTGGAAGGCCTCGAGGCGCGCGATGCAGCGCTCCTTCTCTTCCTTGCTCGCGCGGGTGAGCGCGACCTCGGCGGGGGCCCCGGCCTCGGCGGCGTTCTTGGGGAAGAACGTGTTGACGCCGATGATCGGCAGCTCGCCGGAGTGCTTCTGGTGCTCGTACTTCAGCGAGTCGTCCTGGATCTGGCCGCGCTGATACTGCCGCTCCATCGCGCCGAGCACGCCGCCGCGCTCCGTGAGGCGGTCGAACTCCTTCAGGACCGCCTCCTCGACCAGGTCGGTCAGCTCCTCGATCAGGAAGCTGCCCTGGGTCGCGTTCTCGCAGAAGACGAGGCCGAACTCCTTGTTGATGATGAGCTGGATGGCCATCGCCCGGCGCACCGACTCCTCGGTCGGGGTGGTGATCGCCTCGTCGTAGGCGTTGGTGTGCAGCGACTGGGCGTTGTCGAAGGTGGCGAGCAGCGCCTGCAGCGTCGTGCGGATGTCGTTGAACTCGATCTCCATCGCGTGCAGCGATCGGCCGCTCGTCTGGATGTGGTACTTGAGCATCTGGCTGCGCGCGTTGGCGCCGTAGAGGCGCTTCATCGCGACCGCCCAGACCCGCCGCGCCACCCGGCCGATGACGCTGTACTCCGGGTCCATCCCGTTCGAGAAGAAGAAGCTCAGGTTGGGCGCGAAGGCGTTCACGTCCATGCCACGCGCCTTGTAGTACTCCACGTACGTGAAGCCGTTGGCGAGGGTGTAGGCGAGCTGGTGGATCGGGTTCGCGCCCGCCTCGGCGATGTGATAGCCGCTGATCGAGACGCTGTAGAAGTTGCGGACGCCGTGCTCGATGAAGAACTGCTGCACGTCGCCCATCATCTTCAGCGCGAACTCGGTGCTGAAGATGCACGTGTTCTGGCCCTGATCCTCCTTGAGGATGTCGGCCTGCACCGTGCCCCGGACGCTCTTCAGGGCGCGCTCGCGGCAGGCGGCCAGCTCGTCCGCGCTCAGGAGCGCGCGGGTCTCGGCCCAGGTCGCCCCCCGCGCCGCGTCGGGCTGGAGCACCATGGCTTCGTCGATCTCCAGGCGGCCCTGCTCGCGGAGGAAGCGCCGGCACTGCTGGCGGATCGCGGTGTTGAAGAAGAACGCGAGCACGGTCGGCGCCGGCCCGTTGATCGTCATCGACACGCTGGTGGTCGGGTCGCAGAGATCGAACCCGGCGTAGAGGCGCTCGGCCTCCTCCACCGTGAAGACGCTGACGCCGCTCTCGCCGATCTTGCCGTAGATGTCGGGGCGGAAGTCCGGGTCCTCGCCGTAGAGCGTGATCGAGTCGAAGGCGGTGCTCAGGCGCGCCGCGGGCTGCCCGTCGGCGAGGTAGTGGAAGCGCTCGTTGGTGCGCTCGGACGGCCCCTCGCCCGCGAACATGCGCGTCGGGTCCTCGGCGGTCCGCTTGAACGGGAAGGTCCCCGACGTGTACGGGTACTCGCCGGGCACGTTCTCGAGCAGCCGCCACCGGAGCCGATCGGCCGCGCCCTCGTAGCGCGGGCGGGCGACCTTCGGGATCTTGGTGTCGCTCAGCGAGCTGCGGTAGCTCTCGACCGTGATGTCGCGGGTGCGGACGCGGTACGTGTACTGGTCGGCGCGGTAGGCCGCGTCCCAGTCGCTCCACTCGGCGAGCACCTTCCGGCAGCCCGCGTCGAGGCGCTCGAGGCGCGCGTCGTGCTCGCCCATCAGCCCGCCGAGCCGCGGCTCCGCGCCGCCGACCGCCGCCTCGCCGTAGGGCAGGAACCCCGGATGCGCGGGGCCGCCGAGCAGCTGGACGGTGCGGGCGATGGCGTCGAGGTCCCCGGCGAGCTCGCACTGCTCCGCCGTCCACTCGCGGTGGCCGCGGCACGCGTCGCTGATCTCGCTCAGGTAGCGCTCGCGCCCCGGCGGGATGACGTGCTGGCTGGTGTCGGTCACCCGGGCGGGACCCGCCTCGTAGTGCGAGCTCCAGCCGAGCTCGAAGCGATCGCTGGCGGCCTTCACCAGGTGCGCGTACAGCGCGTTGACGCCGCTGTCGTTGAAGTGCGCCGCGCTGGTCCCGAAGATCGGCAGCGACTTCGGGTCGTCCGAGAAACGCTGGTGGTTTCGCTGGTACTGCTTGCGCACGTCGCGCAGCGCGTCCTCGGAGCCGCGCCGGGTGAACTTGTTGATGGCGACGAAGTCCGCGTAGTCGAGCATCTCGATCTTCTCGAGCTGGCTCGGCGCGCCGTACTCCGCGGTCATCACGTAGAGTGACAGGTCGGCGAGCTCCGTGATGGAGCTGTCGCCCTGCCCGATGCCGGCGGTCTCGACGAAGATGAGGTCGAAGCCGTCCTGCTTCAGGACGCCGAGCACGTCCTTGGCCGCCACGCTGACCTCGCTGCGCGAGCCGCGGGTGGCGAGCGAGCGCATGAACACCCGCCCCTGCTTGATGCTGTTCATCCGGATGCGGTCGCCGAGCAGCGCGCCGCCGGTCTTCCGCTTGGTCGGGTCGATGCACAGGACCGCGACCTTCTTCTCCGGGAAGTCGGTGACGAAGCGCCGCACGAGCTCGTCGGTGAGCGAGCTCTTGCCCGCGCCGCCGGTGCCGGTCAGCCCGATGACGGGGACCTTCGGCAGCTCGCCCGCCGGTCGCTCCTGCCCGAGCTCCGCGAGCGAGATCTTGCGCGCGAGGGGGAGCCAGCCCTCCTCGGTCTGCGGCGCCTTCTCGGCGATCGCGTAGTCGCAGCCCTCGAGGACCACGTCGATCATGCCCTGGAGGCCCATGTTGCGGCCGTCCTCCGGGCTGAAGATCCGATCGATGCCGCTCTGGTGCAGGCGCTCGATCTCCTTCGGCACGATCACGCCGCCGCCGCCGCCATAGATGCGCACGTGCGGCGCCCCCAGCGCGTCGAGCCGCTGCCGCAGGTACTCGAAGTACTCGACGTGGCCGCCCTGGTAGCTGGTCAGCGCGATGCCCTGCGCGTCCTCTTGCACCGCGGCGAGCGCGACCTCCTCGACCGCCCGGTTGTGGCCGAGGTGGATCACCTCCGCCCCGGAGGCTTGCAGGATGCGGCGCATGATGTTGATGGACGCGTCGTGCCCATCGAACAGCGCCGCCGCGGTCACGAGGCGGACCGGATGCTTCAAGCGGTAGCGGTCGTCGTCTGCCATGTCTTCCATCCCAAGCGTAGGTCGAGTCGCGGACGCCCGCGATCGGCCTAGCACGGACTGGTCCAACCACCTGAGAGGCTGCGCACGTGACGACGGAGCTCGAAGGCCGGGGCGCGCGGGAGGGACGCGCGCCCCGGGAGTGACGAGCGGTCGATCAATCCACGTCGCAGCGTCGGATCGACGGATCGCAGACGTCGTCGCAGCACCACGGGCGGAAGTCCGCCCAGCCCCAGCGGCCGCGGTCCTGCGGGCCGTAGGCCGACGCCAGGCGTCGCCCGCTGCCGTCGCGACGCCGCACGTTGGCCTGGAGCTGGATCTTGACCGACGTCCCGCAGGTGTCGCGCGGGACCCGCTGCCGGATCCGCATCTCGCTCCTCCACCCCGTGACCCACGGCTCGGGGTTCGCCACCACCCAGGTCGGCGCGGCGCCGTGCGTGCCGATGCCGAGATAGGTGTCACCGATCGTCATGTCGGGCGCCATGATGATTGAGGCGTACAGCACGTCGCCGATCATCTCGTAGTTGACCCGGCCCACCGTCGCGCGGGCGCCGGTCGTCACCCTGAGCCGCGTCGTCCACGACGACTCGCAGACCCCCGCGTCGCCGTCGGCGATCAGCGGGGCCGACGTGTCGCCCGCCTCCATCGTGCACCCGGCGAGGCCGAGCGCGAGCACGAATCCCAGTCTGTTCCAGTTTCTCATGTCGAGCACCTCCGGCCCCCCGACTCAGCACGCGAAGTGCCAACCGCGCCGGGGATCTCATTCCGAAGTGATCCCGCGCCGGCGCCCTCGTTTGGCGTGGGGCAAACCCCGCGAAGGCTGCGTCGCCGCGATGGATCTGCGACCGTCTGTGACCCGCGCCGTCACGACGCGGAGTCGCCGCCGGGCGTCGGCCGTCGACGGGTTGTCGCGACTCGCACGGAGCGGGCGCCAGGTTGTCGAGCCGGCCCCCTCACGCGTCGCCGGGCCGCGCCCGGCGGTCGAGGCACACGGCTTGCTGTGCCAGCGCGCATGCGCCTCCGACTCCTCGCCCTGCTGCTCGCGCTCTCCCTGCCGTTCGACGCCCGGGCCCAGGAGCCCGACGAAGCCGACGAAGCCGACGCGGCGCCCCCACCCCCCGCGCGCCCCGCCGAGCGGGTCCGGTTCAACCTCGAGGACGGCGACCTGATGGACCTGGTGCAGATGATGACGCGCCTCACCGGTCGCCGGATCGTGGTCACCGGCCCGGCCCGCGAGCTGCGCGCCACCGTCGCCAGCCAGCGCGACGTGACGGCGGGAGAGGCGTGGCAGGCCTTCCTCGCCATCCTCGAGCAGAACGGGCTGACGCTCGTGCGGCGCGGGCGGCTCTACTACGTGGAGGACAACGAGAACGCCTCGCGCCGCCCCATCCCGGTGGTGACCGACGACGACGCGGCCGGGGGCGGAGAGCGCTACGTCACGTGGCTCCACCACGTCGCGCACGTCCCCGTCTCCGACGCCGCTCAGATCCTCGAGAGCTTCCGCTCGCCTTCGGGGCGCATCGTGACGCACGCGCCGACGTCGACCCTCATCCTGGTGGACACCGGCGCGAACATCGCGCGCATGCGCCGGATCCTCGACGCGATCGACGTCTCGCGCGGCGACGCCCACGTGTGGGTCGAGCGGCTGCACTTCGCGGACGCCGAGGAGACGGCGCAGCAGGTGATGGCGGTGCTGGGGGAAGAAGAGGAGACGGCCCCGGCGCGGTCGAGCCCCGCGCCGCGTCGCCCCGCCCGGGCGACCCCGCAGGCGGAGGCCGCCCCCACGGAGGTCGGCAGTCAGGGCGGCGCGCAGGTCTACCGGGTGCTCGCGGAGCCCCGCACGAACGCGCTCATCGTGGTGGCGACCGAGGACGGGTATCGGCGCGTGATCGGCCTGCTCCGCGAGCTGGATCGCGAGGACGGAGCGCGGGCGACGGTGCGCGTGCATCGGCTGCAGCACGGCGACGCCGCCAACGTGGCGACGACGATGCAAGGGCTGCTGGGGCTGAACGCCACCCAGACGGCCGGGGGCGAAGGCCAGTCGCTCGGGCTGCAGGGGCGGGTCCGGGTGGAGGCGCACGCCGATCTCAACGCGCTGGTGGTCACCGCGACGCCGGCCGATCAGCGCGCGGTCGAGACCCTGATCGAGGAGCTGGACGCGCCGCCGCGTCAGGTGTTCCTCGAGATGGTGGTGATGGAGCTGACGGTCGATCACTCGAACGCGCTGCACGTCGACCTGCTCGGCGGGATCGCGCAGCTCTTCGGCACCAGCGCCCTCGGCTTCTTCCACGCCGGCGTCGCGCCCCCGAGCGAAGATCTGCTGAACGGGCTGCTCTTCGGCGTGACCGGCGACGACGTCAGCGGGCTCACGGTCAACGGCCAGTCCATCCCCCAGTACGGCGCGCTCATCCACGCGCTGAGCGGCACCACCCAGGCGGACATCCTGTCGACGCCGCACGTGCTGGTGCTCGACAACCGGGAGGCCACCATCAACATCGGTCAGTCGGTGCCGCTCCAGGGCTCGAGCGTGCCCGGCTTCAACCCGCTGCTGACCGGGACCGACGACGCGAGCGCCGCCGCGGCCACCGCGTTCGCCTCGAGCACCAGCTCGGGTGGACGGCGAGACACCGGCACCATCGTCGAGGTCACGCCGCACGTGAACGACGACGGCGAGATCCGGCTCGAGATCCGCGCCGAGGACTCGCGCGCCGCCGACTCGGCCGAGGGGAACCTGAACGCGACCATCTTCAACCAGAGCGTCGCCGAGACCGAGCTGGTGGCGCACGACGGTCAGACGGTGGTGATCGGAGGCCTGATGCGCGACCAGACCGAGCTGGTGCGCAGCGGGGTCCCGATCCTCAGCGACATCCCGATCCTCGGCGCGCTCTTCGGGCGCACGGAGGAGCGGACGGTCCGCCGCAACCTGCTGTTCTTCGTCACCCCGTGGGTGATCCGCGCGCCCTCCGACCTGCGCGCGATCGTCGAGCGCCGCATGCGCGAGCGCCGCGAGCTCATCGAGCGGCAGATGGCCTTCTCCGACGACTGGAGCCCGCCCGTCGACTACGCGCGCGCCCGCGGTCTGGTCTCGGAGATCCTCACCGTGCTCGAGGAGGAGGAATCGCTGGCGCCGCCCGCTCCCGCGCCGGCCGAGCACGTCGTCCGCCCCCCGATCGACGCGACGCCCGCGCCGTGACCATACTGCCCTCGTGCTCGTGCCCCTCTCGCGCCTGCTCCGTCCCGGCCCCCGCGACGCCGACCTGCGGCGCCTCCGCGCCCGCTTCAGCGCGCAGCCCTCGCGCCGCGCGGCCGGCGCGTCGAAGCGCGCCCAGGCGGAGCGCCTCGAGGCCCTGAAGCGGCAGCTCGCCGAGGCCTTCGACGGCGTGCGCGCCTGCGCCGGATGCGCCGAGGGCTGCGCGCCGCCGGCCGGCGTCTTCGAGGGCGGCCGCTGCTGCGGCACCTCGACCCTGGAGGTCTTCAGCCAGGCGGAGGTGCGCGCGCTGCGCGCGGCCGGACGCGAGGCCCCGCGCGCCCCGGCCGCGGACGGGGTGGACGGCGGCGGCTGCGCCTTCCGAGGCCGCGAGGGCTGCGCGCTGTCGCCCGTCGAGCGACCGACGATCTGCCTGACCTACGTCTGCCTGGAGCTGGGCGACGAGCTCGACGACCACCCCGACGGCGCGCGCGTCGCCGCCCTCCGCCGCGCCCTCGCCGAGGCGTTCGAGCGGTTCGCCCGCTGACCCACCGTACACCGTACGATTCCCGCTTCGTCCGGACGCCGAACGCCTCGTAGCGTGGGGCATGCGCGCCACCTCACTCCTCGCCATCGGCCTGCTCGTCGCCGCCTGCGAGCCCGAGCCCGCCACCTGCGTCCCCAACGAGACCCGAGCCTGCCTGTGCGAGCCCGGCCGCGAGGGCGCGCAGGTCTGCGCGGCGTCCGGCGACGCCTACTCCGCGTGCGAGTGCGACGCGCCGCTCGACGCGGGGACGGCGCGGGCCGACGGGGGCGAGGGCGCGGACGCCGGCGCCCGCGCGGGCGACGCGGGGGTGGAGGTCTGTCGGGAGCTCGGCCCGGTGCGCGCTTTCCCGGGCGCGGTCGGCTTCGGAGCCGGCGCGCGCGGCGGTCGAGGCGGCCGCGTGATCGTCGTCGACACGCTCGCCGACGACGGCCCCGGCTCGCTCCGGGAGGCGCTCTCCGCGAGCGGACCGCGGGTGGTGGTGTTCGCGGTGTCGGGCACGATCCTGCTCGAGAGCAGCCTCCGGATCACCGAGCCTCACGTGACCGTCGCGGGCCAGACCGCGCCCGGCGGCGGCATCGCGCTGCGCACCGCAGATCACGTGAACACGCCGGCCATCCTCAGCAGCGCCGACGAGGTCGTCATCCGCTACCTCCGGGTGCGCCCGGGCCCGTCGACCGAGCCTTCGAACTCGGTGGACGCCATCACCGTGACCGCCGGCCGCAACATCGTGCTCGCCAACAACAGCTTCAGCTGGGCCGTCGATGAGAACGTGAACCTCTGGTACGACGCCAGCGACATCACGGTGCAGGACAACCTGATCTCGGAGGCGCTGTTCGATTCGACGCACACCTACGGGCTGCCGCACTCGAAGGGCTTCATCGCCGGCCCGGACAACGCGCGGGTCTCGCTGGTCCGGAACGTCTTCGCGCACAACGACGATCGAAACCCGCTCATGGGGTGCGCCCACCCCTACGAGCTGATCAACAACGTCGGCTACAACGGCTACCAGGTCGGCGCCGCCATGGCGCTGTCGGAGGGCACGCGCGTCAACTTCGTCGGCAACGTCTACCTCGCGGGGCCCATGCATCGCCCCTCGCGCTACCAGGTGATCGTGTCTGGCAGCGACGGCGGGCCGCTCGTCCCGGAGTCCATCTACGTGCGCGACAACCTCACCCCGCGCGCCGATCCGAGCGACGACTGGGCCGTCATGGGCTGGGGCGGCGTGCACGGCGGCGACTACAACGGCTCGCCGCTGCCGGAGAGCGTCCGGGCGCTCACGCCGTTCGAGATGAGCGACGCGCCCGCCGAGCCCATCCCGGCCGCCGAGCTCGTCGACCGCCTCCTGCCGACCGTCGGCGCGTCGCGCCCGCTCCGCGACGCGGTGGACGCGCGCGTCGTCGAGGACATCCGGAGCGGCACCGGCCGCCTCATCGATCACCCGTCGGAGGTCGGCGGCTGGCCCGAGCTCGCGAGCGGCGCGCCGCTGCCGGACGCGGACGCCGACGGCATGCCGGACGCCTGGGAGACCCGTCGCGGCCTCGACCCCACGGACCCGGCGGACGCCTGGGAGGACCGGGACGGCGACGGCTGGTCGAACCTCGAGGAGTCCCTCGAGTGCCCGTGATCAGCCGCCGGCGACGAGGGAGAGGGCGAGGCGGTACGAGGTCGCGTCCGGGCGCTCGCGGAGCGAGGTGACGCGGATGAAGTAGGTGCCGGCGTCGAGGTCGGTGGCGAGCGCGTCGGTCTCGTCGATGGCCGCGCACGCGCCGCCGCCGCCCGCCGCCGAGACGCGCGGGGCCGGGCCGGCGCCGGTGAGCTCGATCAGCTCGAGGGTGGCGCCCTCGAGCTGCGCGGGGCACGCGCCGGAGCCGTCGGTGAGGCCGGCGAAGAGCGACGCGCCGGCGGGGACCTCGACCGCGAACACGTCGACCTCGCAGATGCTGTCGAGGCCGCCGCGCACGTTCACGGTGTCGCCGAGCCCCATCACCACGAGGTTGGCGCTGTAGACGTCGTCGTTGACCTCGACCTCGGCCGGCGTCGTCCCGGTCAGCTCGGTGAAGCACTCCGCGCTGCAGCCGTCGCCGCTCTCGGTGTTGCCGTCGTCGCAGTTCTCGCTGTGGTCTTGGCTGCCGTCCCCGCAGACGGTGCGGAACGCGAGCACCCGGCCCTCGAACCCCGTCTCGTCCGGCGAGTCGAAGCCGACCACGTAGCTGTCGTCGGCGGGCGGGATGAAGGTGAAGTGCTCGTCGGATCCGGCGTCGCAGCGATCGAGCCCGTCGCCGTCCGAGCACGCGCGCTCGTCGCAGTCGTCGAGCACGTAGATCGACGGGTTGGCGGTCGCCCGGCCGTCGAACGGGTCGACGTCGACGTGGAAGTGCCAGTGCTCCCCGCGGCGCGCGTCGATGGAGAGGAAGAGGTCCGGCCCGCGCTGCACGCGGCCGGTGCACCCGCTGACCTCGCGCGCGTTGTCGGCGAAGCCGCGCGTGTCGACGTCGAAGCCGTGCGTCTGCGCGCCCTCCGGGAAGTAGAGGAGCGGCGCGGTGGCCCCGCAGACCTCGGCGAGCTCCCCGTCCACGTGCGGGACGGACTGGTAGAGGCCCTCGTCGAAGACGAAGCAGCCGGTGGCGCATAAGGCGAGGGCGACGACGAAGGTTTCGCGCATCAGCGGGTCACGTAGGGGTTGGTCTCGAGGGTCGGCCCGCTCGGCGCAGGCGCCTCCGGCTCATCCGGCGCCGGCCGCGTGGGCCGCGGACGAGCTCGAGGCGCGCCCCGAGCCGGCGCCTCGGCCTCGGCTTCGGACTCGGCTTCGGCTTCGGCCTCGGCCTCGGCTTCGGACTCGGCTTCGGACTCGGCCACGGCTTCGGACTCGGCTTCGGCTTCGGCCACGGCTTCGGGCTCGGCGAGGGCTTCGGCCACGGCTTCGGCCTCGGCTTCGGACTCGGTGGACTCGGTCTCGGCCACTGGCTCGTCCACCGCGGCCTGGACCTCCGGCTCCCAGGGCCTGAGCGCCAGCCACGCGCCGACCACCGCGAGGAGACACGCGGCCACCGCGATCCACAGCCAGCGCGGCGGCGAAGACGGCGACGGCGCGTCCTCGACGACCGGCTCCGGCGCCACCCGCGGCGTCGCGCCCGACGGCCTGGCCGCCCGGGTCTCGAGCTCGGGCGGCGGCGCGCTCACCCCGGTGCGGGCGTGCGGATCGACGTCGCGCACGCCGCTGTGGGTCTCCCGGGTGACCACCGCGCCGGAGCGCGGCGAGGGCCCGAGGTCGTGGAGCTTCGGGATCAGCTGGAGCTGACCGGGCTCGAGCGGCTTGGGCTCGCCGGCGGAGCTCGAGAGGTGGTGCCGGATCGCGTCCCGCTTGGCCTCGATGCGCTCGGCGAAGTGCTCGGCGAGCGCGTCCGCCACCTCGTGGGTCGTCGCGATGAGGTCGACCTCGGCCGCCGCCGCCTCGAGCTCCTTCCCGAGGGTCCGCGCGTCGCGGTAGCGGGCGTCGAGGTCGCGCTCGAGCGCCTTCATCGCCACCCGGTCGAGGGCCTCGGTCGCCAGGGGCTGCTCGCTCGAGGGCGGCGCGATCTCGGCCGTCATCACCTGCAGCAGGGTGGCCACGTCGACCTCCGCCTGGAACAGCCGACGGCCGCAGAGGATCTCCCAGAGGATGATGCCGAGCGTGAAGACGTCGGCCCGGGCGTCGCACGCGTGCCCCTGCGCCTGCTCGGGCGCCATGTAGGAGGGCTTGCCCTTGAGCACCCCGGGGCGGG
Source organism: Myxococcota bacterium (assembly GCA_036149055.1). Lineage (GTDB taxonomy): Bacteria > Myxococcota_A > Polyangia > Polyangiales > Sandaracinaceae > JAVJQK01. The sequence goes on along the minus strand of JAYZQJ010000006.1, from coordinate 2,768 downwards.
AGGCGGCGACCCGCGAGGCCGCCAGGGCGATCCCGAAGTCCACGATCCGCCCCACCCCGTCGAGCCCGACGAGCACGTTCTGGGGGGACACGTCGCGATGCACGATCTCGAGGGCCTCGCCGCGCGCGTTCCGCGTGGTGTGAGCGGCGTGGAGCCCCTGGCAGGCGTCGACGAGGCAGCGCAGGCCGAGCCGGATCCGCTCGCGGTCGCTCAGGTCGGGGTGGCCAACCAGATCGGCGAGGGTGAAGCCCTCGACGTAGCTCATCACGAGGTAGTAGCCGAGCGCGCTCTCGGCGACGTCCACGATGCCCACCGCGTTCGGGTGGTGGATGTTCGCCGCCGTCCGGGCCTCGTCGAGCAGCATCGTGACGAAGGCCTCGTCCTCCGCGAGGTGCTCGTGCATCAGCTTGATCGCCATCAGGCGCTCGAAGCCGCCGGCCCCGGCGAGCCGGGCCAGGAGCACCGTGCCCATGCCGCCGCGCGCGATCTCCGCCACGACCTCGTAGCGGTCGAGCATGCGGCGCGGGTGCGTGACCTCCGCCTCCTCCTCCTCGACCGGCGCCTCGGTCATCGGTCGAGCTCCATCGAGAACGACGCGAACGCGCCGTGCGGAGAGACCGTGAGCGACACGTCGGCGGAGTCGTCGTCCCAGTCGGTGAAGATGGCGAGCACCGCGGTGACGGCGGCGAGCCCGAGGGTGCTGAACAGCAGGACGTTGGTGCGGGTCTCGAGGCCCACGCCGTTCTCGTAGCCGGCCCGCGTGGGGCTCTCCACGTAGGCGTCGCGGGCCGACAGGGTCTCGAGCCCGGACCAGACCGAGAGCCCGGCGCCGAGGGCGGTGAGCCCCGCGCCGACGAAGAACACCACCGGGGTGATGCCGCCGCCGCCGGGAGGGGCCGCGGGCGGCGCCGGCTCGGGATCGGCGGGCGGATCGACCTCCACCGCGGCGACCTCCACCGGCTCCGGCTCGGGCTCCGCCGCCCGCCCCTCGAGCGCGAGGCGCGCGCTCTCGCCCGCGACCGCGGTGACCGTGCCCCGGGCCGGCTCGAGGTCCGACCAGGTGGCCTGCACCGCGCGCTCGCCGGGATCGACGAAGATCGTGGTCTCCTCGCGCGCCTCGAGGCCGACCGCGCGTCCGTCCACCGTCAGCGCGCAGGCCGGATCGCAGCGCACCGTGAGCCGCGCGAGCGTCTCGGCGGCCTCGGCGAGGGTCTGCTCGGCGAGGGTCCGGGTCGCCTCGTCGTCCGGGTAGCGCTCCAGCGCGTGGGTGGAGAGCGTGGCGGCGCGGGCCGCGTGGCCGGCCTGCACGTGGTTTCGGATCGCGCTCCGGAGCGCCTCGGGGCTCGGGGCCGCGCGATCGGCCAGCTCGAACATCTCGGCGGCACGGGCGTAGTCACCGCGCAGCTGCGCCTGCTGGCCTCGGCCGAACGCGGCGGCCGCGGCCTGAACGTCCTGCGCCGAGGCCACCGGGCCGAGGGCGAGGTTCGCCACCAACCCCGCGAATGCGAGCCACTTCCACCGCACGCGCGGGAGTATGCCCCAACTCGCGCCGGGATTCAGGAACTCGACGACGCGAGGCCGTGACACCCCACTCCCCGACCTGTGACATCGGACACGGCCCGGTGTGACCGTGAGGGATCTCTTGGCCGTGGCTGGCGTAGTTGGCGGAAACCATCGGCTGGCACCCCAGCTGCTGTGTTCGCTCGGGGTAAGGCCGATGGGCCACGGAAGGGGTTCGGGATCCCGGCATGCGCTGGTACATTCCGCCCCATTCGGCTTGGGGGGAGGCGCCGCCTCTGCGGTCGAGACCCCGTCGAGACAACTCAGGAGATGGAATGAAGACGAAGCTGATCAAGGCCACCCGCATGTTTGCGGCCTTCGCGCTCCTCGGCGCGATCATCGCGTGCGGGGGGGACGACGACGACTCCGAAGGGGAAGGCACGACCACCGAGGCGCAGGGCGTCGCGGCGGCGCAGCCGGGCGCGGCCGGCGCCACCCCGGGCACGCTCCAGATCGGGCAGCCGCCGGCTTCCCTCCAGGTGCCGATCCCGCCGAGCATGAACTTCACCGTCGCCGAGAACGGCGAGTACCAGATCGACGTCACCGCGGGCAGCGGCGCCGACCCCAAGGTCTACCTCTACCAGGGTGACACCCTCGTCGATCAGGACGACGACGGCGGCGACGGCCTCAACTCGCGCCTCGTCCGCTTCATGGAGCCCGGGACCTACTCGGTGCGCGTCACCGATCTCCGCGCGCGCCCCTTCACCGCGCAGATGGCGGCCCAGCGGCTCCAGCCCCTCACCCCCGTCGGCGCGATCACCCTCGGCACCCCGTCCGTGGTCACCATCCCCGACTTCCCGATCCTCGAGCGTCCGCGCAACGACCGCGACGCGTCCCGCGCCCTCACCCTCAACGTGACCGCGGCCGGCCAGTACACCTGCACCGCGTCGGCGGACAACAACAAGGACCCGAAGATGGCGCTGATCCAGAACGGTCAGCTCCTCGAGGAGGACGACGACAGCGGCCCCGGCCGCAACGACGCCTCCATCACCCGCCAGCTCCAGCCCGGCACCTACGTGATCCGCGTGTGGGACTGGCTGCACCGCGGCGACCACCGCATCACGGTCAACTGCCGCCAGGGCTGAGCCGACCGCGCTCGCCGACGGCCGCCGCCACACGCTCCCGGCGGCCGTTATTTTTCCCTCGCCGGTTGCACGCCCTTCATCCCCCCGTGGGGGGACGAATAGTTTATACTAAAGCGCGGGAAA
>JAYZQJ010000005.1:0-8733 GCA_036149055.1 Myxococcota bacterium | reverse complement strand
CGGCCGGAAGCCCCTGAACACCCTGCCAGCTCATCCCCGTGGTCGTGGCACAGCAGCAACTCCAGATAAATCTCGACACGCCGAGCCTGCGTAAAGCGCGAGGAGCGTTCTTCACGCCCCCGGAGTTGTCAGAGTTCATGGTCCGTTGGGCCGTCCGATCGCACACGGACGCCGTGCTCGAGCCCTCGTGCGGGGAGGCGGCCTTCCTGCTGCCATCGGCGTTCCGTCTCCGCGAACTCGGGGCGCGCAAACTTCGCCTGCACGGAGTGGACCTTCACGGCCCGTCCGCACAGCGTGCAGCGATCCTGCTGCGGAGCCATGGGTTCGACGCCGACATCCGCGTCGCAGACTTCTTCACCGTGTCTGGTGGGCCCGACTACGACGCTGTCGTAGGCAACCCTCCGTACGTTCGCTACCAGGACTTCGCCGGAACTGCCCGGGAGCGAGGCCTGCAGGCTGCCGCTTCGCAGGGGGTGAAACTCGACGGCTTGGCGAACATCTGGGCCGCTTTCGTGGTGCACGCCGCCACGTGCCTCAAGCCAGACGGGCGCCTCGCGATGGTGCTTCCTGCGACCCTACTGACCGCGAACTACGCCGCTCCGATCCGCTCGTACCTACTGCGCCGCTTCAGCCGGGTTGGACTCGTGATGTTCCGCGAGCGGGTGTTTCCGGGCGTCCAGGAGGAGGTCGTCCTGCTGCTCGCGGAGGGGACTGGCGCGGCGGGAGCGATCCACGTGACCGAGGTGGCGGATGCGTCGAGCCTCGCGTCCCTCGATTTCTGGGAGCAGGCGCACCCGACGCCCGCCGCGGGGGCGAAGTGGACGACGGCGCTGCTGGAGCCACACGAGCGGGAGGCCTACTCCAGCGTTGTGCGGAGTGCGCACTTCGAGACCCTTGGTGACTGGGGCCGGGTCGATCTCGGCATGGTCACGGGGAACAACAAGTACTTCACCATGACTCCGGCCGAGGCGTCGGAGCGGGGCCTGCAGACGTCCGAATTGCTCAATGTGTGCCCGGCTGGGGCGAGACACCTCCCCGGTACCACTTTCTCCAAGGCGGCCTGGAACGAGCTCGGTCACCAAGCCAAGCGCACGCTCCTCTTCTACCCCGACCCCGCCAACCTGAGTGACGCCGCTCGACGGTACATCGCAGAGGGTGAAGCGAGCGGAGTCCATCGAGCCTACAAGTGCAGGATGCGCAACCCCTGGTGGCGCGTCCCCACGGTCTCTCCCCCTCACTTGTTCTTCACCTACATGAGCGGAGTGGCTCCGCGGCTGGTGACCAATCGTGCATCAGCTCGACACCTGAACTCTCTCCTTGGCGTAACGCTTCACCGAGGACGCGTAGGCGTCGGGCAGTCGTGGCTACCGCTTGCCGCGCTGAACAGCGTGAGCCTCCTCGGCGCCGAGCTCATCGGGCGTTCGTACGGTGGTGGGGTCTTGAAGATCGAGCCACGCGAGGCGGTCCTGCTTCCGGTCCCAACTCGCGATGTGCTCAACCAGCACAGGGACGCGCTGCGCGTAGTGCGGGACAGGGTGATGACTCAGCTGCGCATGGGGAATATCGCGGAAGTCTCCCGGATAGTTGACGACGTCTTGCTCGCTCGGGCGCTGCGAATGGACCGAGCGGCACTTCGGTCCGTCCGCAGTGCTCTGTCTCTGCTCCGCGAGCGGCGGCGCCAACGAGGCCGAGCATGACTGCTCACGAACGACTCGAAGCGACGCTAGCCACACTTTCCGCGAAACCAGGCGACAGCGCGACGCGCCGAGAAAAGAAGCGGTACTCCGAACAGATGTCGGAGATCGTTGCGCAGGTGATTGCGAGCGAGCTCCGTGAGCTGGGCATGACAGAAGCGCGCCCAGCGCCCCCGGGACAAGTGGGCGCATCTGGCGCAGAACGTCGAATTGCTGGCGGCATCGGGGCCAAGAAGGTCGACGTCACATGGGCGACTGAGGAGTCCGGACTTCTGCTCGCGCTGTCTGTGAAGACCACGAACTTCAAAGACAATCGCAGCCAGAACTACCAGAAGAACCTAACGAATCGCCGTGGCGAGATGCTGTTTGAGACGGTCACTCTCCACAGGCGCTTTCCCTACGCGGTGATTGGCGGTCTCTACATCCTAGATGCGGGAGCAGGCGAGGATGGAACAGCGCGCCGTGAGAGCACGTTTCTCAACGCGCACACGGCATTCAAGCTGTTCACGAACCGACTGGATCCGGGGGATCGTGAAGAGAAGTTCGAAGCCTTCTACCTGGCCCTCCAGCGAAGCACCCCGTTCAAGTCCGAGATCCAGCTTTACCACGCGGGCGAGCCCGAGAAGGCGTCCACGCTGGATGACATGCTCAAGCGCCTTCTAGAGTTGGTCGTAGAGCGAAACTCCGACCTCTACCAGCTGCTCGACGGCAGGATGGTCAAGAAGTAGAGGCCGCTCACCCCTCCAACGCGGCCACCGCGGCGGCGTAGGCGATCATCCGCCGCGCGGTTCGCTCGCGGTCGCCGCCGAGGCCATCGAGGGCGCGCTCGAGCTCGGCGTGCAAATCGCGAAGACGTCGGCGCATCTCGTCGATGACGTCGGCGCGCTGGGCGGGGGGCAGGTCGGTCCAGGTCGGGAGGATGCGGTGGTCCATGCCCCGGGTGTCGGCCGGCAGTGGGCGTGGTTGCGTGCGGCGGATGAACCGCGGATGAACCACTCGGCTACCCGACAGCTCGGACGCACGCCTCCCATGCCCGTAGGTTACTGGGGCTCCAGGAGTTCGGCGCGTCGGCGGCGCCACTCCGCCTCAAGCGCAGCAGCGACTTCGATGTCACCCCGCTGTCGAGCTTCACGGGCGGCTTCTGCGAGCCGGTGGAAGCGATCGCCGGCCAATGGTCCCTCGCTAGAGAGGCGGGCCTCTTCCTTGAAGTCTAGCTGGCCTTCAGCACTTGCTGAGTCTTCAGCACCTGCTGAGTGACGGGGCGGCTCTGTCGTTGACGCCCTCCGCGACAGCAGCGGCGCGAGAAGTACGACGAAGAGTACAACCGCTCCCAGCATTCCGAAGCCGAGGAGAGTGTATCCGAGCACGCGCAGCGCTTTCTTATCGCTCATGGGTGTGTCCCGCTAGCGGCTTCCCATACGCCGAGCGCGCAGAGCCCGCGTGGAGGACTCCAACTCTCCGATGAGGTAGGCGGATTCGCTTGACGGCTCCTCCCGGTGCGCCTGCCGCATGACCTCATCGAGTAGATCGTAGCAGTCCTCCAGGTACAGCGCCAAGGTGGGATCGCCGCTGTGATACTGCGACAATCGTTCGATGCGCGCCGCTAGCTCGCGAGCCTCTTGGAGTGCCTCTTCCAGCGAGGGGCCAGATCCCCGCCCCCGCCCCGACACTGCGCGGAGCAGCCGCCTGAGGTCAGTCAGGATTGCGCCATACCTGCTCCGAAGCTCCTCGTTCAGCACTTGACGGTGCTGGCCTTCGACCGAAAGTCTTGCGGCACGCAGCGTCGCATAGCAGCCGAGAACGGTGACAAGCACGAGCGTTATCGCGCCGATGAGGGCGCCAACGAGTTCCGCATCCATAGCGAGATGGTGACACGGCTTCCCACCTCGACGTCAACTGCTCCCGCTGTCTTGAGGGAGGGGCGCACTCGGCGCCCCCAGCTTAGCCACCGCGGCGGGATAGGCGATCATCCGCCGCGCGGTCCGCTCACAGTCGCCGCAGAGGCGACGGCGCGCACGAGTTCTCGTCGATGACGCAGCGCGCTGGGCGGAGGACAGGTCGGTCCAGGTTGGGAGGATGCGGTGGTCCATGCCCGCATGTCGGCCGGCCGCGGGCGCGGTCGCGCGCTCAGGTCGCGAGACGCCACCGAGCGACGTCGCCCTCGACGCAGACCCTTTCGAGCGGGACTCCCGCCCGGCGCAGCACGCCGACGTCGCGGTAGGCCGTCGCGCGGCTGACGCCGAGCTCGGCGGCGAGCTCGACGACTCGCAGGCCCTCAGGGTGGGTGCCGAGCACAGCGACGGCCGCGAAGGCGCGGGCGACGAAGTAGTCCGCGCGGTGCTCATGCCCCTCTGCGCGCTCCTCTGAGCCCCAGCGGTCGGCGACGACCAGGACTGTGTCGGCGATGCGGCGCCGGGTGCCGCGACTACTCACGGTACCCGCACCCTACGCACTCGAGCGGGCTGCTGCGAGTGAAGGGGGCCACGAGTCGCTCTCCGCATCCGCCAGGACACGGGAACGCGATGCTGCGTGAGTCGAGCCAGCGGACCGCGTCCTCCGCGGCGATGCGCGCCGGCCGCTCGTCGGTCGTCGGGAGCTCGCCCTTCCGGGCCAGTCGGCGCACGTAGGTCGCGGCGACGCCGGCGAGCACGGCGAGCTCGCGCGCGGTGACGCTGCGCCCCTGGTCGAGGCGGATGCGCGCGGCCGCGCCGACGAGGACCAGCCCGATCGCGTCCTCGGGGTCGACGTCGTCCACCACGTCGATCGCCGTCGCCTCGAGGCCGCCACACGGTGAGCCGTAGAGCGCCGCCAGCGCGTCGAGGAGGCCGTCCGCGGCCATGCCGCTGTCCGTCCAGTCCCAGACCGGGAGGCCGCGCTGAGCGTACGCGGTGAGCGCGTGGAGGGTCGGACGCAAGCCCGTGGCGCCCACGTCCGGGGGCAGGGCGAGCACGAGGGTGGGGTCGAGTCGCGAGGCGATCGCGTAGAAGTGCTCGACGATGCGCTCGACGCCTTTGCGCGCGACGCTCTCGGGGTCCAGGTCGGTCAGCTTCAGCTGCATGGGTCCTCCTACGACCTCGACCCCGCGGGGCACGAGGCCGGGCGGGCGAGGCGGGTGTGGTGGCGGGGAGGGCTCAGGCCGCGTCGTCGGCCGGGTGGGCGTCGGACTCCGCGCACCAGAGCGAGTAGACGCGGCCGATGTCGTGGCCGTCGAGGAGCGCGGCGCCGAGCTTCACGATGTCGTCCTCGGAGTCGACCACGTACTCGGTGCCGTCCTCGGTGTAGCGGATCTCGCCGTCGACGCGCTCGGCGTGCAGGGCGGCCATCCCGCGCTCGAGCGCCTCGCTCCGGTCGCCGGTCCAGGTCGCGTAGGCGTGGCACTGGTCGTCGTCGACGTAGCTGTAGGTCACGCTCGCGGCGTCCTCCGCCGCCTCCCCGAGGGGCCAGTCCGCGCCATCGGTGACGTCCGCCCAGACCGCGCGGAGGAGCTCGTCGAGGGCGGCCTCGTCGTGGTCCTCGTAGCGCTTGACGCGGTGCTCCTGGACGGTGTCGGTGAGCGCGTCGCGGTCCTCGGTCTCGACGCCCATGGCTTCGAGGTGGTCGGCGACGTACTGGACGAGGTCGGTGATGGTGGTGATGGTGCTCATGTCGAGGCTCCTTTTCAGCTTCGGCCTGGCCCCGGAGGTTGCCGCCTCGCGGGGCCGTTTCGTTGATGAGCGGAACCTAAGGGCGGTGGTTCTGTTCGTCAAGAGAACCGTTGCCGATTTCTTTTAGTCCCCGTACTCGACGTCGCCCGCGACGACCGCGACGTGCCGGCGCCGGCCGACGAGGATGGCGTCGAGGCGGCGCCGGCCGTCGAGGGTGAGGTGCAGGACCGAGGAGCGGGTGGGCGCGCCCCACCGGGCCTCCGCGCGCCGCGCGCCCCACGTCTTCGCCGGCGGCGGTCCCCGGCGCTCCTCGCGCACCAGGCCGCCGAGCTCGGCCAGGGCGACGAGCTCGCGGGAGTCCAGGCTGCGGCCGAGGCCGGCGTCGCCGGCGGCCGCGACCTCCTCGAGGAGGCGGATCGCGGTGGGGGTCAGGGGGCGCCCGCGGGCGCGGTGCTGCGTCATGCCTGGACAGACGCGCAGTTGCCGACCGGACTGACGGGTCGGTGCCTCGCCTGGCTCGCGACCGGCATCTCGAGCAGCGCGAGCGCGTCCCCGACGTCAGGGGCGACGGGGGCGCACGCGGGGTCCCGCCGCTGACGGCGGAGGAGCTCCGGCAGGCGGTCACCCTCCGGCGGCTGGGGCGGACCTGGGCGTGGGCGACCGCCCTCATCAACGACGGTCGCCCCCGACACGAGCGCCTCGACCGCCGCGAGGTGGCACGCGCGGTCGAGGACGCCCTCGGGCACCCCGTCGAGCGCGGGACGCCGTAGGATGGCGCTCAGGCGCCCGAGAGGGGCCCGTCGCATCGCCCCGACGTCGGTTGCGTCGAGGCGGCGCCGTAGTCAGCGAGGAGGTCGCGCAGCCCGTCGGTGTCCACGTCCGGACGAGATCCTCTGAGCCGCTGCGGAGCAGGAGCTGACCGTCGGTGGCTTCTTGGCCGCTGGACCACGGGCGGACTACCATGGCGCGTCGTGACCCCTAACCAGCAGAAGGAGGAGCTGAGCAAGGCCTACCTCAGCGCGGTGGCGGCGGCGGCGGGATTCGCGATCGGCAACTGGTCGCAGGACCAGGGGTGCGTGGACGCCTCCATAAAATCGGCGAGCGCCGTGGGAGCGGGCCATCTGCTGGGGGGCTCCATCGACGTGCAGATGAAGGCGTCGGCGCGACAGGACATCCTCTTCCAGGAGCATGTGACGTGGACCCTTTCGAAAGGGCACTACGACAACCTCCGAGCCGCCCGTACCTCGCCCCTGATTTTGATGGTCCTTGTTCTTCCCGAGGAGGTCGCCGAATGGGTCCACCAGGAGGACGAGCACCTTCTGCTCCGCCACTGCGCCTACTGGTTGTCTCTCACTGGTCGGCCCCCCTTGGTCGGTCAAGACAACATTACTGTTCACCTCCCCCGAACCCAGAGGTTCTCCCCGTCATCCTTAAGAATGATGCTCGAGCAAGCTAGTGCCGGTGCGAGAGAGGTCGTGATCGATGTCTGATCTTGAGAGGGCGGCTCGTGAGTTCGCCAAGCAGCCTCCTGCCCAGCTTCGGCGCCTGTTGCGCTCTCGTGGTTGGGAGGAAGCGGATAATGATCACCCGGCCTTCTACGTGTTTCACACGGTGGTGCGAGGAGAACAGTTCGTAACGGGTGTGCCTCGTGAGGAGCTCGCCGACTATCCGACTAGGGTCCGCGACGTCCTTTTGGCGCTGTGTCAGGTACACGGGTCGGCTCCGCAGGAGATCCTGCGGCAGGTTCGCCATCCCGGGAGCGACATCATCACATTTCGGCTGACCGGTCCTGCCGCCGCAGACGGGACCATCTCCGTCGACGACTCCCTACGGATGAGGGCTGCAAGGCGACAACTCCTCCTCGCGGCGGCGCATTCTGTCACAGAGCCCCTCGAATTTTTTCCGCGTCTTGGACGCCAGCCTGCCACCGACTTCATGCGTTCCTGTCGCGAGGCTCCGCCACGGGCGGGAAGCTACGTATCCGACGTGCTCGTCCCTGTGGCACCGCAGTTGGTAGCAGACGATGTCGAGGCCCCGTTCTCGAGGAGAACTACCCTGATGGTAGCCAACGCCCTGGAGTCCGTGGCAACGAGCGTTGGGGACGGCGATGACGGCGCCTTGCTGGGGGGAGCCCGGAAGGGACTCAGCGCGAACTTCCTCGAGGCCCTCGCTGATCTGCAACCAGAGGGGGATGCTGCTCGAATCGAGATCTCCTTCTCTTGGTCGACCCACAGGCCTCCTCCTCCCAAGACGACTTCCAAGCACGTCTTCTCGCAGGAGGCCTTCGCGCCAGTGCGCGAGGCCGGCAGGGTCCTCAGGGAGACTGCTCCCAGGAGGGACTTCCTGCTGAGGGGGTTCGTCGGGCGAGTGGAGGCTGACCAGCCTGATCAACCGGGAGAATGGCAAACGGTCATAGTCGGCCAGGTCGACGATCGCCAGCGTCGCGTTCAGGTACGGCTCGAAGAGCAGGAAGACATCTCGATTGCCCTGGAGGCAATGGAGAAGGTCGCCGAGGTCTCAATTCGGGGCACCCTGGTCCGGCACGGTCGATCGTATCAGTTGATCCACAATGGCGCTCTGCGCCTCATGACTGAGCCCGATGACATTTGGACTGCCGAAGACGACTCCGACTTCTGATACCGGTTCGGCCTCGCGGGCAGTGTCAGCAACGAGGGCAGCGGAACGAACCGCGCCTCACCGGCGGCCAGCTGCGCCGAGCGCTTGCCAGAGCGCCCCCACTACTCGGTCGTCATGAGCACCGCGCCCTCGTCGAAGGTCCGCCCCGGCTGTCCGGAGATCGGCACTTGCCGGTCGCTCCACCGCCACCAGCCGCTGGCCTCCTCCCCGTGCAGCCGCCGCAGCAGAGCCGCTCGCCCTCGGTCAGCTCGCCTCCCCAGAAGTGAGCCAGGCCGCCGTACAACGCATAGATCCGCAGCCGCTCCTTCGGGGCGGTCACTGTGTCGCTCGCGACGTGCATCATCGCTCACCGCCCTCGCGCTCCAGGAACGCCTCGGTCGCCCACCGGACGGCCTCCGCCTCACGCGAGTGTCCCGCGTCCGCGAGAAGAGTCCGCGCGCGCTCCAGATGGTGGCGCGTGGCCACCATTGACACCGGCCTGGCTGATTCTTGTCGTTCTTGGGGTGACCCTGCCCCGCCCCGGATCGGCGAAACCGCCTGAGAAACGAGGGCGGGAGCGATACGGCCGAGTGTTCGACTCCCGCCGCCTCCATCTCGCCTGCGGCGAGCTGGTCCTCGGCCTACGGCCGAGGGCTCGCTGCGCTCGCAGGCGGCTTCCGTCGGCTCCGGCGTAATCGTCCGGCTCCGCGGACTGGCGTCCGCTCCGCTCGGACGATGACGCCGTCGTCGACTCCCGCCTTCGTGGGCGAGGTCTGCGT
>JAYZQJ010000004.1:0-143794 GCA_036149055.1 Myxococcota bacterium | reverse complement strand
CATTGGGCAAAGCGCCAATGGGGCCCCCCTCCCGACTCCGCCGGCGCGTCGCGCTGCGCGCTCGCGCCGCGACCCCAGCGACGGGGCGCTGGGGGCCCTGCGGCTCGCGCTCGCGCTGCGCGCGAGCTGGCCGCCCGCTGCCGCGGGATCGAACGACTCGAGTGGCGCGTGCGGCGACCTCGCTACGCTCGTCGCCTGCCATCATCTCGGGTCAGCGTCGTGGAAGCGGGCGGGGGTGCCCGGCGCCATTGTTTGCCACCTCCCGAGACGTCGACGGCGAAGCAGCGGGAGCGCGAGCAGGACGGCGAGGGGCCAGGGCGAGGTCGGGGTCGGAGTGATCGCGCAGCCTCCGCCTCCGCCGACGCCGGCGTCCGGGCCGGGGATCACGCCGCCCTCGGGGCCGACGCCTCCGTCGAGCCCGCCCGCGTCGGGCGGCGGCAGATCGGGATCGCGCACCACGAAGAAGCTCGCCTGCCGCCAGTCGCTCTCGACCGAGCCGTCGAGCGCGCGGACGCGCCAGAAGTAGACCTGGTCCTCGCGGAGCGGCGGATCGAGCGTCCACGCGGTGAAGCCCGCCGTCTCCTCGATCGGCCCCGAGGCTCGCAGGTCCGGCGAGTCGAAGGTGTCGACGGTGTCGATCTCGAACTCGTAGCGGAGCGGATCGAGGTCGGGGTCCTCCGCGTTCTGCGCCACCAGCCGCGGCGCGCGATCCACGATCGCCACCCGGTCGGTGGGGTAGGCGGGGATCGGCGCGCTCGGCGGGCGGTTCGGTGAGACCTGCAGGCTCCACCGATGCTCGACCACGCCCTCGTCTCCGTCGTCGATCGTGACCGCGACCTCGATCGGCTCGCCGGGCAGGGTGACGTCCGACTCGCTCGGGACCCAGCTCACGGTCCCGCCGTCCGAGACCGTCATGCGCGAGGGCCCCTCGATCAGCGTGAACGTCGGCGCGTCCATCGCCCCGGCCGGATCCTCGACCTCGATCGCGTAGCCCACGTCCACGCCGACGCTCACCACCGCCGGCGGCGTGCTCGTGACCCGAGGGTCGACGTTGTCGATGCGCACCGCGCGGTAGCGGCGCGCCGTGTTGCCCAGCGCGTCCCGCGCCTCGACGCCGACCCGCACCGTGCCGGGCCCGTCGGTGCTGCCCGCGGGGATGGTGTGGCTGAGCGCGCCCATCGCCTCGCCGAAGACGCCGTCGTCGTCGAGGTCCCAGGAGTGCTCGACCGCGTCGCCCTCCGGGTCCTCGACCCGCACGTCGATGACGATCTCCGCGCCCTCCTCGGCCTCGAACGGGCCCTCGAACCGGACCTGCGGCGCGCCCTCGCTCGCGAGGTCGAAGTTGACGATCGCGTCGAGGTAGGTGTCGGCGCCCATCAGCGCGGCGTCGGGCGCGCTCTCGAGCGTCATCGCCTCGGCGGCGGCCGCGGCCCGGTTCGTGGTCTGCACCGCGAAGTGCATGATCACCACGCGCCCGCTCGCCGGCACCGTGACCGACCACGAGTACTCGAGGTTGTCGCCGCTCATCGACGCGGTGCTCACGCCGAGGCCGGGCGAGGCGCCGCTGAAGACGTGGGCCAGCGAAGGATCGCCGGCCCCGTCCGCGGCGTCGTCGGTCGCGAACCAGAGATCGGAGGTGTCGACCCGGGCGTCTCCCGAGCTGCTCGCGCTGATCACCGTGCCGGAGTCGCTGCCCAGGTTGCCGAAGATCTCGACGGTGGTGGTCACCGGGCTGGCGCCGGGGTTGTCGAGGATCTCGAGATAACGCGCCCAGTCGCCGCCCGCGGCCGGCACGTAGACGAGGCGCCGGACCGTGAGGCCGGCCATGGACTGCGTCGGGAGCTCGACCTGCCGGCCCGCCAGCGAGAGGGTGGAGGCGCCCATCGGCATGTAGTCGACGCCGCCGACGCGCAGCGCGTAGCAGGTGTCGTAGGCGTCGACCGAGCCGTTGCCGAGGCTGCCGGCGCCGGCGAAGTCGGACGACTCGTGGATGTCGAACAGGAAGCCGCCGCCGCTGACCAGGTCGACGCGCGCGAGCGCCGGCGACGCGACGAGGAGCAGGGCCGAGCTGACGAGGGGGGCGAGAGCGCGCATGGCCCCGCGAGCATAGCCGAGGCGCCCGGGGGCCTCACACGAGGGCGAGCTGGACGAGGGCGCCGAGCGCGCCGAGGGCCGCCCCCGCCGTCCACCACCCGGCGCGCTGGGTCAGCGAGCGGGAGAGGGCCTGCCGCGGGCCGGGCCACGCCCGCTCGGCCCGGAGGCGCGGCGCGCCGTCGCGGAAGGGGCCGATCTCGGGCGGGTCGCGGCGGGCGCCGAGCAAGGTCACGGCCGCCCCCTCCGCGGGCTGCGCGCCCCGATCCATCGCCACGTGGGTGGGCTCCTCCACTCCGTCGCGCTCGAGGGTGAGCCCGCCGTCCGCGCTCGCCCGGGCCACCCCGCTGGGCGCGTGGCGGACGACCGCCGCGCGGCTCAGCAGCCACCCCGCCGCGCCGAGCGCGCTCAGCGCCGAGAGGGCCGGCAGCAGGAGCAGCGCCCCGCCGGCCGGGGACGCGCCGCGCCGCATCGCCCACAGCGCGTCGTCGAGCGCGTCCCGCTCGGCGAGCCCGAAGCCGATCGCCGCCGCCCAGGCCATCGCGGCGAGGAGCCAGGGCGTCGCCCCGCGCGCGCTCGGCGGCGGGATCCGGAGCGCTCGGGTCGGCCCGCAGCGCGCGGCCGCGAAGGGGAGGGCGATCAAAGCGGCCATCCACGGCGACGCCTTCCACGCGAGCGGCAGCGACTCGGGGGGCGGCGCGTAGAGCATGCCCGGGTCGCGGTAGGGCGCCCACGCGAAGCAGGCGAGGGCGGCGAGGGCGAAGAGCGGGTAGGCGACCAGATCGAGGCCGATCCACCGGCGCTCCTCCCGGGTGATGCCGCTGGTGGCCGCGAGGATCGGGGCGACCTCGTAGATCGCGACGCAGCCGACCATCACCCCGATGGCTCGGCCCGCGTCGTCGAGCCCACCGAAGCCGCGCGCGCGGCCCATGTCGGTGACCGCGTTCGCGAGCAGCTCGGCCATCAGCCCGGATCCGAGCACCGCGGCGAGCCACCGGGCCGCAGATCGTCTCGCCGGCCGGTGCGTCCACAGCACCATGAGCCCGAGCACCAGCGCCAGCGCGAAGGGCCCGTGCACGAGGCGCCCGAGGTGCAGCGCGCCCGGGACGCCCAGCGCGAGGATCAGGGCCCACACCGGCCACGGCGCGAGCGCCCGGGCGGCGCCGAGCGCGGGAGACTCCGCGCCGGTCCACGCCGCCCGCCTCGGGGGCGCGGTCTCGACGGGAGCGGGGGCAGGGGCAGCTTCGGTGGGCACGACCATTCCGAGGGGCGCGACGGACATCCGGCGCTCCTTCCGCAGTGTGGCAAGGCTGCCCACGGGGTGACAGCCGCCGTTGAATCCCGCCTGCGACCCACCCCCTTCCGGCGAGCTTGGGTCCGGCTGCCCCGAGACCGGGCTCCGCCGCGGGGATGTGTCAATGTCGCCGTGTGAAGTCGTGCGCGCTCCATGGTCTCGCGGCGGTCGCCGTGCCCCTGCTCTCCGGCTGCTACGCCAGCCACGGCCTCGAGGAGCCCCTCGACGGTCCGCGGCTCGTCCCGGTCCGCTTCGTGACCGACGAGGGCGCGTCGATCGCGCCCACGCTCCACGACCGCGAGCTCGGCGTGGACTGCCGGTTCGCCCGCACGCCCGAGGGGTGGCGCTGCGTCCCGGTCGAGGTGTCGCCGCTCGTGCACGCGGACGCGGGGTGCGGCTCACCGGCCGCGCCGCTGCACGCCACGCTCGAAGGGGAGGAGTGTCTCCCGCGCCCCTTCGTCACGGAGCCGCCGTCGGGCTGCGAGCCGGTGCGCTTCTACCGGCCGACCGCCGGGCGCCGGACGCTCGCGGGGTCCTTCCGGCGGGTGCCGGGCGCGTGTGTGCCGAACGCGCGGGTGAGCCTCGACGCGCTCGAGGTCGAGGAGGTCCCGTTCGCGCGCTTCGCTCCCGCCACCCTCGGCGAGGTCGAGGACGCGCCCGGGCGCTACGTCCGGCGCGCCCTCGTCGGCGACGATGTCCGGGTGTCCGGTCCGGTGTTCGATCGCGTCCTAGAGACCGAGTGCGGGCTCGCCGGATCGGGGCCGGCGCACTGCGTGCCTCCGGACGCGCTCCGGGTGGTGCGCACCGGGCCGAGCTGCGGCGACGCGGTGGCCGTGCCGGGCGAGTGTGAACGCGCGCCTCCGACGGTCGGCCTCGCGCTCGGGCTGGAGTCCGACTTCCTCTGCGACCGGCGGACCGTCTCCCTCTTCCGCGCCGAGGCGGCGGCTCCGGCGCCGGGCGAGATCTGCGACGTGTGGCGCGGCCCGCTCCCCGATCGCGCCTGGTCGATCGCGCCCGACCCCGGCGTCCTGCCCGCGCTGCGGCTGGAGCCGGTGGGCGACGGGCGCCTGCGGCCCCTCGTCTGGCGGGGCGACGACGGGACGGAGCTGTCCGCGGACGAGATGGGGTTCTGGGACGCCGAGCTCGGGGTGCGCTGCGCGCCGCGGCGCTTCGCCGACGGGGTCGACCGCTGCGCCCCGAGTCGCCTCCCGCGGGAGAGCCATCATCGCTCCTCGCCGCCTCGACGCTTCGCCGACCCGAGCTGCGAGGTGATGGCCGCGCCGCGCCTCGGGGGCGAGTGCGCGGCGTTCGTCGTCCTGGTGGACGACGACTGTGAGGCGCGCCCGATCGAATACCTCCGGGTCGGTGAGCCGGTCGAGCGGGTGTTCGAGCGCCGGGGAGACGCGTGCGTCGAGGCGTCCGCGGTCGAGCGTCACTGGCGTCTGGAGCCGGTCGAGCTCGCGGGGCTGCGTCGGGTGGTGGACGCGGCGCCGTGAGCTTCGTGGCTTTCGCGGGCACGGGCACGGGCACGGGCACGGGCAGGGGCACGGGAGCCGGGTCGCGCTTCGCGCCGCCCCGGCTAGCGCTCGAGAGCGTGAACGGTGGTCGCGGCGCCGTCCTGGTAGCGCGGGCGCCAGTCCTGGACGCCGGTGCGGATGCCGTCGCGGTAGGACTCGATGCGCATCTCGGCGGGGCAGGCGGCCGGCTCGAAGCGGAGGGCGGCGAGCTCGCCGTCGCCTTCGGCGCAGCCGCTCGTCTCGACCGTGACCTGGGGGGCGCCGGGGGAGGCGCGGCACTCGACCGGCTGCGGGTCGTCGCAGGGCAGGCTCACCCGGCAGCGGATGTGGTTGCCCTCGGTGAGGATCTCGAACCGGTACTCGGCCGGACGCCAGCCGCGGCGACGCCGGAGGCTCACCCGGACGCCGCAGTCCTCGCAGTCGGCGGCCGGCTCGGGGTCGCAGTGGGTGAAGGTCGCGTGCGAGGGGGTGTCGCTGATCGAGTCCGGGTTCACCGGCTCGTCCTCGCTGGGAGGCGTGTCCTCGGCGAGCTCGAGGGGCTCTCCCAGCTGCGGCTCCTCCTCTTCTTCGGACGCCGCCTCCGGCGCGGGCTCGGCCTCGACCTCGACCTCGCCCTGCACGGCGGCCGAGCTCTCCGCGCCCGCGCTCGCCGGCTCCTCTCTCGGCTCGGGGGCGGGGGCGCCGCACGCAGAGAGGAGCAGGAGGGAGAGCGGGAGACGGCTTCGCATCTCGACAGGGTACCCGGCGGGCGTGGCGAAAACCCACTTCGAGTCGACGAGGCGGGACTACAATCCCTCCGTGAGCGCATCCATCGAGTCCCTCTTCGGGGCCGATCTCGACCCGGAGGCGCGCACGCGGCTCGAGATGGAGCTGCGCCGCGCCATCGAGCGAGCCGTGCCGGACGGCATCGCGGCCTGCGACGCCGTCGGTCGGCAGATCTACGTCAACCCGGCGCTCTGCGAGATGCTCGGCTACGCCGCGGAGGAGCTGGTCGGCGTGGCTCCCCCCTTCGCCTACTGGCCGGAGGAGGAGCACGGGCGCATCCAGGCCGCGTTCGAGCAGACCATACGCGGGTCGGCGCCCCCCGAGGGCTACGCGCTGGTGTTCCGGCGCCGCTCCGGCGAGCGCTTCCACGTGCAGGTGCGCATCGGCGAGATGTCCCTGCCTGGCGGGGTCACCGCCTACCTCGCGTCGGTGACCGACGTGGACGCGCAGCGGCGGGCCGAGGACGCCCTGCGCCGCAGCGAGCGCATCTACCGCGCGATCGGAGAGTCGATCGACTACGGAATCTGGATCTGCGCCGCCGACGGCCGGAACACCTACGCCAGCCAGTCCTTCCTCGACCTGGTCGGCATCACCCAGGCGCAGTGCTCCGAGTTCGGCTGGGGGGACGTGCTCCACCCCGACGACGCGGACGCGACCATCGCGGCGTGGAAGGAGTGCGTGCGCACCGGCTCCCACTGGGAGCGAGAGCATCGCTTCCGCGGGGTGGACGGCCAGTGGCACTCGGTCCTCGCGCGCGGCGTGCCCATCCGCGACGCCTCGGGGCAGATCGAGTGCTGGGCCGGCATCAACCTCGACATCCAGGCGCTCAAGAACGCCGAGCGCGAGCTGCGGGAGCGCGACCGGCGCAAGAGCGAGTTCATCGCCGTGCTGGCCCACGAGCTCCGCAACCCGCTCGCCCCGATGCAGAGCGCGGTGGAGCTGCTCGAGGCCGATCGCTCCGAGACCTCGGTCGACGAGGCGCTGCGGGTGATGCGGCGCCAGGTGCGGCACATGACCCGGCTGGTCGACGATCTCCTGGAGGCCAACCGCATGGACCGCGGCACGATCGAGCTGCGGCGCGAGCGGGTGCGCCTGCGGGACGCGATCGACGCGGCCGTCGACTCGGTGCGAGGGCACCTCCGGGACAAGGGCCACCAGCTCACCGTCGAGCTCCCCGAGGCGCCGGTGGCGCTGTACGCCGATCCGGTGCGGGTCACCCAGGCGGTCGCCAACGTGCTCGACAACGCGGCCAAGTACACCCCGCCGGGCGGCCACGTCTCGCTCTTCGCCGGCCGCGAAGGGGGCGACGTCGTGATCCGCGTGAAGGACGACGGGGTGGGGGTCGTGCCCGATCAGCTCGACGCGATGTTCGACATGTTCACCCAGCTCGACGTCGGCGAGGGGCAGGCGCGCGCCGGGCTCGGCATCGGGCTCTCGCTCGTGCGCAGCGTCGCGGAGCTGCACGGCGGCGCGGTGGTGGCGCGCTCCGAGGGGCTCGGCCGCGGGCTCGAGCTCGAGCTCCGCTTCCCGGCGACCGACGAGGCCGAGGCGGCGGCCGAGAAGGCGGCCGCTCCGGAGCCCGCGCGGCGCCGCATCCTCGTGGTGGACGACAACCGCGACGCGGCCGACATGCTCTCGCTCTTGCTCCAGCGACACGGCAACGAGGCGGAGACGGTCTACGACGGCGACGCGGCGATCGCGGCCCTGCGCTCCGGCACCTTCGACGCGGCGCTGGTGGACCTCGGCATGCCCGGCGTCGACGGCTTCGACGTCGCGCGAGCGGTGCGGAGCGAGGCGGCGCTCGGCGGGGTGCGGCTGATCGCCCTGACCGGCTGGGGGCGCGACGAGGATCGCGAGCGCTCGTCCGCCGCCGGCTTCGACGGTCACCTGGTGAAGCCGCCGAAGGTGCGCGAGCTCTTCGACCTCCTCGACGCGCTCTAGCGAGTTGGCTTCCAGACCCCGTGGAACGTCAGCGGGACGTGCTGGCGCATGTGGGCCGTGGCGATCGGGCCGCGGCTCGGGCGCGCGGCGTCGAGCACCGCCCAGCTCGTCCGGTGCCGGCGCGCGTCGTAGACCGACGCGATCAACCAGCCGTCGTCCTCGCGCTCGCTGCCCGGCCGCGGCGCGAAGACCGCCTCCGACGGATACTGCCCTTCGGGGAAGGTGAAGGCGTCGGCGTCGCCGCGCTCCACGTCGACCCGGACCACGGTGTCGGGCGGCCCCGAGCGGCCGACGTCGGGGTTCGAGTGCTCGGTCCAGTAGACGACGCGCGCGGATCGCGCCTCGCGCGCCGGCGCCACCCGGGGGAACTCGCCGGTGCGGCTCCGCAGCGGCGTGAACTCCAGCGACTCGCGCTTCGGGTCGATCACCGCCCGCCCGAGGATTCCGTCGGCGCCGTCCACCTGCATCTCGCGGCGCGCGATGCCCGCGAGCCACGCCGCGCTGGTGGGGAAGTCGCGGTAGCGCACGAGGTCGACGACGATCTGGCCGTCGCGCTCGAACGCGTTGCCGAAGTGCCAGGCCCAGAACGCCGGCACCCGGAAGCGGCGCGCCGAGGCGGGCGCGTCGAGGGGCACCAGGATCACCTCCGTGCCCCGCGCGTGATCCCAGACCAGCGAGTCCACGAAGGCCCTCCGCCCGAGCAGGGTGGGGAGCAGCTGGAGCCGGAGCGGGGCCACGAAGATCACCGCGTGCCGCTCGGTCACCGCGAAGTCGTGCACCATCGTCGGCGCCTCGAGCGGCAAGGTGGTGAGCCGGCCGGCCGTGCCGTCGTCGCGCATGACGAAGAGATCGAGCGCGTTCGGTCGGCCGATGCGGGTGCCGATGTTGTAGAGCGCGCCGCGGGCCGCGACCCCGTGCGGGTGGGCGCTGAAGGCGCGCGGGATCACGCCGTCGAGATCGGTCTCGCCGATCGAGTCGAGGGTCTCCGGGTCGAGCTCGAACGGGCGGCCGATCTCGCACAGGGCGAAGAGGCGGTCGGCCCAGCTCATCACCGCGGTGTTCGCGGGGTTCTTGCTCGTCCCGCGCGCGGCGCGGATCACGCGCCTCGGATCGAAGAAGCCCGGCGGCGTGGTGCCGAAGGCGCCGAAGTAGGGGCGGCCCTTCGCGCGCTCCTCGCGCAGCCCCGCGGTCTGACAGAGCCTCGCGGCGCCGCGCGCCTCTCCGCCCTCGAAGCGCACCGCGCTGATCAGCCCGTCGCCGTCGAACCAGTGCCCGTAGCGGCGGCCGAGCAGCTCCACGAGCCCGGGGCCGTTGCGGTAGCAGGTGCCGCGCAGCGCGTCGGGCAGGGTGCCCTCCACCTCGAGCGCCTCGAACCCGTGCTCGCGCGGCACGTTCTGCATCGCGCGCGTCCAGGCGTCGCTGGCGCCGCGCGGCGGGGGAGGGCTCGGCTCCGGGAGGGTCTGCGTCATGCCGGAGGAGGATGCGGCGCCGTCGGCCGCCCTTCAACGCCGGCCGCCCCTCAGAGCGTCAGCCGCGCGACCAGCTCGACGTGAGGCGTCTGCGGCAGCGAGTCGAACGCCGCGAGCGAGGTGAGGGTGAAGCCGGCGGCCCGCAGCCGCTCGAGATCGCGGGCGAGGCCGGCCGGGCCGCACTCCATCAGGTGGAGGCGCCTCGGACGCAGGCGGGCGAGCGCGTCCACCACCGCCTCCCCGAGGCCCTTGCGCGGCGGGTTCGCGATCACGAGGTCCGGCGCCTCGGTCTGGGCCGCGAGGAACTCGCGCGCGGCCTGGGGGGCGACGCCGAGCGCGGCCGCGCTCTCCGGGTGGCTCTCGCAGGCCCGCACGACGTCGAAGCGCGCCTCGAGCTTCCGGGTCGTCGCGCCCGCCCCCGCGTAGAGATCCCACGCGAGCCGACCGGAGATCGGCGCGCCCGAGGCGTCGGTCAGCAGCCGCTCTTGCGCGAGCGCGATGACCCGCGGGTTCGGCTGCAGGAAGCCGAGCGGGCCGACCTCGATCGCGGCGCCGAACGCGTCGGTGCGCACCAGGCCCTCGCCGCGCAGGAGGCGCGCGCCTTCGCCCCGCATCGCGTTGCCCGCCTCTCCCTGCACGCTCCACGCGACGCCGGTGGGGAGGGTCAGCGCTCGCGCGAGCGACTCCGCCGCGCTCTCCTCCGCCGCGGTGATCAGGGTCACCAGGACGCGCTCGCCGTCGGTCTTGAGCCAGACGTAGCGGAGGTCGCCGGTCTTCGCGCGCTCGTCGTAGGGCGTCACGCCGAGCGCGTTGGCCTGCACGACGAGCTCGTCCGCGGCCGCGGTGAGCTTCGGGTGATCGACGAGGCAGCCCTCCATCGACGCGCCGACGTGCGAGCCCTTGGCCCAGCTCCCGAGCGCGAGCCGACCGTCCTCGGCGAACGCGACCCGCTTCGACGACCAGCGGTAGCCGAGCGCGTCGCCGCCGACGACCTCCTGCACGTCGAGCCCGAGCGCGGCGAGCATCAGGCGCTTCTGCTCGCGCTGCGCCCGGATCGAGAGCGGCATGAGCGGGCAGCCGCCGCAGCGGCCCTCGCGCTCCTCGTGGCGCGGGCAGGGCGGCGGCCGGCGCTTCGGGTGCGGGGTGACGACCCGCGTCAGCGCCGCGAAGTCGCGGGCGTGGTGGCGAGAGCGGGCGACGATCTTCGCCTCCACCGTCTCGCCCCCGAAGGCGCCCGGCACGCGCACCTCGCGGCCCTCGTGTTGGGCGACCGCCTCCGCCTCGAGGGTGAGGTGCGTGGGGCGCAGGGTCAGGAGCGGGTCCGCCGACATCGCCGGGTGGTAGCAGGCGAATTGAAGCGAACGCCAGGCCGGGACGTCGATCCCCACGTGCTCGACACGCGCGACGACGAGACCGGGGGGCTTTCCCCTCACCGCCTGTGGGCTCTCGCCACCACCCCCTCCGTTCTGGTAGGGGTGCGGCGGGTGAATCCCACGATTGCGCCTACATGGGGCGCGCGGCCCGGAGCTTGCACTGCTCCGGGAGACCTCGGGCTCGCGAGAAAGGAAAGAGCCATGCTTCAGCTTCGGCACACCACGCTCCTCTTGCTCATCGCCGCCGCGCTCGGCCTCTCGGGCTGCTACACGCGGGCGCGCGTCGCCTTCCGCGCGCAGGTGCCGTCCACCGTCACGGTGACCACCGCGCCGCCGCCGGTGCGCCCCGCCGTCGCCCAGCGCCCCCCGAAGCCGGGTGACGACGCCGTCTGGGTGTCCGGCTACTACCAGTGGAGCGGGACCGCGTGGGTCTGGGTCGACGGGCACTGGGAGCGCGATCGCGCCGGCTACGTCTGGGTGGCGCCGGTCGCCAACGACGTGAACGGTCGCGTCGAGTACCACCCCGGCTACTGGCGTCCGGCCGAGGCGCAGCCGGCCCCCGCCTACCGCGGGAGCGGGACGGTGCGGGTGTCGGTGCGCTCGCCCGAGCCCCCGCGCAGCGGCGCGACGGTGACGGCGCGGAGCCCGAGCGGCACCGCGACGGCCCGCGGCGGCGCGACGGTGACGGCGCGCACGCCGAGCGGCAGCGCGACCACGAGCGGCCGCACGAGCGGCGGCGCGACGGTGACGGCGCGGAGCCCGAGCGGCGCCACGAGCGGCCGCACGAGCGGCGGCGCGACGGTGACGGCGCGGAGCCCGAGCGGCGGCACCGTGCACCGCGCCGACGGCACCCCCGCCCGCGCGCAGGTGCCGGAGCGCGGCGCCACCACCGCCACCGGCAGCGCCCCGGCCACCCGGCCGCACGAGCGCGGGGCCACCACCTCGAGCGGCAGCGCGCCGGCGACCCGCCCCCACGAGCGCGGGGCCACCACCGCCAGCGGCAGCCAGCCGACCCCGCGGCAGCCCCCGCAGGTGCAGCGCCCCGTCGAGCGTGAGGACGGCCGTGAGGTCGATCGGGGGCAGACCCCGGCGCGGGTGCTCAGCTGCCGCGTCGAGACCCCGCGCGCGCCCGAGGGCGGCCTGGTCACCGTGCGCGGCGCGTTCGGCGCGCAGGC
This sequence comes from Myxococcota bacterium, assembly GCA_036149055.1. Classification (GTDB taxonomy): domain Bacteria; phylum Myxococcota_A; class Polyangia; order Polyangiales; family Sandaracinaceae; genus JAVJQK01. The sequence goes on along the minus strand of JAYZQJ010000004.1, from coordinate 132,169 downwards.
TCGCGTGCAGATCGGCGGTCAGCTCGCGCAGGTCGCCGCGCGCGGGCAGGGCGAGATGCAGGTGCGCGTGCCCGGGAGCTCGGGGGGCGGCATGGTCCGCGTCATCGACGACGGGCGCACCGCGAACTGCGGCAACCTGAGCGTCATCGGCCGGTGATCCGCGTCCCCCAGGACCGGCTCTCGCCCGCCGCGCTCGAGGGCGTGATCGACGACTTCGTGCTCCGCGAAGGGACCGACTACGGTCACGACGATCCGACCCTCGAGCGCAAGCGGGCCGAGGTGCGCCGCCAGCTCGACGCCGGAGAGATCGTGGTCGCCTTCGATCCCCGGACCGAGACGGTGAACCTCGTGCTGGCCCGGGATCTGCCGAAAGAGGTGCGCTGATCGTTCCGGCGCGCCATCCTTCCGCCGCATGGAGGCCGAAGGACGCTGGCGAGGGTGGCAGAACGCGGAGCGATACGATCACTTCGTCCGCCACCACGCCATCTACGGCTGGCTGAACGAGGCGCTCGCGGAGCGCGCCGAGCTCGGAGGCGCGACCCGGGTCCTCGACCTCGGCTGCGGCACCGGGGCGACCACCGCCTCGGTGCTCTCGCGCATCCGGCCCGACGCGGAGGTGCTCGGCGTCGACGCGTCGCCGGAGATGATCGAGGTGGCCCGCGCCAACACCCTCGACCCCCGCGCCCGCTTCGTGGTGGCGCCGGCCGCGTCGCTCGCGGAGGTGGCGCGCGGTCCCTTCGACCGCGTGCTCTCGAACGCGGCGTTCTGGCAGTTCCCCGAGGGGGAGTCGGTGCTCGCGCAGCTCGCCGAGCGCGTCCCGCGCGGCGGCTCGTTCACCTTCAACGTGCCGAGCGAGCGGCGCCCCGAGGCGCGCGGCTCCCACCCCTTCCAGGTCGCGCTCGCCCGGGCGGTGGAGGCGCGCACCGAGGAGCCCTTCGTGCCGACCGCGCGCCGCTTCGAGCCGGACGCGATGGCGGCGGTGGCGGCCTCGCTCGGCTTCGAGGAGACGCTGCGCGAGGAGCTCGTCTACCGCGGCCGGCAGGGCGAGCTCATGGAGCTGATGAGCATCCCGGCGATGATCACGCCGATCGCCGCCGACCTCAGCCACGCCGAGGCCGACCGCGCCCTCGCCGAGGCGCGCGAGCGGACCGATCCCGACGAGGGCGTCGAGGTGGCCTGGCTCTTCGTGCGCTACCGCCGCGTCTGAAGAGCGTCGGTCAAGAACTCGTGCACGACCTCGGCGAAGCCGTCGCCGTCGATCGCGCCCGGGACGTGACCGGCCCCGGGCACCACCGCGAGGGTGGCCCCCGGCGTGGCCGAGGCCACGCAGCTCGCCTGATGCGGCGAGACGACCTCGTCGCGATCGCCGCTCACCACCAGCACCGGCCCCGCGCTCCGGCAGCGCGGCGTCGCCTTGGAGAGCGAGAGCGAGAGCTGCTTGAGGAGCGCCTCGTGCTCGGCCGGGGCCCGGACGTGGCAGCGCCCCACGGCCTCGCGGAACCGGGCCGAGGGCGCTCTCCCCGCCTCGCGCTCGACCTCGGCCAGGAGCGCGCTCCGCATCGCGTCGGGCGTCATTCGACGCTCCCGTCGCACCCGAGGCCAGGCGAGCGACGCCCGCTCCCGGTCGCCGGCCGGCGGCGCGATCCACACGCTCGCCTTGGGCTGGACCGCGCCGCGCCGCAGCAGCTCCCGCGCGAGGTGCGCGCCCAGGGAGTGGCCGGCGAGCACGTCCAGGGCGCCGCCCATCGCGCCGAGCTGACGCTCGAGCCGGGACAGCGTGTCGCTCAGGCTCGGCGGCTTGCGGCGCGCCCCGCGCTCACCGTGCCCGGGCAGGTCCGGGAGCCACACCTCGTAGTGCGGCGCGAGCTGCTCGGCGAAGGGCAAGAGCACGTGATGGTCGAGCCCCGGCCCGCCGTGGAGCAGCACCACGCGCGGCCCCGCGCCCACGATGTGAGCCCGGATCACCTGAGGCGCGTCCCCGCTGTCACGACGTCGTCGCATCCCGTCGAGCGCACGATCGCCAACACCGCGCCTTTGGTTCAACCCTTCTCGGACGAATCTCTCGCGCGGAGGGCTCGAAACGGCCATGCTTGGGGAGGTGAGGAAGCGCCGGACATCCAGCTTCATCATGCCGGAGGTGGTGAGCCGCCTGCGGCGACTGCAGCCCGACGAGGCCTACGTGCAGGCCGCGAGCCGTGTCGTCGGCGACTGCCTCGCGGTGAAGCCCGGCGAGCGGCTGCTCGTCGTCTACCAGCAGCGCGAGCCGTTCGAGGAGCTGGCCGCGGCGCTGATGATGGCGGCCGACGAGGCCGAGGCGGAGCTCGACGCGGTGGGGCTGACCCAGGACTCCACCTCGGAGCGCGTCATCGCCAAGCTCGAGACGCGCTGCGATCAGGCGGACGCGAGCGCGATGCTGGCGGGCTACGAGTTCTCGCGCGACGTGCGGCGGGTGGTGGCCTCGCCCAAGGGCGACCGACGGCACGTGCACATGCTCGGGCTCACCGACGCGGTGATCCGTCAGTCGCTGCGCATCGACTACCGCGACGTGCACGCCCTCGGCGAGCGGCTCCGCGCCAAGCTGAAGCCCGAGAGCGAGATCCGCGTCGACACCCCGGCCGGCACCTCGCTGACCGTGAAGGCCGATCCGAGCGCGCGCTGGGTGAACGCCGGCGGCCTCCAGCACGGCCCGGGCTGGACCAACCTCCCGGCGGGGGAGCTGACGACCACGCCGAGCATGGTCGACGGCGTCTTCGTGCCCGACGGAGGCCTGCGCTTGTCGGACGGGACGATGATGGACCGGGCGCAGCTCCGCCGGCTCCAGCTGACCTTCATGGGCGGCCGCCTGACCAGCATCGAGGGCCCGGACAACCTGGTGGAGCAGCTCTCCACCCACCTCGACTCCGGCCGCGAGGGCCGGCGCGTCGGGCAGATCATCTTCGGCACCAACGTCGGCGTCATCGCGCCGATCGGGGTCGCCTGCCAGGACGGCAAGCTCCCGGGGCTGCACCTCGTGCTGAGCTACACCGCGCCCGAGGTCACCGGCGCGCGATGGAACGGCGAGCTGCTCGTGCAGCTGCTCGGGCGCCAGAGCACCGTGACCATCGACGGCCGCACGATCATGGAGCGGGGCCGCTACGTCGCCGGGCTCTGATCGAGCCGCGCGAGCACGTACCGCACGATGCGGTCGCAGCGCTCGCCGGCGAAGGCGAAGGCCTCCTGAGCGAGGGTGTCCGCCTGCTCGTAGAGCCACTCGCGCAGCGCCTTTCGCGCGCGATGGAGGCGCACCCGCACCGCCTCCTCGGACAGCTCGAGACACTCGGCGGTCTCGCGGGTGTCGAGCTCCTCGAGCTCTCGCATGACGAAGACCACCCGGTAGCTCTCGGGCAGGGCGTCGATCGCGCGCTCGAGCAGGGCCCGCAGCTCGCCGTCCCCGGCCAGCTGCTCGGGCGACCGCGGCGTGTGCCCGAGGGGGTTCTCGCGCGGCTCCGGCGCCAGCTCGAGATCGCCGAGCCGCCCCTGCTTCTTCCGGCGGCGGAGCGACTCGTTGACGGCGATCCGGGTCAGCCAGGTGGAGAAGCGCGAGCGCCCCTCGAACTGCGAGAGCTTCGCGTAGGCGGTGAGGTAGGCCTGCTGCACGGCGTCCTCGGCCTCGGCGTCGTCCTTGAGAATCGCGCGGGCCGCCCGGAACAGGCGCTGGTTGTGCCGACGCATCAGGACCTCGAAGCGCGCCGCCTCGCCGCCGACCACCTCCTCGACGACCTCCTCGTCGGTCTCGGGTTCGAGCGCCAGCGCCGGTCCGGTGGGTCTCTGCGGTGTGGAACGGGGGGTCATGCGGAGCCTCCTCTCGAGACGGAGCGCGCTCGAGGCGCGGACGTTACGACGGAAGTGCGCACCGCGGTTGCGCGCGCCGGCGCTTGGTCCGAAGGTCTCGTCAGGAGGCACGCATGGCCAAGGCGACGTGGAACGGGGCGGTGATCGCGGAGAGCGACGACTTCGAGGTCGTGGAGGGGAACGTCTACTTCCCGCCGTCGGCGATCGCGCAGGAGCACTTCCGGCCGAGCGACCACACCAGCGTCTGCGGGTGGAAGGGCACCGCGAAGTACTACGACGTCCTCGTCGAGGGCGAGGTCAACCGGAACGCGGCCTGGTACTACCCGGACGCCAAGGACGCCGCGAAGAACATCGAGGGCTACGTCGCCTTCTGGAACGGGGTGAAGGTCGAGCGGTGAGCGGCTATCGTCGCCGCCGTGCGACGACCTCTCTGGCTCTCGATCCTCTTCTCCCTCGGCTGCGGCGCGGCGGGCTCGTCGGGGGCCGCGCTGCGGGAGCCGGACATCTCCCTGAACCGCGCCATGGTGCGGGTCGTGCGCGGAGAGCGCTCGCTGGCCTCGCTCGTCGATCGTGACCGCGGGCTGGTTTACGTGCTCTGGCAGGTCGACGCCTCGGACCAGGATCCGCGCCGGGATCCGGACGGCGTGATCCGGGAGGCCTCCCGGCTCTGCGGCGCCGAGCTCGACGCGGCCCTCGCGCGCCTCGACGCCGATCTCCAGCGGCGCAACCGGGACCCGAGCGACGAGCCCTCGATCGCGTGCGAGGGCCCGGTCTGCCGTCACCCCGCGCTCATGGAGTACGACGTGGAGGGCGAGTACGTCTTCCACACGGTCGCCCCGCCGGTGCTCGACCGCGTCGTCCGGGTGGAGGGGCACCTCGACGACGCCGGCGAGGCGGCGGCCCGGCGCTGGGTGGAGGCGCAGCTCAGCGCGCTCGCCGCCGGCGCCTGCGCGCGGTGATCGCCAGCCCGACCAGCGCCGCGAGCGCCCAGGTCGCCGACGGGCCCGAGCCGCTGGCCCGGCAGCCGCAGCCGCCCGAGAGCGGGGGGCCGTCGCCCGCGTCCACCGGGACGAAGGTCCCCGCGTCGCGCGTCACCGGGGGCTCGCCCGCGTCGGTGGGCGGCGGAGGGGTGACGCCGGCGTCCGGTCGCTCCCAGGGCGCGACGTCGAGGGTGGTCACCCGGATCTGGAGCTGATCGTCGGGCGGGCCGCCCTGACCGGGGTCGCCGAACCAGGCCACGCCCTCGCGCACGAGGTTGAAGAACTGCGGGTGATCGCCCGGGACCCCGGGCGCCTGCACGCTGAAGACGAAGCGGCCCGTCTCGCCGGGCGCCACCTCGCGATCCACCGTCGCGGCGCGACGCGTGCTCACCCAGCTGGCGTGCGAGAGCGCGCTCGAGCCGTCCCGCGGCTCGGTGGTCCCGAGGAAGACCTCGCCGGGGCGCCAGGTCTCGGTGCCCACGTTCTCCAGCTCGAGGTAGCCCTCGCGCGGCTCGTAGGGCGCCAGCTCGAAGGGCTCCGACGCGAGCGGGAAGGTCTGCGTCACGTAGCGCGCGCCCCAGGCGGGGCCCCCGGCCATGCCGCTCCGCAGGTCGCCGAGCCGGGCGTGCAGGTGGTCGCCCGGGCAAGCGGTCGACTGGCTGGTGTGGTCGCGGTGCCCCTTGATGCTCGCCGCGTCTCGGGGGATCCCGTAGATCTCGGCGAGGCCCGCGATGACGCTCGCCGCGCCCGCGATCATCTCGTCGGGCGGGACCTGGGGCGGGAAGCTCGAGCAGTCGCTCGTGGGGTGGAAGCAGCCCATGAACGAGACGCCGATGTTGCCGGTGTTGTGCCCGCCGACGTGCGCGCCGAGCAGGTGGATCGGCCGGCCCTCCCAGACCCGGCCGTCGAGCGAGACGAGGAAGTGGTAGCCGACGTCGCACCAGCCGCGGCCGTCCATGTGGTAGCTCTGGATGCCGCGCAGGTTGGTCGCCGGGTCGCCCATCGCCGCGGTCACCGTGTGGTGCACGGCGATGCGGTACTTGCTTCGGTTCTCGTCCGAGCAGCGCGTCGCCCGGGCGCCCCAGTCCTCGCGGGCCACGACGCCGAGCGCGGCCAGCTCCGCGGTGAGCGCCTGCCGGCTCGCGCCTACGTCCGGGAGCGCGGTCGCGGGCTCGGGGACCACCGCCGACCAGGTCAGGAAGGTGACCGGGCCCTCGACCCGCAGCTCCACCGCGGCCGCGACCCGGTCCAGGTCGGCCACCGCCACCAGCATCCCGTCTTCGCGCCACGTGACCTCGAGCGCCTGCCAGGGGCCCTCACCCGCCTCGTCGATCGCGCGCGCGAAGAGGCGCGGCGCCGCGTCGCCCTCGAGGGTCACCAGGGCCGACGCCCGGGTCGCCCCGGCCGGCGTCTCGAGCCGCTGCGTGGGCTCCGCGGCGAGCGTGAGGCCGTCCAGCGACTGCTCGGGGACCTCGAGCGGGGAGGTCGAGGAGACGCCCGACGGCGCGGGGCTGCAGGCGACGAGCGCGCAGCAGAACAGAAGGATCGAGAGACGCACGCTGGACACGATAGCCCAGATCGGGCGCTCACATCTGGAGATGGAAGTGGGGCGGGCGGCCCTCTTCGAGGACCGAGACGCCGGCGAACCCGCGCACGACCTGCTCGAAGATCCGCCGCTCGCGCCGGCTCATGTCCCGGCTCCGCACGTCCACCGCGCTCGCCCGGAGGTGGCGCGAGATGTAGCAGCCGCGGCGCACCTGCCGCCGGATCACCCGGGCGATCTCCCGCACGCAGCGCTGGCGCGCGCGCCGTCGACAGCCGCGGTAGGCGCTCTGGATCTCGGACGCGGCCTCGTAGTCGCGGTACAGGCGGGTCAGCTGGACGCCGAGGCGGAGCTTGTCGTACATCGCGTCGGCTTGCTCCCGCGGGGTGCGGGTGCCGCTGGTGACGTGAATGCCCCGCCCGGTGCGCGCGTGGAAGGCGTCGGCGATCTGGCCCAGGGTCTGGCGCACCTCGGGCGCGAGCCGCACCCCCTCGGCGAGGGTGTAGTGCGGCGCCTCCGCCCGGCCCGGCTGGGAGCCGACCATGATCAGGGCGCCGATCGCGGCGGCGAGCCCGTAGCGCTGAGGACCTCTGAGCACCGCCGCCGAACGTACCAGCGACGCCGCGAGGCTCGAAATTCATGGATCGTCGAGCGGCTCGAGGGCCACCTCGACCACCACGTGGGCGTGGCTGGCCACGTCGAGCTCCCGGGTCACGTCCCGGTAGCCGTCGGCGACGATCGTCACCGCGTGCCGGCCGGGGGCGACCTCCTCCAGCCGGAGCGGGGCGGCCCCGCGGCTCGCGCCGTCGAAGAGCACGATCGCGCCCACGTCGGGCACGGTGCGCACCTCGATGGTCGCGCGACCGGCCATCGTGAACCACACCCAGCCGCCGCCCACGCCGAGGGCGAGGAACACCAGGGCCACCAGCACCTTGGCGAAGGCGCCGCTCCCGCGGCGGCCCGGCGGGGCGATGGCGTCCCGCGGAGGGATCTGCTGCCGGGCGGTCGGCTCCCGGGCCGAGCGCTTGCGCTCCTCCGCCTCGGCGTCCTCGGTGGGCATCAGCGACCGGATCACCTGGGAGTCGATGCGCTGGGGCGCGACCGAGACGTCGCCCCCCATCGGGAGCGGCTGCGGATCGGGCTGGGGCTCGGGCTGGGGCTCGGGCTCGGCCTCGTGGGGCGGGGGCGCGTCCGAGCCGACCGTCTGCCCGGGATCGGTCTGCGGGATCGGCGGCTCGGTGATCTCGGTGGCGGTGAAGAAGACCTCGTCCGGCCCGATCGGCGGCCCGCCGTCGAAGGGAGCGAGCAGATCGAGATCGATGGTCGCGTGCTCGGTGGCCCACTCGGGGTCCGGCGGCGCGGCGTCGGGGATCTGGAGGTCGACCACCGAGGTCCGCCGCGGCTCGTCGGTCGGCCGCACCTGGGGCCGCCCCAGCTGATCGAAGGCCTCGAGCCGGCCCCGCTCGAGGTGGAACTCCTTGCGGAACGCGTCCCGCATCCAGCCCACCGCGGTGACGCGATCGAAGCTCGGGTCGGCGTCGCTCACGTAGCGGAGCAGCGCCTCCTTCATGTCCCGCGCGCTCTGCCAGCGCTGCTCGGGGTCCGCCTGGAGCGCGCGGTCGAGCACCGCCGCGAACGCCTCCGGCACGTCCGGCCGGAGCTTCCGCACCGGGTGGGTCCGCGCGTGGCGCACGTTCTCCATCGCGTCGTAGTTGTTCTCGCGCGCGAAGAGCGAGCGCAGGGTCAGCAGCTCCCAGAGGCAGGTCCCCACCGCGAAGAGATCCGAGCGGTGGTCGATGCGCTTCCCCTGCACCTGCTCGGGGCTCATGTAACCGACCTTGCCCTTGAGCACGCCGGCCTGGGTGTGGGTGCTGCGCGACGCCGCCTTGGCGATGCCGAAGTCGATCACCTTCACCCGGCCGTCGAAGCTGACGAGCACGTTCTGCGGCGAGACGTCGCGGTGAATGATCCGCATCGGCTCGCCGTGCTTGTCGCTCCGGGTGTGCGCGTAGTGCAGCGCCTCGCAGAGGCTCGCGCCGAGCCAGGCCACGAGCGGCGGCGAGAGCTGCGCGCCGAGCATGCGGCACCGCCGGATGATCTGGAGCAGGTCCTTGCCCCAGACGAAGTCCATCGCGAGGTAGTGGCTGGCGCCGATGCGGCCGAGCTCGCGGATCTGGACGATCCCGGGGTGGTGCAGCTGCCCCGCGATCTTGGCCTCGTCGAGGAACATCCGGATGAACTCGGAGTCCGCGGCGAGCGAGGGCCGGATGCGCTTGACCGCGAGCAGATCGCTGACCTCGCCCGTCTCGGCGAAGTGCTTGGCGAGGTACACCTCGGCCATGCCGCCGGTCGCCATCCGCTCGAGCAGCAGGTAGCGACCGAACGCGGCGAAGCGGGGCGGGCTTTGGATCGCGGACATGCGAGCGCTCGCGCCAACTTACGCGGGCGACCGCGAATTCTTCAACCGCGGAGGCGATCCCGCAGGCCTTCGACCTCGGCCTCCCAGCCCTCGAGCTCGCCGGCGGCCTCGTAGACCTCGCGCAGCTCGGACTCCCCGAGCACCACGCCGAGCGCCTGGAGCGCCCGCGGGGTGATCTCGTCGAGCTCGGCGCCCGGGTTGTCGAAGCACCACTGCCGGACCTCCTCCGGGAGCTGCGGGCCAGGCTCGCTGGCGAGCGCCGCGACGGTCTCGGCGGCCGCGATCGCGCGGGAGGCCGACTGGGGATCGGGCGCGTCTCCGGCCTCGTCCGCCTCGAGCACCTCGTCCAGAGACGAGACGACCCACTCCAGGTCGGGGGCGTCCTCCAGGTTCTCCACCCAGCGCATGGCCGCCTCGTTCTCGAAGCTGCCGGTTCCCCAGACGCGTAGGTGACCGCGCTCGGATGATTGGACCGAGACCGCTCGCATGCTTGCTCTCCTCTAGCCAGAACCCGGCGCGGCGACCGTCGTGGGGCCGCGCGCCACGCAGCGCACATAGATCGACGCCGCCCCGAAATGCAAGGGGTTTCAGCTGGGAGGAGAGTGACCCTCGGGGCGCTCGAGGCCCACGATCTGGGCGTTGGCGCCGTTCATGACGAGGTGGAGGCGGAGCGGCGCCGGCTGATCGCGGCCCGGGGTCGACGCGTGCACGTCGACGACCACGTAGCCCTCCTCCGCGGACTCGGCGGAGCGAGCCGGCACCGGCACGCAGATCTCGCCGCCGGCTCCGGTCCGGACGTCCGGGGAGGACACCGGGGCGAGCGGGTCGCCGGCGTAGATCCGCGCCAGGTGCGACCGGTCGGCGGCGTCCCGGATGCCGCTGGCGACGGCGAGGTCGGTGAAGCAGGCCTCCGCGCCGCCCGCGGTGGTGCGCAGGCGCGGGTCGCTCAGCGGCGACAGCCGGGTGAGGTAGCGCTCGAGGATGCGCTCGCGGCGACCCATCAGGACGTCGACGAGGGTGCGCTGGACCTCGGGATCGCTGTAGCGCCCGAGCTGGACGACGGCCTCGAGGTGCGGCCGGTCGAAGCGGGCGATGATCCGGGCCATCCAGGCCGAGTCCGCCTCCGAGCGCGCGTCGAAGGCGCCGTTCCAGTAGTCCGGGCGGAACTGGTCGGCGTCGAAGTGCTCGACGTCGAAGTTGCCCAGGACCTCCGGGCCCTCCGGCGCGTCGTCCCAGGGGCGGCGCACGACGCCGAAGGTCAGCGCGTCCTCGACCACGTGCTGGGTGTCCAGCCACTGCGAGTGGCCGAAGCGCCTCGCGCGCCGGTGGTTGCCCTCGACGAGGCCGAGGCACTCGCCGAAGTCGATCACGTAGTGGCGCACGTAGCCGCCCTGGGGGCCGCGATCGACCCAGGCGCTGAGGGTGTTGTGCGGGCGCGCGTCCCACCGGCCGACCCAGGCCGCGAGCACGTACATGCCCCGCAGCTCGCGCCGCCGCTCGTGCGGGATCACGTCGTTCGGGTCGTCGTCGCGGGTGCCGCGGTAGTCCCAGGGCCCGATCGGGCGGCCGTCGATGTAGAGGCTGACCGTCGCGCGATAGCGCCCGTCGGCGGTGCGCTGCGCCGCGTCGAGGACCCGCTCGACGTGGTCGGAGGTCAGCGGCTCCTCGCCGCCCGCGTGGGAGAGGGTCGCGTCGGCGGAGATCACCAGCTCGTCGCGCTCGAAGAAGACCACCCGGTTGCAGGGCACGTGGTAGCCGGCCGCGTGGAAAATCGACGAGACGACCGCGTCGGCCGCCGTCGCCTGCTCGGGCTGCTGGGCTCGGTCGATCTTCAGGACGTAGCGGTTGCCGTCGGCGTCCTCGATCTGGAAGCCGAGGGTCGCGCCGTCGATCTTGCCGTCGACGATCCGCCACGGCGCGCGCACCGGCAGGTCGAGCTCGGGGCAGGCGCCGCGCGCGACCTCCTCCGGGCTCATCGGCCGGCGCGAGATCCGGTTCTGGTACCAGCTCGAGTCGGGGACCTCGTCGACCGCGTTGACGTTCAGCGAGCGGGTCCCCGGCTCGAAGAGCCAGACCTGGCTCAGCGGCCTGAAGATCAGGCTGTCCATCGCCGGCCACGAGTTGGTCACGTGGGTCTCTTCGGGCGCCGGCCGGAACGGGCGCCGATCCGCCGCGTCGTCCCAGACGACCGGGCGCGCCGCGAAGCGACGCAGGTTGGAGCCGCCGCACGCGCTCGCCGCGAGCGCGAAGACGAGCAGCCAGAGAGAACGCTGAGCGACCTTCTTCACGCCCCTGCTCCTAGGACCACCCCGGCCCGAGACAATCCGCGGCGCCTCACTCCTCTTCGTCGCTCACCCCGTCGGCCCACTGGTCGTTGCCGTTCATCGCCTCCTTCACCGGGCGGAGCAGCCGGAGCACCGCGAAGCTCAGGAGCGAGAGCACGCCGGCGACCGCGTAGAGCCCGTGGGCGACCGCGAGGCCGATCCCGGCGGTGGCCCAGATCGCCGCCGCGGTGGCCGCGCCCAGGACCCGGTCACCCTTCTTCAGGATGGCGCCGCCGCCGATGAAGCCGATGCCGGCCACGAGCCCCTGGATGACCCGCGCGTGCGCGTCGGGGTCGCCGTCGCCGATGACCGCGCGCCCGACGAGCACGAAGGCCGCGCTCGCCACCGCGACCAGGGGAAAGGTGCGCAGGCCCATCGCGCGCGTGCTCTTCTCGCGGTCCCAGGCGACCGGCATGGAGAAGAGCAGCGCGATCGCGAGCACGCTCACGTTCACCGCGAGATCGACCGCGTCCACACCGTCGAGCTGGAGCCGAGCGAGGACTTCTTCCATGGTGGGGCGAAGTGCAGCACGCTCCGTGCCTCCCCCGCCCGGTCGAGGCGCGCGGCGATCGAGGCGTGTCGATCCGCCACGTCGGGATGCGCTGGCGCGGCGCGGCGCCCCGCGCCCCGGCCACCCGGGCTGGCGTCGCTCTTGCGGAAGCTCCTCGCAGAAAGAGGAGCATCTGCATGGAAGACGATCTGAACTGCGACGACATCACGCCCGACGACGAGGTCTACGACGTGTTCGAGGACGACGGTGACGGCCCGCCGAAGCGCCAGCCGCTCAACCCGAGCGTGGACGACCTCGGCCGTCGCTATCTGGAGGACGCCACCGAGGCGCCGGCGCAGCCGATGAAGAAGCGCACCATCCAGTCGATCACCGCCTACCCGCTCGCCGACTTCTTCCGGCGCTAGCACCGCGCTGCTAGAACCTAGAACGAGGCGACGACGACCGTGATGTTGTCGAGGCCGCCGCCCGCCTTGGCGGCCTCGATCAGGCGCTCGCAGACCTCGCGCGAGGTGTGCGCGGTGCGGAGCTCGTGCAGGATGGTGGCGTCGGCCACGTGGCCGTTGAGCCCGTCGCTGCAGAGCAGCACGCGGTCGCCCGGCTCGAGGGTGAGCGCGTGCGCCTCGGCGTCGACTCGCTCCCCGCCGCCGCCGACCACGTTCACCAGGATGTGGTCGAAGCGGCTGGGTCCCGCGGGGATCGCGCCGGACTCGCGGAGCGCCTGGCCGACCGTGTGGTCCCGCGTGATCTGCACCAGCCGGTCGCCGCGCTGGAGGTAGAGGCGGCTGTCGCCGGCGTGGCTGACGTAGAGCTTGGGCCAGAGCACGTAGCCCACGGTGAGCGTGGTGCCCGGGTTGAGCTGGTCGATCTCCTTGCGCGCGGCGACCTTCTCGAGGCGGGACTGGCACTGGCTCAGCGCGTTCCCGAGCTGCTCGCAGAGCTCCTTCTCGTCCTCGTCGCTCGGCGCGGTGACCCAGGGCATCGCGTAGAGCGCGAACTGCGCGATCATGTCGACCGCGACCGCGCTCGCGACCTCGCCGCCGCCGTGCCCGCCCATGCCGTCGGCCACCATGAGGAAGGTCCCCTTGGGGCCGGGGATGCGCCGCTGCGCCTCCGGCATCGAGAGCGAGCCGTCCCGGATCTCCAGCCAGCGCCCGAGGTCGGCGATCAGGAAGGTGTCCTCGTTGTGATCCCGCGCGCAGCCGACGTCGGTCTGCCCGGCGATGTCCATCGGGTGCGCCTCGGGCGCCTTGCGCTCGGCCCGCCGTGGACGGAGCACGGGGAGGGTCTCGTCGGCGAAGTCCGGTCCGTTCCAATCGTCGCCCATCGTCAACCCTTTCGCGCCCGCATGATACTCCGAAACGATCCGCGCCGCGTCGACTTCGTCACGTCACCCAACCGTCTCTAGCGCTTCCCGTCCTCCGCGCCAGACTCCGCCGCGTGGAGGATGCAGTGAAACAGTCTTTCGTTCATCGAGACGATCCCCGCCTCTCCCTGGCGGTCGCCGAGCACGCCCGCCTCAGCCGCGAGATCCTCGAGCTGGAGGACGGCGCCCTCGATCCGGCCGGCCGCGGGCTGCTCGCCGCCCTGCGCATGTGCCGCGCCCACGTCGCGACCGAGCTCCGCCGCCGCGGCTGCGTCGTCTGACTAGTGCGAGATCCATCCCGGTAGAAGGGGACCTGGCTTGTCCCGACGCTCCAGGGCGGCGTTGCTCCTCCTCGCCGATGCGGTGCATCGACTCGTCGTCGCGCCTTGCCCTGAAACGCCGGTCCGGCGCCATCTCCCCTTCTACCGGTCGGATCTCTGCACTATCGCGAGTCGACGAAGAACTCGACGCGGCGGTTCTGGAGGTGACACTCCTCGGTCTCGTCGCGGCACACCGGGTAGGTCTCGCCGTAGCCCTGTGAGGTGATCTCCTGGGTGACGCCGTGCCCGCGGAGGTACTCCGCCACCGCCTCGGCGCGGGCGGCCGACAGCTCCTGGTTGTGCTGCTCCTGGCCGTCGACGCTCGTGTGGCCCTGCACCTGCACGCGGAAGATCTCCTCGTGCTCGGCCAGCAGCTCGCAGATGCGATCGAGGATCGGGTAGCTCTCCTCGAGGATCTGCGCGCTGTCCCACTCGAACTGGAGCTTGTGGTTGAACACGATGCGGTTGCCGCGGAGCTCGACCTCGAGCGGAGCCTCCGGATCGGTCGCGAGCTCCGTCGTGGCCCCACCGCAGGCGGTCCCGAGCAGCAGCGCGACGAGGCCGGCGGCCACGCGAGGCGACATGTGAGGTGTGGTCATGGGGTTCTCCGAGCCCCGGAGCATACGCCAAATGTCGTGACCGAGGTGGACGCGGGCTCCGCGGGAGCTACACGCCGCTGAACAACCCGACCCGTCACGACGTCGGAGCCATGAACATGAAGAACATCCTCCCTTGCCTCGCCCTCACCCTCGTCGCCACCGGCTGCTACGTCGAGCACGTCGACGAGCCGGTCCGCCACGGCGGCCAGGTCAGCCATCCGGTCCCGCGCCCCGCGGGGCCCAGCGACGTCCAGATCGCGGACAACATCTCCTTCGACCAGACCCGCCAGGGCCACCTCAGCGGTCAGGAGGGGGTGGCGGTCGGCTACGTGCTGTCGGCGTCCGGCGGGGCGCGCGTGGGGATCACCCTCCAGGCGCAGCCGACGAGCGAGGTCCTGGTGTACGGCCCGCTCACCCGCGAGTGGAACGAGGCGCCCTTCCTCGCGCGCGGCGGTGGCGACGGCGAGGTCGGCTTCGACGCGCCCCAGGACGGCAGCTACCTGCTCGCGGTCCTCGGCCCGGCGGGCGCGGCGGCGCCGTTCTCGCTGAGCGTGCGCTGCGCCTCGGACGAGTGTCGCGTGGAGTGCGGCGCCGGCGGCGCCTGCCCGACCGGCTCGCAGTGCGCCTTCGTCCAGTGCATCCGTGCGCCCTGCCCCTCGTACTGCCAGGGCATGCCCCCGGTCTCCGAGCCGCCGCCCGGTGACGGCGACGCGGCCGGCGCCGAGGGCGACACCTGCGGCACCCGCGGCTTCGCGCCCTGCGGCGAGGGCCTCTTCTGCCAGCACCCGGAGACCGCGCAGTGCGGGGAGACCGACCACCCCGGCACCTGCCGCCCGCGCCCGACCGTCTGCACCCGCGAGTTCCGCCCGGTCTGCGGCTGCGACGGCCAGACCTACTCCAACGCCTGCGGCGCCGCGGCGGCCGGCGTCTCGGTCCGCCACCAGGGCGAGTGCGCGGCCGGCGGCGGCGGCGGCGGAGGAGCCCCCGGCGCGCAGGCCTGCCGGCGCACCGGCTGCGGCGGCGAGCTCTGCGTCGACCCGGCCCAGGGAGACCGGGCCAGCATCTGCGTCGCCCGCCCCGAGCACGCCTGCTACCGCAGCGCGACCTGCGAGCGCCAGGCGAACGGAGACTGCGGCTGGACCGAGACGCCCGAGCTCCGCGCCTGCCTCCAGAACCCGCCGCCGTTGCAGTAAAGAGACGACCTTCCCCGATCCCCAAGCGGAGAGCGGGGACGATCCCGTTCGTTTCATCGATCTCCGCCGACCTCGGGGACGCTCGTCGTCATATCGTCTTTCGGCAGGAGACGGACCAGCCCGGTCGCAGCCGGAGAGCGGGGACGATCCTATTCGTTTCATCGATCTCTGACGGTCTCGGGGCGGTCTGAGTCCGACGGCGCATCCGAGTCCGACGCCGAATCCGAGCTCGAGTCCGACTCCGAATCCGAATCCGAGTCCGAGCCCGAATCCGAGCCCGAATCCGAATCCGAATCCGAATCCGAATCCGGCGCCGGGTCCGACTCCGACTCCGACTCCGACTCCGACTCCGACTCCGACTCCGACTCCGACTCCGACTCCGACTCCGACTCCGACGCCAACTCCGACCCCGGCCCCCGCTGCCGCTGCCGGCCCCGCTGCCGGCCTCGCTGCCGCTCCCCGCTGCCGGCTACGCCCCCGTCGAGCCCGCATGAGAGGCAGACGTGTTGGCGCCTCGTCCTCCTCCTCTGACGGTGCCGGACGCCGCCGGGCGAGTAAAGGACGCCTGCGGCGCCGGCTACGCCGGCTTCGCTCGCTGCGCTCGCTCGTCCTTGACTAGCCCGTCCGCGCCCGGCGCGGAGGGAGGTGGAGGACGATGCGCGACACAGCGTTGCGCGGGCCGCCTCCTCGGAGAGAACGATGCTCGACATCACCTCGGAAGCGATCGACTGGCTCACCCGCGTCCGGCCCGTCTGGGAGGCCATCGCGAAGCAGGACAAGAACCTCGCTCGGCAGCTGCGCGACAGCGCGTCGAGCGTGGTCGGCAACCTCGGCGAGGGCGAGAACCGGCGCGGCGGGCACCAGCGCGAGCGGTTCGAGACCGCCTACGGCTCCGCCGGCGAGGCGCGGGTGTGGCTGCTCGCGGCCGTCGGGCTGGGCTACGTGAGCGAGGAGACGGTCACGCCGCTCGCGGACTGGGCCGACAAGGCGCGCGCGGTGACCTGGAAGATGTTGCACTGACGAAGCGGCTCCGGCTTCGGTCGGAGCCGCCGCTGCTTCGTCGCGGAGCACGGCGCGTTCTTCCCATGTTCCCGCCAGCACCTCCTCGAGGGCGCCCGGTGGCCCGCGCCGCAGCCGAGCTCGCACCGATTCGACGAGGGCAGAGCCGGCATCGACCGGGGGGCCGGGGTCGGGCCCAGCTACTCCTCCTCGCCTCCTACCTCCCTCCTCCCCTGATGAGCGTCGCCACCGAGGGCGCCGGACTCGGTCTCGGACCCGGTTTCGGACTCGGTCTCGGACTCGGTCTCGGATTCGGTCTCGGGGACGGCAGCTCTCGACGACGGAGGCGTAGGTATCGATGGGGCGCGCGCGTCGTATCGTGGGGCATGGGCCGCTACCTCGCTGTGCTCGCGCCGCTGTCTCCCCGCTTGCCCGACGAGAGGTCGGAGGCGCGGTCAGAGGCTCTCGCCCGGCTCGAGGGGGAGCTGGGCGCGGCCCTTCCCGAGCCCTGTCGGAGCTTCCTCGCCGAGTGCGCGGGCGTGTTCCTGCACGACGTCGTCGCGCCGGCAGCCGAGGGCGGCGAGGTCTGCGTCGAGACGTTCCATGGGCTCGACGTGCTCGCGGCCCGGCAGCGGACCTATCGAGATCGGCTGCCCCCGGAGGCGCTGCCGATCGCGGAGGATCCCGGCGGCAACCAGCTGTTCTTCGTCCTCGCCGGCCCCGACGCCGGTCGGGTGATGCTCTGGCACCACGACCGGCCGCGGACGAGCTTCCCGGCGTGGTGGTGGGAGCGGGTGGAGCGCGCGCTCGAGAGCGAGGCGGCACGCGAGACGCTGGCCGGGGTCGAGCTGACGGCGCGTGACGCCGAGGAGCGGCGGCGGCTCCGATGGGAGGCCGCCAAGGACGCCCTGCCCTGGTGGGAGTACATCCACCGGGTCGCGGACGACCTCGACGCCTTCGTCGCGTCGCTTCGTCGGCCGGAGGCGGAGGCGCACGACTTCAGCCGAGTCGGCATGATCCAGCGAGCGGTCGAGGCCGGCGCGAGCCTGGAGTGGACCACGCTGGGCCCCCGCCCCGCCGTCCGGGTCGTTCGCCCCGACGGGGCGCGCCAGATCAGCGTGCTCGACGAGGCGGAGCGGCAGCGCCTGGAGGGGTGGCTGCGCGACCGTTGACGTGAAGCGGGCCGGGGACGCTCGTCGTCATATCGTCATTCGGCGCGTCGCCCCGCGCCCCTTGCGGCTTCGCGTCTTTGCGAGAGCAATCCAGGTCCCGACCAATTTAGATCCCACCGCCGCCTCGCTCGTCTGGGCCCTCCACACGGGAGGTCGAGAGCATGCGACGAGGACTGATGGGGATCTTGATGGGGGCGATCGCGCTGAGCGCGGCCCCGGCGCTGGCGCAGCAGACGTGGATCGACGGCTCGCCGGTGCAGACGCGGATCCGGGTCGGCGCCGATGGGCAGACGTTCGTCGGGGTGTGGGTCGACGCGCCTCACCAGGTGACGGCGCGGCGAGCGCGGGCGCCGATGGCGGTGTCGCTGGTGGTCGACACCTCGGGCTCGATGGCCGGCGACAAGATCCAGAACGCCCGCATGGCCGCCGCGAGCCTGCTCGAGAACCTCGCCGACGGCGACATCGTCTCGATCTACGGCTTCAGCAACCAGGTCACCGAGTTCGCGCCGCCCACGGTGGTGAGCGCCTCGAGCCGCGGCCCGCTGATGCAGCGCATCCAGCAGCTCTACGCGTCGGGCGGGACCAACCTCTACGGCGGCATGCAGGCCGGCATCTCCCGCATGGGCCAGGCGCCGGGCAGCCACCCGGTGCGGCGGGTCTTCCTGATCAGCGACGGGCACGCGAACATCGGCCCCTCGGACCCGCACTCGCTCTCCAACCTCGCCGCCGGCGCGACCGAGTTCGGCACCCAGATCACCGGCATCGGCGTCGGGCTCAGCTACGACCAGGCCACCCTGAGCGCGATGGTCGTGCGGAGCTCCGGCCGCCTCTACCACCTCGCGCAGCCGCACCAGATGGCGAGCATCCTCCAGGAGGAGATGAGCCTGCTGTCGCAGAGCGTGGCCGTGAACGCCTACATCGAGGTGATCCCGGCCCCCGGCGTGCGCATCCTCGAGGGCGCCACCACCGGCGCGGTGCTCGAGAACGGCCGGCTCCGCCTCCCGCTCGGCCAGGTCTACGCCGGCCAGCACCGCGAGGTCCTCTTCCGGGCCCAGGTCGACACCCGCCGCGAGGGCAGCCAGCCCCTCGCCCACGCGCGCCTGGTCTACATGGAGCCGGGCCAGCGCGGCACCCAGACCCAGGAGGCGGTGCTCCGCTACCAGGTCACCCGGGACGCCTCGGCCGCCGCCCGCAGCCGGGCGCCGCGGGTCGCCGCGATGGTCGCCAACCACGAGGCCACCGAGGCCCAGATGCGGGCCGCCGAGCTGATGCGCAGCGGTCAGGGTCAGCAGGCGGCCGCTCAGCTCGCCCAGGCCCGCTCGGTGCTCGACGCCGCCGCCGAGGAGGCGCCCGAGGCCGAGGGTCGTGCCCTGCGAGAGCGCGCCCAGCGCATGGAGCGGTCCCGAGCCCGCGCCTCGAGCGCCCAGGGCGCCCCCGCGCAGGCCGCGGCCGCCTACGAATTCGCCGACGAGGCGATGGCCGCCGAGGGGTATTGACCCGGAGCCCGTCGCGCTCCGATCCGGCGGCGGGCTGAGGTCGACCCTCCCCATTCGTGGAGCCCGGCTCCGCCGAAACCCGTGCCGCTGGCCTCGGCACGGGTTTCGCTGTTCTCGGCGCCCATGAGGTCTCGACGGGCTGCGGTCACGCTGTCGTTCGCTCTCGCTCTCGGGTGTGGAGGCGCCGGGGGCGGGCCCACCCTGCGCGACGAGGGCGCGCTGGCGATGTCGGTGGACGGGGTGCCGGTGGACTGCCTGGTGGAGCAGACGATCCGGGTGGGTCCGACGGCGGAGCTCCGGGTGGACGGGGGCGGCGGCGTCGTGCGCCTCTACCTCGACGACCGGGAGGTCACCGGCGACTTCGCGGGCGATCCCCTCGTCGGCGCGCTCACCCTCGCGCCCGAGGTCCCCGCGCTGCTGCGGGCCACCCGCGACGACACCTACGGGTGCAGCGTGCGGCTCGTGCACCGGCCCGACGTGGAGGTGGCGCTCGACCGGCTCCGCGGCGAGAGCGCCCACGAGGTGGCGATGACCCGGAGCGACGAGACCGGCGCGCCCGCCAACGTCACGCTCCGCGTCGGCACCACGGGGAGCACCCCGTCGGATCGCGCGGCCGACTTCCTCGCCCGGCACGCCGGAGCGTTCGGCGCCCCGGCCGAGCAGCTGGTGGAGACCGAGGCGACCGTGGCCCCCGACGGCTGGGCCACCGTGCGTTTCGCGCAGATCGTCGACGGCCTGCCCGGCCACCGCGCGGGGCTCGACCTCGAGCTCGACCCGGCGGGCGTCGTGGTCAGCGTGCACGCGCGCCTCTTCGTCGGCCTGGATCGAGCCCCCGCCTTCACGTCGAGCGAGGCCGAGGTGAGCGCGGGCGAGACCGCGGAGCTCACCCGGGTCCTCTACGACCCCGCCCGGCCGCGCGCCGCCTGGGACGTGCGCGGCCGGGCGGAGCGGCGGGTCGTCGAGGATGGCTCGCTCGAGGTGCTCGAGCGGACGCCGACCTGGGACGAGGCCCGCGTGGAGATCCACCGCCCGACGCCCACGCCGCTCCCGATGGGATCGCGCGACTCGATGACCGGGCACACCCTGGTCGCCGGTGGCTCGAGCACCGGGAGCGCGCCGGCGGCGCTGTCGGAGCAGGAGCAGCGCGTCTGGACCTGGGCCGCGCAAATCGCCGAGAACGTGCGCGCGCACTCGGGGCAGGACGGCTGGAGCGCCACGACGCATCCCTGGGTGCCGATCTCGCAGGTCCCGACGAGCGGGGTGCGCTTCATGGTCGAGCCGATGAGCGAGCACCCGCGGGTCGGCTGGTACTCCTACGGCATCGCCTACCTCGGCACCGCCTCGACCGAGGAGCCCGCGGTGGTGTGCCACGAGTACGGCCACGCCCTCCACGACACCTTGCGTCGTCAGGAACCCGAGATCCCGGCGCTCAAGGAGGCGGTGGCGGACTCGTTCTGGATCTTCTGCGACCCGTGGCTCACCGGCCGCCGGAACGCCGGCTACCGCGGGCAGAGCTTCCCGTCGCCCGGCGGGCGCCCCGACCAGACCGACTACGACGCCTTCCTCTCGGCCGGCCTCACCGCGGACGCCCTCTACGACGCGGGCTACCGGGTCCACGACCACACCTACTTCCTGAGCACGCCCTTCTACCGGCTGGTCGAGAGCTACGACACGCCGGTCGAGCGGGCCGAGCAGCTGATGTACTTCACGCTCGGCTACAACCGCGCGTCGAGCACCGAGCGCTTCCGCCAGTTCCGCGACGCGATCGTGCAGCAGGCCGACGCCTGGGCGCAGAGCGGGCGGCACGGGTTCACCGCCGGCGACGCCTGCAACGTCGCGCTCGCCTTCCGCGAGATGAACCTCGACGGCGAGTACGGCCGCGCGGCGGACGCGAGCTGCGGGGGCCCGGCCGGCGGGGAGGACCGCTACATCTGCACCCGCGGCTACTGCCCGCTCTGCCCGGTCGTGAACCCGAACCCCTGCGAGCGGGAGCCGACCGAGAGCGAGCCGCACTGCGTCGCGCCGGGGCTCGCGGGGGCCGGCGACCGACGGATCTGCGTCGGCGCGATCGCGCTCACCGACGAGGGCTGCACCCGCGGACAGCTCCGCCACTGCGCCTGCCTCGCCGACGGCTCCTGGGAGTGCCCCGGCGAGTGCCGCGACCCGGGCGGGGACCTCGAGTACTGCCCCGAGGTCGCCGGCGCGGAGGGCGGCTTCACGCGGCGGACCGGGAGCAACGCCTGCGCGGCGAGCCCGGGTCGCACGGGGGTGCCGGGCTGGCTGGCGATCGCCCTCGCGGCCTGGGTGGCCGGGCGCCGGAGACGGAGGCGCTGCGACGGGCCGGCGCAGCGCTGAGGTCCAGAGTCCCCGTTTTGGGAGCGAAACCTCGCCTGCCATGCCACGATCATGGCCGGCATGGGTTTCGCTTTTCCGTCGTACATGCGCCGCTGCCTCCTGCTCTGCGCCTTCATCCTCGTCCCCGCCTGCGCCACCCCGGAGCCGGCGGTGCGGGACGGAGACGCGCTCGCCGTGTCGGTCGACGCCTTCCCCGTCGACTGCATGATCGAGCAGACGCTGCGGACCGGGCCCACCGCCGAGGTCCGGATCTCGAGCGGGGAGGACGGCTTCGAGGTCTGGCTCGACGAGGAGAACGTCACCGCCGACTTCAGCGGCGGCCCGGGCGAGGTGGCCATCGGCGAGGTGGCGGTGCCGGCCGAGACCCCGGTGCGCCTGCGGGTGACCCGCGCGAGCGTCTTCGAGTGCACCGTGCGGCTCGTGCAGCGGGCCAGCGTCGAGGAGGCGCTCGACCGGCTCCGGGCCGAGAGCGCGCACGAGGTCGCGATCACCGAGAGCGACGAGACCGGCGCCCCGGCCAACGTGACCCTGCGGGTCGGCACCACCGGGGACACGCCCTCGGCGCGGGCCGCCGACTTCCTCGCCCGCCACGCCCTCGCCTTCGGCGCGCCGGCGGATCAGCTGGTGGAGTCCGCGGTGGAGGTCGCGCCCGACGGCTGGGCCACGGTGCGCTTCGACCAGGTCATCGACGGAGTGCCCGGGCACCGCGCCGGGATCGACATCGAGATGGACCCCGAGGGCGTGGTCGTGAGCGTGCACGCCCGCCTCTTCGTCGGCGTCGACGCGGCGCCCTCGTTCACCTCCACCGAGGCCGAGGCCCGCGAGGCGGCCGCCGAGGCGGGCGACATCGCCGCGGCCTTCGGCGTGCTCTTCGACCCGGCGCGCCCGCGGGCGGCCTGGCAGGTGGACGGCTCCCTCCGCCAGATGGTGATCGAGGACGGCAGCCTCGAGGTGCTCGAGTCGTTCTCGACCTTCGACGAGGCCTCGGTGGAGATCCACCGCCCGACGCCGACCCCGCTGCCCGGCAGCAGCCGCGATCACATGACCGGCCACCGTCGCGTCGCCGCCGCCTCGAGCAGCGGCGGCCCGCCCACCGGGCTGACCAGCAGCGAGCGGCAGGTCTGGAGCTGGATGGCTCGCATCGCCGAGTCGGTGCGCGCTCGCTCCGGTCAGGATGGCTGGCGCGCGACCTCGCACCCGGCGGTGAACATCTCCCAGCTCTCGCCCGGCGGCGTCCGCATCATGATGGAGCCGACGAGCGTGAGCCCGAGCGCGGGGTGGTACTCCTACGGGCTCGTCTACCTCGGCACCCGCTCGGCGGGCGAGGCGGCGGTGGTCTGCCACGAGTACGGCCACGCGCTGCACGACACGCTGCGCCGCCACCGCGCGGAGCCGGGCGCGATCAAGGAGGCGGTCGCCGACGCCTTCTGGGTCTTCTGCGACCCGTGGCTGACCGGCAGCCGGCGCTCGGGCTACCGCGGGCAGAACTTCCAGTCGCCCCCCGGCCGGCCCGACCAGAGCAACTACGACGCCTTCCTGCGCGCGGGCCTGAACGCCGACATGCTGCGCGACGCCGGCTACGACGTGCACGATCACACCTACCTGATCAGCACGCCGTTCTACCGGATGCTCCAGGAGTACGACATGCCGGTGCAGCGGGCCGAGCACCTGATGTACTTCACGCTCGGCTACAACCGGTCGTCGAGCACCGAGCGCTTCCGGCAGTTCCGCGACGCGATCGTGCAGCAGGCCGACGCCTGGGCGCAGAGCGGGCGCCACGGGTTCACCGCCGCCGACGCCTGCAGCGTGGCCCGCGCGTTCCGGGACGTGAAGCTCGACGGCGAGTACGGCCGCTCCGCCGACGCCACCTGCGGGCCGCCCGGCGGGCGCGAGGACCGCTACGTCTGCACGAACGGCTACTGCCCGCTCTGCCCGGTCCAGAACCCGAACCCCTGCGACCGCGAGCCGCGCGCGAGCGAGCCGCACTGCGTGGCCCCGGGCCTCGCCGGCGCGGGCGACCGCCGCATCTGCGTGGGCGGCATCGTGCTCCACGACCAGGGCTGCTCGCGCGGCTCGGTCCGCCACTGCTCCTGCCGGGCCGACGGCTCGTGGGAGTGCCCCGGCACCTGCCGCCGCCCCGAGGGGCTGACCTACTGCCCCGAGACGGCGGGGGCCAGCGGCGGCTACACCCGGACCAACCCCAACTGCGGAGTCGCCACCGGTGACTCCACGCGGCACGGCTGGTTGCTGGGCCTCGCGCTCGCCGCCCTGGTGTTCGTTCGACGCCGCCGGGGGTGACGAACCGGGCCGGTGGTGCCAATGTTCCGCCCGTGATCATCCGGACAACCGCTGCCCGCTTCGCCCTCACCCTCTGCGCTGCGCTCGTGCTCTCCGGCTGCCCCGAGCCGGACGAACGCCGCTGGACCGTGGTCTCGGAGCGCCTCCCGGAGGCGCTCCTCTCGATCACCGGGACCGCCGCCGACGACGTCTGGGCGGTGGGCGCCGACCTCGGCCGCGGCCCGCTCGTGCTGCACTACGACGGCGATCGCTGGGCGCGGGTGGAGACCGGCCACGACGGCCACCTCTGGTGGGCCCACGCCTTCGCCCCGGACGATCTCTTCGTCGGCGGTGAGCGCGGCGCGATCCTGCGCTGGGACGGCGCCGCCTGGACGCGCATGGACACGCCCGGCCTCGGTCGCGAGACGGTGTTCGGCGTCTGGGGCGCGCGGCCCGACGACGTCTACGCGGTGGGCGGCTTCGGCGGGCGCCGCGGCTTCATCTGGCGCTGGGACGGCGAGACCTGGAGCCAGCTCACGCTGCCTCGCGACATCCCCCTCGGGCCCGACGGCGACTGGCCGGGGCTCTTCAAGGTGTGGGGCGACGGCGAGGGCCGGGTCTGGGTGGTCGGGGGCCGCGGGCTCGTGCTGCGCGCCGACGACGGCGCCACCTTCGAGGTCGTCGAGAGCCCGGCCGAGGAGACGCTCTTCACCGTCGCCGGCGCGACCGACGAGGCCGGCGCGATGGCGCACCTCGTCGCGGTCGGCGGGGCCGGCAACTGCCGGGTGCTCGAGGCGGGCGCGGACGGCGCCCTCGCCGACGCCTCCCCCGAGCTCGCCCCGCTGCTCCAGGGCGTCTCGGTGCGCGCCGACGGCTCGGCCTGGGCGGGCGGCTTCCAGGGCACGATCTACCGCCGCGACGGCGGCGGCCAGGACTGGGAGGAGGTCCGGCCCGAGGTCGACGTGCGGGTCGGCTCCTACCACGCGACCTGGATCGACCCGAGCGGCGGCGTCTGGCTGGTGGGCGGCGACGTGCTCTCCCCCGCGCTCACCGAGGGCGCGGTGGTGCACTTCGGCGCCGAGGTGCCGGTGTACGCCGAGGCGCCGCCCCCGAGCGACGGCGGCGTCGACGCGGGCCCCACCCCGGCGACCTGCCCCGCCGACGCGATCGACCCCGCGCCCGAGGGCAGCATCGCGCGCCGCTGGAACGAGCAGATCCTCAACGCGATCCGCCGCGACATCCCCCGCCCCGGCGTGCACGCGCGCAACCTCTACCACCTGTCGGCGGCGATGTGGGACGCGTGGGCGGCCTACGACGCGGTCGCCCAGGGCGTCCTCGTGCGCGAGCGTCAGAGCGCGAGCGACGTCGACGCGGCCCGGCGCGAGGCCATCAGCTACGCCGCCCTCCGGGTGCTCGCGCACCGCTACGACGACAGCCGCGCCGCGCAGCCCGGCTCGGACGTCTCGCAAGCCTGCTTCCGTTCGTTCATGGAGACGCTGGGCTACGATCCGGACGACGACGGCGCCGAGGGAGACTCCCCGCGCGCGCTCGGCAACCGCATCGGCGCCGCGATCGTCGCCATGAGCGCGGACGACGGCGCGAACGAGGGCGCCAACTACGCCGACACCACGGGCTGGGCGCCGATGAACCCGCCGCTCGTGGTCGACGAGCCCGGCGTGGAGCTGCCGGCGCCGGACTGGTGGCAGCAGCTCAACCTCTTCGAGGCCGCGACCCAGAACGGGCTGATCCTGCCGAGCGGCGTGCAGGGCTACATCGGCCCCAACTGGGGAGAGGTCCGGCCCTTCGCCCTCCGCGATCGCCGCCCCGACGGGCTCTACCTCGACGCGGGCGAGGGGCCCACCTTCGCCGACCCGGAGATGAAGGGCTGGGTCGTCGAGATCATCCAGGCGGAGGCGGACCTCGAGGTGAACGACGTCACCCTCGACATCTCGCCGGGCGCCTACGGCAACAACCCGCTCGGCACCCAGGACGGCGAAGGGCACCCGCTCAACCCGGCCACCGGCGCGCCCTACGCGCCCAACGTGGTGCCGCTCGGGGACCTCGCGCGCGTGCTCGCCGAGTTCTGGGCCGACGGCCCCAGCTCCGAGACGCCGCCGGGGCACTGGAACACGCTCGCCAACTACGTGACCGATCACCCGATGCAGCGGCGCTGCGTCGGCGGCGCGCCCGACTTCGACGCCTGCCGCGACGGCTCGGCGCCGGAGCTCGACCCGCTCGAGTGGGACGTGAAGCTCTACCTCGCGCTGAACGGCGCCGTGCACGACGCCGCGATCGTCGCCTGGGGCACCAAGCGCGCGCACTCGAGCGCGCGGCCGATCTCGCTCGTCCGCTACATGGCCCAGCTCGGGCAGTCGAGCGATCCGGACGGGCCCGCCTATCACCCCGACGGCCTGCCGCTCGTGCCCGGGCTGATCGAGCTGATCACCGAGGAGACGGTCGTTCCGGGGGCCCGCCACGAGCGGCTCGCGCCCTTCGTCGGTCAGGTCGCGGTGCGCGGCTGGCCGGGAGAGCCGGGCGACCGGGCGAACGACACCACGCCGATCCAGTGGCTGCGCGGGGTCGAGTGGGTGCCTTACCAGCGGCGGAACTTCGTCACGCCCGCCTTCCCGGGCTTCGTCTCGGGGCACAGCACCTTCAGCCGCGCGGCCGCCGAGGTGCTCGCCGCCTTCACCGGCGACGCGTTCTTCCCCGGCGGGCTCGGCGAGTACGTCGCCCGGGAGCGCAGCTACCTCGTGTTCGAGCGCGGCCCGAGCGTCGAGGTCCGCCTCCAGTGGGGCACCTACTTCGACGCCGCCGACCAGGCGGGTCAGTCGCGGATCTACGGCGGCATCCACATCCGCCCCGACGACGTGGTGGGCCGCACGCTCGGGCACGACGTCGGCCTCGCCGCCATCGCGCACGCCCGCGCCTTCTACGACGGGTCAGCCCCCTGAGGCGAAGGCGGCCTCGATCCGGTCCTCGACCTGGTCGCCGGCGTAGTGGCCCTTCCAGCCGATGACCGCGCCCTCGGTGAGCACGATGTGCACCTCGTTCGAGGTGACGCCGAACTGCGACTGGAAGGCGCCGGTCGGGTCGATGAGCACCGGCATGTGGATGCCGTAGCGCTCGCGGATCTCGGCGCAGTCCGCCGCGTCGGCCGGATCGAAGCCGGCGTCCTCGCTGATCACCATCCACCCGGCGAAGGCCTCTCCGCGCTCGGCGACGAAGCGATCGTAGATCCGGTTGGCGTCGTTCCGCGCGAACGAGCGGCAGGGCGGGCACCAGTCGGCGAGCTCGAAGAGCCAGGTGACCTCGCGATCGCAGAGCTCGTGGAGCGAGTGGGCGACCCCGTCGCAGTCCATCAGCACGAGCTCCTCGGCCACGTCGCCCCGGTTCGGCCCGAAGGGCCCCTCCGGAGGACAGATAGGCCCGGGAAGGCCTGCGTCCACGGGTCCGGCGTCGTGGCGCCCGGCGTCCTCGGGCCCGGCGTCGGAAGCGGACGCGGCGTCGGGAGGGTGGCCGAGGCTGGCGTCGGCGGCCGCGTCGGGGGACATCGGCGGGCTCGAGGTGCAGCCGAGGAGGAGGAGTGAGGCGAAGGAAATCACGCGCATGCTGAAACCGAGGCAGAAGGCGGCGACTACTATGCGCCGATGCGACGCGCGTTACAGATCATCGCCGCGCTGGCCCTCGCCGGGTGCGACGGAGCGGCTCCGCCGGACGACACTCCGGACGCGGGGCGCGACGCCGGGGCCCTGGCCGACGTCGGCGCGACCGAGGACGCGGGGGCCTGTGAGGCCGACCCGATGGGCGACCCGCTCGCCTGCGAGTCGCTGGAGCCCGACCCGAGCTGCGAGGCCCGGTGGACGGTCGGCGTGCGCGGCCGGGTGATCGCGCTCGAGGGCGGGGCGGGCGTGGCCGACGCGCGGCCGCAGCTCTGCGCGCGGGTCGCGCCGGACGATCGCCTCGTCTGCCTGGTCCCGCCCACCACCGACGCCGAGGGCGAGTTCACCATCGTGGTGCCCCAGGAGATCCGCTGCCTGGAGCGGGCCGCGATGCGGGTGGTGGCGCCGCGTCAGCCGCTCGGCGCGGTCCACTGTCCCTTCGCGCTCGAGGGGACCGAGCCGGTGATCGCGCTCGAGGAGGCCTTCGCCTTGCCCGCGACCGCGCCGGCCGAGGTGCCGCCCGAGGGCGACCCGGCCGCGCCGCGCGAGGTGCGCTTCCCGGGCGGGGTGACGCTGAGCCTCGCGCCGGACGCGCTCCTCGGCGCCGACGCGTACGAGCGCCTCGCCGGAGGCCCGGTGCCGGTGGAGGCCACCGCCTGCTTCGCGGAGGGGCGCCCGCTCCTCGGCGCCTACACCTTCACCCCGGAGGGCGCGCTCGCGACGCCGGCCGCGATCGCGCTGCCCAACGACGCCGGCCTGCCGCCGGGGGCGAGCGTCGATCTCTACGTGCTCGGCGGCCTCGACACGCGCCTGGTCGACGGCACCCCGGTCGAGGAGGCGGAGCTGGCCCGCTTCGGCGCCGGCACGGTGAGCGCGGACGGGGCCCGCATCGTCTCCGACGAGGCCTCGCTCCCGTACCTTTCGACCGTGGCCTGGCAGGCGAGATAGGCTCCCGGCCGGAGGGCCGGATGACGAACCCGATCGAAGCCACGGCGACCTGGGTGGGGGCGCTCGCGCGCGGCGGCGTGCTGATGGGACACGAGGAGGAGGTGGGCGCGGTGCTCGCCAACGTCGTGCTCGGGCCGGACGAGCTGGGGGCGCTCCGCCAGTTCTTCCACGACGCGTCGGACGAGGTGCGCGTCCGCGAGCGCCGGGGCGCCATCCACGCCTGCATCTACCTCGCGCAGGCGGACCGCGAGATCGTGCCCGAGGAGGTGGCGCTGCTGATGCGCATCATCGCGCACAGCGAGCTGTCGCCCGACGAGAAGGAGCACCTCGAGCGCGCGGTCCGGGTGCCGCTGAGCCCCGACGAGATCGCCGAGGAGCTCACCCAGCCGGGCCTGCGGGAGCTGATGCTGGCCCTGAGCTGGCAGCTGGCCGACGCCGACGACCGCCTCGACGACGGAGAGCGGGAGGCGCACCAGGCCCTCGCCCGGGCGTTCGGGGTGAGCGACGCGCGGCTCGCGACCCTGCGCGAGGCCGTCGTCACGGCGCCGGAATGAGCGTCACGGCTCCGTGATGAGCGTCACCCGGCCGGGCTGACGACCCGCGCCTTGCCGAGCGCCGCGAAGAGGTCGTCGGGCGTGAACGGCTTCTGCACGAGCCGGACGCGCGCCGGCAGCGGGGAGCGGTCGAGCCGATCGGCGGTGTAGCCGCTCACGAGCACGATCGGCATGCTCGGGCGGCGCTCCAGGACCTGCCGGGCGAGCTCGACGCCGTCCATCCCGGGCATCACCACGTCGGTGAGCAGCACGTCGAAGCCGTCGTCCGCGTCGAAGCGCTCGAGCGCCTCCTGACCGTTCGAGGTCTCGGTCACGTCGAAGCCCGCGGCGCGCAGGATGCGGGTGGTCGTGCGGCGCACCGCGTCGTCGTCCTCGGCGAAGAGCACGCGGCCCTCGTGTCGGGCGGGGGGCGTGGGGAAGCGGCTCGCGGCGCGGCGCGGGCGCGCGTCGGTGCGCGGGAGGCTGAGCTCGACGGTGGTGCCCTCCCCCTCGCGGCTGAGGAGCCGCACGTTGCCGCCCGCCCGGCGCACGAAGCCGAGCACGGTGCTCAGCCCGAGGCCGCGCCCGAGCGGTCGGCGCTTGGTGGTGAAGAAGGGCTCGAAGGCGTGGGCGCGGGTCTCGGGGCTCATGCCCAGGCCGTCGTCGTGGACGGCGATCGACACCGCGCCCTGTCCGGCGTCGCCGGTCGCGATGGTGACGGAGCCGCCGCGGGGCAGCGCGTCCTTCGCGTTCGCGGCCAGGATGCCGAGCACCTGCTCGAAGGCGCCGACCGAGATCCGCGCGAAGGCGTCCCGGGCGACCAGCTCGGTCTTCAGCGTGATCGCGTCGCCCAGGATGCGCGCGAGCATCGGGCGGCTCTGGCGGATCGCGGCGTGCAAGTCGACCGGCTCCGCGTCCTCGTCGCGCTGGCGCGTGAACGTGAGCAGCTGCGCGGTCAGCTCCGCCCCCCGCTCGACGGCCTGCAGGATGTCGGCGAGCGAGGCCTCGGGGTCGCCTTCGCGCGCCAGCTCGGCCTGAGCCGCGATCACGGTGAAGAGGTTGTTGAAGTCGTGCGCGACCCCGCCCGCGAGGCGCGCGAGGGACTCCAGGCGCTCCACGTTCATGCGGGCCTCGAAGGCCTCGTGGTGCGCCGCCCGCAGCCGCTCGCTGTCGAGCTCGCGAATGATCGCCATCGCCCGCCCGTCCGGCAGGAGCTTGCTCGACACCTCGCCCAGGAAGGTGGTGCCGTCCTTTCGGCGCAAGGAACGCACCTTGTAGAGCGGGTTGCCGCCGCGGAGCCGCTCCAGCCGCACCGGATCGACGGACAGCGCCTCGGGGTCGACCAGGTCGTCGACGCGGAGCGCGAGCAGCTCGTCCCGCGTGTAGCCGAACATCCGGCACGCGACCTCGTTGCAGTCGACGTGGCGCCGCTCCAGGTCGGCGACCGTGATCGCGTCCGGCGCCTGCGCGAACAACGCTCGGTACGCGTCCGACATGGGCTCCAGCCAGTGTACGGCGAAAACCGTCGTGGCTGAAGACCACGTTCGGTTACTCCCGCAGGATCCGCCTCAGCTGCCCGAGCGTGAACGGCTTGGGGAGGAAGGCGTCGAAGGGCACGGTGCTCGGGTCGACGTCCGAGTAGCCGCTGGTGCCCACCACGCGCGTGTCCGGCAGCGCCTCGCGCAGCTCCGCCAGGATCTCGCGCCCGCCCCGGCCGCCGCGCACCGTGAGATCGAGGATGGCCACGTCGACCCGCGCGCCGGCGGCGCGGAGCTGCGCTGCCTTCTCGAGCGCCTCGTCGCCGTGGTCGGCGGTCACCACGTCGTGTCCGAGCTGCTCGAGCATGCGGCCGAAGATGCGCTGCAGCGAGGCCTCGTCCTCGAGCAGCAGGATCCGGAGGCGCGACGTGTCGCGCTGCGGCGGCGCCGAGGCCGAGCGCGCGGGGGGCCGCACCTCGAGGGCGGGCAGCCAGAGGCGCACGGTGGTGCCGCGGCCGGGCGCGCTCTCGAGCTGCAGGTCGCCGTCGTGGCGGCGGACCACCGCCCGCGCCGTCGGCAGCCCGAGGCCGGAGCCCTCGCGCTTGGTGGTGAAGAAGGGGTCGAAGGCCCGGGCGAGGGTCTGCGCGTCCATGCCCGGCCCGAGGTCCGAGACCTCGACGCGCACGTGCGGGCCGTCCTCGAGGGGCGGCCGGGCTTGGATCCGCTCGTTCTCGGCCCGGAGCCGGATCACCGCGCCCTCCGGCGAGGCCTGCACCGCGTTGAGCACGAGGTTGTGGAGCACGCTCGTGAGCTGATCGCGGTCGCCGTCGATGGCCCACAGGCTCTCCGGCACCTCGAGCTCCGCCCGCAGCCCCCGCCCCGCGAGGGTGAGCCGGGCCGCCTGGTGGATCAGCGGGCCGAGATCGAAGGTGCCCCGCGCGCTGGCGCCGCCGCGGGCGAACGCCAGGAGCTGCCGGGTCAGGCCGCGCGCGCCCTGGGCCGCGTCGATCACGTCGCGCAGGAACGCGCTCCGCTCGTCCCCCTCCAGCGTCGGCTCGAGCGCGCTGGCCGCGCCCAGCACCGCCGAGAGGAAGTTGTTGAAGTCGTGCGCCACCCCGCCGGCGAAGAGCGACAGCGACTCGAGCTTGCTGGACTCGACGAGCTGCGCCTCGAAGCGCTTGCGCTCGGTGAGGTCCCGGACGATCGCGACCAGGGCCGGCACGTCGGGCCGCGTGGGGTCGGCGCCGGGCAGCCGCCGCAGGCGCACCTCCACCGGGAAGGTCGTGCCGTCGCCGCGCTTCGCCTCCCACTCGAAGTCGTGGCTCCCCTCCTCGAGCGCGCGCCGGGTGTTCCCCAGGGCCTCCTCGAGGGAGTGCCGGTCGCTGATCGTCGCCTCGGGTGGGCCCTCGATCAGCAGCTGCCGGGTGACGCGGAGGGCCTCGAGCACCCGCTCGTTCACGTCGAGGATCCGGCCGTCCCCGCCGTGCACGAAGATCATGTCCGGGCTGGCGTCGTAGAGCGCCTGCAGCTGATCCCGCGCGGCGCTGAGCTCCGCCCGGCCCCGGAAGAGCTCCACCCCGCGGCCCAGCACGTCGGCGATCTCCTCGAGCCGGCGCACCTCGTCGGCGTCGAACGCCCCCTCGCGGGTGGCGTAGACGTTCAGCGCGCCGACCACCGCGTCGCCCACCCGGATCGGCACCGCGCAGCTGGCGGAGAAGCCCTGCGCCCGCGCCGCCTCCTGCCACGGCGAGTAGCTCGTCTCGTCGGCCACCGCCTTCGCGGTGCGGCCCTCGCGCACCGCGCGACCGGTGGGCCCCTGCGCGCGCGGGCCCTCGTCCCAGCGGGTCGCGGCGCCCGCCGGGTAGGATCCGTCGCCCGTCCAGGCGACCGGGCACACCTCGCCGCCCGGCTGCTTGGCGCCCACCCACGCGAGCGCGTAGCCCGCCTCCTCGGTGAGCAGGGCGCAGACCCGCTGGTACAGCGCGCTCTCGCTCTCCGCCTTCGCGACGGCGCCGAGCGCGGCGCTGGCCACCCTCAGCGCGCGATCCGGCGACTCCTCGGCCCCCCTCGCGCCTGCCCCCATCGATCCATCGTCGACCGGCGACCCCGAGGTCGTCAACCGCCGGTGACGCGGGCCATCGCCTCGAAGGCGCTCTCCGCGAAGTCGGTCATCTGCCCGAGCATCCACGCCCCGGTCATCGTCAGCGCGACGAACACGCCGATGGCCTTGGCCGCGAACGGGACCGCCGCGTCGTTGACCTGCGTGGCGGCCTGCAGGATGGCGAGCGCGAGCCCGATGATGGCCACCGTCAGGATCACCGGCGCGCCGGCGACCACCGCGGTCCACATCGTCTCGCGGATCCAGTCGAGCCCGATGGAGGGGGTCATGCGAACGAGGCCACGAGTGAGCGGGTGAGGAGGGCCCATCCGTCCACCAGGACGAAGAGCAAGATCTTGAGCGGGGTCGAGACCATCGTCGGCGGGAGCATCACCATGCCCATCGAGGTCAGGACGCTGCCGGTGATCAGGTCGACGAGCACGAACGGCAGGAAGAGCAGGAAGCCCATCTCGAAGCCGGTGCGCAGCTCGCTGATCATGAAGGCGGGCACCAGGAGGTGGAGCGAGACGTCGCTCAGGTCGGCGGGGCGGTCGGTCTGGCTGAGCTCGTAGAAGAGCAGCAGGTCGTCCTCGCGGGTCTGCCGGATGAGGAAGCCGCGCATGATGTCGGAGCCGCGCTCCCAGGCCTCGTCGCCGTCGATCTGCTCGGCCTCGTAGGGGTCGAGCGCCTCCACCTGAACGCGATGGAAGATCGGCGCCATCACCACCGCGGTCAGCAGGAGCGAGAGCGAGAGGATCACCTGCATCGGGGGCACGTTCTGGGTGCCGACCGCCTGCCGCACGAAGCTGAGCACGATGACGATGCGGGTGAAGCTCGTCATCGAGATGAGGATGGCCGGCGCCAGGCTCAGCACCGTCATCAGCACCAGGATCTTGAGCGCCGGCACCATCTGGTCGGGCTCCTCGAGATCCGGGAGGGTGACGGTCACGCTCCCCGGCGGGGTCACCGTGGCGTCGTCCTGGCTCTGCGCGGACGCGATCGCGGGCGCCACGAAGGCCGGCGCGAGGGTGGCCCCGCAGACCCCGAGGGCGAGCGCGAAGCTCACCCAGGCGGCGCGGACGCTGTGACGCGGGCTCTTCATGACGTCTTTCCTCTGGCTCAGCGCCCGAGCTTCTCGCGGAGGCGGAGCAGGCCGGCGACGGCCTCGCTGGGCGCCGACGCCGCCCCACCGCCGAGGCCTCCGCCGAGGCCGCCGCTGAGGCTCACGCTGTCGGCGCGGCCGCGGTCTCCGACCAGCTTCATCAGCTCGGCGCCGAAGCGCGGGCGATCCTCGACCTTCTTGCGGCTCGACGCGCGGTGCAGCGTCTGCGGGCGCTCCTCGTCCTCCCCCGCGCCGAGGCGCAGGAAGGGGAGCAGGTCGCTCTCCTCGGAGAGCTCGCCGCCGCCCTCGTCGCCGCCGCGGGGCGCCGGCATCGAGGCGATCTTCTCGGTGCGGCCGGCGTGGACCGCCAGCAGATGATCCTCGCCGAGCGCCCGGACCACGAGGAGCTGGTGCTTCCCGCCGATCCGCTTCTGGGCGATGATGTCGATGTCGCGGCGCGGGCCGGCCTTGCCGATCTTCTTCTGCACCGTGCGGAGCGCCAGGTAGCCGCCGCCGAGCAGCAGGGTCAGGACGAGCAGGATGACGGTCGTGCTCGGACCGTCCGACGCGGGCAGCGGCTGGGCGTCGCTCGACCGGGTGAGCGCGAGCGGCGGCGCGGACGCCTCCTCCTCCGCCTCGACGGCCTCGGGCTCGGCGGCCGGCTCCGGGGACGCCTCGGCCGACGCGGGCTCCGCCTGGCGGGCCTCGACCGGCGCGGGGGCCGCGGTCTCGGCCGCCGCGATCGCCGCGACCTGGGGCAAGGCGGCGCGCGGGATGGAGATCCGGGCCACCGGGCCGTCGCGGGTCACCACGACCTCGTCGGCGGAGAGGCGACGCATGTCGCCGAGCCGGATGATGGTCACCGCGGTGTCCTCGTAGCCGGGGCGGATGCGGACGAAGCGGATGGCCGCGCCGTCGCCGTCCCGGTCGAGGCTCACGCTGTTCATGCCCGGGAACCACACCCGGACGAAGCCGGGCGAGGTGCGGATGCGCGGCTCTCCGAGGTCCGCCTCGGCCTGCACGCGGAGCTCGTAGGTCTCCTCGCCGAGGTCGGCGCGCGCGTCGGTGATGGTGTTCGCCGACGCGGCGCTCGGCACGGCGAGCAGGGCGAGGGCGAGGGTGGCGATTCGCTGCTTCATCAGAAGCCCTCCTTCCCGCCGAGGCGGCGGACGCGCTCGCTCGCGGGGACGATGTCGGTGATGCGGACGCCGTAGCGCTCGCCGACGATGACGGCCTCGCCCTGAGCGACGAGCACCTTGTTCGCGTAGATGCTGAGCGGGGTGCCCGCCGGGGTGCCGAGCTCCAGGACCGAGCCGACGTCCAGCTCGAGCAGCTCGTGGATGCGCATCTTGCGACGCCCGAGCTCGACGTGGATGTCGAGCGGGATCTCGAGGATCCGGTCGAGGTCGTGCGACCGCTCGGGGGTCGGCGCCGCGGCGGGGGCCTCTTCGGGCGAGCTCGCGCCGAAGCCGAGAGATTCCATGCTGAGCTCACTCATGACGTCTGCCGTCCCTTCGATTCTCTGGAGGTCACTTCGATCGCGAGGTCGCCCTTGTGGACGACCGGGTTGCCGTGCCCGAGGACCACGTCCTCGATGCAGAGCGCGACGGGGTCACCGGGCGCGCCGCTGAGCCGCAGCACGTCGCCCGTCTGGAGCGCGAGCAGGTCGCGCACGCTCGAGGGGGCGCGCCCGAGGACCGCGATCAGGTCCACCTCGGCGCCGGCGATCTTCTCGACGAGGAGGTCCTTCGCGCGGGGCGCCTCCTCCTTCTTCTTCTGCAGCGCCTCGCGGGCCGCCTGCTGCTTGGGGCACGCGCTCGTCACCGCGGCCGCGGTCAGGGCGAGGAGCAGCTCGCCCGCGCGCTGGCCGCCGTTCGAGAACCGCAGGCCCAGGCGGAGCATCGGCTCGAAGCGCACCCCGCCGTCGTCGGCGTCGTCGTGGTCCTCGAGGGTGAGGGGCCGGCCGCGGAGGAAGGTCTCTCCGAGCGCCTCGACCACCGCCGCCGGGAAGGGGCGGAGGATGCGTCGGTCGAGCTCGCTCAGCGCGCCGCCGGGCGCCGCCGCCTCACCGCTCGACTCCGGCGCGCCCATGCAGCGCTCGAGCACCGAGCGGCCGAGGTTCGAGTCGAGCGCGACCACGCCGAGCGCCTCGCCGCGGGAGCGCACCGTGAACAGCAGCGCGTGCGGGTCGATCGAGGAGGTGAGCACGTCCCGCGGCACGATCTCGGCGGGGAGCAGCTCGACGTCCATGCCGCGCGCGGTCTGCTTGAGGAGCTGCGTGCGCGCCGCCCGCCCGAGCTGGATGGCCGCCGCGTCCGCCCGGCCCAGCGCGTCGCGCATCGGGCCCTCGGGGGAGCCGAGGTCGGTCTTCTTGGCTTCGACCTCCCCTCGCGTCTCCTCCTCCCGCATCGCGTCGAGGAGCGCGCTGGTCTCCTCGTCGCTGAGCAGGGGCTCTTCCATGGACGGCTCTTCGAACATCGCGCGGCTCCGCCCTTACTGGACGACGAACTCCGTGAAGTAGACGGCGCGCACGAGGTCGCCGCCGATCTGCTCGTTGGCGAGCTCGGTCAGCTCCTCGAGGATGGCGGCGCGGTTCTCCTGCCCGACGACCTCGTCCATCGACTTGCCGCTGAGGTGCAGGAGGACGGCGGAGCGGAGCGGGACGAGGCGGGTCTCCACCTCGGCCTGCCGCTCGGCGTCGCGGATCTCCATCTGGAAGCCCGCCCGCAGGTAGTGCGTCCCGTTGGGGTCCTCGAGGTTGACCACCAGCGCCGAGAGCTCGAGCAGGGGGCCGACCTCGCGGCCGCTCCCCGTGGGCTCGGCCGCCTCCGCGGTCGCGGCCGGCTGGCTGCCCATCGTCATGACCACCGCGCCGGCGGCGCCCGCCACCACGAGCAGGTTGGTCACCACGAGCACGATGATGAGGGTGCTCTTCCCGCCGCCGCTCGGCGCGGGCTGCTCCTCGGTGTCTTGCTTGTCGTCGGCCATCGCGACGAGAGCTAGAGCACCGACCGTGCCATCGCTCTCCGAGGCCTGCAGGGAGGGGCTCGGACGTGATCCGGCGGCCTCGGCGTCAGCCCTCCGGCGCTCCGGCGGGCCCGAGGTCAGGCGCTTGACGCACGCCGAAGCGCGCCCGGACCGCCTCGAGCTGCTCGGGGAACCAGGGCCACGGATCCCAGCCGTCCACCGAGAGGTCCTCGGTCATCGCCGCGCCCCGCGCGAAGGCGCCGAGCATGCGGGCCGGGTCCACGAGCCCGACGCCCCCCTGCGAGTACGGCGAGACACGCATCCCGAGGTGGAACTGCAGCGTGATGGTGAAGACCCAGAAGAACGGGTCCTCGCGGGTGAAGCCGGCGATGAAGGACACCACCTCGACCTCCTCCCGGGGCGCGACGCCATACCCGCCGAGCACGTGGCTGACGTCGTGCCAGACGCCCGACTCGGGCACCGCGCCCTTCTCACCCGGGAAGCCGAGCCCGTTCTCGTAGACGAAGCGGAAGTAGGCGTGACCGAGGGTGCCCTCGGGCAGCTCGCCGAGCGCGATGTAGCGGGCCGCGAGGGCCGAATCGACGGCCCGGCCGAGCATGGGGCCCACGATCTTCCAGACCCCGCGGGGCCCCTCGCGCTTCAGCGCGTCGACGAAGACGTCCCGGGCGAACGAGCGCCGGGCCAGGTCGAGCCAGGCGAGCCGCACCCTCCCCTTCGCGATCTGGGCGAGGTTGTGGACCCGGGGCTCGTCGACCCCGGCCGCCGACGCCAGGGCGCGCACCACCTCCACCTCGGCCGGGTCGATCCGGCCGTCGAGCAGGGCCGCGAGGATGCCCGCCTGCACCACCCGCTCGGCGTCCCGGCCGGCCAGCCCCGCGCTCGCCAGCGCCGCCGGGGTCAGCGGGGGCACCTCGGGGTCGATCTCGAGCAGCCGCCCCGCGGCCTCGAGCAGGCCGCGCTCCGCCTCCGCGAGCTCACCGTCCGCCCCCGCCACCGCCCGCATCGCCCCCAGCGCCAGGCGCGCGTGGGCGGGCTCCAGATCCATCCAGTGCATCCGCCCGAGAATGACGCATTCTCCGCGGGTGCCGAAGCTCGCCGGTCGTCGCACCCGCACTCTCCTCCTGGTCAGCGCCGGGCTGGGGGTCGCGCTCTCCATCGGGCTCCGGTTCGTCGGCGCCGACGCGATCAGCCGGGTCCTCGCCCTCGCCGTGCTCGGCGTCGCGCCGCTGGCGCTCGCGGTCGCGCCCCTCGCCCGCGAGAGCCGGCTCGTCGACCTCGCCGCGATCGCCCAGCCCCTGTGCGGCGCGGCCGCGGTGGTCGCCCTCTCCCTGCCGGTCTCGCTCGAGGCGGGCGCGTGGGCGGCGGCCTGGGTCAGCTTCGCCATCCTGGTGGCGCTCCTCGGGCTCGGCCGGGTGCTCGCGGGCGGGCTGCGGCGGCTGGACACGCTCGCGACCGGGCTCGCGCTCGCCTACCTGCCGGTGGGCGCGGGGTGGCTGCTGCTGTCTCGGGTCGGCGCGCGCCCCCTCGACTTCGACCCGCTGATCGTCGCGCTTACCGGCGTCCACTTCCACTTCGCCGCGGTGGCCGCCCCGATCCTCGCG
This sequence comes from Myxococcota bacterium, assembly GCA_036149055.1. Classification (GTDB taxonomy): domain Bacteria; phylum Myxococcota_A; class Polyangia; order Polyangiales; family Sandaracinaceae; genus JAVJQK01. Next base: position 94,377 of record JAYZQJ010000004.1, on the reverse strand, counting down.
GTCCGCGCCGGCCTCGCGCTCGAAGGGCGACGCCGCCGGCTGGCCCTGGGCGCGGCGCTGGCCGCGGTGGCCGCGCAGCCGATCGTCGCGATCGGCATCACCTCGTCGCCGTGGCTCGCGCTGGCCGGCACGGCGCTGCTCGCCGGCGCGCTGCTCCTCGTCGCCGGGCTGACCCTCGGGTGGGTCTGGCGGCGGCCTCGCCGCGCCGTCTCGCGGGTGCTGCTGCTCGTCAGCGGCGCCTCCCTGCTGCTCTCGATGCCGCTCGCGCTGGCCTACGCGTGGGGCGAGGCGACCGGGCACCGCCTGATCGGCATCCAGTGGATGCTGCGCACGCACGGCTACGCGAACGCGCACGGCTTCGTGATGTGCGGGCTCTTCGCCTGGGCCCTCGAGGACCGCTACTCGAGCGCCGACTCGACGTAGTGCCCGGGCGTGCGCATCAGCACGTTGTCCGAGTTCGAGCCGGCCGCGACCTCGAAGAGGCTGGTCGCGCCGTCGCCGTCGAGGTCGCCGATCGCGCGGAAGCTGTAGAGGGCCTCGCCGGCCCCGTGCCGGCAGCCTCCGACCGAGACGATCTCGTAGCCGTAGCGGAGCGCCCCGCCGCTCGCGAAGCCGAGCCCGCTGAAGCTGGGATCCGACTCCCAGTCCGGGTAGGCGGCGACGCCGCGGGGGACGGCGGGCAGCGGGCCGGCCGAGTCCACCACGCAGCCCGAGAAGGTCTGCGGCGCCGAGCGCCCGGGCGGGTACTCGGCGACGTAGTAGCTCGCCGCGTGGTGGTAGAGGTCGCCGAGCATCGTCGTCGCCTCGCTGGTCCGAGCCCGCCGCGAGTAGCTGACGAAGCTCGGGATGGCGAGCGCGGCGAGGATGCCGACGATCGTGACCACCGACATCAGCTCCACCAGCGTGAACCCTGCTCTTCTCCGCCGCACCGGGCCACGTTAACGCTTCCGGTGAAGAAGGAAAAGTCCACGAATGGCGGTCGTGATCACCGCTTCAGGTTGACCAGCTCCGTGTACATCTCGTCGGCGGTGCTGACGATGCGGCTGTTGGCGGAGAACCCGCGCTGGTAGGCGATGAGGTCGACGAACTCGCGCGCGAGGTCGACGTTGCTGCCCTCGAGGGCCCCCGCCACCACCGCGCCGCGCCCGCCGGTGCCGGCCGCGCCGACCACCGCCTCGCCGCTGGCCTGGGTCTCGACCCAGAGGCCCTGCCCGGCCCGCTCGAGGCCGTCGACGCTCGCGAAGTCCGCGACCGCGACCTGCCCGAGGACCCGGCGCTGGCCGTTGGTGAACACCCCCTCGATGGTTCCGTCCTGCCCGATCGAGATGCCCGCGACCTCGCCGGCGCCGTAGCCGTCCTGGCTGATGCCGGTGTTGGTGGAGGGCGAGGCGTACTGGGTGGTCCCGCTCATGCCGGTGCCCGAGTCGGTGGTGATCGAGTCGCCGAAGTCGAAGGTGACCGCCTGGCCGGGGGTCGCGTCGACGAAGTCCCAGCTCGAGGCGCTGGTGGTCTCGGTGTCGAGCTGGCCGTCGGTGGTGAAGGTCAGGGTGCCGCTCGCGCCCTCGAAGGGCGTGCCCGGGGTGCCGCCGGTGACTTCGGCGCCGTCCGCCATCGCGTGCCACTCCCAGCTGTTCGCGCCGGTCTTGCGATAGTAGACGGTCACCTCGTGCGCGTTGCCGAGCGAGTCGTACACGGTGACGTTCGAGGAGAAGTCACTCGTGCCGGCCGGGTCGGTGGGATCCCAGGCGTCGGTCCGCACCGCGGTCTCGGCGTCGAGGTTCGCGCCGACGTCGACGCTCGTGGTGGCGTTGGCCCCGATGGTGCCCTGCTCGACCTGCAGGTCTCCGAGCGTGCCGCTCAGCGCGCCGGTGTCGTCGGCCGGGTAGCCCTGCAGGCGCAGGCCGTCCTGGTTGACGAGGTAACCCTCGCTGTCGAGCGTGTACTGGCCGGCCCGCGTGTAGAAGCTGCCGTCGACGCCGCCGACGTTGCCGCTGACGACGAAGAACCCGGAGCCGTTGAGCGCGAGGTCGGTCGGCGAGTCGGTGGTGAGCAAGGCGCCCTGCGCCCACATCTGCTGGATGCTGCCCACGCGGCTGCCGGCGCCGGCCTGCGGCATCGCGCTCGAGCCGGCGATGCTGCGCCCGAGCATGTCCTGGAAGTTCGCGCGCGAGCGCTTGTATCCGACCGTGTTCACGTTGGCGATGTTGTCGCCGACGACCGAGAGCGCCTCGCTGTGGCTGCGGATGCCCGAGGAGGCGGTGTTCAGGGACTTCATGATGGTCATGGCTATCTCTCCAGGGTCGGGGCGTCAGCGCGTGTAGGAAGAGAGCGCGACGGAAGGGTCGATGAGGCTGGGGTTCTCGAGCTCGGGGAGGCTCCCGGGCGCGGTGGAGGGCGCGGTGCTCGTCCCGCTCGCGCCGGAGCGCTCTCGCGTGGCGCCCGCGCCGCCGCCGGGGCCGTCGTCGACGCGGCGCACGTCGCCCATGAGGATCTTGTGCTCGCCGTCGAGGATGAGCTCCGGGTAGCCGTGCTCGTAGCTGACGCCGGTGACCGTGCCGCGGACCTCGGTGTCGGCGCCGACCGGCTGACCCTCGCCGTCGGTGGCCGAGACCTCGACGCGGTAGCGACCCTCCGGCAGGCGGGTGCCCGAGTCGTCCACGCCGTCCCACTCGTAGCGGTGGGTGCCGGCGAAGCGGTCACCCTCGAGCTCCATCGTGCGCACGACGCGGCCCTCCTCGTCGCGGATGGTCACCGTGACGTTCGAGGCGCGGCCGTCGAGCTCGAAGGCGCCCGCGGCGCTGCCCGCCTCCTCGAGGCGGAGGGAGCTGGCGTCGGCGGTGACCGTCTTGCCGACGAAGCCGGCGACCTGCGCGTTGGCGATCGAGGCGGAGGCGACGCCGAGCGTCTGCACGCCTTGCTCGATGCCGATGAGATGCTCGACCGAGGTCAGCTGGGTGAGCTGGGCCATCATGTCGCGCGTGTCCATCGGATCCATCGGGTCCTGATTGCGGATCTGCGTCACGAGGAGCTGCATGAAGGCGTCGCGGTCGAAGTCGGTGCTCGCTTCGCCGACGCCGTTGCCTCCGAGCGCGTTCGCGCCGCTGCGGGTGGAATCGATCTCCATCTCTCTCAGGCCTCCGTGGACAGGCGCCCGGGCGCGCTGGGGCGCGGGCGCGAAAGGGGTCGGGCGTCTCGGCGCTCCTCGAGCGCGACGCGCAGCTTGGCGAGCCGGGTGCCGTGCTCGCGGAGGAGGCCGCGGATGCGGTCCTCGTCCTTCTCGAGCCGCAGCGCGGCGACGAGGCTCGGGGCGAGCACGCGCACGTCGAGGCCGTCGTCGTCGAGGGCGAACTCGAGGCGCAGCGTGCCGAGGGTCGGGTGCTCGACCCGGACCCGCGCGCGCTCCGCGCCGGCGGCGTTCTTCAGCACGCTCCAGCGGACGTGCTGGAAGGCCTCGGCCTCCTCGTCGCTGGTCGGCGGGGGCAGCGGGACCTCGACCTCGGGGGAGTCGCCGGGGCGGTCGAGGGTGAAGGTGGGGCGCGCGAGGTCGGGGGCGGTGACCTGGGTGGCGCGGAGGCGGGCGGCGTGGTCGGCGCCGCCGTCGCCGGGGGTGTCGTCGCTGGAGGCGCCGTCTCCGCCGGAGCGGGGCAGGTCGGAGGAGTCGGCTTCGCCGGCGGCCTCGGCTTCGGCTTCGGCCTCGGCTTCGGCTTCGGCTTCGGCAGCGGCTTCGGTCTCGGCAGCGGCCGCGGTCTCGGCAGCGGCTTCGGGGGCGGCAGCGGCAGCGGCAGCGGGGGCGGCAGCGGCGGCGGCTTCGGAGCCGGCAGCGGCTTCGGGCGCGGCAGCGGCAGCGGCTGCGGCTTCGGGGCCGGCAGCGGGGGCGGCGGCGGCAGCGGGGCCGGAAGCGGCAGCGGGGCCGGGAGCGGCAGCGGGGCCGGCGGCGGCTTCGGGGGCGGTCTCGGGCGTGGTGCCGGGGTCGGCCTGGGTGGCCGGGGGCTGGGGAGCGGCGGCGCCGGGGGGGAGCTCGGGGGCGTCGCCTTCCATCGCGGCGGCGACCTGGGCGGGGGGCACCGCGGGGGCGCCGCGGGTGACGGTGACGGGGCCGTCGAGCACGATCGGGCGCGCGGGGGCGGGCTCGGTCACGCGCTCGCGGGCGCCGGCGTCGTGGCCTCGCGGCTTGATCGTCTCGACCCGCTCGAGGGGGCGCTGCTGCGCGGCGAGGGTGGCGGCGAGGGACATCGAGAAGCCGCTCGGGTCCTCGCTCGTGGCGCGCTTCCGGCGCGGCTCGGGGGCGCTGCGGGGCTCGACCTTCATCCGGCCCTCCGCTGGTAGCGGGCGCCACGCTCGTCGAGCATCGCCTGCTCGCGTCGGCCGGCCTCGCGCTTCTCCTCGGCGAGGAGGCGGCCCTCGAGGACCTCGAGGCTCCGCACGTCGCGGCCGGCCTCGGCCAGCGCCGCGGCGCAGCGCGCCCGCTCGGCCTCGACCTCCGTGAGGCGGGCCTGCATCGCCGCGCGGTGCTCGCGGGCGGACTCCACCAGGCTCGCCCGGTGCAGGAGCTCGCGGGCGTCGAAGGTCCCCGCCTCGCAGTAGCCGCGCACCAGCGCGACCACCTGGGCCTCGGCCTGCTCCACCCGCTCGGAGGCGGCGTGGCGCTCGGCCTCCGCCTGGGCGAGGGCGCCGCGGCGGGCGTCCCGGATGCGCTCCTTGAGGCGGATGATGCGGGTCAGGCGGTGGCGTTCGGTCACTGCGGCTCCTCCCAGATGGCGCGGAGGGCCTCGTCGATGGAGTCCCCCGCGTCTTCGGAGAACGGCTGCTTGAGGAAAGATTCGAGGGCCGGCATGCGCGCGAGCGCGCGATCGAGGCGCGGCACCGAGCCGGCCTGGTAGGCGCCGATCGCGACCAGGTCCTCGGCCTCGGCGTGGGCGGCGAGCAGGGCCCGGGCGTCCTGGGCCATGCGCTGACGCTCCTCGCTCGTGACCGCCGACATGCAGCGCGAGATCGAGCGCGGCACGTCGATGGCCGGGAAGTGACCGCGCTCGGCGAGCTTGCGCGAGAGCAGCACGTGGCCGTCGAGGATCGCGCGGGCGGCGTCCGCGATCGGATCGCTCATGTCGTCGCCCTCGACGAGCACCGTGTAGAGCCCGGTGATCGAGCCGGGGCCGGTCGACGTGCCGGCCCGCTCGAGGAGCCGGGGCAGCGCGGCGAAGACGCTCGGGGTGTAGCCCTTGGTGGTCGGCGGCTCGCCGATCGCGAGGCCGATCTCGCGCAGCGCCATCGCGTAGCGGGTGACGCTGTCCATCATCAACAAGACGCGCTTGCCCTGGTCGCGGAAGTGCTCGGCGATCGCGGTCGCGTAGAGCGCGCCGCGGGCGCGGACGAGGGGCGGGTCGGCGCTGGTCGCGGCGACCACGACCGCCTTCTGCATGCCCTCGTCGCCGAGGGTGCGGTGCACGAACTCCTCGACCTCGCGGCCGCGCTCACCGATCAGCGCGATGACCGCGACGTCGGCGCGCATCCGGCGCACCAGCATGCCGAGCAGGGTCGACTTGCCGACGCCGCCGCCGGCGAAGATCCCGATGCGCTGGCCCTCGGCCAGGGTGAGCAGGCCGTCGATGGCGCGGACGCCGGTGGGGAGCTGCTGCTCGATCGGGCGGCGCTGCAGCGGGTTCGGCGGCTTGCCGTAGAGCGGGCGCTCGGCGTCGAGCGAGGGCGTCGGGCCTCCGTCGAGCGGGCGGCCGAGGCCGTCGACCACGCGACCGAGCAGCCCGGGGCCGACCTCGGCGCGGGCCGCGCGGCCGACGCGGCGGATCGGGGTGCCGACCTCGAGCCCCTCGGTGGCGCCGAGCGGCATGAGCAGCGTGCGGTCTCCGCGCACCCCGACCACCTCGGCCTCGATGGCGGGCTGGTCGACCGGGCGGAGCCGGTAGAGATCGCCGATGGAGGCGCGCACGCCCTGGGCCTCGAGCACCAGGCCGACCGCCTCGGAGAGCCAGCCGTCGAGCGCCGGGCGCGCGGCCTCGCGGGCCACCGGGAGGTAGCGATCGAGGGCGATCACGCCGACTCTCCCTTCACCCGGCGGCGCTCGTGGATCAGCGCGTCGCGCACCGCCTCGAGGCGCTCGGAGAGGCGTCCGTCGACCTTCGCGCGGCCGACCTCGGCCACGCAGCCGAGCCCGTCGAGGGTCGGGTCGACGACCACCGGCACCCGCACGCCGCGGTAGGTGATCTCCGGAGCGCCGAGCGCGTCGAGGATCGCGGCGTAGGCGTCGGCGCCGGCCCGGAGCTTGGCCCCGTTCGCGTCGTCGAGGCTCTCGAGCGCGGCCCGCGCGAACGCGGTCCACAGCTCCGACTGCCGCTCGAGCGCGTCGCCCACGATGGCCTCGGCCACCCCGCAGGCGAGCTCGAGGAGGGGCTCCTCCGCCTCGCCGAACGCGAGCTGTCGGGCGGCGGCGAGCTCGACCGCGCCCTGGACGAAGCGAGCCTTCTGCTCCTCGAGATCCTTGCGCTCGGCCTCGAGCGCGTCGCGCATCGCCGACAGCTCGGCGCGCGCCCTCTCCATCTCGACGTCGATCTCCGCGCGGAGCTCCGCCTCGAGCTGCTCGAGGATCACCCGGGTGTCGGGCGCGGGCGCCGCGGGGGGAGGCGGAGGCGTCGCCGCGACCGGCTGCGGCGGCGGCACGACCGAGACCGGCTTCTTCGGCGCCTCCGGGGCCGCCGGCCGCGCCGCGTCCACGTGCGCGAAGGCGAGCTTGCGCACCGGCGCCGGCCTGGCGTCGATCCACGCGGGCTTCGCCTCGCTCCGCTCGACGACCGGGAAGGTGAAGGCCTTCGCGCTCACGCCGGCCTCCCGTCAGGGCGCTCAGACATAGTCGCCCCCGCCCTCGCGCGCGATGGCGATCCGGCCGTCCTTCTCGAGGTCGAGCGCGATCTGGATGATGCCCTGCTGGGCCTCCTCCACGTCGCTGAGCTTGACCGGGCCCATCAGCTCGAGCTCCTCGTGCAGCAGGTCCGCCGCGCGGCTCGAGATGTTGCCGAAGACCTTCTCCTTGAGCTCGTCGCTCGCCGTCTTGAGGGCGAGGGTGAGCTGGTCGGTCGCGACCTCCTTGAGGAGCTGCTGCATGCCGCGGCTGTCGACCCGGCAGAGGTCCTCGAAGGTGAAGAGCGCCTTCTCGATGGCGTCGGCCGCGTCCTGGCTCGCGCTGCGGAGCGCCTCGAGCAGCTCCTCGCCGATCTCGGCCGGCAGGCGCTTGACGATGTCGGCCGCCGACTTCTTGCCGGGGATCTCGCGGCGCTGCACCTCGGCGAGCGCCTCGACGTGCACCTGGAAGGCCTGCTCGATGTCGCGGAACACCGCCTCGGGGATGCTCTCGAGCTGCGCGAGGCGAAGCATGACGTCCTGACGACGGCTCGCCTCCATCTTCTCGATGATCTCGGACGCCTTCGCCGCCGGGAGCTGCGAGAGCACGATGGCCACCGTCTGCGGCTGCTCCGCGTCGAGCAGCGCCTGGAGCACGCCGGTCTCGAGCTTCGCGAGCGCGGCCGCGCCCTCGCTCTTGGGCTTGTCGCTCCAGAGCTCCGACGCGCGCCCCTCGCCGAGCGCGTTGCCCGCGAGGCGGCGGAGGTAGGCGCTCGAGCCCTTGAGGCTCGCCGGCATGCCCTGCCGCACGCGCTCGAGGAACTCGTGGTGCACCGCCTTGATCGCCTTCGGCGGGGCCTCGGTCATGGCCGACGAGGAGTCGCGCAGGAGCTTGACCTCGTCGTCGCCGAGGTGGCCGAGGATGCGGGTCGCGATCGACTCGTCGAGGCTGACCAGGAAGAGCAGCGCCTTCTCCGCGCCGCTGAGGCGCTTCAGCGCCTTCCGGTCGACCTTGATCCGGGCCAGCCCGTTCTTGGCCAGCAGCTCGTCCGCGCTCGCCTCGACGTCCGCTGCGTTGGTCACGCTGCCTCCTTGGACGCGTCGTCCTTCTTCTGCGCCTTCACGTCATCGGCGAGCCAGCCGCGCACCACGCGGGCCGCCAGCTCGGGGTCGCGCCGGGCCACCTCGAGGGCGAGCACCCGGAGCTGCTCGTAGTCGGCGAGCACCGCCTCGACGTCGCCCTCGTAGCCCTCGAAGTCGTCCTCCTCGCCCGCGCCGAGCTCGGCGACCGGGGTGGGAGCCGGCAGGGCGTCGGGGTCGTCGGAGTCGACCTCCTGGCCGGCCGCCCGGGCCTCGAGCTCGCGGAGCTTCTCCTCCTGCTCGCGCTCCTTCTTCTTCCGCTTGCGTCGCAGCCAGAGGATGACGCCGCCGATCAGGGCCAGCAGGAAGAGCGCCGCGCCGGCCGCGTAGGGCAGCCACGGCTCGTAGACGGCGATGAAGTCGCTCGGGTGCGCGGCGGGCACGTCCTGCGAGCCGGCGAAGGGCACGTTCTCGACCGTGACCTCGTCGCCGCGCTCGGCGCTGATGCCGGCGGCGGTGGCCACCAGCGAGCGGATGCGCGCGAGCTCGTCGGCGTCGCGCTCGGTGTAGCTGCGCCCGTCGCCCTCGCCGGTCCAGGTGCCGTCGACGACCACCGCGACGGTGAGGCGCGAGAGCCGGCCGACCGGGCGCACCTGGCGGCGCACCGTCTTGGTGACCTCGTAGTTGCGGCGCTCGTGGCGGCGCCCGGCCGCGCTCTCGCCGGCGGTCGCCTCGGCGGCGGGCCCGCCCGGCAGGTTCGAGGCGGCGCCCGGGATGCCCTGCGCGTCGCCCTCGGCGTCCGCCGTGCGCTCCTCGGTGACCTCGAAGCTGCGGGTCGCGATGCGGTCGGGGTCGTAGGTCTCCTGGAGATCCTCGACCCGCGACATGTCGACCTCGGCGCTGACCCGCACGACGGCGACGCCCGGCCCGAGCGAGGCGTCGAGGAGCTGCTGCACCGCGCGCTGCTTGCCCTGCTCGATCTGGCGGCGGAGATCCTCGGCGTCCGAGACGCCCTCGCCCGCGCCGCCGCCCTGCTCGCTGAGGGGGCGACCGTCGCCGTCGACCACGGTGACGTTCGAGGGCGAGAGCCCCTGCACGCTCGAGGCGACGAGGTGCTGCACGCCCTGGACCTGGTCCTCGCGGAGGCGCCAGCCCGGGTTCATGTGGAGCGCGACCGAGGCGCTCGCCTCGCTCTCGTCGGTGGTGAAGAGCCGCCGCTCGGGGAGCACGAGGTGCACGCGGGCGCTCTCGACCCCGGCGAGGTGGCGGATGGTCCGGGCGAGCTCGCCCTCGAGCGCGCGGCGGAACTGCACCTGCTCGGAGAAGTCGCTCTCGCCGAAGCGCTGGGTGTCGAAGAGCTCGAAGCCCACGCCGCCGCCGCTCGGGAGCCCCTCGTTGGCCAGGGTGAGCCGCGTCTCGTGCACGCTCGCGTCGGGGACGAGGATGGTGCCGCCGCCCTCGGCGAGCTCGTAGTCCACGTTCATCGCGCGGAGGCGCTCGACGATCCGGGCCGCGTCCTCCTGCGAGAGGTTCGAGAAGAGGATCCCGTAGTCGGGGCTCGAGCCGTGCGCGAAGAAGAGGATGGCGCCCGCCACGAGCACGCCGGCGCCGGCCAGGATGCCGATGCGGACGCGCGCGTTCAGCGCCTTCCACTTCTCCTCGAGGGCCTTGAGCCGCTCCTTCACCTGGTCCATCGATCAGGCTCCCATCCGCATGACTTCGCGGTAGGCGTCGACGAGGCGACTGCGAATGTTGCTGACGAGGCGGAAGCTGATGTCGGCCTGCTCGAGCGCGATCATCGTCCCGTGCATGTCGTTCCGGGTGCCGTTCGCGTAGGACTCGGCGGCCTGCTCGGCGTTGACCTGCACCTGGTTGGTCTGCTCGAGGAGCTGCTCCACGCGCTCCCCGAAGCTCGGGCCCTCGGGGGCCTGGACGGTCTGGGTTCCGTCGCCGATCCGCAGCGAGTCGGCCTGCGGCGCCCGCGCCTCGCGCGTCTGCACCGTGGCGTCGGCGCGCTGGAGCGTCGCGGCGAAGCTCGTCATGTCGTTGCTGATCGGGGCGGTCATCGTTCTTCTCTCAGCCGCTGATGCTGATGGCGCTCTTGGCCATGCTCTTGAGGCTCTGCATGACGGTCACGCCGGACTCGTACGCGCGAGAGGCGGTGATCATGTTGACCATCTCCTCCACCACGTTGACGTTCGGCATCTCGACGTATCCGTCCTCGTCGGCGTCCGGGTGGCTCGGCTCGTAGATGCGCTGGGGCGGCGAGTCGTCCTGCCGGATCTCCGGCACCTCGACCACGAACGCGTTCTCGGCGTGCGCGTCGCCGCGCAGCTCCTCGAAGCGGTCGGCGACCGGGACGGCCCGGAACACGGGGTCCATGCGGCGGTACGGGCCCTGGCCGTCCTCGGTGCGCGTGGTGCGCGCGTTCGCGAGGTTGCTGGCGAGCACGTTCATCCGGGTGCGCTGGGCGCCCAGGCCGCTGGCGGCGATCTCCATGGCGGAAAAGAAGTTCATCGTCTCTCTCAGTGCCCGTCGTTGGCGGCGTAGCGAAGGAGGCCGAGCTGGCTGCGGACGATCCGAACCGCGCCCTCGTACCGGATGTTGTTGGCGGCGACCTTGCTCATCTCGCGCTCGAGCGAGACGGCGTTCCCGTCGTTGCCGGGGTTGACGACCTGCTCCTCGGACTCGGTGAGCACGAAGGGGCGGGTCGCGTCGCCGGACTGGCCCACGTGGGCCCCGTGCGTCGTCTCGAGCCGCAGCGTCCCCGGCGCCTCGGTCGGCACGTCCTCCCGGACGAGCTCGAGGGGCCGGAAGCCGGGCGTGTCGACGTTGGCGACGTTGGAGGCCAGGACGTTCTGGCGCTCGAGGTGATAGTCGAGCGCGCGGTGGGTCAGGGCCACGCTCTGGAAGATGGGAATCACGGAGCGGAGCTAGTGCACCCCTCGTGCCACCCCTGGTTCCACACGCGATCCCCCACCTTTCACCCCTCGATCCCCCTCCGAGCGTCAGAGCCCCCTCGGATCCCCCCATCGGGTGCCAACGCTCCGACACCCCTTCTCCCCGTCGGCCCGCAGAGAGCATCGGCCTCGCAGAAAGCAGGGGAGAGGGGAGGTGGGAGGCGAGGAGGAATAGCTGGGCGGGCCTGCCGGCCGAACGCGACGGTCCAGCCCAGCACCCGGCGGCCAGCCCCCACCCCGCCGCCCGATCGCCGCGTGTCGCGCAGCGACACTTCCTCCTCGCCTCCTCTCTCCCGTCTCCCCCGACTTCGGTGAAGCCACGGACCACGGAGGATCAGAGCCCTCTTCGGCGTCGCAGAAAGCAGGGAGAGGGGAGGTGGGAGGCGAGGAGGAATAGCCAGGCGGGCCTGCCGGCCGAACGCGACGATCCAGCCCAGCACCCCGCGGCCAGCCCCCACCCCGCCGCCACCCACCCCCTTTGCGGCTTTGCGCCTTTGCGAGAGCAATTGCCGTCCTCCGAGACCCCGCATGGAGTCGCGTGGCGCGCAGCGACACTTCCTCCTCGCCTCCTCTCTCCCGTCTCCCCCGACTTCGGTGAAGCCACGGACCACGGAGGATCAGGACCCTCTTCGGCGTCGCAGAAAGCAGGGGAGAGGGGAGGTGGGAGGCGAGGAGGAATAGCTGGGCGGGCCTGCCGGCCGAACGCGACAATCCAGCCCGGCACCCGGCGGCCAGCCCCCACCCCGCCGCCACCCACCCCCTTTGCGGCTTTGCGTCTTTGCGAGAGCAATTGCCGTCCTCCGAGCCCACCGCTTCGAACGGCCGGTTCGACGGACGCAGCCCGAGACCCGGCGGCCAGCCCCCACCCCGCCGCCACCCACCCCCTTGGCGGCTTTGCGTCTTTGCGAGAGCAATTGCCGTCCTCCGAGACCCCGCAAGGAGTCGCGTGGCGCGCAGCGACACTTCCTCCTCGCCTCCTCTCTCCCGTCTCCCCTGACTTCGGTGAAGCCAGGGAGCACGAAGGGATCAGGCGGGAGGGAAGAGGGTGGCGCGGAGGGAAGCGGGGAGGCGGAGCTCGAAGCAGGCGCCGACGGGGGCGGGATCGAGCTCGGGGGGCGGGGCGTCGAGCAGGGCGAGCTCCCCGCCGTGGCGGCGGGCCATCTCGCGCGCGATCGAGAGGCCGAGGCCCATGCCGGCGGCCTTGGTGGTGTGGAAGGCCTCGAAGATGGCGTCGCGGTGGCGGCGCGGGACCCCGGGGCCCTCGTCGACGACGAAGATGGAGGTCATCTCCCCGGCCCGGCGCGCGAGCACCCGGACGAGCGAGCCGCGCGGGGAGGCCTCGGCGGCGTTCGCCAGGAGATTGACGAGGATCTGACAGACCTCGCCGACGGTGCCGCAGGCGAGCGGATCGCCCTCGACCCGGGGCTCGACGTGCACCTGGGCGTTGCCGAAGTGCCAGCGGGTCAGGCGCACCGCCGAGGCGACCACCTGCTCGACCCGCACCAGGCCGGCGGCCTCGCCGTCGGCGACGAAGGTCTTCATCGAGTCGAGGACCCCCTCGATCAGCTCGACCGCCAGGCGGTTGTCGTCGAGGACCGAGCGCAGCTCCTCGGAGTCGTCGGTCTGCAGGCCCTCGAGCGCCTCCTCCAGGTAGGAGAGGTTGGCGAAGAGCACGGTCAGCGGGGTGCGGATGTCGTGGGCGACGCTCGCGGCCATCGTGCCGAGCGCGGCCATCCGGTTGCGCTCGACCATGCGCTGGCGGAGGGCGGCGAGGCGATCGCGCAGGACGAGCTGCTCCCCGGCCCACGCCTCCTCGCGGATGCGGGCCCCGACCAGCTCCACCGACTGCCGGACCAGCGCGTCCCGGGCTCCGTCGCCCGGCTCCCAGACGATCTGGGCCCAGACGCGCTCGGCCTCGACCGGGACCCGGAGGCGGGCGTGATCGCCGCGGCCCGGCGCGGGCAGCGCCTCGGGCTCGGTCGCGACCTCGACGGAGCGCACCCAGCCGTGGGGCCGGAGCTGGCGCCGGAGCAGCGCCTCCACCTCGATGACCGCGTCCGGGGAGAAGGCGTCGCCGAGCAGGGGTCGCGGGAGAGTCGCGCGGCTCATGCCCTCGTCAACGGTCGAAAGCTGGCCGAGCTTGAGGAAATCAGCTTTGATCCTGGTTAGGGTCAAAAATCCGACACCTCCGCCGTTCGGGGTGTCGGACGAAATCCATGGAGGCGGGAGGCCCCACGCGATGTCGAAAATCCTGATCGTCGAAGACGAAGAGACGCTCCGGCGCAGCCTCGCGAGGCACCTGCGCCGGCGTGGCGAGGAGATCCTCGAGGCGGGCAGCTGCAAGGAGGCCCGCGAGGTGCTCGAGGCGGAGCCCGACGTCGACGTCGTCCTCACCGACGTGATGCTGCCCGACGGACAGGGCTTCAGCGTGGTCGACCACGTGCACGCCAGCCGCGCGGCGGTGATCGTCATGACCGGCCAGGCGGTCCTGGACCACGCGATCTCCGCGCTCCGCCACGGCGCCGACGACTTCCTGACCAAGCCCTTCTCGCTCGAGGCCCTCGACAACAGCCTCGAGCGCGTCCAGAGCGCGCGCTCCCTCGGCGCGGCGCCGCCGGCCACCGAGGACGACCTGGCCGCGTGGCGGACCGAGCACTGCCCGGAGATCATCGGCGAGGACCCCACCCTGATGCGGGTCTTCGACATCGTGCGCCGGGTCGCCGACACCGACTGCTCGGTGCTCATCACCGGCGAGACCGGGACCGGCAAGGAGCTCGTCGCGCAGGCGATCCACCGGGCGAGCGAGCGCCGCAAGGGCGCCTTCGTCCCGATGAACTGCGCCGCGATCCCCGAGAACCTGATGGAGAGCGAGCTCTTCGGGCACGCCAAGGGCGCCTTCACCGGGGCCACCAGCGCGCACAAGGGGCGCTTCGCGGTCGCCGACGGCGGCACCCTCCTGCTCGACGAGATCGGCGAGATGGACCTCTCGCTCCAGGCGAAGCTCCTCCGGGTGCTCCAGGAGGGCGAGATCCGGCCGGTCGGCGAGTCCAAGAGCCACAAGGTCGACGTCCGGGTGGTCGCCGCGACCCACCGCGACGTCGAGGAGATGGCCGAGAAGGGCCGCTTCCGGGAGGACCTCCTCTACCGGCTCGACGTGATCCGGATCGAGCTGCCCGCGCTCCGGCAGCGCCCCGGAGACATCCCCCACCTCGTCGGCCACTTCATCACCGAGGCGAGCCGGCGCCGGAACCGCAACATCACCCGCATCGAGGACGCGGCGCTGGCGGCCCTCCAGGGCTTCGACTGGCCCGGGAACGTCCGCCAGCTGCGCCACACCGTCGAGCGCATGGTCGTCCTGGCCCAGGGGGAGACCCTGACCCTCGACGACGTGCCGGCGCGCATCCGCGAGGCCAGCGGCGCCGCGGCGGCCGACGGTGGCGGCAACCCGATCCTCCCGGAGGCGGGGCTGGACCTGAAGGACGCGGTCGAGCAGTTCGAGAACGCGCTCATCGTGCAGGCGCTCGAGCGGACCGGCTGGAACAAGAACCAGGCGGCCTCGATCCTCCAGATGAACCGGACGACCCTGGTCGAGAAGCTCAAGAAGAAGGGCATCTCGAAAAGCCACGTGGCGGCCTGACGAGCTCGTCGGGCCGCCGATCCGCGGAGGGCGCGCAGGCTTCGGCCGCGCGCCCTTCGCAATTGTAGATAAGTGGTTGTGGGGGACCGGGCCGGACATAGGATTCCCCGCAGCGGTGTCAGACCAGACGCACGATTCGGGGGAGTCGGGAGACCGACAGCCCCCGCTGACGGTCGTGGGGGTGGGTGCGTCCGCCGGGGGCCTGCAGGCGTTGCAGGAGCTGCTGGCGGGCCTCCCCAACCGGCTCCCGGCCGCGCTGGTGGTGGTCCAGCACCTCTCGCCCGACTTCGAGACGAAGATGGACGAGCTGCTGGCGGCCCACACCGACTGGCAGATCGAGATCGCCACCCACGAGCAGCCCGTCGAGCAGGGCGTCATCTACCTGATGCCCCCGAAGGTCGAGATGATCGTCAGCGCCGGCCGGCTCCTGCTCAAGGACCGCGAGCCGGACAAGGGCATCTGGCTGCCGATCGACGCCTTCCTCCGATCGCTCGCCGAGGACGCCGGCCCGCGATCGTGCGCGGTGATCCTGAGCGGCACCGGGAGCGACGGCACCCGAGGCTGCACGGCCGTTCACCAGGCGGGCGGCCTCGTCGTCGCCCAGGACCCGCCGTCGGCGCGCTTCGACGGCATGCCGATGAGCGCGATCGACACCGGGGACGTCGACCTCGTGCTCGGCCCGGCGCAGATCGGCGAGGCGATCGCCCGCTACTCCGAGCGGGTCTCGCGCGACGACCGCCCGTTCCTGGTCGAGGAGCAGCACGAGGGGCTCGAGGGCATCTTCGAGGTGCTCGCCAAGGACACCGGCGTCGACTTCGGCGCCTACAAGGCGAGCACCATCGGCCGCCGCCTCGACCGCCGGCTCCTGATGACCGGGGCCCGCGATCTCGACGAGTACCTCGACAAGCTGCGGGACAGCCCGACCGAGCGAGAGGCGCTCTACCGCGACCTGCTGATCGGGGTGACCAGCTTCTTCCGCGACCCGGACGCGTTCGTGAAGCTCGAGCAGGAGATCCTCCCCGAGCTGATCGAGAACCTCGAGGAGGGTCAGCCGCTCCGGGTGTGGTCGGCCGCCTGCGCCACCGGTGAGGAGGCCTACTCGGTCGCGATCGCCGCCCACGAGGCGTTCCGGAGCCTCGACCGCAAGCCGAAGCTCCGGCTGTTCGCGACCGACGTGCACCGCGGCTCCCTCGAGGTCGCCTCGAGCGGCGTCTACGCCGAGGAGAGCCTGGCGGAGCTCGGCAAGGAGCGGCGCGACCGCTACTTCGCGCGCGAGGGCGACCGCTTCCGGGTGCGCGACGAGCTGCGCAACCAGATCGTCTTCGCCTACCACAACGTCCTGCGCGACGCGCCGTTCACCCGGCTCGACCTCGTGGTCTGCCGCAACCTGCTGATCTACCTGCGGCCCCAGGCGCAGCGGAAGACGCTCGCGCTGTTCCACTTCGGCCTCAAGAGCCAGGGCATCCTCATGCTCGGGCCGAGCGAGAGCCCCGGCAGCCTCGGCGACGAGCTCGCCCCGGTGCACCGGCGCTGGAAGATCTACCGCAAGCGCCGCGAGGTCCGGCTGCCGCCCGAGCTGCGCTCGCTCACCCGCGCCCGCCGCCGGCCGGAGCCGCGGCGCAGCGGCCCGGACGAGCTGCTCGAGCGCTCCCGGCGCCTCCTGCTCGAGCGCTTCGCCCCGGCGAGCCTCATCGTCTCGGGCGACCACACCCTGATCCGGAGCGAGGGCGGCGCGAGCCGCTTCCTCACCCACCGCGAGGGCGCGGCCAGCCTCCAGATCCTCGACATGGTCGACGGGGAGCTCAAGTACGCGCTGGCCAGCGCCCTCAAGCGCGCCCGCGAGCACGGCCCCGGCAAGCCCATCCGCTTCGAGGCGGTGCCGCACCGGACGTCGGACGGCGAGCAGATGCTGCAGCTCACCGCGGAGATGATCGAGGGGGACAGCGACGCCTTCCTCATCACCTTCCAGGAGCGCGCCGCGCCCGAGCGCCTCCTCGACGACGACGACGCCGAGACCCGGCCGCGGGACGGGCTCGCCAAGGAGCGCGTCGAGTCGCTGGAGCTCGAGCTCCGCTACGCGAAGGAGAACCTGCAGGCCACCGTCGAGGAGATGGAGGCCTCGAACGAGGAGCTGCAGGCCACCAACGAGGAGCTGATCGCCTCGAACGAGGAGCTCCACAGCGCGAACGAGGAGCTGCAGTCGGTCAACGAGGAGCTCTACACGGTCAACGCCGAGCACCAGCAGAAGATCGCGGAGCTCCAGCAGCTGACCAACGACGTCGAGCACCTGCTCGAGGCGACCGAGGTGCACACCGTCTTCCTCGACGCCGAGCTCCGCGTCCGGAAGTTCACCCCGAAGATGGCCGAGACCTTCAACCTCATCGACCGGGACATCGGCCGCTCGATCGAGTCGTTCTCGCATCGCCTGAGCCACGCCGACCTCACCCGTGACCTGCACGCGGTGAAGAACGGCGCCGGGCGCGTGGAGCGCGAGGTGAAGGACCAGGCCGGGCAGAGCTACCTGCTGCGGATCCTCCCCTATCAGCCGCGCGAGCGGATCGAGGGCGTGGTCCTCACCCTCATCGACATCTCGGCGGTGAAGCAGACCGAGGCGCGGCTCGAGGTGCGCGAGAACGAGCTGCAGGCGATCCTCGAGCACAGCCCCTTCGCCATCACCGCGCGAGACCCGCAGGGCCGGCTGACCATGGCGAGCCAGGAGGCCCGGCGGCTCTTCACCCCCGACGAGGCGCGCCCGCTCGACGAGACCGAGCAGCGGGTCCTCGCGACCGGCGATCCCGTCATCATCGAGGAGGCGGTCTCGCTCGACGGCGAGGCCCACACCTTCCTCACCTCGAAGTTCGCCTTCCCCGGCGCCGACGGCTCCAACGTGGGGGTCGCGAGCGTCAGCCTCGACATCACCGACCGGAAGCTCGTCGAGGAGCAGCAGCGGCGCGCGGTCGAACAGCGCGATCGCTTCCTCGCGATGCTGTCGCACGAGCTGCGCAACCCGCTGGCCGCCATCGCGAACGCGGCCCACGTGGTCGAGCGGCGCGACGACGAAGAGGCGAGCCGCGCCCTGGCGGTGATGAAGCGCCAGACCCAGCACGTGCGCGACCTGCTCGAGGACCTGCTCGACGTCAGCCGGCTCACGATGGATCGGCTGGAGATGCGCAAGAAGCCGGTCACCCTGGCGACCGTCGTCGAGCGCAGCCTGGAGACCGTCGCGGTCACCGCGCGCGCCCGCGGCGTGAAGCTCGAGGGGCCGGAGGAGCTGCCCGACGTGCGCCTGGTGGCCGACCCGTCGCGCCTCCAGCAGATGATCACCAACGTCCTGATGAACGGCGTGAAGTTCACCGACCGCGGCAAGGCGGTGCGGCTGACGGTGGAGCGCGAAGGGGACCTCGCGCGCGTCTGGGTGCGGGACGAGGGCGTCGGCATGGCGCCGGCGGAGGCGGCCCAGATCTTCGAGCTCTTCTACCAGCGCGAGCAGGACATCGACCGCGCGATGGGCGGGCTCGGGGTGGGGCTCAGCCTCGCGCGCAAGATCGCCGACGCGCACGACGGAACCATCCGCGCGAAGAGCGAGGGCCGGGGCAAGGGGACCGAGGTGCTCATCGAGCTGCCGGTCGCGAAGGGCGCGCTGCCCGACGACACCGACGAGGAGCCGGTCACCGACGGGGATCAGGCCTCGCTCCGGGTGGTGGTCGTCGAGGACCAGGACGACAACCGCGAGATGCTCCAGATGCTCGTGCAGATGCGCGGACACGAGGCGATCGCGGTGGGCGACGGCGAGAGCGCGATCGGCGCGATCCTCGACGCGCAGCCCGACCTCGCGCTCGTCGACATCGGCCTGCCGGGCATCGACGGCTACGAGGTCGCGCGGCGGATCCGCCAGGCGGAGAACGGCGTCGCCCACTTCCTGGTCGCGCTCACCGGCTACGGCCGCGCCGAGGACAAGGACAAGGCGGACGCCGCCGGCTTCGATCGACACCTCGTCAAGCCGATGAGCAAGCAAGAGCTCACCCGGCTGCTCGAAGAGGCACGCAACCGCAAGATGTGAGCTACGCTCCGCGCGTGCGTACGCTCCGCCTCTTCGCCCTCCTCCTCTGCCTCCAGGCCTGCGACGACGGGGCCGCCGCTCCCGACGGCGGCGACATGGTCGACGCGCACTTCGAGGTGACGCCTCGCGCCGAGGGAGAGCGGGCGCCGCGGAGCGCGCCGTGCGACGTGGTCGACCCCGGCCGCTGCCTCCTGCCCTGGCCCTCCAACACCTTCACCGTGGCCGACTCGAGCACCGAGACCGGCCTCCGGCTCTCCGTGTCGGAGGCGTCGATCAACGCGCGCGACGACGGGGCCTCGCTCTCGCTGGCCGACGGCTTCTCGCGCGTGACCCCGATCCTCGCCCACTTCGAGCGGCCGGTGGACGAGGCGAGCCTCGAGGACGGCGTGCACCTCTACCTCGCGCAGAGCGGTCACCCCGACCGCGGCCGCGAGGTCCCGCTCCGGCTCGAGACGTTGACGGTCGACGGCGGGGCCACGGTGGTGATCGCCGACCCGCGCGAGGTCCTCGCCGCGAACGCCGACTACGTGGTCGTGATCGACGACGGGCTGCGCCCCACCGACGGCGGCGACTTCGAGGCGCCCCCCGGCACCCTCGCCGCGCTCGGCCTCCGCCGGCCCGCCACCGCGGAGGAGGCGGACGCCGCCGGCTACCACGCGCCGACCCGCGCGCTGCTCGACGAGCTCTCCATCGACCCGGCCCGGGTGCTGCGCGTCTGGGAGTTCACCACCCGCAGCGCGCGCGACCCGCGGGCGGCGATGATCCACGTGCGGCAGACGGCGCTCGACGCGGTGCGCGAGGGCCGCGTCGAGGCGCGGATCGATCGGGTGGACACCCCCGACGATCCGGCGATCGCCGCCGTCGTGCGCGGCGCGATCACCGGCCTGCCGACCTTCCTCGCCGAGGAGGGCGGCTTCGTGCCCGGCGACGACGGCCTGCCGACCGAGCTCGGCACCGCCGAGGCGCCCTTCCGGCTGCTCGTCCCGGCCGGCGAGGGCGACTACCCGTACGTGATGTACGGCCACGGCACCGGCGGCAACGAGGGCGACGACGCCTTCGACTCCGAGCTCGGCGCCGAGGGCCTCGCCAAGGTCGGCGTGCGGCTCTACGGCTGGACCGACACCGACGTGCTCGGCACCTTCGGCGGCCTGCAGCAGGCGTTCTCCGGCAGCTACGCGGCGGCCGCCTCGCTGGTGGAGGCGCTCGCGCACGCGGCGGCGATCGACGCGGCCATGCCCGGCGTGCTCGGCGAGGCGCTCGCCGCCGACACCCTCGTCGGCGAGCCGAGCCCGATCGCGGGCCGTCGCCCCGACCGCTCGCTGCGCATGTGGGTGGGCGGCTCGCTCGGCGGCACCACCGGCCTGGTCTACGCCGCCGCCGATCCCGAGGTGGAGAACGCGGTCGTCAACGTGCCCGGCGCGGCCTGGTCGCAGTGGGTCTGGCACTCCGAGACCTTCGACCTCATCCACGGGCTGCTGAGCCTCCGCCACGACGACGACATCGACCTCGCGCTCGCGCTCAGCATCGCGCAGACCAACCTCGACATGGCGGACGGCGCCTCGTGGACGGACGTGCTCGCGGAGAGCCCGACGACCTTCCTGCTCCAGGAGAGCATGGGCGACCCGATCCTGCCGAACCCCGGCACGGAGATCGCCGCGGTGACGGCGGGCGCGGTCCACGTCGGCGGCGTGCTCGAGCCGGTGGTGGGCGTGGCGCCGGTCGCCGGCGAGACGATGGCCAGCGGGCTCACGCAGTTCCGCGCGCCGCCGGGCGACAGCTTCGCGGTGCACGGCTTCGCCGCCCGGGACACGCCGGCCGGCGACGCGGCCCGCGAGCAGATCTTCGCCTTCGTGCGCAGCGTGCGCGCCGGCGCCCCCGTGATCGCGCCGCCGGCGAGCTGCCCCGGCGGCTGCGACTTCGGGGAGTGATCAGATCGCCTGGGCCTGAGGCGCCTCGGCGCGCTGCGCCTCCTGCCAGCGGCCGAAGGCGATGGCCTCCGGCAGGGTGCGGCGCGGGCTGAGGCCGAAGCGGAACAGCACCTGGGCGCCGTCCCGCGACGTGCCGATGAAGCCCTGCCGGCCGCGGCCGAGGTTCAGCTCGATGAAGCGCTGTCCGACGCCCATCCGCGCGAGCAGCACGTTGGCGCCGCCCACCACGTGACGCGGCTCGTCGGCGGGCGCGATCACCCGGCGGTTCAAGCGCGCGTGGCGCAGCATCCGGTAGAGCGCGACCTCCTCCTCACCCGAGCGCACGATGAGCTGGTTGCTCTCCAGCCGGGCCTCGAGGCCGTCGAGCGCGGTCGGCCAGGCGTGACGGATGGCGGCCACGACCGAGTCCACCGGCTGTCCGTCGGTCGTCTCGAGGTAGTGGTCCTGCTGCCGACGCCAGGCGAGCTCGATCAGGTCGGGCGCGATCCGGTAGTGCCGTCGGATCAGGCGCATCAGCAGGCTCGGCGTGACCTCCTGGTCCCAGGGCACCAGCCCCTCCTCCACGCCGGTGAGCATGCCGTGGTGCTGGAGCGAGCCGACCACGTCTATCCATCGTTCTTCCGTCGACATGCCGCCCACTTTCGCAGGCGCCGTGCCACCGGGATCGTGCCCGATTCAGGGCCCCCACGCCGTGCGCAGCCGCCCGACGTGGCGAATCGCGACGTTCACTTCTTGCGGTGATCGCGGATCAGGCCCTCCTGGGCCGTCGACGCGATGAGCACGCCGTCGCGGGTGAACCAGCGGCCGCGCGCGAGCCCCCGCGCGCCCTGGGCGGACGGCGCGTCGATGTCGTAGAGCAGCCAGTCGTCGAAGCGGAACGGGCGGTGGAACCACATCGCGTGGTCGAGGCTGGCCACCTGCATGCCGGGCGTCAGCCAGGTGACCCCGTGCGGCTGCATGGTCGAGCCGAGCAGGTGGAAGTCCGAGGCGTAGGCGAGCATGTACTGATGGATCGCCCGCGTGTCGGGCAGCGCGCCGCTCGCCTTGAACCACGCGTGGCGCCGGGGCGGGCGCACGTCCGGGTTCATCGGGTCGAGGGGGCTGACCGGCCGGATCTCGATCGGCCGGTCGGCGACCACCCGCTCCCGCATGCCCTTCGGGAACGAATTCTTCACCGCCTCCGGGAGGCGCTCCAGGTAGCGCTTGCCGAGCTCCTGCTCCGAGCGGAGGCCGTCGGGCCCGGGCACGTCGTCGGGCATCTCGTCCGCCTGGTGCTCGAGGCCGCCCTCCTCGATCTGGAAGCTCGCCGAGAGGCTGAAGATCGCGTGGCCGTCCTGCACCGCGACCACGCGACGGGTCGTGAAGCTCTTGCCGTCGCGGATGGGGTCGACGGTGAACACGATGGGCTTCTTCGCGTCGCCGGGGCGGAGGAAGTAGCCGTGGAGCGAGTGCACCGACCGATCGCTCGGCACCGTCTGCTCCGCCGCCGACAGCGCCTGCCCGAGGACCTGCCCGCCGAAGACCCGGCCCCAGCCGAGGTCCTGGCTCTGCCCGCGGAAGATGTTCTCCTCGATCCGCTCGAGGGTGAGGATCTCGGTCAGCTCGCTCAGCACGTCACGCATGGCCCGAGCCTTGCGCCTGGCCCTCCGATCCGCCAGCCCCCTGGCTCATTTCAGCACAGCTCAGTTCACCACCGGAGCGTCGATCTGGGCGTAGAACGGGCGGCGGTGGCCGCAGCGCTTGCACTTGAGCCACACCACCCGGAGCGCGCGGCCCCCGAAGGTCTCGACCACGTGACGCTCGACGAACGAGCGCTCGCCGCAGACCGGGCAGCTCTCCGAGGCGGCGCGGACCTCGACCACCGACGCGCTCGGCAGGACCACGGCCCGCTCCGGCGTGGCCCCGGGCGCGTCGAGCGCCGACTCGGTGCGCCGCTCGAGCTCCCCCTCGATCTTCGCGCGCCGACGCCGCGCCCGGAGCCCAGGCGCCGCCGCGCGCCAGAGCTCCCGCGTGAAGACGCCGGTGACGAGCACCGTGAGGATGACCAGGAACCAGAAGCCCACGTCGGGGTGATGCCACCGCGGGGGTGAGGTCGTCGAGCCCACGGGCGGTCTTCACGCGCCGGTCGTGGAGGTGAGGCTCTCCCAGAGGCGCTCGGCGGCCGCCGAGCGGAGGGCGCCGGGGCGCCGGAACGCGACGTAGCGCCGACGCGGGAGGCCGCGCACCGGGATCGCGCGCATGCGCTTCGGCGTGGGGCAGAGGTCGTTGACGATGGCGAGCCCGAGCCCGGCCTCGGCGAGGCGGAGGGTCAGCGGCCAGCCGCGCGCCTCGGCCGCGATCTCCACCCGGGCCCCGGCGCCAGCCAGCCAGAGCTCGATCGCCTGACGGTGAGGGCGACCCGCCGGCGGGAGCACCAGCCGCTCACCGTCGAGGTCGGCGGCCCGCACGCGCGCGCGCCCGGCGAGACGGTGCCGCGAGGGCACGAGGAGCGCGCTGCCGACGTCGGCGAGCGCGCGCGTCTCGAGATCGCCCGCGTCGACCGCCGCCACCCCGACGTCGGCCTCCGCCTCGCGCACCGCCCGGAGCGCCTCCTCGCCGTCGACCACCCGCGCGTCGATCGGCGCGCTCGCCCGCAGCCTCGCGAGCGGCAGGAGGTAGAGGAAGGCGCCCTCCCCCGCCGCGAGCACCGGCGCGCGCGACGGGGGCGCTCCCCGGAGATCGTCGGAGAAGCGCTCGCAGCGCGCGAGCAGCTCGCGGCCGAACGCGAGCACGCGGCGCCCGTCCGGGGTGAGCGCGAGCCCGCGGCCCCGGCGCTCGTAGAGCGTGACCCCGAGCTGCTCGGCGAGCTTCTTCACCTGCACGTGCAGGGCGGGCTGCGAGAGGTGGAGCGCTTCCGCCGCGCGGGTGAAGTTGAGATGCTCGGCGAAGACGACGAAGCTGCGCAGCCACTCGAGGTTCGGCATCAGGACTCACGTTTCGTGATGATGACTCCGAAACTACTACTTCCGGTGATTGCGGGCGAGCGCCACCATGGGGCCATGCAAACCAAGAACGACATCCGAAGAAGCAAGAAGCTCTCGTGGCTGCTGCGCCACGGCGCGGGCGAGGAGGGGCTCCCGATGGACGCCGCCGGCTGGGCGCCGGTCGCCGACGTGCTCGCGCGGCTCCGCATGTCCCGCGCGCAGCTCGAGCACGCGGTGCAGACGAACCGGAAGCGCCGACTCCAGCTGGACGGCGATCGCGTGCGGGCCTGCCAGGGTCACAGCGCGGCCGGGGTGCCGGTCACGCGGGAGGCGCTCGAGGCCACCTGGAGAGCGCACGAGGGAGACGCCCCGATCTGGCACGGCACCTCGCGCGCCGCGCTCGAGAGCATCGCGGCGTCCGGCCTCGCGCCGGGGCGGCGCACCCACGTGCACCTCGCGGCCGAGCTCGAGAGCGTGGTCGGCAAGCGCGCGGCCGTCGACGTCATGCTCGCGGTCGATCCCGGGCGAGTCCGGGCCGCCGGCGTGACCGTCTTCGTGGCTCCGAATGGGGTCATCCTGGCCCGCCGCGTGCCGCGCGACGCGATCGTGGGGCTGGAGCCGATGACGAAGCGGAGCCGCCGCGACGTCGACGCGCTGCGGGCCATCTTCTCCTTTGCGAGCTGAAGGTGGGGCTATCTCCCTCGCGTGCTGAAGGAATTCCGCGAGTTCGCGATCAAGGGCAACGTGGTCGACATGGCGGTCGGCATCATCCTCGGCGCCGCCTTCACCGCCATCGTGCAGTCCGTGGTCGACGACGTGCTCATGCCAGCCCTGGGCTTGCTGACCGGCGGCCTCGACTTCTCGGCGCACTACCTCCTGCTCGAGGGCGAGGGCGAGTACGCCACCGCGGCGGCGGCCCGGGAGGCGGGCGCGACGGTGATCGCGTACGGCGAGCTGGCCAACGAGGCGGTGAGCTTCACGCTCGTGGCGCTCGCGCTCTTCTTCATGGTGCGGTGGATCAACCGGCTCCGGCGCCCCGACACCCCGCCGGCGGAGAAGACGAAGCCCTGCCCCTTCTGCCGGTCGCACATCGACGAGACGGCGCTCCGCTGCCCGCAGTGCACGTCTCACCTCGAAGAGGCAGCCGTCACGTGAGGTCGTAGCGCTTGATCCAGCGATGCACGGTCATGCGGCTCACCCCGAGCGCCTTGGCGGCCGCCGTGCGGTTGCCGTCCGCCGCTCGGAGCGCCTCCTCGACCAGGCGCCGATCGAAGCGGCGGAGCGCCGCGCGCCGGTCCATCGCCGGCCCACTCCCGAGCGCGAGATCCTCCGGCTCGATCGCGTCGCCCTCCGCCACCAGCACCGCGCGCCGGAGCGTCTGCCAGAGCTCCCGCACGTTCCCCGGCCAGTCGTGCAGCAGCAGCGCGGCGAGCGCCGCCTTCGAGAGCGTCACCGCCCGCATGCCCGGCTCCTCGGCGATGCGCTCGAGCGCGTGCGCCGCCAGCCGCGGGACGTCATCGCGCCGCTCCCGCAGCGGAGGCAGCGCGATGCGCACCCCCACCAGCCGGTAGAAGAGGTCCTCCCGGAACGTCCCCTGCGCGAGCGCGGCCGAGAGATCTCGGTTGGTCGCCGCGACGACGCGCACGTCGACCGGCTCGGGCCGCTCGGCGCCCACCGCCCGCACCTCGCGCTCCTGGAGCACCCGGAGCAGGCGCGTCTGCATGCGCGGCGGCATCTCGCCGATCTCGTCCAGGAAGAGCGTGCCGCCGCGCGCGCTGCGGAACAGGCCCGGGTGGTCGCGCTGCGCGCCGGTGAAGGCGCCGCGCACGTGCCCGAAGAGCTCCGACTCGAGGAGCGTCTCCGGCAGCGCGCCGCAGTTGATCGCGAGGAACGGGCCGCTGCTGCGGTGGCTCTCGGCGTGCACGAAGCGCGCGAACAGCTCCTTGCCCGTGCCGCTCTCGCCCTCGACGAGCACCGAGAGATCGCTCGGCGCGACCCGACGGGCCACCGCGAGCGCGCGCCGCAGAGCCCGGCTCTCGCCGACGATCCCGGTCGCGCTCGCCCCCGTCTCCTCGGTCGCGAGGCGCTGCTCGAGCCGCTCGAGCCGGATGGCCGCGCGCACGTTCTCTTCCCGGATCTCCGCGTTGATCCGCTCGAGCTGACGGGCCCTCGCCTCCGCCTCGCGGTGCAGCCGGGCGTTCTCGAGCGCCATCCCGATCACGTCGGCCAGGGCGCCGATCAGCTCCAGATCGTCACCGCCGAAGCGCGCGGTCTCGAAGCGATGATCGAGGTAGAGCGCCCCGATGACCCGCTCCGGGCCGCGGACCGGCGCGCAGAGGATCGAGCGCAGGCCCAGATCGGCGACGCTGCGCGCGCTGGCGAGCGAGGGGTCGGCGGTGGCCATCTCGGTCAACACGGGCTCGCCGGTCACGAGCACGCGCTCCGCCACCGAGCGGCTGAAGCGGCCGCTCCGGATCGTGTCCCGGTCGAGGTTGCGCGCGATCACCACCTCTCCGTCCCCGGGCCGGTCGGCGGCTCGGAGCAGGAAGGCGCGCTCGGCGCGGGTGGAGGCGACGGCCTCGTCCACCGCGGCCTCGAGGACCCGGCGCTCGTCGCCCTCGAGGAGCACGCGGCGCACGAGGGAGAGCAGCCGCCGACCTCCCTCGCCGAGCCGGCCGCCCGGAGCCGGCGCCGCCGCGACCTCGGGCCGGAGCGCGCCGCCGAGCCAGCGCTCGCGCAGCCCCGCCGGCAAGGCGTCGGCCACCCCCTCGACCGCGGCGCGAGCGGCGTCCGCGCGCTGACTCGCGTCGGCGTCACCTCGCCGTCGAGCGAGCTCCGCGGCCAGCTCCAGCGCCCTCGCGCGGTGCACGGCGTCTTGCGACTCCGCGGCGACGGTCGCCGCCTCCAGCGCCGGCCCGAGCGCTCCGGCGTCGGCCGCCACCCGGGCCTCGAGCAGGGCGGCCCGATCGCCGAGCCCCGCGTCCTCGAGGGCCGCGCGGCGCGCGCTCACCCAGGCGTCGTCCTTCGACAGCTCCGCCTCGAGGAGCGCCGCCTCGAGCGCCTGGCGCGCGGCCCCGCAGGCCTCGAAGGCGACGGCCGCCGCGCGCGCCGCCCGCGCTCCCGCCTCGACGTCGGCGGCGCCGAGACGCTCGGCGTCGATGAGCGCGCACTGCGCCTCGTAGAGCGACGCGCCGCTCTCCCGCGCCGCCGCCCGCGCGGACGCCAGGACCGGCTCGGCCTCGGCGACCGCCCCCACCGACACGAGCAGCCCGGCGAGGTTGGTGAGCGCGACCGCCCGCATCGAGGCGCGCCCGAGCCGCTCGCTCAGGCGGGCGGCTTGCTCGTAGCGCGCCATGGCCGCGCCGAGCTCCCCGAGCGCGTGGTGCGCGGTCGCGACGTTGATGACGTAGGCCGGGAGCATCGCCGGATCGCCGGCGCGCTCCGCCGCGTCGAGGGCGGCGCGGTGATGCGCCCGCGCGCCGCGTGGATCACCGCCGAGCGCGAGCGCGGAGCCGAGCCGGCTCTCGCTCTCGGCGATGGCCCGCGGGTCGTCGGCGTGCGCCCGCGCCTCCCGGGCGAAGGCTTCGGCGGCGCGCGCGTCTCCGCGGCGGAGGGCGGCGTCGCTGCGGATCGAGGCCAGGCCCTCCCCTCCGCCTCGGCCCTCGGCGCGGGCCACGAGGCGGTCCACGTCGTCGAGCCGGCCGAGGGCGAGCGCGGCGGAGGCCGCGAGCGCGCAACCCTCGGCGTCGTCGTCGGCCAGCTCCAGGACCTGCTCGTAGCGCCCGAGCTTGGCGGCGAGTCGCGCCGCGCGGTTGCTCGGCTCTCCGTCGCCTCGCGCTCCGTCGAGCGCCTCGAACGCCTCCCCGAGGCGACCGGCGAGCTCGAGCGCGCGCACCCGGAGCTCGCGGTCGGCGGGATCCCGGTCGGCGAGGCCCTCGAGCCACGCGAGCGCGCGCCGCCCCTCGCCCGCCTCCACCGCGGCCCGCGCCGCCGCCCGCGGATCCGCCGGCGCGGCGACCGGACCGGGGCGGAGCCGACGGGCCACGCCCGCGATGATCTCCGCGTCGCTCGAGCTCGGATCCTCCGCGAGCCCCAGCGCCGCCTCCGCGGCCGCCCCGGCCCGCCCCTCGCTGGCCGCCGTCAGCCCCTCGACCAGCGCGCTCGAGGCCCGCGCGCCCGCGTCCTCGAGCAAGCCCCGCACGTCGGGCGCCGAGAGGGGCGGGATCGCGGTCACCTCCGCGCCCGCGTCCTCGAGACGCGCCGACGTCGCCTCGTCGGCGCCGATCACCACGAGGCCCCCCTCCCCGGCCCGCGCGAGCCCCTCCGCGAGCGCGGCGAGCCCCGCCCGCGCGTCGTCTCCCGCCCTGTCCGCGTCGTCGAGCACCACCGCGACCCCGTCCTCGGCGAGCCGCGGCGCGAGGGCGGCGAGGCGGCGCTCGAGCGAGCCCTCGGTCTCGCCGTAGAGCGCCGCCAGGGCGGCCAGGGCCGCGGGCTCCCGGAGCGACACGTCGGCGAGCGGACGCCAGGCCGCGGCGAGCCGCAGGCCGAGCTCGGTGGCGACGCGGGTCCGCCCCGCGCCGGGTGGCGCGCCGAGCACGAGCGCCCTGCCCCCACGCAGCGCGCCGGCCGCGCGCTCCACCACGTCCACGCCACGCCACGGCAGGAGCCCCGCGCGATCGGCGGGGGTCGGCATCACCCCGAGCGCGACCAGCGCGGCGGCCGCGGACGCAGGTCGAGCGTCCGGAGCCTCGGCCGCCGCCCGCCTCGCCCATCGCCCGAGCTCGCCCTCGGCGCCGAGACGCTGCAGCGTGCGACCGAGCGCGAAGAGATCGCTCGCCACCGACGCCGGAGCCCCACGGAGCAGCTCGGGGGCCAGCTGCCCGCGCGTGCCCCCGGACGGAGCCCCGCCGATCCGCGCCGCGAGCCCAAGGTCCAGCACCCGCAGGCGCCCGTCGGCGACGATGAGGTTCTCGGGCTTCAGGTCCCCGTGCACCCAGCCGCGCTCGTGGAGGTGGAGCAGCGCGCGCAGCAGCGGCACCGCGACCTCGCTCGCCGCACTGGGCGCGCGGCCCTCCACGTGCTCGAGCACCAGCTCGTCCGCGTCGGCCCGGTGCGCGCCGAGCAGTCGCCGAAAGGCCGGGTGGCGCAGCCGCAGCAGCAGCGCGTGCTCTCGCTCGAGCGCCCCGGGCTGGTCGGCGGACGCGCGCTTCAGCACCACCCGCCGGCCCCGGAGCCGGTCCCGCGCCCGGGAGACCCCGGGCCCCAGCGTCTCCTCGACGACGTAGCGGCGCTCGCTCCAGCCCATGTCGCAGATACGTTACACCTATTCGTAACAGTGACGCACCGCGTCCCGGCATCATCGCATAACCCACTGGAATCATTGAGGTCACCAGGCTGGCACTCCGGTTGCTCCAGGGCGGTCCAGCGGCGGGCACGGCGCCCGTCCGGAAAGGAGCGAGACCGAGATGGCTCGATGGACACTTTCGATGGCTTTGGCGGCGCTGACGGTCGGGGGATGTACGGGCACCCCGGAGACGGGCGGCTATCGCGCGCCGCTGTGCGCGATGGACGGCACCTGCGCGGGGGGCGCGCGCTGCGTCGACGGGCTCTGTCACGACGTGTGCCGCGCGGACGCGGACTGCGCGGCGGGCGCCGTCTGCCGCGACGGGGTGTGCTGGGCGACCGCCGCGGGCAGCTGCGCGAGCGACGCCGACTGCGCGATGGGGGAGGCGTGCGTGGCCGGCGCCTGCGCGACGCCGCCGGCGCCGTGGACCTGCGCGAGCGACGCGGAGTGCCCGATGGGCGCGCGCTGCGCGGGCGGGAGCTGCGTCTCGGCCGCGGGCGAGGTCTGCGGCAACGGCCTCGACGACGACGGCGACGGCCTGATCGACGAGGACTGCGGCTCGGCGTGCGCCGCCGACGCCGACTGCGCCGCGGGCGAGCTCTGCGTGCGCGGCGTCTGCCAGCCGAGCGGCGTGGCCGAGGTCTGCGACAACGGGCTCGACGACGACGGCGACGGCATGATCGACGAGGGCTGCCCGCCGCCGAGCGCGTGCGCCGCCGACGCGGACTGCGCGCGCGGTGAGGTCTGCGTGTCGGGCGTCTGCCAGGTCGGGACCGAGATCTGCGGCAACGGCATCGACGACGACCACGACGGGCTGGTGGACGAGTGGGACGCTTGCCCCTGCGCGAGCGACGCCGACTGCGCGATGGGCATGATCTGCTCGAGCGCCGGCATGTGCGTGGGGAGCGACGCGGACGGCGACGGTCACGCGGCGCCGGCGGACTGCGACGACCACGACGCGAGCGTGCACCCCGGCGCGGCGGAGAGCTGCAACGGCCTGGACGACGACTGCGACGGAGTGATCGACGAGGCGGCGTGCGGCGCGGCGTGCCGCTCCGACGCCGACTGCGCGATGGGCGAGATCTGCAGCGGCGGGCGCTGCGCGGCGCCCTGAGCCCCTTCCCGCGGCCTCGCCCGATTGCGGCGAGGCCGCGCCTGAGCGACAACCCCCTCCAGGCGCGGAGAACTCCCTTGCGAAGCACGCTCGCGACACTCTTCATTGCACTGCTCGGGATCGCGCTCGGCAGCTGCGTGGCCACGCCGCTCCCGACGCCACCGACCGCCGACGTGCGCCAGATGAGCCTCGTCGAGGCGGGCCAGCCGGAGCGGGTGGACCTGCTCGGCGCGGCGGGCGCGCTCTCCGGCGAGCTGCTCGCGTTGCGGGTCAGCAGCGACCGCGACGCGAGGGAGACCCCGGTCTCGCCCGACGGCTCGTTCGCGGTGCGGGGGCTCGGCGCCGCCGGACCGCCCGTGCTCTACCTCGAGGCGCTGACCGACGAGGCGGACGTGTTCCTCGTGGCGGTGACGGCGGGGCCCGGCACGTCGGCGGTGGAGACCACGCCCGGCCCGGACCGAGACGGCGACGGCTCGCCCGACGCGGTGGACTGCGCGCCCGACGACGGGATGTTCGGCGGCCAGCGCTGCCCGGTGCTGGACAGCGACGGCGACGGGCTGACCTCCCCGATCGACTGCGACGACAGCGACGGCACCGTCTTCCCCGGCGCGGCCGAGGCCTGCGACGGGATCGACGACGACTGCGACTTCATCATCGACGAGGCCTGCGTGGGCGACTGCGTCGCGGACGCCGACTGCGCGATGGGCCTGCGCTGCCTGGCCGGCGTGTGCAGCCGCTGACTACGGACGGAAGAGCGGCACCGGCGTGAGCTGCGCGTGCACCGAGTCGCGCAGGAGCGCGAGCGGGAGCCAGGGGATCAGGAGCGCGGCGGCGATCGGCGCGCCGATGACCGCGCCGATGATCGGCCCGAAGGGGAAGGTGAGCGCGAGCGCGGTCGCGGCCATCGAGAAGAAGACCCAGCCCAGCGCTCTCAGCCCGCTGCGGCGGTCGTAGCTGAGCTGCATCACGTGCGGGCCGACCCCGAAGTACTGCGGGCTCTCGTCGGCGGTGAACGGGCCCCCGCCCCGCGGCTGGACCTCCATCACGTAGCGGCCGGGCGCCAGCGTGAGAGCGCAAGGCGCGGTGCAGGGCGCGGGCGCCGATCCGCCGTCGAGCGAGCGGAGGTGCAGCCGGAGCTCGGTCTCGCCCCAGGCCACGACGGTGACCTCGGACTCCCGCGGCGGGGCTGCCTGGTAGCCGCGGGGTGTGTCGAGCCCGCCTCGAGCGGCCGGCGGCGCGCTTCCCTCGGCGCCGTAGCGGGCGGGCGGAGACGGGACGCCTTGCGCGCTGGCCGCGGACGCGAGCGCCAGCGTCAGCAACGGCAGCAGGGCCGCCGCGCGGCTCAAATCAGCTCCGCGAAGGCGCGCCCGAACTCGAGCGGCGTGGGGCGGTCCTTCCACTCCCGGGCGGTGGCGGCGCGCATCAGCTTCACGAGCGCGGCCGGGTAGCTCGAGAGGTCGGCGTTCTCGAGCGGATCCTCGCGCATGTGGGCCACGATGCGCTGACGCGGATCCTCGATCTCGTCGAAGAAGGTGCGCCCGGTGGTGACGTTGTAGAGGGTGCCGGCGAGCGCGTAGACGTCGGCGCGCCCGTCGAGCTCCACCGGGTCGAGCACCTGCTCGGGCGCGATGTACCCCGGCGTCCCGGCGACGAACTTGCCGCCCACGTCGGCCTCGACCCGGGTCGCGCGGACCATGCCGAAGTCGATGATCACCGTGGCCAGCGGCTGAGCGGCGGCGGGGTCGCGGTGCTTGTCGGGGTCGAACTTCTGGCCGCCCGCGAGCGGGAGCCGCAGCCAGAGGTTGGCGGGCTTGATGTCCCTGTGCACCAGGCCCGCGCCGTGGAGCGCGGTCAGCCCGGCGCAGCTCTCGCCGACGACCTTGCGCAGCTCGAAGAGGGTCATCGGCCGGGCGCTCGAGTACATCTTGAGGTCGGCGCCGATCAGGTACTCGAGCACGAGGTAGGGGACGTCGTCCTCGACGCCGCGGTCGATGATGTTGGCGACGTTGGGGTGGTAGAGCCCGGCGAGCGCGCGCGCCTCGTCGTGGAACGAGGCGAGGATCTTCTCGCGCTCGGACTCGGTCGCGCTCGCGAGCACGTCGGCCTTCGGGATCTTGAGCACGAAGAAGCGATCGGCGCCCGGCTTGCGCACGAGCCACACGCTGCCGATGCCGCCCTCGCCGAGCGGCTTGATCAGCTCGTAGCCGACGATCTTCTTCTTGGCCTTCTGCTTGGTGGGCGGCGGCGGCGGCGTGCGCTTCATCGCCGCGCTGACCGACGCCTCGACGAGCGACGAGGTCATCGGCCCGAGCGAGGCGAACCACACCTCGAGCAGCGCCGGCTCGCGGCGACGGATCGCGCGGGCCACGACCGAGGCCATGCGCGGGGCGTTCTCCTGGCGCTGGCCGGAGCCGTCTCCGTCGTGCTCGGCGGTGTGGAGCGCGCGCACCGGATCGGCGAGCGCGGCCTGGAGGCGCTCGGCCGCGATGACCAGCTGCAGGCACAGCGCTTCGAGATCGGGCAGCGGCCCCTTGGCCTCCTTGAACTCGTCGAGCGCGCGGGCGAGGTCGAGGAGCGACGCGCCGAGCTCGGTGTCGGCCGCCTTCAGCTCCGCGAGGCTCTCGCGCACCGTCTCGCCCCACGCGCCGTTGGCCTGCCCCGAGGAGAGCGTCTTGCGCGTCTTGTCCGCGAGCTCGCAGCAGCGCTCCAGGGCGCCGTCGGCGATCATCGGCAGCGCGGTGGCGAGCCGCTGCAGGATGGCCGGCCGGTCGATGACGAGCGCCCACCACGCCGCGAACGGCCCGAGCCAGGCGACGTCGTCGACCTCGCCGAGGGCGGTGCCGCGCGTGGTGTCGACGAGGCGCCAGAAGAGCGCGCTCAGGGCGGACTCGAGCGGCGCGGGCAGCTCCCGGGAGCCGTCGGCGAGCCCCTCGAGCTTGCGGAGCCAGCGGCACGTCTCGTGCGCGGTGGGCCCGCTGCCCGGGCCGAGGTCGCTGTCCTGCCCGCAGGCGTCGAGCGCGTAGCCGCCGATCTTCAGGGCGAGCACCTCGAGGGCCACGTCGAAGCCGTCCTCGGCCTTGCCCTCGCCGCGCCGCTCCTTCACGAGGTCGAGCAGCTCGGCGGGCGCGCGGGCCACCAGCTCCCACGTCTCCTCGAGGTTCGGCTCCGCGATCGGATCGCCCTGCGGCCGGGTCGCGAGCATCGGGCCCCAGAGCCGGAGCGCGAGCGAGCGCGCGCAGCCCTCGAAGGCGTTCATCGCCGAGGCGCGGTGCCGGAGCGAGCCCGGGCCGAGCACGATGCGGCGCGCCTCCGAGAACGTCGCGGCCAGCGTGCCCGCGAAGCGCGCGGCCCGCGCGTCGGCCTCCTCGTCGTCGTACTGCGCGGCGAGGCGGACCAGGTTCTCGAGGCCGAGCTCGATGTCGAGCGGGTCGCGCTCCGCGTCGTCGACCGGATCGGTGACCGCGATCGTCTCGAGCCAGCGGCGCCACTCGTCCACGCCCTCGACCCGGGCGTGCCGCGCGCGCTGCCGGAGATCCCGCCAGGGCTTCTCCACCACCTCGCGCTCACCGCGCCGCCAGAGCGTGGCCAGCCCGCGCGCCAGGGCTCGGGCCGCGACCGCGCCGCCGTCTCCGTCGACGATGCGCGCGCAGAGCCGGCGCCAGAGATCCGGCCGCTCGTGCAGCAGATAGGGGGTCGCCGCCGCCGCGGCCGCGAGCACCCAGTCCTCGTTCTCCGGCGCGTCGATGATCGCCTCGAGCTGATGCCCGAGGAAGATGAGGCGCTCGGCGGGGAGCGAGGCGAACGCCGTCAGCGCCCGCTGCCGGAGCACCGGGGTCGCGCCGTGCACCCAGTCGAGCAGCGTGCCCTCGAGGGGCTCGAACGCGCCGGCGAGCCGACCGAACGAGCGCGCCGCGTGGATCCAGACGAGCGGCTCCGGGTGCAGGAGGAGCGGCTGCAGGGCCTGGAGCGTGCGCCCGACGAGCTGCGGATCGGTCATCGGCGGCATGCCGCACACCGACACCTCCAGCGAGCGCGCGGCGAGCACCCGGCCCCGCAGCGAGCCGCGCGCCGGGTGGCCGACCACCGCCTCGAAGGTCTCGCTCGCGCCCCAGATCCACTTGCCCAGCTCCGGCAGCTGCAGCGCGCGCGAGCCCGCCTCCCAGAGCAGGATCTCCATGCGGGCGGCCGCGTCGAAGCTCTCCGGGCGGTCGAGCGAGCCGAGGAGCGGCGCGCAGCGGAGCGCGTCCTCGAGCGGCCCCTGCACGATGCGGTTCCGGGCGACGAAGAGCGCCCGCTCTCCGTGCTCGGGGTGCCGGGCCCCGGCGGCGAGGATCGGCGCGAGGCGCGCGTCGCTGCGGGGGGCGTTGGCGGCGCACCAGAGGAAGACGAGATCCGCCTCCGGGCCGTCGAAGGCGCCGCGGAACGCCTGCGGGTCGTGGCTGGAAGCGGTCCACTCCCGGAGGGCCGCGTCGGCGCCGTTGGCGGCCTCGATCGCGTCGGCGGGCAGGCTCGCGCTGGACTCGAAGCGCCCGCTCCGCCAGGCGTCGTGCAACGCCCGGGAGAGCTCCGGCGAGCGCTGGAGCTGATCGCGCAGCGCACCGAGGACGAGCTGGACCTGATCGAAGCTGCTCATCGAGGGGGAGGCGACATCGTACACGCCCGCGGCCCACCGCCGAAAGAGTGCTTCAGCGACGCCGGCCCTGGGCGATCCAGGTCTCGAGGAGCTGCAGGGTCTCGGGCGAGACGGCGGGCAGCCCGAGCGGCATGCCGCGTACGTCTCCGGGATCGCGCCCCGCCTCCTCGAGCTGCCGGGCCCGCAGGGTGGCGACGACCCACGGGAGCGTCTCGCCGTTGGCCAGGGTGACCTCGCGGAACACGCTGCGGCGGCGGCCCTCGTGCACCGAGCCGCTCCGCAGCGCCTCGTAGCTCGCGAGGTCGAGGCCCCGGCCCTCGAAGCCGAGGCCACCGGTGTTGCCCGGCCCGCCGTCGCCGATCGCGTAGCCCGGGTCGGAGTGACAGTGCCAGCAGGTGTCGTGGAAGAGCGCCCGGTCCAGCTCCTCCCAGCCGACCTCACGCTCGAGGGGCGGCAGCCGAGCGGGCAGCGGCGGAGGCGGCGGTGGACGGGACACCGTCGCGAGCCACGCGGCCACGTGCGCGGCCTCGGCGCGGTCGAGCCCGGTCGGCGGCATCTCGGTCTCGGCGTGCACGGCCGCCGGATCCGTCAACCAGTCGATCAGCGTCGCCGGCATCCGGGCCGCGGCGAACGCGAGATCGGGCGCCAGCCGGTGGGCGCGCGCGAACGCCGGCCCGTCCAGCCCCGGGTCGCCGCGGCTCGCGAGCGGGGCGCCGCCGACGGAGTGACATCGGCCGCACGGGCGCGCCTCGACCAGCGCCCGGCCGCGCGCCGGATCGCCGGCCGCCTCGACCGGGGCGCGGGGCGGCGCGAGCGCGGCGGCCAGATCGCGGGCGTCGACCTCGTCGAGCGCGAGGCGCGGCATCGTCGCCTCCAGGTGCGGGCGCAGATCGACGGGGCGCTGGAGATAGGCGGCGATCCAGGCGGGATCGAAGCGCGCGGCGCCCCCCAGGTGCGGGGCGTCCGGGAGGCTGTGCAGATGCGCGCGCCAGCCGGCGAGCACCTCGGGAGGCGCCTCGACCCGCCCGGCGGCCACGTCGCGATGGCACCCCACGCAGCGGCGCTCCGGCGGCGGCTCGGCCAGCCCGGTGCCCTCGTGGCAGCGATGGCACTCGAAGCGCTCGAGCAGCGCCCGCCCCCGCGCCGCGTCTCCGAAGGACGGAGCGGGGGGCGGAGCCGCGGGCGGCGCCGGGGCCGCGGGGGCCGCGCTCGCCTCGCAGGCCAGCAGCAGCAGCGCGATCAGCTCTCGCCGAAGGACGGGCAAATCCCGCGCTGCTCCCGGCGGGTCATCGCGCGGCACGCCTGGCCGGCCCGGTCGCGGTCGCCGTCACGCCCGAGCGCGTCCTGGGCGGTGGCGAGCGCCGCGTAGCCGTAGGCGTCGGGCATCACGTCGTCCTCGGCGAGCCGGCTCAGGATGCGCGCCGCCTCCGCGTGCCGACCGAGCCGGACGAGCGCCTCGGCGTAGCGCGCCTCGTCGATCGGCTCGCGGCTGCGGGCGAGCTCCCGCAGCGTCGACGCCGCCCACTCGAGGCTCGCGGCCCGGTCCGCCTCCTCCACGTGACCCGGCGTGCGCCAGCGCCGCCGATCCACCGCGCCGCCGAGCCGCACCGTGCTCACCGCCACGACCCGCCGGAGCCGCGCGCCGAGGTGCTGCACGCGCCCCGGAGACGCGTCCGGGTTCCGCTCGAGGTCCCGGAGCGTGCGCCCGGCCAGCCGAAACGCCCGGCGCAGGTGCCCGCTCCGGAGGGCGCGCTCGGCGCGCAGCGTCTTGATCGACTCCTCACGGAGCTCGATCTCCATCTCGTTGAAGCACGCGGCCGCTCCCCCCGGCGCGAACGTCAGGGAGGGAGCGAGGCCGAGCGCGAGCACCAGCAGGCTTCGTCGCATGCGGCTGCGACACGGGGCCGGCGCCGAAGTTCCCCGCTACGCGAAGAGCTCGTTGAGGTAGCCGACGAGGAGCTTCTCGTTCAGCGCGCGCGGGAGCGCGTCGAGCACGTGGTTGATCTCGGACTCGCGCTCGGGCAGCTCCGTGCCGCTCGCGCCGGCCATGGCGAGCATCTGCTTCAGCGTCTCGGGCGAGATGTCCTCGGGCGACATGTTCGCGAACGCCGCCTGGATCTGGGCCGGCAGGTCGCTCTTCGGGAGCGCCTTCGCCGCCTCCACCGACGCGCGGAGGTCGGCCACGAACGCGTCGGCCTTCTCGTCGTTGGTGGGGCCCACGGTGAGGTGCAGGTTGGTCGGGCTCGGCCCGTACTCCAGCTGCGCGCCGATCAGCCAGCCGCGGAGCTTCATCTCGTCGGCGACGTGGAAGACGTCCACCTCGTCGCTCGCGAAGGCGAGCAGGGTCATCACCGGGGTCCCGAGCATGCGGAGCTCCGGGATGGACTCCACGCCGGCCGCGATGCGATCGGTCGCGTCCATCGCGCGGCGGGTCAGCTCGAGGTAGCCCGCGTCGCCGATGTGGTGGAGCGTCGCCCAGGCCGCGGCCATCGGGCCGCCGCTCTTGGTGCTCTGCATCGTGGTGTTCACGACGCTGTACCCGGTCCACGCGGCGCACGCGAAGATCTGGTGCTGACGCAGCTCCTTGTTCTTCATCATCAGCACCGAGGCCCCCTTCGCGCAGTACGCGTACTTGTGGAGGTCCATGCTGATGCTCGTCACGCCCGGGACCGCGAAGTCCCAGTCCGGCAGCTCACGCCCCAGCCGCTTCACGTACGGCAGCATGAAGCCGCCGATGCAGGCGTCGACGTGGAGCAACACATCGTGCTCTAGCGCGATCTTCCCCATCTCGACGATGGGATCGATGACGCCGTGCGCGTAGCTCGGCGCGCTCCCGACGATGAGCACGGTGTTCTCGTTCACCGCCGCCTTCACCGCCGCCGGATCGGCCTCGAAGGTCTGCGGGTCGACGTCGACCGGCACCACCTTCACGCCGAAGTAGCTCGCGCCCTTGTGGAACGCGGCGTGGGCGGTGATCGGCAGGATCATCTCGGGCGCGGTGACGCCCTTCTCCGCCTTGGCCCAGTCGCGCGCGGTCTTCACCGCGAGCATGCAGCTCTCGGTGCCGCCGCTGGTGAAGGTGCCGACGACCTCGTCGTCGCCGCGGAGGTGGGTGCGGCAGATGCCGACCACCTCGGTCTCGAACTTCACGAGGCTCGGGTAGACGCGCGGGTCGAGCGCGTTCTCCGAGAGGAAGCGCCCGTAGGCCTCCTTCGTCACCTTCTCCGCGTCGCGGCCGGCGTCGTAGCTGTAGCCGAAGGTCCGACCGCTCCTCCAGTCGGTGTCCTTCTCGGCGTAGCGCGACATCGCGGCCATCACCTCGTCTCGGCTCATGCCCTTCTCGGGAATCTTCATCGTCGCTCCCCTACCCTCGCTCACGGCGAGACGACGTCGGCCAACCCGACGTCCACGTGAATCCTCTGCGCCTGTTTCCTGGTGAACGGGCGGCGCATGCCCCGCAGCGCCGCGGCGCGCACCGGCGGATCGGCCACGAAGCCGAGCGCCCAGCGATAGTCCTCGACCGCGGCGTCGCGCGCCCCCGCAGCGTCCCGGGCGCGGCCGCGCCACAGGTGGAAGCTCGCGCGGCGCTCCGGGTCGACGTGCCCGAGCTCGATCGCCTCGGTGAACGCCTCCTCGGCGTCGTCGAGCGCGCCCCGCTCGAGCGCGAAGAGGCCGCGGAGCGAGCGGTAGAGCGGCTCGGAGGGCGCGAGCGCGCAGGCCTCCTGGAGCAGCGCGTGGGCGCGCGACACGTCGCCGTCGTCGACGTAGGCGACGTAGCTCTGGCGGAAGCGCTCGAAGGCCTCGCGCTCACCCTCGTCCTCGATCGCGCCGGTCGTCAGCTCGCCCTTGGACGGATCGTGGCCGCCCTCGGCGAGGGAGAAGGGCACGAAGGTCCCCCGGCTCGTCGGCGCCTCGCCGGTGCCGACCCAGAGCGCCCCGTCCTCGGGCCGGAAGACCACCGAGCCGACGGTCATCACCATCGCGATCGAGTCGCGGATGCGGCAGCCGCCGGTGCCGGTGTCGGCGAGGATGGAGGCCATGCCCTGCGGATCGAGCGCCCCGCGGCGCTCGGCGAGGAGCGCGTTCACCCGCGCGTGGCGCCCCTGGTTGTGACGCCAGTAGCTGCCGTAGAGGTTCACCTCGCTCCGACCGAGCGCCTCGTCGAGGTAGACGTTGGCGTAGCCGAAGGTGCTCTCCTCGCGGAACCGGAAGGCGCGGCGCCGCTCCGGGTTCTCCTCCCAGCAGAGGACCTCGCGCGCGTTCCCGTCGGTCACCACGTAGGTCCAGCAGCCCACCGGCACGTGCCGGCCGAGGATGCGCTCCGCCTCGTCGAGATCGCGGGCCTCGCGCATCACCTCGTCGCCGACGATCCCGATCGGCGTGCCGCCGAGCTTGGTGCGGTCGGTGAACATGTGCTGATGCACGGTGAGGGTGAGCCCCGCCTCGTTCATCGCGGTGATGCCGCCGAGCGCGACGCCGGCCGACGCCACCGACACGAAGCGCTGGCCGCGATCGGGCGCGTGGAAGAGGACGGCCTTGTTCGAGGGCCAGCAGCCCACGCCGTGGTAATCGAAGTTGCGAGCGTGCAGCAGCTTGCCGTCGACCGTGGCGTCGCCCCAGGCGACCGCGCTGGTGCACCCGAGCCCGAGCGCGACGCGGTGCGCGACCGCGGGACCGTGCCCCTTGAGCTGCATCGCGCGGGCGGCGACCCACATCATCGCGTCGGGCATCGTGCAGCCGTCGACGAAGGCCTGGACGTCGAGTCCGGCGCCCTCGGCGACGCCGCGGATCGTCTCGCGCACGTGCGGCGGGAGGTTCTTCGCGATGCGTCGCCCGAGCGTCGTCTGCAGCGCCGGCCAGACGAGCTTGGACGCCGGCCCGAGGCTGCCCTTGCCCATGAGCTTCTCGACGATGCGGCGGTAGTACGGGATCGGCCCGCGCCGGATCTCGTCCGCGAGCAGCTCGCCGTGCTGGCGCCCCATCTCGTGGTCGCTCCCCGCCAGCGACAGCACGTGCACGTCGCCCACCCGGCGGTGGCTCCCCTTGCCCGCGCGCCGGAGCGGCGCCTCGCCTCTTCGCTCGACCGATTCCGTCTGCATCACGTGATCCCCTCCATCACTGCGCTGAGCGGCGCGCCGGTGGACAGCGCCGCGGCCGCCAGGAGCCTCGGGGTGGCCCAGTCGTGGAAGGCCTCCACGAGCGTGCGCACCTGCTCCACCTCGCCGTCCCGGATGAGCCCGACGAGGAGCGAGAGCCCCGCGAGGTGCGGCTCGTTGGCCGGCCGCACCGTCCTGAAGATGTCGCCGAGGTCGCGCGCGACCTCCTGGTTCCACCACACCAGCATCTCGAAGATGCGGTTGTGGGTCGCCCGGGCCACCGCGCGGGTCAGCGCCTCCGAGCACACGTCGTAGCGAGCCCGGTCGTGCAGCGCGTCCTTCAGCCGGGCGAGGTGGCCCTCGAGGATCGCCACGTCCTCGTCGGTGCGCCGCGCCGCGGCCAGGGTGCTCATCTGCACGTCGAGCGACGCCCGGATCTCGAGGAAGTCGCGGAAGACCTCGCGGTCCACCCGGCCCGAGGCCGGGGTCATCATCGCCCGCAGCACCTCGGGGCTGACCGACCGCATCGGATCGAGCACCTCGGTGCCGCGCCGCCGGATCGGGCGCACGAGGCGGTGGACCTCGAGCAGCTTGATCGCCTCACGGACGACCGAGCGGTTCACCCCGTAGCGCTCGGCGAGCTCCGCCTCCTTGGGCAGGAGCGAGCCGACCTCGACCTCACCGCGAACGATGCTGCGCAGCAGATCGTCCGCGACCCGGTCCGCCTTTCGTCCCTCCGCCACCGGGCTTCTTTTACATCGGACTTATTACCTGTCAACCGTCTTTTGAGCAATGACCTGGTTTTTGTCGGCCTCGATGAGCTGCTCGCGGCGGGCGATGTTCCAGAGGCGGGTGGCCACCTCGGAGGCGGTCGGCGGCCGATCCTCGGGGTTCCGCTCGAGCAGGCGGGAGATGAGCAGGTCGAGCTCGGCCGGGATGTCGGCCCGGAGCGTGCGGGCGTGGGGCGCCTCCTCGTGCATCGCTCGCATCACCACCGCGGCGGGGCTGCCGGCCGGGAGCGGGAGCTGGCCGGTGACCATCTCGAAGAGCACCACGCCGAGGGAGTAGAGGTCGGCGGCGGTGCCGGCCTCGAAGTGCCAGGCGCGCTCGGGCGCCATGTACTGCGGGGTGCCGACGACCTGGCCGGGCTCGGTGAGCCGGGTGTCCTCGGGGATGCGCGAGAGCCCGAAGTCGACGAGGGTCACGTGCGGCGCCCCGTGCTGGTCCCACCGGACGAAGACGTTCTCGGGCTTGAGGTCGCGGTGGGCGATGCCCAGCCGGTGGGTGCAGGCGAGCGCCTCGGCGATCTGCGCGGCGATCGGGGTCGCGATGGCGCACGGCACCCGACCGCACTCGGCCAGGATGCGGTGGAGCGGCTTTCCGTCGAGCAGCTCCATCACGATGTAGGGCGCGCCGTCGGGGGTCTGACCGAAGGCGAAGATCTCGACGATGTTCGGGTGCCGCGACGCGGCCGCCGCCCGGGCCTCGCGCCGCATGCGCTCGATCCAGGTCGCGTCGTAGGTCAGCTCGCGGCGGAGCACCTTGATCGCGACCACCCGCCCCGACTGGAGGTCCAGGCCGCGGTGCACCCGGGCCATGCCGCCCGAGCCGAGGAGATCGTCGAGCCGGTAGCGGTCCTCGAGGACGGTCCCGGCCCACTGCTCCCGCTCCTCCTCCATCGCCGCGCCGCAGAGCAAGCAGACCAGCCGCGGGCTGGACGCTTCGGAGAAACCGCATCGGGGGCACACTCTCATGCCCCAGGAGGTAAGCGCGGAATCGCGCCTCACTGCCCGCGGACGCGGACGCGCGCCCGATCCCGGCGGGAGACTCGAGCTGTGGCAAACAATGGCGCCGAGGCACCCCCGCCCGCTTCCACGGCACTGACCCGAGACGACGGCAGGCGACGAGCGAAGCGAAGTGCCCCACGCGCCACCCCACCTGTGTTCGATCCCGCGGCAGCGGGCGGCCAGCGAGCGCGCAGCGCGAGCGCGAGCCGCAGGGCCCCCAGCGCCCCGTCGCTGGGGTCGGGGCCGAGCGAGGCCCCGGAGTCCGGAGCCGGTGCAGCGAGAGGCGGCAAGCAATGGCGCCGGGGGAGGCCAAGCCCGCTTCCGCGACGACTGACCCGAGAAGCCGGCGGGCGACGAGCGAAGCGAAGTCAGCCGACGCCCCACCCCCTCCTGTGGTCGATCCCGCGGCAGCGGGCGGCCAGCGAGCGCGCAGCGCGAGCGCGAGCCGCAGGGCCCCCAGCGCCCCGTCGCTGGGGTCGCGGCGCGAGCGCGAAGCGCGACGCGCCGACGGAGTCGGGAGGGGGGCCCCATTGGCGCTTTGCCCAATGGGGGGAGGGTTTGCACCAAACCCTCCAAGAAAACTCAGTCCCGGGCGAGCGCGTCGAGGTTCGCGCGACAGGTCCGGGCGGCCTGGAGGGCGGCGCGCACCAGCTCGAGCGGCGGAGTCCCGTCGTCGGCGCGCGCGATCGCCTTCTCGATCTCGGCCACCGCGTCCGGGCCGGCGCGACGCATCATGCGGGCGGCGAGGCGATCGCGGCCCCGTCCGGCGTCGGCGAGCAGGGCGGCGGACTCCTCCGCGCGGTGGGCGCGGAGCCGGGCCCCGAGGGCGCGCACGCGCTCGCGGAGCGACTTCACGTCCGGCTCGTCCGAGGACACGCGACTGCCGAGCTCGAGGAGCTCGATGGCGAGCCGGTCGAGCTCCGCGTGGTGCGAAGCGATCAGCTCTCGTGTCTGATAGGTCGTCATCGAAATACCCCCGTGCCGTCAATCTACGGGACCGATCGCGGGCGGGCACGAAATCGGCGCCTGTTTCGGGTTAGGACTGCAAGAACAGGCGTGCAAGCCCCATACCTCGGACGTTTCGCGGCCTGCCGGGGACCAGGTGCGTAGAACGCGCGACACCGCCGACCCGTTGGGGCGGCGGTGTCGGTGCGGACGGGTGTTTCGGGAGCGTAGGCGGTTACGCGCCTTCGCGGGCCAGCGCGCCGCGGAGCTTCTCGAGGGCCATCGCCTCGAGCTGGCGGACCCGCTCGCGGCTGAGGTTGAGCTCCTCGCCGATCTCGCGGAGCGTGAGGCCGTCGGCGTTGTTGCCGTCCATCCCGAAGCG
Organism: Myxococcota bacterium; assembly: GCA_036149055.1. Taxonomy (GTDB): domain Bacteria; phylum Myxococcota_A; class Polyangia; order Polyangiales; family Sandaracinaceae; genus JAVJQK01. The sequence goes on along the minus strand of JAYZQJ010000004.1, from coordinate 51,599 downwards.
GCGGCGCAGGATGAACTGCTCGCGCTCGCTGAGGACCGAGAGGATCCGCTCGGCGGTCCCCTCGCGCTCGCGGGCGATCACCGCGTCGTCGACGCGCTGGGCGTCGTCGTCGCAGAGCACCTCGTCGAGGCTGCGGTCCCCGTCCTCACCCATCGGGGCGTGGATCGAGACCGAGCGGGTGGTCGCCTCGAGCGAGCGGCGGACCTTGTCCACCGTCATGCCCACCTCCTCGGCGAGCTCCTTCTCGGTCGGCGCGCGCCCGAAGCGCTGGGTGAGCTGGCGCTCGGCGCGGCGGAGCCGCTTGCGCTTCTCGGTCATGCCGAACGGCACGCGGACGGTCTCGGCGTGGCGCGTCACCTCGCGGGCGATGCTCTGCCGGATCCACCAGGTGGCGTAGGTGCTGAAGCGAGTCCCCACGCGGTGGTCGAACTTGTCGACCGCGCGCATGAGGCCGAGGTTGCCCTCCTGGACGAGGTCCGGGAACGGCACGCCCGAGCCGCGGTAGGCCTTGGCGAGCATCACCACGAGGCGGAGGTTCGCCTCGGCGAGCGCGTTGCGGCGCGCCTCGAGGCGGCGGCGCTTCGCGTCGAGCTCCGGCCACAGCCGACGCAGCACGGGGCGGCGGCGACCGAGGCGGTCCTCGGCGCGGCGGATGATCTCGATGGCCTGGTCGTCCTCGCGGCCGTCGGCGGCGGCGAAGGCGCGCAGCTCGCGGTGCACGCGGGCGACCACGTCCTGGATGCGCTCGCGGTGCAGCCCGAGGTGGCGGACCGCCTTGCCCCGCTGCTCCCAGGCGCGGTCACGACGCACGCGGCGCTCGGCCGCGGTGCCCCGCTTGGAGCCCGACATCTTCTCGAGGCGGGCCTCGATCTTGGCGGCCTTCTCGAGGTTCTTGCTCAGCTCCTCGCGACCCTCGGGCCCCTCGTAGCGGCCCAGGTGCGCGACCCCGAGGACGTCGATCTCCTCGGCCTCGAAGCGGCGCTGCCAGGTGGCGAGCTCCTGCAGGGTGATGCCGTTGTCGAGGATGCAGTCCAGGCAGTCGCGCTCGGCCTCCTCGATGCGCGTGGCGGCCGCGACCTCACCCGCGCGATCGAGCGGCGGCTGAAGCTCGCCCAGCCCGGCGAGGTAGAGGTCGAAGGGGTCACGGGTGCTGCGGCCCGTGCGAGCGCGCGGCCGGCGCTCGGCAGTGGCAGTCGTCTTCTTCATGGGATCGTTTCGGGGGTGCGCGGCGAGGAGTGAGGTGTTCGTTCGTGTCTGCCCAGGTCGAGTCGGGTGTCACCCGTCCCGGACCACGCTGCCTCCCCCCGGGAGCCTGCGCAGGCGCAGGGCTCCGGTCGCGCGGTACGCCGGATCTTGAGGCCGGGACTCGAGCTTGCAAGCCGAAGCCGTAGAAAGCTCACGAGACCTGGCCCGGACTCGGTTTTGTGAGGCTTTTTGGGGGCTCGGGCAAGGGGCGAGCGGAAAAATCCGGGGGAGGCCGCGAACCCCAGTCCGAAATCGAGGGTAAGGAGCGGTAGAGGAGCCAGTGATAGAGGCGCCGCGGGAGGAGGCGGCGCATCGCGTCGAAGAGGCGCGCGTCCAGGGTGGCGAGCACCCGGAGCGGGGGGTCGGCGCGGTGCATCGTGCGCACCACCGCCCGGGCCACCTTCTCCTCGGGGGTCGCGAGCCAGCCCTGCATCATCCGGGCGATGAACGGGCCCATGTGCTCGTAGTGGGCGTGGTACGGCTCCTCGGACTCGTCCTCGGAGCGCCGGCTCATCGGCGTGTAGCGGACCCGCTCGAACGACGAAGAGCGGATGAAGCCCGGCTCGATCAGGCTGACCCGCACGTTCCACGGGCGGATCTCGTACCAGAGCGCCTCGCAGGCCCCCTCCAGCGCGAACTTCGACGCGCTGTACACGGCCATCGTCGGCATCGCCATCATGCCGCCGACCGAGCTGACGGTGAGGATGTGTCCCCGGCGCCGCTCCCGCATCCCGGGCAGGACCAGGCGCGCCAGCTCCATCGGCGCGTTGAAGTTCACGCTCATCTGCTCGCGCCGCTCGTCCTCGACCACGTGCTCGACCACCGCCCGGTAGGCGACCCCGGCGTTGTTGATCAGCACGTCGACGCCTCCCCAGCGGTGGTACGCCTCGGCGATCACCCGGTGCCGCATGCCCGGGTCGGTCACGTCGAGCGCCCGCACGTGGACCCGCTCGGACTCGGTCACGCCCGCGGCCTCGAAGCGCCTCAGCGAAGCCGGGCGCGCGGTCAGGATCAGCCGATGCCGCGTCTCGAGCAGCCGCCGCGCGATCGCGAGCCCCAGCCCGGTGCTGGCGCCGGTCACGAGAACCGTACGAGGCGCGCCCTTCACATCCAGGACACGTAGTCACCCCAGGGGAATGACGCGTCCCCGGACGCGGATCTCCGCCGATTCGAGCCCCAGCTCGGCGCTGGGACCGCGGGGCATCTCTGCCGAATCATCCCACGCGGCCGAGAGCGGGATGCTCCGTACCGAGCCTGTCGAGCTCAGCGTGCTCCGGGGATCTCTGCTGAATCGAGATCTGCGGCCGGCTCTCCGCCGTCGAGGATGATTCAGCAGAGTTTCCGGGCTCGACCCCCCCGGTCGATCTGGGCCGAATCGCGCTCAGATGAATCGGCAGAGCTTCCCGTTGGAGGCTGCGGCGGTCTCTGCCGAATCGAGCTCCCGCATCTTTTCTTGCGATTTCCGTCAGTCGCGCCGAGCGCTCCCCGTCCGTGCGGGCATGCGCAAGAAGAGGAAGTCAGAGCAAGGCACGCTCCTGTTGTTCAGGCACGGCGGCGCGCGGAAGGGCGCCGGGCGCAAGCCCAAGGGAGAGAAGGCGGGCGTCCCTCACACCACGCGGGAGCGCTTCGCGGCGCGGCACCCGGTGCTGGTCACGTCGAAGGTCATGCGCGGCATCTGGGGCCTGCGCGGCCGGCGGCTGTCGACGCGGCTGTGGGAGATCATCGCGAAGGCGAACGCCCGCGGCGGGATGCGCATCGTGCACTTCTCCATCCAGCGGAATCACGTTCATCTCCTGGTCGAGGCGGAGGACGCGGAGCTCCTCGCGCGCGGCATGCAGGGGTTGAGCGTGCGCATCGCGCGCATGATCAACCGGGTGATGGGTCGCAAGGGCACCGTCTTCGCCGACCGCTACCACAGCCGCGCGCTCACCACGCCCCGGGCCGTCCGGAATGCGATCGCCTACGTGCTCGGCAACGCCCGCCGCCACGGGGTCGCCGCCGCCGATCCCACCTGGGTGGACCCGCTCAGCTCGGGGCTCTTCTTCGACGGCTGGACGCGTGCGGTGCGTACTACGCCCTCGATGTTGCCCTCCCGCGCCTCCCCCGCCGAGCGCGCGGAGACGTGGCTCCTGTCCGTCGGCTGGCGTCGCGCCGGAGGCCGGATCGACCCGGGTCGTCGCCCCGGTCCCGCGGCCCGCCGCGCCGCCTGACCCGGCGTCGCCGGTGAGCCGATCTGGGGCCGGCGAGGGAGGCGGCCTGGGAGCAACCTGCGCCCGGGGCAGCGAGCGGCGGGCGGAACCAGCGCGCGCGACGGCAGAGGCGGGGGCCTGGCGGCGGTCTCGAGGACGGTGGTCAGCGGCGGCCGCGGTACCGAACGGCGGCACTGGTGCCGGGCGACGGCTACGGTACCGAGCGGCGGCGGCGCGCGCATGCGAGGGGCGACCGGGTGCGGATCGGGCTCCGATTCGGATCGGGCGATCGCACGCGCGAGCTCTGCCGTTTCGAGAGAGAGCAAGCCCCGTTCGATTAGGCAGAGCTCGATTCGGCAGAGCTCGATTCGGCAGCGAGCGGCGGCGAATGGCGGTAGCAAGCCGCCGCGGGGCGAGGGGCGACCACGTGCGGATCGGACGCCCGCTCGGTCCGGACTCGGACTCGGCGCCGGATCGCTCCTTTCGGGCCTCGATCAACGGCTCGTCGACCTCGCGCCAGCCACGAGAAGCGCAAGCGCTCTGGACCGCCGCTTCGAGAAGTGGGCGAGGCGCCTCCCGTCCGCGATCGCGGCGGGCCGGGACGGCGCGAGTCACGAGCTCTGCCGTTTCGAGAGAGCGCAAGCCCCATTCGATGCGGCAGAGCTCGATTCGGCAGAGATGCGTCGACGCCGCGGCGGCTGCGAGTGGCGGCTGCGAGTGGCGACTGCGGCTCCGAGTGGCCGCTCCGACTCCGAGTCGGGTTGCGGATGCTTGTAGCGGGAGCGAGCGGCGGCAGCGAGCGGCGGCAGCGGCAGCGAACGGCGGCAGCGGCAGCGAACGGCGGCGGCGGGAGCCCGCGGCGGCAAGCGCCCGTAGTCCGCGCGGCCTAGTACACGGCCGCAGTGATTGTGATCGATTGACGACTCACTGGAGCGCCGGAATTTCCTCGGTCGGCACGAGGACCTGGATGGTTCGCGCTTTGCCAGGCTGCCGCTGGATGAGGCCGCGCTTCTCGAGCTCGACGACCATGCGGTGAACGGTAGGTGGCGTCACCTCGAAGAAGCGCTGCATGTCGGACTCAGCCGGCGGTCGTCGGTTGAGCTTCGTGTAGGCGTGGATGAAGGCGAGGTACTGGCCCTGCTTGTCGGTGAACTTGGCCATGGGGATCGACAGGATCCCTCATCCCTTGATCGACTCGCCTCCCGAAACGGAGGTGAACATGAACGTGCGCTACGTCGTCGAGCTGCAGAACACGGAACGAGCGGAGCTGGAGCAGGTGCTGCGCGGTGGCAATCCGAGGGCGCGGAAGGTGAAGCGGGCGCAGGTCCTCTTGGCCTCGAGAAGACGGCGAGGCGCCTCTCGTCGCAGTTGCGGCGGGCCGGGACCGCGCGAGTCACGAGCTCTGCCGGTTCGAGAGCGAGCAAGCTCCGTTCGATTCGGCAGGGCTCGATTCGGCAGAGATGCGTCGACGGGCGCGGCGGCAGCGAGTAGCGAGCGCAGAGAGCGAGCGTCCGTAGCGCGCGCCGCCGAGGGGCGAAGAACGACCGAACGCGGATCGGACGCGGATTCGGATTCGGCTCGGACTCGGAGCGTCGGCCCCGAATCGCTCCATTCGGGCACGGGGCGGACGCGCGGCCCCAGACGGCGCGAGCCACGGGCTCTGCCGTTTCGAGAGATAGCAAGCCCCGTTCGATTCGGCAGAGCTCGATTCGGCAGAGATGCGTCGACGGGCGCGGCGGCAGCGAGTAGCGAGCGCAGAGAGCGAGCGCGCGGCGCCGAGGGGCGAAGAGCGACCCGGGCGCGGACTCGGATTGGGCGTCGGGCTCGGACTCGACGTCAGCGCCGGAACGTTCATCCGGGGCTCCGGCGCACGCGCGGTCGTAGTGCGCCCGCTGTCGACCTCGCAGCCGCTACGAGCCACTCCGCGGTCGCGTCGGACCGGGACGGCGCGAGTCACGAGCTCGCCCGTTCGAGAGCAAGTCTCGTTCGATTCGGCAGAGATCGGCGACGTCGACGCCGGATCGCTGCGTTCGGGCCCGGCCGGACGCGCGTTCCTCGAAGGCTGCTGGCTCGTCGAGCTCGCACGGCCACGAGGCCCTCGAGGCGCGGTCGAGGCGTTTCGGGCCCGCGATCGCGTCCGGCCGGTATGGCGCGCGCTACGAGCTCTGCCTTTTCGAGAGAGAGCAGCCCGTTCGATTCGGCAGAGTTCGGCGACGTGCGAAGCGAGCGACGGCGGGTCCCGGCTGGTGGGACCTGATTCGGCAGAGATGCCAGCGGATGCGCCGGGCGGCGGGGCGACGTATCCCGCGCTCATGAACGCCTCGATGTTCGTCGCCGGCTGGGACGACGTGCCGTGCCTCGGGCCGCTGTCCGCGCGCGTGCCGCCGGCGGCTCGCGTGACCCGGCCGCCGGAGGGCTTCGCGCATCACGGGGTCGGCGGCGACGCGCTCTCCACGGAGCTCGCACGCATGCTCGCGTGCCCGGAGCTGGAGCGCGCGGTGAGCGTCACCTTCGTGCCCTTCGCGCTCGACGGCGGGCTCCTGCGTCACGCGACCGACGAGGGCGAGCACCTCGCGATCGAGGCCGAGCGGCTGCGCGCCGCCTGGCCCGCGGAGCACGACGACGCCTACCGCCTCGCCGTCCAGGACGCGTGCCGGGCGGTGCGGCGCGGTGCGCCGACGGCGATGGAGCACGTGCTCTGGCTCGAGCACTTCCTCGTCGAGCGGCTCCTGCGGGTCGCCGCGCCGCTCGAGCTCCCGGTGCTCGTCGTATGGCCAGAGCGCCGATCCCGACTGGAGCTCGAGCGGGCCCTCGATGGCGCGCTCGAGAGCTGGACCGGCTGACCCTCCCCGGTGCTACCGTGGGCGCATGCGTCGTCTGCTCGTCTTGACCCTCGTCACCCTCGTCGGCTGCGGTCAGTCCTTCGAGCGAGAGGACGCCGGGGAGCGCGAGGACGCGAGCGCGGACTCGGGGCCGGCCTCGACGTGCGCCCCGCGCGGGTGCGACGACGCGGGCGCGGAGCCTGGCTGCCGGTCCGACGCCGACTGCGACGTCGGCGTCTGCGATCTCTCGACCGCCCGATGCACGACCGGCTGCCGTCGCGGAGATCGCATCTCGATCGACATCCCGGCCCAGCGCGTCGAGGTGACGCTGGCGGTGAACGGCGCGCCGATCCCGGACGGGGAGGAAGGGGCTCTGCTCTTCTGGCGAGAGGACGCTCTGGACGCCGGCTCCGATCTCCCACTCGCCGAGCTCGGAGCAGGGCGGTCGGCCACCGTGACCTTGGCTCCGGGCCGGCACGTGGCGGTCATCGTCAGAGACGAAGCGACCGAGCTCGTGCCGCGAGGCTTCGTCGGGTACGTCGACGTCACCCCCGACCTCACCCGGCTCGCGCTCGACGTGCCGCTGCTCGAGCACGAGATCACGATCACCGTCGACGGCGCACCGACGCCGCGCTTCGGGGGCCGTCGCCATCTGGTGTTGAGCCCGGTCGAGGTCGCGATCGGCCTCAGCCACAGGCTCTACATCGACGGCGACACCGAGGGGACGGTCCGGATGCACGCCGTGCCCGGGACCTACCGGGTGGCGAGCTCGGGTCTCGGCGGCGCGCCGTTTCCGCTCGGCAGCCCCCTCCCCTTCACGGAGGTGACGCTCGATGGCGCGGCCACCATCGACATCCCGACCACCCACGCCGTCTTCGACGTCACCCTCGGCGGCGCGCCTCCGCCCCCGGAGCTCACCCTCGCCCTCGCCGCCTCCCCGGGCGTGTACGCGTCGTCCCTCACCGAGGTCTCGCACGACGCGGGGCGCGTGGAGGTCACGCTCCTCGAAGGCTCGACCGTGCAGATCGGCGTGCCCGGATCGGTGGGCTGCTTCGCGGCGACGACCGTGTCGGGCAGGGAGGCCCGCCAGGCGCTGGACCTGGACTGTGTGGTCCGGGAGCTCGCGGTCGGCCTCGATCCGCCGGCGCGCTGCCGCGCGAGCATTCGCTGGGGCGAAGAGCCTTGGCTGCACGGTTCCCATCTCGGCGAACCCCCGGAGGCGGTCTGGGTCGGCCCTCAGCGTCACCTGACGGGCACCCTCGAGGTCTTCGACTCCTGCGCGCGCGGAGCCGCGCTGATGGGACACGGCGCCGTCGTGGGGCCGTTCGACGTGAGCACCGACCGCGTCCACGAGCTCACGATCCCGGTCCGCGAGGCCACGCTGCACGCGGTGTTCGGGGGTACGCGGCAGCCCGCGCCCCGAGGCTGGCCGGTCCCCGCCTGGCTCGTCGGAGACGGGACCGGCCTGGGCGCGCTCCAGCCCCTGGACCAGCGGATGATCTACTTCGCGGATCGCCCCTGGACGGTCCACTATCTCGGTACGCCCGGGTACGCCGGATGGCCGGCGACGCCCGGCGTGGTCCACGTCGGCCCCCTGGCGACGGCGGACATCGAGATTGAGCTACCGAGACGACTCGTGCACGTCGAAGTGACCCTCGGGGGACGCCCGTTTCCCCCGTGGGATCCAAGCGATCCCCCCTGGGAAGCCGGAAACTGGCCCTCCCATGTGAACGTGCATGCGGGCTCCCCCGCCCATCCGGAGGCGAGCAGTTGGGGGCTGTACGAAGAGGACGGAAGCTCGCCCTATCCAACGGAGCGGTGGGTGCTCCCCGGCGAGTACCACCTGCAGTTCGACCACTTCGGAAGCTGGCCCATCAACGCGGCCGGGCCGCTGCCTCCCGCCGGCATCGACCTCGGCTGCTGGATCGTCGAGTAGCTACTCCTCGTCGGGCTTGCGCTCGGCGACGGGGGCCATGGAGCCGGAGTCCTTGATGCCGCGGGCCATGCGGAGGTACATCGCGGCCGCCTTGTTCTCGGGGTCGATCGAGAGCGCCTCGCGCCAGCGCTTCATCGCCTCGTCCTTCTTGTTCAAGGCGAGGAGCACGACGCCGAGCGCGACGTGCGCGGGCACGTAGCCGGCCTTGGCGGCGACCGCCTCCTCGAGCTCGAAGCGAGCCGCCTCGAGGTCGCCGGTCTGGCGGTAGAGGTTGGCGAGGCGCAGGCGAAGGTCGGCGAAGGTCGGGCAGAGCAGGATGGCCTTGCGGAGCTCGTGCATCGCGTCGGCGGGCATGCCGGCGTCGACGTAGGCCTGGGCGACCTCGGCGTGCAGGTTCGCGATCTTGCCCTTCACGAACGGGTCGAGCTGGCCGGGGGACTCCTCGCCCCGCGAGAGCGCGGCCTTGTAGATCTTCTTCGCCTCGTCGTAGCGGCCGAGGTCGTTGTAGGTGACGGCGAGGTTGAGCGCGGCTTCGGTGTAGTTCGGGTTGATCTTCAGGGACTCCTCGAAGCAGCCCTGCGCCTCCTCGAACCGACCGCGATCGTGATGGATCACGCCCATCATGTTGTAGACGTCCGCGAACTTCACCTCGTCGCGCTCGAGGACCTGGCGGAAGTAGTGCTCCGCCTTGTCGAACTCGCGCTTCTCGTAGTGCTCGCGACCCAACGACAACAGCTGCTTGGTGCGTTCGTCCATGCGAGCCCCATGGTATCGGGCCGCGCGCGGCCGCGGCAACATCGGAGCCATTTGGCCTTCGGCCGGACGAGCCTAGGGATCGGGGTGGAGGACCGATGCGAGACGTTTCCCGAAGCGCGCGTCGGGCCCTGGCGTGCGTCCTGTGGGCCGGCACCGCGATGGTCGGTTGCGCTCACGGGGAGGCCTCGCCGGGTCCCGCCGCGGCCCTGGCCGCCGATGGCTCCCACGAGCACGGCGGCACCTACTCTTCGTCCACGGACGACAGCGATCTGCCCGACACCGGCGATCCGTGGGCCGAGCAGCTCGGCGACGCCGAGGTCGAGGCCACGCTCGAGGGCACCGCGGTGCTCTGGACCCGCGAGCCCGAGGAGGCCACACCGCCCGACGATCCGCACGATCGCTACGTGGCGGTGAGCCCGCGCTTCCCGGCGGGGACGCTCGTCCGGGTGACCCGGATGGACGACGGCCGCTCGGTGACGGTGCAGGTGCGGCGCCAGGAGGAGCTGCCGTTCGGGCTCATCGCGCTCTCGGAGCAGGCGGCGCGGCACCTCGGCGTGCAGGACCGGACCGAGCTGCCGGTCCGGATCGAGGTCCTGGTCGCTCCCTCGGCGCAGCTCGAGTGATGCGCAAGCTCCGCAGCTTCGCGCTGGCGATCGTGGTGGCCGGGGCGCTCGCCGCCCTCGTGTGGCTGACCCACGAGGCGATCGGCCTGGTGGCGGCGCTCGGCGTCGCGCTCGTCGCGGTGGTCGGGTTGCAGCGCCTCTTCGGGCGGCCGAGGCGGAAGAGCTAGCGCTAGCCCTCGAAGCGGCGGAGGAACTCCTGCGCCTGCTCGCTGTAGCCGCTCTCGGGGAAGCGATCGATCAGCTCCTCGAAGGTGCGGCGGGCGTCGCGGACCTCGCGCATGTGCAGGTACACGCGGCCGAGCAGGAGCAGGGCCTGGGGCTCGATGCCGCTGCCCTCGTAGACGTCGAGCAGGCGGCGGAGCCGACCGACCGCGGCCATCGGCTGGTCGCGCCCCAGGTAGAACTCGGCCACGTAGAGCTCGTGCCGGGCGAGCAGCGAGAGGGCGTCGCGGACCATCTCGCGGGCCCGCTCGACGTGCTCGCTCTCGGGGTGGTCGAGCACGAAGCGGCGCAGCTGGCGCAGCGCGTTGCGGGTCGCCGCCTGGTCCCGCTCCTGGGGCGGCGGGGACAGGAAGAACTCGCTCGGGATCTGCCGGAAGTACGACTCGGCGATCTTGAACTCCGCGTAGGGCACGTCGGCGTGGGCCGGGCGGTGCCGCACGAAGGAGCGGTAGGCGCGGATCGCCTCCGTGTAGTGGTTCTGGACCAGGTGACAGTCGGCGATGCGCAGCTCGGAGAGGGCGGCGTAGCGGCTGTAGGGGTACTCGCGCCGGATCCGGCGGAAGAGCGGATCGGCGGTCAGGCAGTCCCGGTCCTCGAAGGCCCGGCGCGCGTTCTCGTAGGAGCGGCGCGCGTTCTCGCCGTAGCTGAGGGCCTCGCGCGGACGGTTCCCGCCGCACCCGATCGCGCCGAGCGCGAGGAGGGCGAAGAGGCCGGCGCCGAGGAGGAGTCGAGTCACGGCCGCGAAGCTAGCCCGGCACCCCTCGGGGGGCAACGCGCGGGAGAGGAGAGGGGGTGGGACCGCGATCGCGAGGGTTCACGCTCGTGGGGGGAACGAGCAGGGGTTCGCGACCGCGATCCGCCCGCGCCCAGCATGTCCCATCGCGAGGACAGTCGGAGCGGTCCGAATCGTACGCCGTACGATTCCGGCTCAGAAGCAGACCTGGGGGAAGACGTAGGTGCGGCTCCCGTGGCGCTCGCACTCCTCGCGCTCGTCGTCGACCTCCAGGCAATCGCAGCCCTCGCAGCCCGCGGGGAGCTCCTCGCACCGCGAGACCTGGCCGCCGGCCGGGCCGCACTCGGATCGGCAGTACTGCCCGTCGCCGCAGACCTCGCTGCCGCACTCGTGCTCGCACTCGATCGGAGGACAGGGGGCGTCGACCCAGCGGCCGTCCTCGCAGGTCATCGGGCCCCACTCGCCCGGGCCCGGACAGCAGGTGCCGCAGCTCGCGCCCTCCTCCACGCAGCGGCTCCCGAGGCGGGGCTCGATCTCGCACCAGCACGCCGGGTCGGGGGAGGCCACCAGGCAGTCCCACCGACCGCCTTCGCAGGTGCAGAAGAGGTTGGTCCCGCAGCCCCCGTCCCCGGCGCGGCAGGTGGCGCCCTCGTCGGTGCAGCGGTTGGCGGGGTGCTCTCGCTCGTAGGGGCGGACGGTGTCGGGGCAGACTCCGTCGTCGCAGCTCCAGGCCGCCCCGACGCACTCGCAGCCGGGTCCGGGCGGCGGGCCGACGCAGCCGGGCGGGCAGCTCTCCGCGTCGCGGGTCCCTCCGGGGCAACGCCAGGCGCCGTCCTCGCAGACGGGGGAGTGACCCACGTCGCTGCCGCACAGGTCGACGCAGAACAGGTCCGGGTCGCCCGCGCAGGACGCGCCGTCGAGCGGGCGGCCGGCGTCCGGGCCCGTGCCGTGAGAGCTCGAGCAGCCGGCGAGCAGGAGACAAGACAAGACGAGTCGTCGCATGGGCGCGCCCTCAGGCAGCGGCCGTGCCATCGCACCCACAGGGGCCGACATGTCCGGCGACGCGCCACCCTGTGCCAGCCCTCGACGCGGGCGCGACGGGATGGTTCGCTCGCGGGATGCGGTGGCTCGTCCTCGGCCTGCTCCTCCTCGCGCCCGCGCCCGCCGCGGCGCATGGCCGCGAGCCCTTCGTCGGGCGCATCGCGGTGAACCCCGGCTCGGGCGCGCTCGTGGCCCGGGCGACCTGGGGGCTGGTGCTCACCGACGACGGCGACGACTGGCGCTGGGTCTGCGCGGCGGCGATGGGCACGCTGCCGACCCGAGAGGACCCGCCCCTCGTCCTGGCCTCGGACGGCGCGATCGTGGTCGGCAACATCGCCGGGATCTGGCGCAGCCAGGGCGGCCGCTGCGGCTTCGAGCGCGCCTACGACGCCGCCTCCGTCATCGACCTCGACGCGCGCCCGAGCGCCCCCGACGAGCTCTACGCGCTCGTCAGCGACGGCGTCGACCACCTCGAGCGCAGCGAGGACGGCGGGCGGACCTGGGCGCGGATCGCGACCCGCCCGGAGGGCACGGTGATGGAGCGGCTGCGCCTCGCCCCGAGCGACCCCGAGGTCGTCTACCTGAGCGGTGTGCGGCTCGCCGACGCGTCCACGCCCCGGGCGGTGGGCGTGCATCGCTCGGGCGACGGCGGCCGCTCGTTCACCGCCTGGGAGATCCCGCTCCTCGAGGGGGAGCGCAACGCGCGGCTCCTCGCGATCGATCCGACCGACGCCGATCGGCTGCTCGTGCACCTGACCCGGCGGGCGGTCGACGGCCGCCCCGAGCGGGTGCTGCTCAGCGAGGACGGCGGGCGCTCCTTCGCCCTCGTGCTCGAGGGCCTCGCGGTCGCCGACGCGGCGTTCTCGGCGGACGGCGCGCGCGCCTGGGTCGCCCTGCGCGCGTCCGAGGGCCTGCACCGGAGCGACGACGGCGGACGCACCTTCACCCTCGCGCACGAGGGCGACTTCCCGTGCGTCACCGCCTCTGGTGACACGCTCTGGGTCTGCGTGGACGAGACCCGGGACGGCTACGCCGTGGGGCGCTCGACCGACGGCGGCGACACCGTGACGCCGGTCCTCCGCTTCGACGACGTGCGCCGCCTGCCCGACTGCCCGACGTGCAGCGAGGTCGCCTACGTCTGCCCCGCCTGGTACCCGGACCTCGCCTTCGACCTCGGCCACGAGGGCGCGGAGGCGCCCGACGGCGGCGTGACCGGCGCGCCCCGCGACGTCTCCCCGCCGGCGGCGTGCGTCGACGCAGGGCCCGCGCCGCCGTCGCCCTCCGAGGGCTGCGGCTGCCGCGCGGCCGGCGGCGCGTCCACGCCCTGGCTGGCGCTGCTGCTCCTCAGCGCAGCTGGGCTGCGATCGCGTCGCGCTCGCCGTCGTCGAGCGTGAACGAGAAGATGTCGAGGTCCTCGCGCATGTGGGCCTCGGAGGTCGTGCCGATCAGGGGCACCACGCCGAGCTGGGTCAGCGCGCGATAGAAGATCTGCGCGGGCGTTCGCCGGTGCGCCGCCGCGGCCGCCGTGATCGGCCCGCCCTCGAGCAGGTGCGGGTTCGCGGTCAGGGTCCAGAAGCTCTGGTAGGCGACGCCGCGCTCGCGGCAGATCGCGCGCAGCTCCACGTCGTAGCCGCTCTCGCGGTAGAGGCGGTTCTGCAGCACCGCCGGCTTGACCCGCGCCGCCGCCCAGAGCTGCTCGAAGACCTCCGGCCGATAGCAGTTCGAGATCCCGAGCTGGCGGACCCGCCCCTCGTCGTGCGCCGCCTCCATCGCGCGCCAGGCGGTGAGCGTGTCCTCCGCCCGGGCCATCGGCGAGTGCAGCACGAGCGAGTCGAGGCGGCCGACCATGAGGTTCGCGAGGGAGCGGTCGACCGACTGGGTCACCTGCGCGGCGAGCGGGGCCGCGGCGTCGTACGGCACGCGAGCCGGGTCCTGGCCGGGCAGCGGCGTGAACTTCGTCTGCACGTAGATCGAGTCCCGCGCGATCCCGTCGCCGAGCGCGCTCATCAGGCCCCGCCCGACGCCGGCCTCGTCGTAGTGCTTGGGCTGGCAGGCGGTGTCGACCCCGCGGAAGCCGCACGCGAGCGCCGTCGCCACCAGCTCCGCCGTGCGCTCCTTCTTCCACGCCGTCCCGTAGACGATGGCGGGCATCGTCACGCCCGCGTGGGTGGTCACCGTGTCGCTCACCCCGCGACTCTACCCCACGGGAATGCGCGAGCGGCTCCGGACGGTACCGCTCGACGACATGCGCCCCTGGCTCCTGCTCGTCTCGCTCTCCGCCTGCGCGCCGCCGCTGACCCAGCCGCCGGCCGCCGCGCCGACCGTCGAGACGGAGATCCCGCACCCGGAGGTGAGGGCTCACCGCGCGCCCGCGCCGCTGTCGGGGGGCAGCCTCGCGCTCACGCCGGACGGCCGGATGGCGATCGCGGCCGATCCGGATCGCGACGTCGTGTGGCGCGTCGACCTCGAGGGCGAGGCGCTGGAGGTCCTCGAGCCGGTGTGGCTGGACCCGGGGGACCGCCCGGGCCGCGTGGTCGTCGACGACGTCGGCGTCGCGCACGTCACCCTGCGCGGAGCCGCGGCGGTCGTGTCCTTCGCGACCGGTCGGCCTCGCCCCCGGCGGCGCGCCGTCTGTCCGTCGCCCACCGGCCTGGCGTTCGAGGGAGACGTCCTGCACGTGGCGTGCGCGGGGGGCGACCTCGTGACCCTCGACCCGCGCGGCGGCCGGCGCACGCGCGAGCTCCGGGGCGATCTCCGCGACGTCGGGGCCGGCGCCGAGGGCGTCTGGGTGTCCCGCTTCCGGAGCGCGGAGCTGGTGCGGGTCTCGAGCGCCCGCGCCGTGTCCACGACCCCGCCGGACCGGCGCGGACCGGTGGGCGACGTCGACGACCTCGGGTTCGCGGCCCGGGTCGCCTGGCGCACGCTGGGCGCGCCCGACGGCGGGCACTGGATGCTGCACCAGTGGCACCTGACCGATCCGCTGGTCGGCGAGGCGCTCGAGGGCCGCGACCGGTACTACGGGGGCGGCGTCGTCGAGACCGGCGTCACCCGCTTCCGGGACGGGCGGGTCGAGCGCACCGCCGCCTTCGACTTCGTCGCGCTCCCGGTCGACGCGGTGGCGCTCGCGCCGGATCGGATCGCGGTCGCCGAGGCCGGGCGGCGCGAGGTCACCATCCTCTACCCGGAGACGGGCCGCGACTTCCCCTACGCGTCGCGGAGGCACGACGGAGGCCGGCCGGTCGCGCTGGCCTTCCACCCGGCGGTGGGCATCGTGACCCAGTACGTCGACCCGCCGGGGATCGGGATCTTCGAGGACCGCCGGCCGACCGAGTACGGAGGCCGACACGCGCGCCTCGGCGAGGGGGCGCCCCCGGACCGCGGGCACGAGCTCTTCCACGACGTCACCGCGCGGGGCGTCGCCTGCGCCACGTGCCATCCGGAGGGCGCCGACGACGGGCACGTCTGGCGCCTCGACCACGCGGCGCGCCGCACGCAGACGCTGACCGGCGGCATCGCGGGGAGCGCGCCCTTCCACTGGGCGGGCGACGTCGCCTCCTTCGCCGATCTGATGAGCCTGGTGTTCGTGGAGCGCATGGGCGGCGAGGCGCCGGGCCCCGGGGACGTCGAGGCGCTCGAGCGCTGGGTCGACACCCTCCCCGATCCCCCGCGGCCGCTCGAGCGTGATCGCGACGCGGCCCGACGCGGCCGGGCCCTCTTCCGCGACCCCGAGATCGGCTGCGCGCGCTGTCACTCGGGCGCCCGCGGCACCGACGGCCGCTCCCACGACGTCGGGACCGGAGGCGCGTTCCAGACGCCCCCGCTCGTGGGCCTCGCCGAGCGGCTGCCGCTGTTCCACGACGGCTGCGCCGAGACCCTCGAGGCCCGGTTCGCGGAGTGCCACACGCCGGGGCACGGGCGCATCGAGCACCTCGACGACGGCCAGCGCGCCGATCTGGTGGCGCATCTCCGGTCCTTCTGAGCGCGGCGCGCGCCGGTGGTATAGAGAGCACTGAAGATCCGACGCCTCGCTGCGTCGGAAGCCCCCGAGGTCTCTCATGATTCGACTCACCATCGCCCTCTCGCTCGTCCTCGCCGCCAGCCCGGCGCTCGCCCAGGAGACGGCGCTCGCCGGTCTGCGAGAGGCCGCGCGCGCGAACCCGCGGGACTACGACGCCCAGGTCGCGCTCGGCCGGGCGCAGCTCGACGCGGGGCGCTACCGGGAGGCGAGCGCGACGCTGCGGCGCGCGGCCCGGCTGCGGCGCGGCGATCCGGCGGCGCTCTACGAGGCGGCGCGGGTCGAGTTCGCGCAGAACGAGTACCGCCGGGCGCGGGGGCAGTGTCGCGCGATCCAGCGCGCGGATCGGGACAGCGCGGTCGGGCACGTGTGCATGGCCCGCGCCTTCCTCGCCTGGAACCGCTCGTCGCGCGCGTTCGAGGAGCTCGAGGCCGCGCTCCAGACCGCGCCGAACGACTTCGAGGCGCTGCTCGCGCTCGGCGACGCGCACCGGCTGCGCGGCTCCATCCAGGAGGCCGAGGAGGCCTACGGTCGCGCGATCAGAGCGAACCCGCAGAGCGCCGAGCCGCACCTCGGCCTCGGGCAGCTCTTCGCGGCCGCGCATGGCGAGGAGCAGGCCGTGCAGCACCTCCGGCGCGCCCACGAGCTGGCCCCGAACGACCCCGACGTGGACTTCGAGCTCGGCCGCCTCCTCAGCGGCCCGCAGGCGGCGCAGCACCTCCGCGAGGCGGTGCAGAACCGGCCCGGGTGGTCGGCGGCGCAGGCCGCGCTCGGCGACGCGCTCAGCGCCGCCGGTGAGCACGAGGAGGCGATCCGCGTCTACCGCGAGGCGATCGCGGGCGACTCGCACCTCGCGGGCGCGCGCGCCGGGCTCGGCCGGGCCCTCGCCGCCGCCGGCCAGTACGAGGCGGCCGAGGAGACCCTCCGCGACGCGCTCGACGACGTGCCCAACGACGCCGAGAGCGTGATGGCGCTCGCGCAGGTCTTCGCGAGCACCGAGCGCGCGGAGGAGGCCTACGAGCAGTACCGCCACGCCGCCGACCTCGACCCCCGCAACCCCGAGCCGCTCGTGCAGGCCGCCCGCCTCGCGCTCGCGCAGGAGCGCCCGGTGCTCGCCGTCGGCTTCCTGCAGCGCGTCATCGGGCAGCACCCGAGCCACGCCCCCGCCCTCGCGCTGATGGGCGACGTGATGCGCGCGCGCCGTCAGGCCGGCCAGGCGCGGACCTTCTACCAGCGGGCGCTCGAGGGGCAGGGCACCATCGATCGCGAGGCCGTGCAGCGCGCGCTCCGCGCCCTGCGCTGATCAGCCGGCGCGCCGCAGCACCGCGTCCGGGAGGCGGCGGCCCCGCGCGTCGAGGCCGCCGTCGCGCGACAGCTCGGCCACCGCGGCGCCCATCATCGAGCGGAGGTGCGGGTCGTCGCCGAGCGCGGCGTAGGCCACCTCGCACGCGTCGAGCAGGGCGCCGCCGTCGCGCGCGGCCACCGCGTCCGCGATCTTCTCCTCGTGCACCTCGCGCACGAGCGCGACGTACTCGGCGCGCGGGCGGCTGAGCGCGCGCAGGGCCCCGAGGCCGTCGGTGTGGCTCCAGCCGTGCTCGGTCTGGGCGGACCGGGGGATCAGGTTGCTGATGACGTCGAGGAGCGCGGCGAGGGCCACGCCCTGCGCGGCGATCACGCCGACGCGATCGGTGCGAGAGAGCATCTCGTCCCAGCCGATCACCCCCAGCAGGACGAGCACGAGCGTCAGCTCGACGAGCGGGCCGGCGAGGTAGACGAGGGCGCTCCTCCAGCGCACGCCGCGCAGCGTGGTCGGCACCGGCGTCACCCAGCCGGCGATCGGATACATCTTCAGCCGGACCGGGAGCCCGCGCACCGTGAAGCGCGCGATCTCGGAGCCGAAGCCGATCACCATCTCCCGCACCTCCCAGCCGAGGGCGCGGGCCGCGAGCAGGTGCCCGAGCTCGTGCAGGGCGATGAGCGGGAACCACGCGAGCAGCATGAAGACCGGCGCGAGCTTCGCCGGCTGGTAGTCGTCGATCACGATCGCCACCAGCGCGACGACCCCGAACACGAAGGCCCCGAGCACCATCCAGCGCTCGTTCCCCGACGGGTCGCGGTTGGGAGCCGGGTCGAAGGCCACGCCGGAGCATATCGCCTGTAACGCGGTCCGCCCCGCGCGGCTCGGCGTGGCGAGGGGAGACAGCCATGGAACGACGAATCATCTGGAGCGCGCTGGGCGTCCTCGCCCTGCTCTTCGTGGGCTGCGACGACGGCGACGCCGAGCCGGACGACGCCGGCCGGAGACTCGACGCGGGGCCGACCGCCGACGCCGGACCGCCGGACGCGGGGCCCACCGACGGCGGCGTGGACCTCGGCCCATGCGCGCTCGACGACGGGCAATGCATCTTCCGGCACGACACCTTCGGTGACGAGCAGCTGTGGACCGACGTGCTCCGGCTGAACGAGCTGGTGAGCGCCATCCCGCCGACGACCGCGCTCGCGGTCGGGCTGAAGGTCGACGCGGAGGCGGTGCCGCCGGAGGTGCTCGCGTCCGCCGACCTCGACGACCCGGCGACCACCGTGGCCCTGCTCTCGCTGAACGCGGTGGTGGGGGTGCGCGCCACGGTCGAGGACGGCGCGGTGACCCGCGTCGGCATCACCTGCGCGCTCTGCCACTCGACGGTGGACGACTCCGCGATGCCGGGCGTGGGGAGCCGGCTCGACGGCTGGCCGAACCGCGACCTCGACCCGGGCGCGATCCTCGCGCTGACGCCCGGCCTCCCGACCTTGGCCGCGAGCCTCGGGGTGGAGACCGAGGCGGCGAGGGCGGCGCTCGAGAGCTGGGGACCGGGCCGCTTCGACGCGCGCTTCAACCAGGACGGGGAGAGCGCGCCGGTCCTCATCCCGCCGGCCTACGGGCTCGCCGGCGTGCCGCTCGAGACCTACACCGGCGAGGGACCCCTCTCGTACTGGAACGCCTACGTCGCGGTCACCCAGATGGGTGGGCACGGCAACTTCCAGGACGAGCGCCTCGGCCTCGACATCGTGCAGGAGCCGGACCTGGTCACCCCCAAGCTGCCGGCGCTCCGCGACTACCAGCTGTCCATCCCCGCGCCGTCTCCGCCCGAGGGGAGCTTCGACGCCGCCGCGGCCGCGCGCGGGCGGACGGTCTTCGAGGCGAGCTGCGCGAGCTGCCACGCGGGGAGCACGTTCACCGACGCGCCCACGCTGCACGCGCCGGAGGAGACCGGCATGGATCCGACCGAGGCCCGCCGCAGCGTCACGGGCATGTACCGGACCACGCCGCTCCGGGGCGCCTGGCACCGGGCGCCCTACTTCCACGACGGCAGCGCCGAGACCCTCGAGGACGTGGTGGCCCACTACGACGCGGTCCTGGGGCTGGGCCTGTCCGCCGAGGCGGCCGCCGATCTCGCCGCCTATCTGCGGTCGCTGTGAGATCGTCGTAAGGCGAGGGAGGACGTGTAAGAATCCACGGATGACTTACACGCGTATCCTGCTCGCCCTCGTCCTGACCACCGCGTGCGCGAGCGGCGGGACCGACGGCGACGCCGGAGAGACCGAGCTCGACTCCGGCGTCGCCACCCTCGACGGTGGCGACACGATCGACGCCGGCGAGGAGCGGGACGGCGGCGAGGACGGCGGCGAGGACCCGCCCGACGCCGGCCCGGACGATCTCTGCCTCGGGGTCGACTGCTCGAGCCTCGACGACGCGTGCAACGTGGGCACCTGCGACCCGCTCGACGGGAGCTGCGGGGTCTCGCCGCGCCCCGACGGGACGAGCTGCGACGACGGCGACGCCTGCACCACGATGGACGCCTGCAGCGCGGGGGCGTGCGTCGGAGACGCGCTCGACTGCAGCGGATCCGGTGACGCCTGCAACGTCGGCAGCTGCGACCCGGCCACCGGGAGCTGCGTCGCGACCCCGGTGCCGGACGGCGCCGCCTGCGACGACGGCGACGCCTGCACCACGATGGACGCCTGCGCGGCGGGCGCCTGCGCGGGGACGACGGTGGACTGCAGCGCCGCGGGCGACATGTGCAACGTCGGCGTCTGCGACGCGAGCAGCGGCGCCTGCGTCGCCATGCCGCGCGTGGACGGCACTGCCTGCGACGACGGCAGCCTCTGCACCACCGCCGACGTCTGCACCGCGGGCAGCTGCGCCGGCGCCCCGCGCGACTGCTCGGGTCTCTCCGACGGGTGCAACGCGGGCGTCTGCGATCCGGGGACCGGCAGCTGCGTGGCCACCCCGCTCGCCGACGGGACCGGCTGCAGCGACGGCGATCTCTGCACGACCGGCGACGTCTGTTCCGCGGGCGCCTGCGGCGGCGCCACGACCGACTGCTCCGGGCTCACCGACATGTGCAACGTCGGCAGCTGCGATCCGGCCACCGGCGGCTGCCGCGCCACCCCGATCGTCGACGGCACCGCCTGCGACGACGGAGACCCGACCACCACGGGCGACGTCTGCACCGCCGGGACGTGCCGCGGCGCGAGCTGCCCCGACTCGGACGTCAGCGGCCCGTGGGCCTACGGCTACGAGGTGCCCCTCAGCCGCCGGACGTTGCCCGCGCCCGCCACGCTCACCCTCGGCGACGACGCCTTCTCGGGCGCGCTCCCCATCGGCTTCACCTTCGACTTCTTCGGGACGGCCTTCTCGTCCGTCTACGTCGGCTCGAACGGCTGGGTGAGCTTCGACGCGCCCTCCAGCTCCGGCTGCTGCAGCGGCGGCGTGCTCCCCTCGACCGCCCTGCCCAACCGCGCCATCGCGCTCTTCTGGGAGGACTTCGATCCGCCGGAGGGCGGCGCGATCCGCTACCAGACGATCGGCGCCGCGCCGAGCCGGGAATTCGTGGTCGAGTTCGACGCGATCCAGCACTTCCCGAGCGGCACGCCGGTCACGATGCAGCTCGTCCTGCGCGAGGCCGACGACCAGGCGGAGATCCTCTGCGTCAACTGCCAGAGCGACGGAGGCAGCCACACCCAGGGCGTGCAGGACCGCACGCAGAGCTTCGGCTACTCGATGCCGCTCCGGCAAGGCACCACGTTCGGCGCGATCGGAGACGCGGTGCGCTACGTCACCGGCGTGAGCGCGGGCCCGGACGGGGTCTGCGACGCGTCGGATCCCTGCCCGCGCCTGTCGAACGATCCGCCCACCGCCTCGAGCAGCGGCGGCGACCGCGCGATCGCGCGGCCGGTCCCGGTGAGCCGGCGCGCCCTCACCGCGGCGGCCACCACGCTCACGCTGTCCGACGATCAGGTGTCGAGCGCGCTGCCGATCGGCTTCTCGTTCGACTTCTTCGGCACCGCCTACAGCAGCGCCTACGTGGGCTCGAACGGCTGGGTCGCGTTCGCGACCGGCGGGAGCGGCTGCTGCTCGGGCCGCACCCTGCCGAGCACCTCGCTCCCCGGGCCCGGCATCGCCGCGTTCTGGGAGGACCTGAACCCGTCGGGGGGCGGCCGCATCCGCCACCAGCTCCTCGGCGCCGCGCCGAACCGCGAGTTCGTGGTCGAGTTCGAGGACGTCCCGCACTTCGGCGGCGGCAACCTGGTGACCTTCCAGGTCGTGCTGCGCGAGGGCGTGGACGAGGCCGAGGTGATCTGCGTCAGCTGCCCGACCGACGGCGGCCCACACACCCAGGGCGTCCAGAACGCGGCGAGGGACTACGGCTACGCGGTCAGCGGGCGCGAGGCGGTCTCGTTCTCGCTCACCGGCGACGCGGTGCGCTTCACCACGACGGGCGCCCCGGAGCCGAACGCCTGCACTCCCTGATCCCGCCGGCCCCGGCGCGGAGTGGCATCGGGCCCGTTCTTGGCTCATACCCTTCGCTCCGATGCAGCCGTTCGACTTCGACGCCTATTTCGCCAGCCAGCCCGCCATCGTGGCTCCGATGGAGGACGTGAGCGACGCCGTGTTCCGCAAGCTCTGCCGGGACCGCGGCGCCGACCTCTGCGTGACCGAGTTCGTCAACGTCGAGGGGCTGCTCCGGGGCTGCAAGAACGCCAAGCGCAAGCTCGTGCTCGAGCGCCCGGCCGATCACCCCACCGCCATCCAGATCTACGGCTCGGACCCCGATCGCCTGGTCGAGGCGGCCACCATCGCCGAGGCGGCCGAGCCGGTGTTCCTCGACATCAACTGCGGCTGCTGGGTGCCCAAGATCGCGCGCCGCGGCGCCGGGGCCGGCTGGCTCCGCGACCCGGAGGCGATGGTGGAGATGGCCGCCCGGGTCGTGAAGCAGGTCTCGCTCCCCGTCACCGTCAAGACGCGCATCGGCTGGGGCCCCGAGTCCGAGATGCCGATCGTCGACCTCGCCCGCCGCCTCGAGGACGTCGGCGTGCGGGTCATCACCATCCACTGCCGCACCGCCAAGATGGGCCACTCCGGCCAGGCCGACTGGAGCTGGGCCGCGAAGACCCGCGAGGTCGTCGACATGCCGGTGATCGTCAACGGCGACGTGAAGTCCGCGTGGGACGCCCAGCGCGCCATCGAGGAGACCGGCTGCGCCGGCGTGATGGTGGGGCGCGGCGCGATCGCGCATCCCTGGATCATCGGCGAGTGCCGCGACCTGCTCGACCGGGGCGTCGAGCCCGAGCCGGTGGGCTGGCGCGAGCGCATGGCCCTCTGCCGCGAGCACCTCGCCGCCAACGTCGAGCGCCGCGGCCCGCTGCGCGCGGTGCGCTACATGCGCCGCTACTACCCGGGCTACCTGAAGGGCCTGCCGGGCAGCTCGACCCTGCGCAACCGGCTCAACCGCGCCGATCCGCTCGACGAGGTCCACGCGCTCTACGACGAGTACGAGGCCTACCTCGCCCAGCGCGAGGCCGAGGGGCTGTCGGTCACGCCCGCCGCGGCGTGACCGAGCCCGCCGACACGCGCCTCGCCGCGAGCCTGATCGGGGCGCTGCTCTCGCCCCGCGCGACCTTCGCCGGCCTCGCGCGGGAGCCGTCGGCGCGCCCCGGCGCGTCGGCGATCGCGCTGCTGGCGCTCTTCTGGAGCGTGCTCCTCGTGTGGCTGTGGAGCGCCGGGCACGCGCCCGCCTTCGTGCTCCTGCCCATCCCCGCCGATCTCTACTACCTCGCCCAGGCGCTGCTGATGCTGCCGGTGCTCACCGGGCTCTGGTGGGTGCACGCGGAGCTGAGCCACCGGATCGCGGCGAAGGCGGGCGGCGAGGGGGACGAGCCCGGGGTCCGGGCCGCCCTCGGCTTCGCCTACGCGGCGCCGATGATCGTGCACGTGCTGGCCGAGCTCGCCGCCTACCTCGCCGGGGGCATCGACGCCCTCCGGGTGGCGGCGCGGATCAGCCTCCCGGCCGCGTCACTGTGGGTCTGGGTGCTGAGCGCGCTCGCCCTGCGCGTCGCCCACCGCGTCTCCTGGCCGGTGAGCGTCGGCGCCGCCTTCGCCGGCCTGCTCGTCCAGGCCCTGCTCGGCGGGCTGATCCTGCGCTGACGCCGGCAGGAGCACCTCGAAGGTCGAGCCCTCCCCCGGCGCGCTGCTCGCGTGCACGAAGCCCCCGTGCTGCTCCACCACCGCGCGGCAGATCGCCAGCCCGAGCCCGGAGCCGCGCTCCTCCTGCTTGGTGGTGAAGAAGGGCTCGAAGATCTGGCCGAGGACCTCGGGCGTCATGCCCTCGCCGCGATCCTCGACGACGATCCTCGCGTAGCGGCCGGGTCGCGCCCAGGGGTTCGCGCGCGCGTAGGCCTCGTCGAGCGTGACCGGCTCGCTCCGCAGGGTGATCGGCCCGCCGTCCGGCATCGCGTCGCGCGCGTTGATCAGCAGGTTGAGGAGCAGGCGGCGGATCTGGCCCATGTCGGCGTTCACCGGCTGCGCGTCCGCCGCCGCCTCGTAGGTCAGCGTCACTCCGTCGGGCAGCACCCGGCTCGCGATCCCGACCGCGTCCTCCAGGCAGTCCCGGAGGTCGAGCGCGCGGAGCTGGAGCGGCTGCTTCTTGCCGAGGGCGAGGAGCTTGCGCGCGAGCTGCGACGCGCCCTCCCCCGCGTGCACGATCGCCTGGAGCTCCTCGGCGCGCTCCGGGTCGTCCTCGTCGGCGAGCAGCAGCGACGCGCCGCCGACCATGACGGTCAGGAGGTTGTTGAACTCGTGCGCGACCTCGCCCGCGAGCCGCCCGAGGCTCTCGAGCCGGTGCCGCTCCTCGAGCTTGCGCTGCAGCGCCTCCCGCTCGGCCGCCGCCTCCTCGCGCTGCTTGTCCAGCAGGAGGCGCGCCGACGCCATCACGAGCTGCTGGGCCATGCCCTCGAGGTAGCGGAGCTCGCCCTCGCTCGGCAGCCGAACACCCTGGTCGCCGAAGGTGCCCGTCCCGATCGCGCCGACCGCGCGGTCGATGAGCGCCAGCGGCACGTTGACGATCGTGCGGTTGCCCAGCGCCTCGACGATCTCGCGGTTCACGTCCTCGGCGACCTGCGCGTCCTCGATGATCTGGACGGTCCGCTCGTCCCGGATCCGCACCATGTAGGGGTCACCCTCGACCGGGATGATCGCGGACGACTCCCAGACCCGCTCCGCCATCTCGCCCTGCACCGAGAGGATCCGGACCTGGTCACCGCGCTGATCGAAGAGGGCCAGCCAGGCGGTGTGGTAGCCGACCGCCTCCCGGACCTCGCGACAGAGCTCGTCGACGAGCGCGTCGAAGGACTCGAGGGACTGCAGGCGGCGCGCGAACGCGAGGAGCCGCGCGTCGCTCAGATCGGAGGCAGGCACCGCGTTCAGCTTACCAGCTGCGCCCGCGGTGGCGCCAAGACGCGTCGAGTTGCGTCGCGTGCCCGATGCGCGACCCTCGGGGCGTGGGCGACCCGCTCGACAGGACGGTGACCTCGGCCGGCGCGGGCCGAGACGAGGTCCCGCCGCTTCGCTTCCGGCTCCGGCTGACCCACCCGGTGCAGGGGGCGGTTCCCCTCGAGCCGGGCAAGGGCTGGCAGGTGCTGGGGCGCGGCGAGGCGATCCCGCACGGCACCGTCTCGCGCAGACATCTCGGGATCCGGAAGGCCGGGCTCGTGCTGGAGGCGCGCGACGAGGGGAGCCACAACGGCACCTGGCTGATGGGCGAGCCCCTCGACGCGCCGCGCTTCGCGGGCGACGGCGCGGTGCTGCGGCTGGGCGACGTCTGCGCGGTGATCGAGCGGGTCGAGGAGGACGACGACGCGGTCGATCGGGCCGCGATCCCGGGCGACGCGCCGAGCGTGGTCGCGCTCCGGAGGCTGCTCGGGCGCATGGCTCCGGGCGCGGCGCACCTGCTCCTGCTGGGCGCGACCGGGACGGGCAAGGAGCGGATCGCGGCCGAGGCGCACCGGCTGAGCGGGCGCGGCGCGTTCGTCGCCTTCAACTGCGCGGGGCTGACGCCCCAGCTCGCCGACAGTCAGCTCTTCGGCCACGCGAGGGGCGCCTTCACCGGGGCGGACGCGGCCCACGACGGGCTCTTCCGGCGCGCCGACGGGGGCACGCTCTTCCTCGACGAGGTGGCCGAGCTCGCGCCGGAGGTGCAGGCGAAGCTGCTCCGGGTGCTCGAGACCGGCGAGGTCACCCCGCTGGGCGGCGCCCCGACGAGGGTGGACGTGCGGGTGGTGGCGGCGACCCACCCGGCGCTCGAGGCGCGGGTGCGAGACGGGCGCTTCCGGCGAGACCTGCACGCGCGGCTGTCGATCGGCACGCTGACGGTGCCCGCCCTGCGCGAGCGACGGGGCGACGTGCCCGGCTGGCTCGGACGCTTCGACGCGCGGTGGCGGGAGCGCGAGGGCGGCGCGCCGCTCGCGTGGGCGCCCGAGGCGATGGAGCGGGCGATGCTCGCCGACTGGCCCGACAACCTCCGCGGCCTCGACCGCGCGGTCTATCAGCTCCGCACCCACCTCGGGCCCGGCGCGACGGTGACCCCGGACGCCCTCGGGGCGCTCGCGCCCGCCCGTCCGGGGGAAGCGCCGGGCGAGGCGTCGACGCCCGAGGGGCGTCCGGGGAAGCCGTCCGCGGAGGAGCTCCGGCGCGTGCTCGAGGAGACGGGGGGCTCCGTGCGAGCGACGGCGAAGCACTTCCAGCGAGACCGCAAGCAGATCTACCGCTGGATGAAGGCCTACGGCATCGGCTGAAGGGGCCCCACCCCGATCTCGGCGTGGTCCTGGAAGCCGACGAAGGGGATGCTGATCAGGCCGCCCACCGCGATGGCCGAGAGCCCGCCGATCATCAGCCCGTAGCCGAGGTCCTCCTGGTCGGGCTCGAGCACCAACAGCGCCCCGACGAGGGCGGTGATCGCGCCGATCAGCGCGCCGCCGCCGAAGATGGCCCAGCCGGTCGTGCGGAGCCCGTCGCGGTTCTCGTACTCCAGCGACAGCAGCGAGGGCGCGCGCAGATCCACCAGCCGCTCGACCCGACGCGGGTCGCCGCCGTCCGAGAGGGCGAAGCGGTAGGTGCCGACCGGCATCAGCATCTCGCACGGCGCGGTGCAGACCGGGCGCGAGGCGTCGGCGTAGCGCCCCGTCCAGCGGCTCCGTCGGCCTTCGACGAGCACGTGGTGGAGCGTCACTCCCTCGGAGGCGGAGCGCACCTGGACCGGCACCTGCGCGACCGGCGCCCCGGCGGTGACTTGCGCGGCGGCGCCAGCGGGAGCGAGGGCGAAGACGAAGAGGACGAGCGCGGTTCGCATGCCCGGCCCCTCCTCAAGGCGCGTGCCACCGCGCGCCATCGGCGAACCCGCGGACGAGCGCGTACGCGAGACGGGCCGTGTCCCTGGGACGTCCCTTGGGACACGGCCTCCGGTCACCGCCCCGTCAGAGCTGCGCGCAGCGCGGCTGGAGCCGATCGGTGTACCAGCCGGCCCGGAAGCGCACGCCCGAGAAGATCGCGCGGCTGCCGCACTCGCTGGTCTGGGTCGAGCCGTAGTTCCGCTCCCCGATGGTGCGGTGCCCGGTCTGCCAGCCGATGCCGTTCACGTCGTAGCCGGCGCCGTTGCGGCTGACCGAGCCGCACTCGAGGCGCCGGACCATGTTGATCATCGAGTCGGCGCGGACCTCCACGCCCGTCACGTAGGTGCCCGGCGGGCAGATCATCAGCGTCTGCTCCCCGTTGGGCAGCCCGTAGGTGCTGTTCGGGACCAGGCGCTCGTGGTGGTAGGTGTTGAAGTCCTCGCCGCCCGAGCCGATCCGCGGCGTGTTGACCGAGCCGGCGGAGAGGACGACCGCCCGGTCGAGCTCCCACGGGATCACGCCGTTGACGGTGGTGTGCCGGTTGCGGAAGGGCAGGCAGACGACGCCGAGGTTGCCGACCACGCCGTCGCGGCTGCCTCCGTCGATGGTCTCGCCCACGAAGCCGGCCACCGCGAACCCGGACGGGCACTGCGCGACGTGCTCGGACCCGCCGGTGCCGCCGAGCGCGGTGGTGTCGTAGTGCCAACGCACGCTCATCGTCTCGGTCAGCGGCGCGGTCGACGACATCGTCCGGGCCTGCCCCATGAGGTAGGTGCCGGTGTTCGAGTAGAAGTTGAGCGACCAGCTGTCCTCGCTCACCCGGGTGCGCCGGCAGCTGTCTCCGCCCCACTGATCGTACTGGCCGTGCACGACGCCGAGCACCTGGTGACCGTAGGAGCCGTTGCGGTAGAGCACCGGGCCGCCCGACGATCCGCAGAGGGTGTCGGAGTCGCCCCACTCGAAGCCGCCGTTGTAGTCGAACCCGTCGTCGCTCACCGGCAGGTCGTCCCAGTCGTCCCAGATCGACCCGGAGGGCGAGAGCAGGACGTCGTCGTCTCCGATCTGCCAGCTCGGATCGTTGACGCTGAGCACGTAGATGCGGTCGTCGACGTTCGCGCGCCGCGTGGTCACGTTCATGTGGCCCCAGACGTGGCCGGGCAGCAGATCGACGATCGGCGCGCCCGCGGGCGCCCAGGGCGTCACCCGGTTCGGCCGGCAGCGGTAGTAGTCGATGTCGCGCCGGTAGGTCGGGTAGTCGCTGGCGATGAAGTCGCAGGTCCACTCCCGCGCGCTGCCGTCGAAGGCCATGTTCTGCGCCTGCGGCACCGGGAAGCCGAGGGACCGCATGCGCTCGCGCGCGTCGAGCAGGCCGAGGTCGAACTCGCCGAACTGGGCCACGATGGGCTGCGGCGACGAGAAGCTGCCCCGGCGGCAGTGATGCGCGGTCACCAGGATCTCGTCGTCGATCAGGAAGCCCGAGCAGAACGGCTCGTCGTCCTCACTGACCTGGGAGCGGTTGAACAGCCCCGCGGTGGCCCGGCCGTAGAGGGCGCCGATCTGATAGGTGGGGCTGGTCTCGAAGGCGGTGATGTCGTTCCAGTCCTCCGCGTCGAAGATGATCTCCTCCTCGCTCGCGGCGACGTCGTCCGCCCCCGGCGCGCCCGTCGGGCTCACGCAGCCGGTGACCACCATCGTCACCGCGCACAGGCCGATCCTCATCTCTCTCATGCAGGTCTCCTTTCGCCGCCACACGCGGCGAGGCGCCCTGGGGCAAGGCGTGTGCCGTCATGCGCGGCGGCGCGGAGACCTGGATCGGCCCCGGAGAGACCGCGTGCGCGCACGTGCGCGCACACGCACGCTCAGGTCTCTTCGTCGCGCCGGCGACGGGCCGCGCGGCCGCCGCCGCCGAGGAGCCCGAGGTCGACGAGGAGCGCGAGGATCACCAGCAACCAGCCGAACGGCGTGACGTCGTTCATCGGGCCGATCGAGTTGCTCGCGAACGCGAAGGCGAGCGTGGTCAGCGGCAGGAAGAGGAAGCCGAGGATCGCCCAGACGAGGCCGGGGAACGGGCGAGAGAGATATCCGACCGGCCCGAAGAGCCAGACGAGCGCGAGCGCGAGCCGGGGGAACGCGAGCGCGAGGCATCCGATGGCGCAGCCCATGCGCGCCTACCTATCCCCCGACGCGGGCTCCGCAGCCTCCTCGCCGTGCACCGCGCCGAGGCCCTCGCGCGCCGCCAGCCAGCGGCGGAGGTGATCGGTGAGCCAGGCGTGCTCGCTCAAGAGCAGCCAGTGCCCCGCCTCCGGGTGCTCGTGATAGGTGGCGCGCACCGCGCGGGCGTAGCGGCGCGCGGGAGCGACGGGGGTGCGCGGATCGGTCCGCCCGTGCAGGACCAGCGTGGGGACGCGCTTGGGCACCGCGCGGGCCGAGACCCCGCTGATGAGCACCACGCCGTCCACGTCGACCGAGCGCATGCGCGAGATCCCGATCGCGCCCTGGCTCAGGCCGGCGAGGTAGATGCGCCGCACGTTCTCCGCCCGGAGCCGCGCGAGCGTCGCGTTCAGGATCGCGAGGCCGTCGGGCTCCTCCCAGTGGGCCGTCCAGTTCATCGAGGGGCACACCACGTCGACGCCGACCGGGTTGGCGGCCTGGGCCACCTGCCAGCAGGCGATGGTGATGTTGCCCACGGACCCATGCAGGAAGACGACGACCGCCTCGGGCGGGTTGAAGCGATCGGCGGGCGCGATGCGGAAGACGGTGTGGTCCTCGGGGGTCTGGCCGAGCACGAAGGTCGAGACGGTGGAGGACGGCACCGGGCCCTGATCGCGGCGCATGCGGCCGTAGCCGTCGCGGAGCGCGTCGAGCAGGCCGGGCTCGCGCGGCCCCATCTCCCCGAGCGCGGTGAGCAGGAGCGTGCCCCCGATGGCCACGTCGCGCTCCGGCACGATGCGGTCGAGGAGGCGGCCCCCGGTCATCGCCGGCCCGGTGTGGGCGCGCACGGTGCGGCCCGCGTCGGCCGCGAACACCCGGTAGACGACCACCAGGAAGAGCACGACGAAGCCGAGCCGCGCCCCCCAGGCGAGCCGGGGCGACCAGGGCGCCATCAACCCGCCGACCACCATCGCGGTGACCGCGAGGGTGAAGACCATCGTCTCCGGCGAGGGCGGCCCGAGGATGGTCAGCCCGCACAGGGCGAGCAGCGGGAGGCCGACGAAGAAGGCGAGGACGAAGAGCCCCCAGCGCCCGCCGCGCCCCTCTCTGCCGTCGTCCGCCATCGGTGCTCCGTCTACCACGAGGCGGGACGGACGCGCGCGCCCGTGACGCGCTGCCCCGATCTTCGGCCCGTCGGGCCCGCGCTCGCCGCGTCGGTACGGGCCTTGCGCTGCGAACGACCATGCAGATGATTCGACACGCCATGATCGCCGCGGCGCTGCTCGCCCTCGCGGGCTGCGGCGGCTCCGCCTACCAGCTCCAGGGGCAGGGCCCCGCGATCGGGACCGACGCCGAGCTCGAGGTCGCGAGCGTCGCCGGAGATAACCGGCGCATCGAGCTCGACGTGCGGCACCTCCCGCCGCCCAACCGCCTCGGCGCGAGCTTCGAGACCTACCACGTGTGGATCGCGCCCGCGGGCGGGACCCCGGTGCTCGCCGGACGGCTCCAGTACGACGCCGGCGACCGCCGCGGCCGCCTGACCACGATCACGCCCCATGACCGCTTCCGCCTGATGGTCACCCCCGAGCCGCGCGGCTCGAGCTACCCCACCGGCCAGGTCGTGCTCGAGCACTACCACGGCGGCTGAGACGCGCGCTGGCCGCGCCGCTGCTCAGTTTCGCCGCTCCTCAGTTTCGCCGCTCCTCAATTTCGCCGCTCCTCAGTTTCGCCGCTTGGCGAGCCGCTCGGCGCGCCGGGCCTCGGCCTCGGCGCGGCGGCGCTCGTCGTCGGCGCTCTCGGCGATGAGCGGGGGCACCGCGCAGGGCTTCCGATCCTCGCCGACCGCGACGAAGGTCATGAAGGCGTCGACGCAGCGGCGACGGTGGCCGGTCCTCGCGTCCTCGACCTTCACCTCCACCTCGACCTCCATCGAGGTGCGGAAGGCCGCGTTGACGCGGGCGGAGAGCACGACGACGTCGCCGACCGTGATCGGCGCGAGGAAGTTCACCTCGTCGATCGCCGCGGTGACCGCGACCCGGTGGCAGTGACGCTGGGCCGCGATCGCGCCGCAGACGTCGATCCACGCCAGCACGGTCCCGCCGAACGCGGATCCGAGCACGTTCCCGTGCTGGGGGAGCACCAGCTCCGTCATCTCGGTGTAGGACGCGCGCGCGGTCTTGCCTTCGCTCACGCCCGGGCTCCTAGCACATCAGGCCTCGGCGACACCCAGGCGGCCGAAGCGCGCCGGGTCGATGCCGAGGGTCGCGAGCGCGGCGGTCCAGCGCTGCTCGGGCGGCAGGTCGAAGATGATCTTCGGGTCGACGTCGATCGGGATCCACGCGCCCTCGCGCAGCTCGTCGTCGAGCTGGTCGGGGCCCCAGCCGGCGTAGCCGAGGAGCACCGCGTAGCGCTCCGGGCCGCCGCCCTCGGCGATCTGCTCCAGGAAGAGGCGCGAGGCGCTGACCGCCACCCGCGGCTCGATGCGGAGCGCGTCGACGTCCTCGGTGTCGCCGCTCGTCGGGTCGAAGAGGACCCAGCCGGTGTCGGGCGCGACCGGGCCGCCGATCCAGACCTCGCCGTCGATCTCCTCGGCCAGGTCGTCGATCTCGAGGCCCTCCATCAGCGAGGTGACGGGCTGCTCGGTCGGCCGGTTGATCACGAAGCCGAGCGCCCCCTCCTCACCGTGCTCCACCAGGAGGACCACGGTGTGATCGAAGAAGGGGCAGCCCATGCCGGGGGCCGCCACCAGCAGGCCGGGCGCGAGCTGGCTGGTCACACCCCATCTTACGACCTCGGTCCGAGGCTTGTCACCCGTGCTATGAGCGCGGCGATGGACCCGCTCGGACCCGTGCGCCTCGCGAGCCGCGCCCTCGGCTTCGCCACCTGGACCAGCGCCGTCGTCTACGGCCACAAAGCGCTGAGCCTCTTCGACTCCGACCTCGCGACCCCGTGGGGCAAGCAGCGCTTCATCGACGCGTGGAGCCACGGCGTCTTCCCGCTCTTCGGGCTCGATCTGAACCTCGTCTCGGGCGAGGTCCCGGAGGGCGGCGTCGGCCCGTTCCTGGTGGTGGCCAACCACCGCTCGCCCCTCGACATCCTGGTCGCGATCCACCTGGTCGGCGGCGTGGTGCTCAGCCACCACGGGGTACGCGAGATCCCCGTGGTCGGGACCGCGGCGGTGGCCACCGACACGATCTTCGTCGACCGCGACGACCGCCGCAGCGGCGCCCGGGCCATCCGCTCGATGCGGCGCGCGCTGGTCGAGGGGCGGAACCTGATCGTCTTCCCCGAGGGCACGACCTACCCGGGCGACGAGGTCCGGCCCTTCCTCCGGGGCGCGTTCGCCGCCGCCCGCGGGCTGGACCTGGTGCGGGTGCTGCCGCTCGGGCTCGCCTACCGCCCGGGCGACGAGTTCTACGAGGAGAGCTTCGGCGACCACTTCGGCCGCATGGCCCGGCGCCGCCGCACCCCGATCTGGGCCGCGGTCGGCGAGCCGATGGACGTGCCCCGCACCCCGGACGACACCGAGGCGCTCCGGCAGAGGGTGCAGGGGCTCGTCGACGAGGCCTCCGCGGCCCGCGACTCATAGCGGCTCGGGGAAGACGAAGCCGGCCTCAATCCACGGCAGGGGGCGGATGCGGGCGACGGCCTCGACCGGCACGTCCCCGTAGACGTGCGGGAAGAGCGCGCCGCCGCGCGAGGGCTCCCACTTCAAGGTCTCGGGCGCGAGCTTCGCGGGGTCCACGTCGAGCAGCAGGAGCCCCGTCTGCCCCGCGAAGTGCTTGGCCGCGGTCTCGCGGACCTGGTCGGCGTCGCTGAGGTGCACGAAGCCGTCCGCCCGGTCCACCGGCGCCCAGGGCATCGCGCCCACGCGGCTCTCCCAGAGCGCGCGGGGCATGATCTTGTAGAGCATCAGCGGCAGCGACCCGCGCTGCAGCTCCCCGAGCAGCAGTCCGCGTCGGCCACGCAGTTGCGGCCCGCGCTGTGGCAGGCGCACATGCCGGCGACGCAGGCCATCGCGCCGCAGCACTCGCTGCCGGATCCGCAGGCCCCGCCCGCCTCCACGCAGCACTGGTCCTCGAAGGTCACGCCGTCGCGGCAGGACAGGTCCCCGCAGCAGGTGCCGCCGGCGCCGCAGCTCTCGCGGGTCGCGAGGCAGGCCATCGGGGTGTCGCCCGGGTCGCGCACCCCGCAGTCGCCGCAGTCGGTGCCGAACGCGCAGTCCGAGAACACCGAGTCCGCGCCGCCGTCCTCGCAGGTGCCGTTGCCCGCGCTGGCGCAGGTGTCGGCGCAGAGGCCGCGGGGCGTCGGGTCGGTCCCCGTGGGCACGCAGACGGTGTTGGAGCTCATCGCCGCGCCGCTCGAGCCGACGTGGCGGCTCATCTCGCGGGCCTCGGTGCCGGTCGGGCAGCCGCCGGCCGCGGTCGGCAGGCAGGTCCCGGTGGAGCCGCCGTCGAGGGAGACGCAGAAGGTGGTCGCGAAGCCGGCGCGGTCCGGGCAGAAGCCCTCACACGACGAGACGCAGACGCCGGCGCCGCCCGCGCTCAGGCAGCGGTCGCCCGACAGACCGAGCTCGCACTCCCCCGCGGCGGAGGGGTCGCAGGCGCTGCCGATCCAGTCGCCGCCGCCGGTGCTGGAGCTCCAGAAGGTGGAGCCGAACTCGCTTCGGATGTCGCGCGCGAAGCGGCGGTAGCGGGCGAAGCGCTCGTTGTAGCAGGAGTACCCCGGCCGGCAGCCGTTGTAGTAGTGGGTGACCGTCTTGACCCAGATGGGGAAGCGCGAGTTGCTGACGGTCACGCCGTTCATCCAGGCGGCCGCCTCGGCCCGGGTGGAGACGCCGCCGATGTAGGCGGAGCGCTCGACCATGTCGAGGATGAACTCGATGCCCGCGCGGATGTTGCCGTCGATGCTCAGGATGCGGTTCCCCTCGCGGCGCAGCGTCTGGGCATAGGTGCCGGCGTCGAGCTGGAAGATGCCGATGCCGCCCTGCTGACGGTGACACGGGCCGTCCCCCGAGCCGGCCACCACCGGGCGTCCGCCGCAGTCCGAGGACACCGGGCCCTGGCACGCCCAGGTGAGGTTGTGCTCGCACTGGGTCAGGTAGGTCTCGGCGTCGCCCACCCCGGCCACGAGCCAGCTGCCCTCGCGGATGCCGTACTCGGCGGCGATGTCGCGGATCCGACCGGCCCGCTCCCGGCGCTCGCGCGCGCTCAGGTTGGACGTCTGCTCGTCGAGGTTCCCCTCGGGCGGCGCGGCCATGCAGCCGGAGAGCAGGACCACGACGGGGAGGAGGCGGCGGGTGACGGGGGTCATCGCCCCTCCCTACAGCAGACTTCGTTCCGTCTCGAAATGGGGCTGTTGGCGGCTCGAATCGGGCCCCGCTGGGGACCCTGGACCCGAGCGCCGGGCGCCCTGGACGCGCCGCCGGAGACCGGAGACCCGGGTTGAACCCTTCCGCCCGGTGGCACGTCGGAGACCGCATGCTCTCCCCCTGCCGCGCCTGCGCCCGCCACGTCCGGGACGACTCCGCCGCCTGCCCCTTCTGCGGAGCCGAGCACGCGCCGCCCCGGTCGGTCCGCGAGCCGCCCCGCGTCGGCCCCCTGACCCGCGCGCTCCTCGTCTACGGCGGCGTGACCCTGAGCGCCTGTGCAGGCCGCGCCGAGGCGCCCTCTCCGCCGGAGCCGGTGGGGATCGTCGATCCAGGGCTCGAGGCGCCGATGCAGCCGGTGCGGGCGACGCCCGAGGTCGAGGTGCCGCCGAGCGCCCGCGCCGTGGAGGCGGAGCGCGTGCACGAGCCCACCGATCGCGCCCGCGCCGAGCGCGTCCACGCCGAGGGCCGCAAGCACCCGCGCCCCGTGCGCCCCGATCTCTCCGACCGCTGCTGCCCGCCCTACGGCGCGCCGCCCGTCGACGTGCTGATCTGACCACCGGCCGGCGCGTCGGCACACGGCGACACAGGGCTCCGCGCCGGGTTCGGGGTCGGACCGAAGCTTGCTGGAGGCGGGGGCATGACCGCTTCGCTTCGATTCGCCCTCCCCCTCGTGCTGCTCACCGGCTGCGTCGACGGCTACCTCCCGGCCGAGGAGCCGCTCTGCGAGGAGCGCCTCCTGCCCGGCCCCGAGGCGCAGGACTACCTGGTGGTCCGCAGCATCTGGATCGGCTTCGCCGGCGACTACGAGCCGCCGCTCACCATTCACCGCGACGGCCGCCTCACGCGCGTCTACGCGGGAGGCGAGGTCCGCGAGCTCCCCAGCCTCGGCGCCGAGCGCGTCGCGCAGCTCGAGGCGGACCTCACCGCGACCGGGGTCTACGACGAGGCCTCCGGCTGCTACCCGGCGGGCGGCGCCTCCCTCTCGCCCGACTCCGGCTGCGACTTCCGCCTCACCTTCGCCGCCCCGGGCGGAGACCTGCGCGTCGCCGGCTGCCAGATCCCCGCCGCCGTGCGCGAAGCCGACGGGCTCGTGCTCGCCTACGAGCGCGAGGCGCGCGCCGCCGCCGAAGAGTGAAGATGCGGTGAGTGTTCAATCGAGCCGGCGGGCGTGCGCGGACACGGACGCGGGGTAGCGGCGCACGAGGCTCTCCCCCACCGAGGGCGCGGCGGGCGCGTCCCAGGAGGCGGCGCTCCCGAGGCGGGCGGCGTGGGCCGAGGTCGACGCGCGGTGGCGGAAGAGGAGCGCGCCGGCGCCGGTGGGGGCCGAGGCGATCGGCGCGGACGGCGCGGTCGGCGGCTCCTCGGTCGGCGCCCAGGCGTCGAGGGCGTCGAGCCGGGTCGGCATGACCCGGGTGAGCTCGTCGAGGAGCGCGGGCAGGACGTCGCGAGCCAGCGGCTGCAGGGTCTGGAAGAGGCCGGGCAGCCAGGGCAAGAGCACCGCGTCGGGCAGCTCGGCGAAGGCCCGGGTCAGCAGCTCGGTCGCGATCGCGCTCACCCGCGGCGACAGCTCGAGCGCGCGCAGCAGGCCGCCTAGGTAGGCCGGGAAGGCGCGCCGGAGGAGGGGGCTCTCGAGCACCCGCGCGAGCCGCTCGCGGAGCTCCCCTTCGGTCTCGAGATCGAGCAGCCACCTCGCCACCCAGAGCAGCCCGAGCTTGTTCGGGTCGTCGGTCTCCGCCTGCTCGAGCGCGATGATCAGCTCGCTCCGGTCGCAACCGAGCGAGAGCGCCAGGCTCTCGAGCGTGAACACGAAGGCGAGCATCGCGGCGAGCTGCTCGGGGCTGGTGCCGCGGTCGGCGAACGCGTCCGGGAGCTGGCTGGCGTAGTGCGAGTAGCCGCTGGTGACGAAGCGCTCGAGCCAGCCGGCGAGGCCCTTCGGGGTGCCGCGGTAGAAGTGCACGAGCCGCCGCGCCTGCTCGAAGATCGGCCGCGCGTCCGCCGCGCCGCGCTCCCCCATCAGGAGGTGCACCGCGCGCTCGCCGAGGTCCTCGGTCAGCCGCGGCGAGTGGAGGAGCGCGAGGCTGCGCTCGGCCGCCTCGAGCGCGGTCAGCGTCGTCGACCCGGGCCCGAAGGCGTGCTCGCGCAGGCGCCGCTCGAGCACGTGCTCCACCGTCACGCCCTCGTAGGCGAGCTCGATGAGGTGGCGCTGCTCGGTGCCCCCGAGCTTGATGTCCCAGCTCTCCTGCGGCGACCGCTCGCCGAGCGCGCGCTGCCCCATGATCGGCCGCGCCACCCGCGTCCCGGGCAGCAGCCAGCTCAGCCGCCAGAGCAGATCCGAGCAGCCGCGCTTGCCCGGGTCCTTGCCGAAGTCGACCAGCCAGCGCGTCACCGTCGACTTGCCCGGCGCCACCCCGGTCGAGGCGAGCCGGTCGTAGACGTCCTGCACCAGCGGCGGCAGCGAGCTGTAGCCGACCTGCCCGACCCGGTCGCCGCCGAGCAGGATCTCGCAGAGCCGGCGCACGTCGCGCTTGCCGGGGACCTCCACCTTCTCGAGGCAGGTCACCGCCGCGTCGATGAAGTCGTAGGCGCTCGGGTGGCGTCGGGCCCGCAGCCGGGCGAGCAGGATGACGGTCTCGTAGATCGCGATCGAGTCGGCGGTGGTCGCGAGGTAACCGTTCTTCCGGGCGAGCGCGACGATGCCCGTGCACCACCGCAAGAGCTCCTGGTGGTCCTCCTGGGCGAGCGCGGGCGGCCGCTGCATCAGCCCGAGCACCCCGCCCTCGATCGCCACGGGAGCCTTGGGCTTCTTCGCCTTCCTGGGCTTCTTCGGCTTGCCCGGCCTGGGCAGCGCGAAGGGGGTCAGCGAGAGCCCCTTCGTCGCCTTGCGCCAGGTCTCCGCCGCCAGGGTGATCGTGCCGACCGGGTGGCCGAACTGATGCTCGATGGCGTGATGGCTCGAGGGGATGAAGCCGTAGAGCCACTTCGTCGCGGTGCGCGGCGGCAGGTCCCAGCGCGCCGGGCTGTCCACACCGAACTCCTCGACGTCGCTCGCCGCGTGCGCCGCGCCGCAGATGTGCAAGGCGTCTTCGGGCGCAACGTCGTGCGCCTCGAGCCAGTCCTTCATGCGGGTCCACATGAAGCGCTCGCGATCGCGGTCCATCTCCAGCAGCTCGCGCCGCACCCCGAGCCGGCGGATCAGGCTGCCGATGAGGAAGTAGACCTCGCGGTAGGTCTGGTAGTCGGCGTCGAGCGTGGCCTGCTCGACGTAGAGCGACCACCACTCGGCCCAGTGGGCGACCTTCGCGTGGGCGCAGATCGTCTCGCGGAACGCGGCGAAGCTCGGGATCAGCTGACCGACCTCGACCCCGATCGCGCCGCCGTGGAGGCGCGCGCTCTCGTCCTCCTCCTCGACGTCCTCGTCCGGCTCCGGGTCGCGCTCCCACTGGAAGACGTGGTCGACCGAGCGGTCCACGAAGACGATCTCGGTCTCCGGGTGGGTCTGCGCGAACGCGATCGCCTGCAGCTCCGCGCTGTGCTCGGTCAGGGGCGCCACCACGCTCAGCGGCGCGCGCTCGGGCGGGAAGCCGTCGGTCTCGTGCGCGAACGCCTGCAGCGCCACCGGGAGCTTGCAGTCGCCGAGCTCGTCGAGCTTCGCGTCGAGGTCCTCGCAGAGCTCGAGGAAGATCACGCGCGGCGCCCTCTCCCGGAGCCGCCGCACGAGGTGCACGGCGCTCGCCGGGCTGTGGTGGGCCACCGGGAAGATCTCCAGCCGCTCCGCGCTCGCGCGCGCCACGTCGTCGGCCATGCCCGAGAGCAGCCCCTCGAGCGGCTCGTCGCTCATCGCCGCCGCCGCGGCCAGCAGCTGCTCGCGCAGCGTCTCGAGGCGCCCGCTCACTTCAGGCTGGCCATCGCCTGCTTGCCGCCCTCGAGGAAGGGCTCCCAGTCGCCCTTCTCGTCCTTGGCGTGCTTGTCGACCACCGAGTGCCAGAAGCGGTTCATCACCGCGACGTCCTCGGGGAGGCGCCGGATCAGTGTGCCGACCAGCGACGAGGCCAGGGTGTCCGGGCGCAGCTCGGCGGCGCCGAAGAAGTGGCTGTGCAGCACCGCGTCCTCGAGCACGCCGATCTGCTCGGCGGTGGAGAGCGCGCTCTCGATGCGCTCGTCGTCGGTGTCGGCGGCGCGCATCACCTCGCGGAGATCGCGGAACGTCGTCAGCAGGAGGTCGAGCATCGTCGGCGGGACCTCGACCTCGAACTGGTTGCGCTTCAGCAGGTCCTTCACCCGGAAGAGCACGATCTCCTGCTCCTGCTTCTTGTTCGTCACCACCGGGATGTGGATGAAGTTGAAGCGGCGCTTCAGCGCGCTCGAGAGATCGTTGACGCCCCGGTCGCGGCTGTTCGCGGTGGCGATGACGTTGAAGCCCGGCTGCGCGAAGGCGGTGTTGTCCTCGTCGAGCTCGGGGATCGAGACGTACTTCTCGCTGAGGATCGAGATGAGCGCGTCCTGCACGTCGGAGGTGCAGCGGGTCAGCTCCTCGAAGCGGCCGAGCCCGCCGAGCTCCATCGCGGTCATGATCGGCGACGGGATCAGCGCGGCCCGCGTCTGCCCCTTGCCGATGACCATCGCGACGTTCCACGAGTACTTGATCTGGTCCTCGGTCGTGCCGGCCGTGCCCTGCACCACGTAGGTCGAGGTGCCGCAGATCGCGGCCGAGAGCAGCTCCGCGAGCCAGCTCTTGCCCGTGCCCGGGTCGCCGATGAGCAGCAGGCCGCGGTCGGAGGCGAGGGTCACGATCGCGCGCTCGACGATCGAGGCCTGCCCGAACCACTTCTGCGGGACCTCGCGGTCGAGCCCGTCCTCGGGGCGGCTCCCGAGCACGAACACGCGCACCATCTTCGGCGTCAGGCGCCAGGAGAAGGGGCGCGGGCCGGTGTCGGCCTCGGCGAGGTAGCGGAGCTCGTCCGCGTAGCGGGCCTCGGCGGGGAGGCGGAGGGCGGCTTTCTCTTTCTTGGCCATCGTCTCTCTCTCACACGGGCAGCGCCGACTTCAGCTCGCGCACGAGCGTCCTCAGGCTGCCGCTGACCACGGGGGTGCCGATCGACTTGAGCTTCTGCCGGAACCACGGGTTGACGTTGAAGTAGCCGCCGCTCGAGACCGAGCCGACGGGGATGAAGGTGACGCCGGACTGCTTCACCGCCTCGATCATCGCGAAGAGCGGCTTGTCGTTCTGGAACTCGTAGAAGTCGCTGATCCAGACCATCACCGTCTTGCGCGGGTCCTGGATCCGGGCGGCCGCGGCGCGCATCGCCTTGGGCCCGTCGTTGCCCCCGCCGAGCTGGGTGCGGAGCAGCGCCTCGAACGGGTCGTCGACCCACGGCGACAGATCGACGACCTCGGTGTCGAAGGCGTAGAGGTAGGCCTCGACCCGCGGCAGGCCCGCGAAGATCGACGCGAGGATCGTGCAGTTGACCATCGCGTGCACCATCGAGCCGGACTGGTCGACCACCACGATGAGCCGGGTGTTCTGCTTCTTCGTCGCGGTGCGCCGGTAGTACAGCCGGTCGACGAGGAGGCGCTGCTCGTCCGGGTCCCAGTTCGTCAGGTTCCGCCGGATCGTCTTCTTCAGATCCAGGTTCCGGAAGACGCGCTTGGGCGGGATGGAGGTGTCGACCTTGCCCTTCGGCGCGCTGACGACCTCCTTCTTCAGCAGATCGGCGAGCTGATCGACGAAGCGGCGGATCAGCCGCTTGGCGTTCCGGAGCGCCTCGCCCTCGAGCCGCCCCTTCTGCCGGAGCAGCTGCTCGGTGAGCGCCATCGACGGAGTGAGCTTCTCGGCGAGGGCGCGATCCTTCAGCACCTCGTGGAGCGCCATCCGGTTCACGAGGCGCTTCTCCATGCCGGAGAGCCCCGCCTTGATCTCGGGCTCGCTCATCAGCCCGCGGCCGCGCCGGATCTCGCCCAGCGCGAGCGCCAGGTCCTCGTCGGTCACCTCGGGCCCGCCGCCCGACGCGGGGGTGTCCACCCCGGCGGGAGAGGGCGCGCCGCTCGAGCGCCCCGACGCCGGGGCCCCGCCCATCAGCTCGCCGGGCGGGTAGCCGAGCGCCTTCTCGAACGCGCCGACGTCCTCGATCCACTGCGAGTACTGGCTCGCCTCGATCTGCCCGTCGCCCGCGCCCGGCGCGAAGACGTTGAGCAGCAGCTTGGAGAAGAGCGCGGTGCGCCGGAGCGACTCCGCGTCGATCGGCCCCTCTGCGTCCGGGACCACGTCCTCGAGCTCCGCCGCGAGCTCGGGGTGTCGCCGCACCACCTGGGCGACCGACGGGCGCGCGTCGAGCAGGAGCGGCGGCAGGCCGGCCTCCACGACGATCTCCGTCGCCGCCGGGTCGAGCTCCCGCGCGCGCTCGCTGCCCATCGCCTCGGCGAGGGTGCGCCAGAGGAGCAGGCTGCGGCGGTTCTTCGCGGCGCGCTCGTCCATCAGCTCCTCAGGAGCTTGCCCGCGCGCTCGGTCAGCACGCTCAGGGTGTCGGTGGTCTTGCTCGCCTTCTTCGCCGCCGTCACCGCCGCGTCGAGGCTCCAGCGGTCCTTGCCGATCTTCGCGTCGAGCGGCTGGAGCGCCCAGCCGTCGTCCCAGCGCAAGAGCCCGATCATCGCGTCGGCCTCCTCGAGCTGGCCCTTCTTCGCGGCGTAGAGCGGGCTCACCCGCTCGTCGGCCAGGCGCACCCCGAGCGGCTCGACCCGCCCCGCCGACACCCGGCACTCGGGCAAGACCACCGGGATCGCGATCTGCACCGGGTGCCGGTCGGCGGGCGCGGCGCAGGTGAAGGGCAGCGCGCCCAGCGTGTAGGGGTCGTGCTTCGCGCCCGCCTTCACCTCGGTGACCAGGAGATCGGCGCCGCGGCGGACGCCCTTCACCGCGAGCGCCACGTCGCTCGTCATCGCCTCGAGCGCCGGCGCGGGCAGCACCCGGAGCGCCTCGTCGCCGAGGAGCGCGTCGACCTTCCAGCCGGTGAACGTCGCCCGCACCAGCGCGCCGTCCAGCGCGCCGTGCACCACCGCCGCGATGGCGTGATCGTGGTGGCGCAGCTCCACCCCGAGCGGGAGCAGCGCGCCCTCGAAGGGCGCCTCCTCGACCGCGAGGCGAGGCCCGGCGGCGATGACGCTCTGCATCCAGAGATCCGGCCAGCGCGGCACCGGCGCGTCGTCCCGGCTCGCGAGCGGCAGCGCCTCGGCCAGCTCGTCGAAGAAGCCGGTGAGCATCACCGCCGCGCGCTGCAGCGCCGGGCGCTCGGCGAGGGTCTCCAGCGTCGAGGCGAAGGGCGCGACCGCGTCCGGGCTCACCTGCGAGAGGCCGGCGCTCGCGAGCTCGAGGAGCCAGTGCCGCGCGTTCCGGAGCGGCGCCTCGTCTTCGTCCGAGAGGGCGACCGGCGCGCCGAGGACAGGGTCGGCGGGGGCCTCGAGCCCGAGCGCGGCGCAGGCCTGAGCGACGAGCGCGTCGTGCACCGCGCCGAGGAGCGAGGCCCGGGCGGCGGCGAGCGCGGCGACGTCGTCGTCGGTCGGCGTGCCCTTGGCGAAGCCCGGGGCGGCCCGCTCGAGCGCCGGGGCGAGCGGGGTCCCGGCGAAGAGCGAGGGCAGCCCCTCCACCTGCGCCCGCGCGGGGCCGCCGAGCCGCGACAGCCCGCCGATCAGGCCGGCGTCCAGCGCCGCCACCGCGTCGAGCGCGTCCTGCACGCCCTCGGGCAGGGTCTCGTCGAGCGCGCTCATCCGGTCACGAACCAGCTCAGCTCGGGCATCGGCTCCCGCGTCCCGTCGAGCTCGACGTAGCGGAGGTAGGCGAGGAAGCGGCTGAAGACCTCGCTCGCCGGCTGCTTGTTCTGGGCGCCCCGGATCCCGCTCCGGATCGCCCGGGCGTCGGCGGCCTCGGCGATGCCGAGGTGCTTGGCGACCCGCGCCCCGCCATACTGCGCGACCGCGTTGTCGATCATCGCCTGGATGTGCTTGCAGGGCGCGCCCCGCAGCCCACCGCACGGGCGGTTGTTGTTGGTGCTGCAGTAGAAGTCGGTGCTGCCCGCGTCGACGAACGAGACGTACACCCGCTTGGCGTCCGACCCGCTCGACACGACGCCCTGCAGCCTGCCCGGCGCGAGCTCGACGAAGGGCACCTTCTTGAGGTTCCGCTTCTTCGGCAGCTCCCGCCTCCCCGCGATGACGCTCCGCCCCATGGCCGGCGAGGATACGCCGAACCGCCCGGGGTCCTGCCCTCGAAATCACGTTGACGGTGCCGTCGGCCGCTGCCTACCGTGCTGGCTGCATGAAGATCCAGACCGGCACCGCGAAGATGGGGAACGACGACTCCGACTGGGAGCTCCACAAGGGCCACGGCCCGCGCACCCACCGCTGGGTGGTGAAGTACCCCGAGCCCTTCGCCGTCCCGCCCACCGCGAGCGTCTCCCTCGCCGGCTTCGAGGCCCGCAGCAAGGACGACGAGAACTTCCGCCTCGCCGTGCGCGTGGTGAAGACCGAGCACGACAAGATGAAGCTCGAGGTGAAGACCAACGGCTACATGAAGGTGATGAACGTGACCGTCACCTGGCTCGCCTACGGCAGCTGACGCTCAGCAACAGTCGCCCCCGCGCGGCTCGCAGGAGACCGGCTTGCCGCGGGCGTCGAGGGCGATCTCGCAGCAGGCCTCGAGGAGCTGCCGGAGCTTGGCCCGGCCGCGCTGGACGCGGGACTTCATGCCCGACACCGAGATGCCCAGCCGCTCCGCCGCCTCCCGGTGGGTCAGCCCCTCGAGCTCCACCAGCTCGATCGCCTCCCGGTAGGGCTCCGGGAGCAGCGGCACGAAGAGCCGCACGTAGAGCGCGACCTCGCGCGCGACCGCGTCGTCGTCCTCGGCGAACGGCTCGTGCGCCGCCTCGGGCGCCTCGCGGCGGGTGAGCGGGTGACGCTGCCGGGCCCGGAGGTGGTCGGCGATGGACGTGCGCGCCACCCGGTACAGCCACGCCTCGAGGCGGTCGTCGTCCCGCAGGTCCCCGAGGCTCCGGTGCGCCTTGAGCAGCACGTCCTGGAGCACGTCGTCGGCGTCGACGTCGCTGTCCACCCGCCTCCGGACGAAGGGGCGGAGGCGAGTGGAGAGCTCCGCCCAGGCGGGCGGAGCGTGGGGGGTGGTGTCTCCTGTCTGCATGGCTCTCGACCGAGAAGACGGCCCATCTCCGGGATGGACGCAGACTTTCTGCGCCCTCCTCCAGGATAGCGCGCTACCCGCAGCAGGTCGGCGGGCAGCAGGCGCCGCCCGGCTTGATCGCCTCGATGGTCGCCGACGCGACGTACTCCTCGGCGCCGCTGCCGGGGAGCCAGCCGGCGATGAACGCGCGGCTCTCGGGGCGGACCTCGACCTTCACCTGCTCGAAGCCGGCCTCCACCAGCATGCGCTCCACGTCCGCCGCCTGGGCCGCGCCGGACACACAGCCGCTCAGCGCGATCGCCTGCTCCATCAGCGCGGGCGGGATCGGCTTCAGCGCGACCACGTCGGAGATGGCCAGCCGGCCGCCGGGCGCGAGCGCCCGAAACGCCTCCGCGAAGACCCGCTCCTTGGCCGGCGACAGGTTGATGACGCAGTTCGAGAGGATGACGTCGGCGACTCCGTCGGCGACGGGCAGCGACTCGATCTCGCCGAGCCGGAACTCGACGTTGTCGGCGCCGAGCTTCTCGGCGTTCCGGCGCGCCTTCTCGATCATCTCGCTCGTCATGTCGACGCCGATCACCTTCCCCTCCGCGCCCACCTGCTGGCTGGCGAGGAAGCAGTCGAAGCCGCCGCCGCTCCCGAGGTCGATCACGGTCTCGCCCTCGCGGAGCCGGGCGATCGCCTGCGGGTTGCCGCAGCCGAGCCCCATGTTGGCGCCCTCGGGCACCGCCGCGAGGTCCGCCTCGGAGTAGCCC
Organism: Myxococcota bacterium; assembly: GCA_036149055.1. Taxonomy (GTDB): domain Bacteria; phylum Myxococcota_A; class Polyangia; order Polyangiales; family Sandaracinaceae; genus JAVJQK01. The sequence goes on along the minus strand of JAYZQJ010000004.1, from coordinate 7,855 downwards.
AGCGCCAGCGATCCCTCGGCGCCGGGGGCGCAGCAGCTCGGCGCGCAGCCGACCGCGCCGTCGGTCCGAGCGACCTCCGCGTAGTGGTCTCGAACCGTCTTCCTGATCTCTTCCTGTTCCATGTCTGGCCTCCTTCTGACCTGGAAGACGGGCTGGTTTCGGGATGGACGCAGCCTCTTTCCGCCCCATCCTCCGGGCCATGACCGCCGTCGCTTTTCGCGCCATCGCGATCCTCGAGGCCCTCACCTGGGTGGGCCTGCTCGTGGGCATGCTCTTCAAGTACGTCCTCACCGGCGACACGATCGGCGTGCGCATCTTCGGCGCCCTGCACGGCGCGGCGTTCGTCGCCTACGTGCCGATCACCCTGCTCGCCGCGAGGCGCTTCGGCTGGAACCTGCCCGTCACCGCCGCCGGCCTCGCCGCCGCCTTCCCGCCGCTCGGCACGCTGGCCTTCGATCTCTGGGTCTCCCGCACCGGCCGGCTGACCGATCGCGCCGCCGCTGCCTGAGCGCGGCCAGGCTTGCCCTCCGGGGACCGAGCGTCGATCCTCGGCGCATGCAGCGCCTTCGCCTCGTCCTCCTGCTCTCCCTGATCGCCGCCGGCTGCGGCGGGCCGGGCATCACCATCACGACGATCGGGCACCCGACGACGCCGATGACGCCGCGGAGCGCGGGGGCCGCGTTCGACGCCGGAAACCGGCGGGTGATGGTGCTGAGCCCGGACCTGCTGGTGGCGTTCGGCTACGGCCCCGCCGACCCGACCAAGCCGAACGACGCCCAGCCGACGGCGCAGGCCGAGATCACCGCCTACCTGTCCGCGTACGACGCGGTCGACTCCGCGTTCCAGCGGCACCTGCTGAGCCTCGGGCTCACCCCCGTCGACTCGAGCGCGCTGCTCGCGGCGCTGCAGAACCCGGAGGTCGTCGCGCGGGTCGAGGCGCGGGCCCAGCAGCGCGGCGACCTCACCCTGCTCGATCTGGCGGCCGAGCTGGCCCCGGCGATCGACGCCGACCTCGCGCTGCTCGTTCGCGACTCGCGCATCGGCTACGCGGACGCCCCGATCGCGGTCCACAACGGCCCGCCCGGCTGCCGGGTCGCGCGCGTCCAGCCGCTACAGGTCGCGGTCGACGCCGCGCTGATCCGCACCGCGACGGGGGACGTCGTCTGGTCGGGCGAGAACCGCACGATCGCCAGCGACCTCTTCCCCGAGCCGGTGATCTTCCCGCGCGGGCCCGAGCGCGCGCGCCACTCCCGGAGCTACGGCCAGCTCCGCATCGCCGGCCAGGACGACGGCTTCCGGTGCGGGTACAACACCTTCGGGGGCCTGACGTGCGTCGAATGGGCGGACAGCAGCGGCGGGTGCCGGCGCTCCCAGGAGCCCGACGACGCGGAGGCGAACGCGATGGTGATCGACGCCTGCGTGCGCACGCTCGTCGACACGATCCGCCCGCTCGTGGGCGCGACACCGCCGAGCTCGTGAGGACCGCTCGAGCGCTCGTCTTCGCGGCGGCCCTCGGCTGCGGCGCGCCCGCGCCGCCCGCGCCCTCCACGTCCGCGTCCGCGCCCTGCCCGGAGGGCATGGTCGCCGTCGCCGCCGGCACGACCGCGCCGTCGCCCGGGAACCGCTGGTCGGGCATGCCCGCGCACGGGGCGGTGGCGGTCGACGCGCTCTGCCTGGATCGCACCGAGGTCACCGTCCGGGCCTACGCGCGCTGCGTGGCCGACGGCGCGTGCCCCGAGGCGGCGCGGACGATCTCGTACGGCGCGGGCGAGCAGGCGGGGAGCGCGGCGTGCAACGCGGGACGCGAGGGCGCGGCCGACCATCCGATCAACTGCGTCACGTTCGCGCAGGCGGAGGCCTTCTGCGCGTGGCGTGGCGCCCGGCTGCCGACCGCCCTCGAGTGGGAGTGGGCGGCGCGCGGCCCGGACGCCCGGCCGATGCCCTGGGGCGGCGCGCCCCTCGACGCGACGCGCGCCAACGTGCTCGGGACCGAGACCCCCGACGCGCTCGTGCCGGTCCCCCGCCGCGCGCCGCTGGACGACGGCTGGGCGGGCACCGCGCCGGTCGGGGCGTTCCCGGCGGGCGCGACGCCGGAGGGCGTACAGGACCTCGGCGGCAACGTCGCCGAGTGGTGCGCGCCCCTCGATCCGGCCGACCCGCGACGACCGGTGCTCGGCGCCGCCTGGGGCGACGACGACCCGGCCGCGAAGATGATCGGCGCCGCGATCGCGCCCACCGATCACGACGAATTCACGGGGTTCCGCTGCGCGGCCGATCCGTAGCGCGAGCCATCGCGCGCTCGCGGGCCCAGAGAAAGAGCGGGAAGGTGACCGAGATGGCGACGACGAACGAGAAGAGCACGTAGGCCCAGAGATGGCGGACGCCGTGCTCGCGGGCCTGGAGCGCCATGAAGATCACGCAGGCGGTGGTCAGCGCCACGAGGTCCCAGCTCAGGCTCGCGGCGGCGTGGTTCACGAAGCCGTCGGTGACGAACTTCAGGGGCGACGCGTCCGGGTTGGCCGCCATCCACTGCACGTTCTGGGTCCAGGTCAACGCGAGCGCGCCGGCCGCGATCACGCCCCAGCCCCACCCCAGCCGCGTCCTCACTGCAGGAACGGCGAGGCCGTCTGGCGCTCGTTCCAGCCGTAGTAGGTGCCCGGGCCGCGGGGGTCGTCTTCGATGACCAGGCGGTGGGTGAAGGGCGCCGGGCCGTCGACCGGCTCGATGCGGTAGGCGCGGGTCTCGCGCTCCTCCGGCCCCGGGAAGTGGAAGCGGATCTCGTCGCCGGTCGCCTCGAACTGGAACAGCTCGAAGCGGCCCTCGAAGACGGTGCGGTCCTGGAAGACGCCGCCGCCCATCGAGGGCACGAAGCGGTAGACGTGGAGCTGCTCGTCCTTCGACTCGGGCCAGACGTCGATCCAGTTGCGGTCGAGGAGCTGCTCGCGGGCCTCGTCCGCGGGGAGGGCCTCGGCGGCGTCTCCGCCGCAGGCGCCGAGGAGGAGGGTCAGGGCGATGAGGGCGCGTCGCATGACCGGAGGGTAGATCCGATCCGCGACGGCGGCCTCACCGCTTCTTCTTCTTCAGCGGCTTGGCCGGGATGCCGACGAGGACCTCGCCCGGGAGGTTGCTCTTCACCACCACCGCGTTGGCGCCGATCGCGGTGTCGTCGGCGACCTCGATGGGGCCGAGGATCGCGGCGCCGACGCCGACGTCGACGCGGTTCCCGATCACCGGCTTCTCGTTCACCGGGGCGTCGGTGCGGGCGACGCCGACCGTCGTGTTGTGCCGGAAGGTCACGTCGTCCCCGACCGCGCGGGCCGAGATGACGGTGCCGCCGTGGTGCCAGAAGCGCACTCGCCGGCCGATCTTGGTGGCGTAGGGCAGGTCGATGCCGGTGGCGATCGTCACCCCCTGGTACAGCGTCTTGTAGACGGCGCTCAGGCCGGTCCGCACCTTCGGGTTCTGGACGCCCATGCGCCAGTTGCCGAAGCGGTGCACGGCCAGGGCCCAGAAGCCGAGCTGGCTCGGATCCGAGTCGTGCGTGCGGAAGTCCTCGAGCACGAGATCGCGGAGCGAGACGCCCTCGGGGTTCTGGTTCCTCGTCCCCGACAGATCCCCCGGCTCCACGGTCGTGACGCGGGGTCGGATGCTGCTGTCCCGACGCTGCGCACGTCCGCGCGACGGGTCGTGAAGATCGACGACGTTCGCGTGGTCGTCGCGAGCGCTCTGATCCTGGGCTGCCATGGTGGGGGTCCTCCTCGGTGCTTCAGACGCCCCGAGGTAGCGCACTCGCCGTGCCAACCGTCGGCCCCTCGGATCGGCGCGGGGCCGACGCGCACCTGCGCACGAGTGAGGCGAAACCGCACGCCCAGGGAATCGGCGCGCGCACCCGTTGCGAACCGCCTCAACCGTATTTGTAGAAACCTTCGCCCGACTTCCGGCCGAGCTTGCCGGCGCGGACCATCTGGCGGAGGAGCGCCGGGGGCCGGAACTGCTCGCCGAGCTCCTTGTGGAGGTGCTCCAGGATCGCGAGGCGCACGTCGAGCCCGACCAGGTCGCCGAGCTTGAGCGGGCCCATCGGGTGCCGGTAGCCGAGCTCCATCGCCTTGTCGATGTCCTCGGCGCTCGCCACCCCGCTCTCGAGCATGCGGATCGCCTCGACGCCGAGGATCACGCCGAGGCGGCTGGTCGCGAAGCCCGGGAAGTCCTTCACCACGATCGGCTCCTTGCCGATCGTCTCCGCGAACGCCCGCGCGGCCTCGACGCTCTCGTCGCGCGTGGACAGGCCGCGCACGATCTCGAGCAGCTTCATGAGCGGCACCGGGTTGAAGAAGTGGAGGCCGACCACCCGGCCCGGGTCGCCGCTGGCGCCCGCGATCTCGGTGACGCTGAGCGACGAGGTGTTGGTGCCGAGGATGGCGTGCTTCGGCGCGTGCTCGCCGAGCGCCGCGAACGTCTCGAGCTTCAGCTCCATCTTCTCGGGGATCGCCTCGACGACCAGATCGACCTCGGCGACCGCGCCCTTCAGGTCGGTGGTGGTCTGGATCCGGGCGCGCGCGGCGTCGCGCTCGGCGTCCGTGATCTTCCCCTTCTCGGCGAGCTTCGCGAGCGACCTCTCGATGCCGGTCACGCCGCGCGCCAGCACGTCGTCGGTCAGGTCGCGCATCCACACGTCCATGCCCGCCATCGCGCAGACCTGCGCCACGCCGTGTCCCATCGTCCCGGCGCCGAGCACCGCCACCTTTTGAATCTTCCCAGCCATCGCCGGTCGTCTAGCATGGACCGCCATGTCGCGTCCCCACCTCGTCTCGCTGCCCTACTCGCCCTGGTCGCTGAAGGCGAAGTGGGCGCTGGACCACCACCGGGTGCGCTACCGGCTCGGCACCCACCTGCCGATGCTCGGCGAGCCGCTGCTCCGGCTCCGCACCGGGAGGTGGTCCGGCAAGGTGAGCGTCCCGATCCTGCTGACCGAGGCGGGCGCGGTGATGGAGAGCGACGCGATCGCGCGGTGGGCCGACGCGCATGGCGAAGGCGAGCCTCTCTTCCCGCCCGGGCTCGAGGCCGAGATCGAGCGCTGGAACGACATCGCCGACGAGGTGCTCGACGCGGGGCGCGCGCGGGTGATCGAGCGGAGCCTCGCCTCGAGGGAGGCGCTGCTCGAGTCGGTGCCCGGGCCGCGCGTGCTGGGTCCGCTGCTGGTCCCGGTGGGCAAGATGGGCGCGCGCTTCCTGGCCAGGAAGTACGGCAGCGACCGCGCCGGAGGCCGCGAGGTGATCGAGCGGGGCCTCGCGACGCTCCGGGAGGCGCTCGACGGAGATCCCTTCCTCGTGGGCGACCGCTTCACCTTCGCCGACGTGGCGATGGCGGCCGCGCTCGCCTGCGTCCGCCCCCCGGGCGCCCGCTGGGATCACCTCGGCGACGCGAGCCGCGCCTGCTGGACGGACGAGGGCCTGGCCGAGGAGTACGCCGACCTGCTCGAGTGGCGCGACGGGCTCTTCGAGGACCGGTTCCCCGCCCGAGCACGCTGATCGCGTTCGTTGCCTGTGAGCGCCGTCGGTGCGTATCGTCGGCGGGTCCCGCACGCGCGGGGCATGGGAGGGAACGTGATGAGGAAGATGACGATCGCCCTGGTGGTCGCCTCGATGGGCCTGTTGGGCCTGCTCGGGTGCGACGGTGACGCCTGCATCTCGCGCTGCGAGCAGGGCAAGGACATGGGCTGCGTGAACGAGTCGGTGGACTGCGAGATGAGCTGCGACGACCAGGCGGAGGCGCGCGTCACCGCCCGGGCCAACGCGGTCACCGCGGGCTGCGAGGGCGACTTCGACGCCGTCGTGAGCTGCACCGACGGGCGCGCGGCCTGCGAGACGGGCGGCTGCGAGGCCGAGACCTCGGCGCTCACCAGCTGCTTCGTGGCGTTCTGCACGGACAACCCGGGCAGCGAGGCGTGCACCGGGCCTTGACGGATGGCCGGGCGCCGCGAGGCGCCCGGCACTCCACCTCACGGCTCCGCGCGCAGCGCCTCGATCTGGTCCGCGAACACCCGCAGCGCCGTCGCCCCCTCGGGGTCGCCCCACCTGCCGCCGAAGTCGTGCCGCATGCGGAAGCGACGCGACCGGCCGCCCCGCTCCACCAGCTCGAGCGTCTCGTTGGAGACCCGCACCGCCGCGATCGAGGCCAACGGCACCCGACGCGTCCAGCGCCACCAGCGCCACTCCACGCGCTCCTCGTTCACGTGCAGATACGCCGGCCAGAGCGCGAACACGGCCAGCCCGAGGGCGACCGCGCACACCGGCGCGCCGATCCACGGAGGCGCGACGAAGGCGAGCGCGATCCCGGCGACGGCGCCGAACACCACGGCCAGCGTGAGCGGGAAGCCGACCCAGGGCAGCGCGACCACGCCGGACGCCCCGCGCAGGCTGCGGAGGCCGAGCTCCGGTCGCTGCAGGGCCTGCACGATCTCCCACGCCTCCTCCCGGCGGGCCTTGACGACGGTGAGCGGCAGGCCGAGGTGCGTGCGCACCCAGAGGAGCTCCTCGACGCAGTCGTAGACGAAGGAGCGGACCCGCATCGTGCGCGCGCCGACGACGAGCCGGCCTCCGGCCTCCGCCGACAGCGACGTCGCGCGGAGCGCCCCGTCGGGCACGGTGGAGAGCCGCCGCGCCACCTCGAGCGCGATCACGGACGCCACCGCGGAGAGGACCATCACCGGGCCCTCGAGGTCCGCCGCCAGCTGCAGCCAGCCCACTCCCGTGAAGAGCACGGCGGTCACCAGCAGCCCGATGACCAGGCTCGCGAGGCGACGCGCTGCCACCCGCTCGGGAGCGATGACGGGGAGAGTCCAGCTGGCAGCGGACGCACGGTACGCAGACACGCTCGCCAGCGTAGCCGAACGCGCCGTACTTGCCGAGCGGGGTTCCGTGACCCATGGGTGGGGCCGTGAACGACGTGGCGACGGTCCCGGACGGCGTGCTCGAGCTCGGCGCCGGCTTCTTCAACATCCGCGGCTCGTTCCGCCTGCTCGGGGTCGACCTCGGGACGCAGGCGTCGCTCGTGCGACGCCCCGGCGGCGGCTACCTGCTGCTCGACGCGTGCGGCGTCGAGGGCGACGTGGCGCGCTGGCTCGACGCGATCACCGAGGGGGGCGCGAAGCTCGAGGCGGTGCTGCACCTGCACCCGTTCCACACGGTCAGCGTGCGCGAGATGCACGAGCGCTACCCGCGCGCGGCCCTCTACGGGACCGAGCGCCACCGCGAGAAGGCCCCCGACCTCCCCTGGGAAGAGGAGACCACCGAGGGCGACGCGATCCGCGCGCGCTTCGCCGACACGCTCCGCTTCACCGTGCCCCGCGGCGTGCAGCTGGTGACCGACGACCCGAACGTGCACTTCGGCTCGGTGCTGGCGATCCACGACGCGTCGAGCACGCTGCACGTGGACGACACGCTCGTCTACGTGAAGCTCCCGCGCCCGATCCGGTGGCTCAAGCGCGACGTGCTCCGCTTCCACCCCGCGCTCGGCAAGTCCCTCGAGCCGAGGCCCGGCGCGGCCCGCGACTTCCGCGAGTGGGCCCGCGGCCTCATCGACGAGGCGCGCGACCTCCAGCACGTCTGCGCCGCGCACTCCGCCACCCTCCGCCGCGGCGGCCCCGAGCTGGTCTCCAGCCTCGAGTCCGCCCTCGCCAAGACCGAGAACACCCTGGTCAAGCACACCAAACGCTACGGCTGAGCTCTCTTTTCGGAGGGTTTGGTGCAAACCCTCCCCCCATTGGGCAAAGCGCCAATGGGGCCCCCCTCCCGACTCCGTCGGCGCCTCGCGCTTCGCGCTCGCGCCGCGACCCCAGCGACGGGGCGCTGGGGGC
>JAYZQJ010000003.1:0-26947 GCA_036149055.1 Myxococcota bacterium | reverse complement strand
CCCGAGGCGCAGGCGGCGCCGCTCATCGGGCGCGCGCTCGACGAGATCGAGCGCCTCGAGGACGTGCTGAGCGAGTGGCAGGACGACAGCGAGGTCTCGCAGATCAACGCCGCCGCCGGCCGCGCGCGCCCGGTGGAGGTCGGCCCGGACACCCTCCGGGTCGTGAAGGCGGGCCTGGACGTGTCGCGCTGGAGCGAGGGGGCGTTCGACCTCTCGTGGGCGGCGCTCCGCGGCCTCTACACCTTCCAGCCCGGCGAAGAGAGCGTGCCCTCGCGGGCCGAGGTGCGCCGCCGCCTGACGTTCGTGGACTGGGAGGCGATCACGCTCGACGAGGACGCCTCCACGGTGCGCCTCGGACGCGAGGGCATGGCGATCGGCACCGGCGGCATCGGCAAGGGCTACGCGCTCGACCGGGCGGGCGCGATCCTGCGCGACGGAGGCGCCGAGGCCTACATGATGTTCGGCGGCGGCCAGGTGCAGGTGCACGGCATGCGCGGCGATCGCCCGTGGCGGGTCGGCATCCAGCACCCGCGGGATCCGGCCGTCTACATCGGGTTCCTCGAGGTGACCGACGGGTCGATCTCGACCAGCGGGGACTACGAGCACGCCTTCGTCGACGACGGGGGCACGCACTGGCACCACATCATCGACCTCGGCACCGGCCTCCCCGCGCGGCGCACGATGCAGGTGACCCTGCTCGCCTCCGAGGGGGTCTACGCCGACGCCCTCTCCACCGCCGCGTTCGTGCTCGGGCCCGAGGAGGCGCTGCGCCTGCTCGCCGAGGTCCCCGGCCACCCCGAGGCGGTCATCATCGGCCCCGATCTCCGGCTGCACACGACGCCCGGGACCCGGGATCGGCTGGTCATGCGGGTGCCGGTCGAGGACGGGCGCATCCCGGGCGATCCCGCGTTCCGCCGCTGGCGACGATGACGGGGTTGTAAGCCGCGCGGCGCGGCATTAAGAAGCGCGCGATGCCCGTCACCCCGGTCACCGACGCCTCCTTCGAGCAGGAGGTCCTGCGCTCCGAGCTCCCCGTCCTGGTCGACTTCCAGGCCGACTGGTGCCAGCCGTGCAAGCAGCTGTCGCCGATCGTCGAGGAGGTCGCGAACGAGCTCGAGGGGAAGCTGAAGGTCGTCAGCGTCGACGTCGACCGCTGCCCCAACATCGCCGCGGCCTTCCGCATCCAGTCCGTGCCGACCCTCTTCGTCGTGCACCAAGGCCAGGTGGTCACCGGCCAGCCCGGCGTCGTCCCCAAGGAGGCCATCCTCGAGATGGTGCGGCCGCTCCTGCCCGCCGACGCGGCGGAGGTGAAGCCGGACGAGCTCGCCCAGCTCATCGCGGCCAAGCGCGTCGTCCCGGTCGACATCCGCGACGCCGGCTCCTACGGCCGCTACCGCATCCCGACCGCGGTCAACGTGCCCAAGGACGAGCTCGACGGCCGCGCGAGCGAGCTGGCCCCGACCGACGGACGGCTCCGGGTGCTCTACGGCCGCTCCACCGAGGAGGCCAAGGAGGCGGCGGACGCGCTCCGCGAGCTGGGCGTCGAGACGGCGTTCCTCGACGGCGGGTTCCTGCACTGGGAAGCCGACGGGCACGACGTCGAGCGGCCGGACTGAGACCTCACCCGGGTACGACGGTGAAGACGCCCCTGGCCAGACCCGAGCTCCCGGCGCACGTCGATCGGCGCCCCTGGGGGAGCGCGGCGGTCTGCGTGTTCGGGGGCGGCGCGCTGAGCTTCGCGCGGCTGCTCGCGCAGGCCTCGGGGTGGACGCTCGCCCGGGTCGAGCTGCGCCACGCGCCGGGGCACACGCTGACCCGGACGCCGGAGATGGTGGAGCTGAGCGCGTCGCCGCTGGCCCTCGACGCCGCGCGCCGGGCGCTCCGCGAGGAGGTCGAGGGCCCGCTCGTCGCCGCTCACGCCCCGCTCGCCGCGCTCGTCGACGCGCCCGCGATCTGGATCTCGGGCGGCCGCTCGATCCTCGGCGTGCCCGCCCCGCTCCGCACGGTCGCGCGCGACGCCACGCTCGTGCTCGAGGAGGCGCGCCCCGACACCGCGCGCCAGCTGGGCGCGGCGCTCGCGCTCACTGCAGCCACCAGATGATGCCGACGGTGGCGAGCCCGATCGCCACCACGCCGCCGCCGATCGAGATCCCGAGCGCCGCGTCGCGCTGCGCCCCGAGCGGGCCCGGGTTGTCGCAGACGAAGCCCTCCGGCGGCTCGAGGCAGGTGTCGAGCTCCCCCTGGCGGTCGACCAGCCAGCCGATCAGCCCCGCCTCGGCCAGGAGCGCCCCGCCGCCGGCGAGCAGGAGCGCGAGCGCGCCGTCCGGGATCGACGAGCCGACGGTGGTGACGACCGGCGGCGGCTCCGGCTGGAGCGCGAGGCTGACCTCGAGCTGCTCTCCGCCCCGCACCTCCACCCGGCGCCGCTCGGTCAGGTAGCCGTCGCGCCGCGCCTCGAAGACGTGCTCGCCGAGGGGCAGCACGAGGCTCCCGTCCGCTTCGAGCGTCGGCGCCGCGTCGTCGACGGTCAGGGTCGCGTCCGCCGGCTCGACGTGCACGCGGTAGACGCCGATGAAGGAGCGCGCCCGGGCCAGCAAGGCCTCGACCGATCGCCTCTGTCGCCGGGTGAGCGGCCTTCGTCGCTCGGCCAGCGAGGCCTCCAGCGTCTCGATCGCCTCGGCGTACGCCCGCATCTCGAACGCGCACATGCCCATCCCGCGCAGGGTGCGCGCGTTCGGATCGAGGGCGTGCGCCTGGGTGAAGAGCGCCCTCGCCTCGGCCCAGTTCCCGGCGTCGAACTCCGAGACCGCCTGCGCGATCTTGCGCCGGTACTCCCGGCTCTGGGCCTCCACGCCGCTCGCCGCGAGCCACACCAGCGCCATGACGAGCAGGCCCCTCACCGGCCCGAGCATATCCTGCCCGGCCCGAGGCTTCAGAACTCGTCCACGCTCAAGCTCCCGGTCCTCCCTCGCCCCCGACGCCACCGACGCCGAGCCGCCCCGCGCTCCGGCGGCCCACCGGTCTCGGCTTCGGCTTCGGCCGCGGATTCGGACTCGGCTTCGGACTCGGCTTCGGACTCGGTCTCGGCTTCGGACTCGGTCTCGGAGACGCCAGCGGGGCCGGCAGCGGCGGCGGGGCCGGCAGCGGCGGCGGGGCCGGCAGCGGCAGCGGGAGCGGGAGCGGCAGCGGCAGCGGGAGCGGCAGCGGGGGCGGCAGCGGGGGCGGCGGCGGGGGCGGCGGCGTCCGTGGGCTGCCTCGCGACGAGCGCCGCGGCCCCGGCGCCGAGCGCGAGCCCCGCCGCGATCGCGAGCGCGAACCAGGGCCACCTCCTCGGCTCCGGCCGTCGGACGGCGCGGCGCACCTTCACGGTGGTCGCGTCGACGTCGACCGAGGGACCCAGGTATCGCGTCTCCTCGCTCGCGAAGCGCGCTCCTTCTCCCCAGGGCTCGAGCGCCTCGGCGAGCGCGGCCGCGGTCGGGAAGCGCTTGTCGGGGCGGCGCTCGAGCGCGCGCATCAGGACCGCCTCGAGCCCCGGGTCGAGCGCCGGGACATAGGCGCGCGGCGGGATGGCGGGTCGGTTGAGCTTCTCGGAGACGAGCAGGCCCCAGGTGTCGGACTCGTAGGGGCCGCCGGCGGTGATCAGCTCGTAGAGGATCACGCCGAGGGCGTAGACGTCGCAGCGACGATCCACGCCGAGCCCGGCGAGCTGCTCGGGGGCCATGTAGAGCGGCGTGCCGACCATCATGCCGGTCTGCGTCAGCGTCAGATCGTCGGGGGCGTCGGGCTCGGCCGCCCGCGAGATCCCGAAGTCGATCACGATCGGGCGCAACCCCGCCGGATCCGCGGCGAGCAAGATGTTGTGCGGCTTCAGATCGCGGTGCACCACGCCGGCCGCGTGGGCGGCCTCGACCCCGCGCAGCACCGGCATCAGCAGCTGGATCGCGAGCGCCGGCGGGTGCGGTCCCCGCTGCACCCAGTCCTCGAGCGAGGGGCCCTCGAGGCGCTCCATCACCAGGAACACCGCCTCGCCGTCCTGCCCGACCTCGCGCACCCGCACCACGTTCGGGTGCGACACGCGCCCGGCCAGCCGCGCCTCGCGGAGCAGCCGCTCGGTCGAGCGCGCGTCGCCCTGACGGCGCGGGTGCACCCACTTGATCGCCACCGGCGCGCCGGCGTGGAGATCGTAGGCGCCGAGCACCGTGCCCATGCCGCCCTCGCCGAGGATCTCGTCCACCCGGTAGCGCCCCGCGATCCGCGCGCCGGGGCGCGGGACGGCGAGGCTCGCGGGCGGAGCGGCGTGTGCGGGGTGCGTCACGAGATCGAAGAGGGCGAGGGCCCGCGGAGCATGGTAGCGTCCGCGGCCCCCATTGGCTGCGACGGAGCGGCGCTCAGCTGCTACGCTCGCGGCGCCGGATCAACGATGGACGTCACCTGCGAACGCTGCGGGACCGAATACGAATTCGACGAGACCCTCGTCTCGGACCGGGGCACGACCGTCAAGTGCACCAACTGTGGGCACCTCTTCAAGGTGTTCCGTCCCGACGCCGAGGCCAGCGGCGCCAAGAGCTGGCAGGTGCGGACCGGGGACGGGAGCACCCGGACGCTGGGCTCGCTCAAGGAGCTGCAGCGCCTGATCACCGCGGGCAGCCTGCACGAGTCGGACTGGATCTCGCGGGGCGGGGACGACTGGAAGCGCCTCGGCGACATCGCCGAGCTCTCCACCTTCTTCGCGGCCGCTGCGGCCGCGACCGCGGACACCGACGTCTCGGAGGGCGGCCCCCGCCGCCGGCTGGGCACCACCCCCGGGGTGCGCGCCGCCCCGGTGGACGACGCCCGCGCTCACGCCAAGACGCTCGCCTCGGACGCCACCGCGGTGGACGCGCCGATCCCCGAGCGGAAGCCCAAGTCGACGATGATCGGCGTCGGCGCGGTGAGCGAGCCGCCGCGCGCGCCCGCGCCGCCCAAGCCGCCGCCCCGCGCCCCGGCGCCCCCGTCGAGCCAGCCGCCCGCGGCGGCGAAGGCGCCCGAGCCCAGGATCCCGGCCCCGCCGCGCGCGCCGTCCGACGCGACCGCCGGCGCTCGGCCCTCCAACCGCGGCCCCTCGAGCGCTCCGCAGCCGAGCTCCGCGCCGCCCTCTGCGCCTCCGTCGGCCCGGCCGGCCCGCGCGGCCGCCGGGGATCGCGCGCTTTACCTCGACGAGGAGGAGCCGGCGACGCCGCCGCGCGGCAAGAGCCGGAGCGGGCTGTGGGTCGCGCTGGTGGTGCTGCTCGCCGCGGCGGTGGCCGTGGCCCTCGGCTGGCCGCAGATCGCCCCGCTCCTCGGCATGGCCGAGGCGCCGGCGGATCCCGCCAACCCGCACATGACGGCGGGGGACGACGCGCTCGCCGGCGACACCATCGACAGCTACGAGCAGGCGATCCACCACTACACCCAGGCGCTCGCGTTCGACGAGCACGACGCCGCGGTGCTCACCCGCCTCGCCCGCGCGCACGCCCTCTGGGCCCAGGCGCTCACCTTCGACGCCGACGATCTCGCGGCACGGGCCGAGGACGACCCCACCCGCCTCGGCGAAGCCAACGCCAAGCGCGAGGAGGCCCGGCGGCACGCCGAGACCGCGCTCCAGCGGGCGGAGGACGCCGTGCGCCACGGCTCGGGGGACGCGGCCGCCGAGGTGGCGCTCGCCGACGCGCTCCGTCTCACCGGTGATCTCGAGCGCGCCGGATCACGCATGAGCCGGGCCCTGACCCTGCAGAGCGAGCCGTCCGCCGAGACGCTCCGGGTGCGCGCCTCGATCGAGGCCGCCCGCGCGGGCGACATCGCCTCGGCGCGGCCGCTCGCCGAGGAGGCGGTCGCCGAGGATCCGGGCATGATCCGGGCCCGCCTGCTCTACGCCCGCGCGCTCCTGGCCTCGAACGAGGTATCGGCAGCGAGACAGCAGGTCGATCGCATCCTCCAGCGCTCGGGTGGCCACGGCCGCGCCGACGCGCTCCGCCGCGCCATCGAGGAGGGGGTGCCGCCGGCGCCGCCGACGGTGGACGTGCCCGAGGGTGAGGGTGACGGCGAGACCGAAGAGGCCGCGCCCGAGGAGGGCGACGACGAGCCGGCCGCGACCCCCACCCGGGGCGGTGAGCGGGGAGGCGAGGCGCGCGAGGATCGCGGCGGCGACCGGCGCGGCGGCGGCTCCGAGTCCGGCGCCATCCCGAGCGGCCGGGACTACAGCTGGTACATCCGCAACGGCGACGAGCGGCTCGAGCGCGGCGACGTCGAGCGCGCGCAGGGCTACTACGAGGCGGCCCGTTCGGTGCGCCCCGGCGGCTCCGAGGCCCTGACCGGCCTCGGCTACATCGCGCTCGAGCGCGGCAACGCGAGCCAGGCCGCGAGTCAGTTCCGCCAGGCCGCCGGCCAGGGCTACGCCGAGGCCTACATCGGGCTCGGCAGCGCCTACCGCCGCCTCGGCCGCAACGCCGACGCCCTGACCGCCTACGAGCGCTACCTCGAGCGCCTCCCGTCGGGCCCCCGGGCGTCGATCGCGCGGCGCCAGGTCGAGGAGCTCCGCCGGGCCACCGGCGGCGGAGCGGAGACCCCGGAGCCCGCCCCCGAGCCCGAGCCGGAGCCCGAGACCGAGCCGGCGCCGCAGACGCCCGAGGGCGCCCTGCCGCCGCCGCGGGACATGGAGGGGCCGCCCCCGGAGGACGTCCCGGCCATCGGTAGCGAGCCCTAGCGCGCCGAGCCGCAAAGCGGCGAGCCGCGCTAGCCCGTGCCCCTGCCCGCGCCCCTGCCCGCGCCCGTGCCCGTGCCCGAAGTCGAGCCGACCGAGTTCGACTCCGACGAGGGGCGACGAAGACACGGGAGAAGAGAGGCGGGAGACGAGGAGGAAGTCGCGACAGCAGTCGCGCCCCCCTCGGCCCGACCGGGTCCGACTCGACTCCGAGTCCGACTCCGACGGGGAGCGACGAAGTCAGGGGAGAAGGGAGGCGGGAGGCGAGGAGGAAGTCGCGACAGCAGTCGCGACGCCCTCCGCCGATCCTGGCCCGACGCGCGGCTGGGCCCCAGGCGCGGCTGGGCTGGCCGTCGTGCCGACTTCTGTCGGCACACTCTCCTCGCCTCCCTCCTCCCCTCTCCCCTTTTCTGCCGAGGACGAGCGGCCCGGCGACCAGGTCCGAGCCCGACTCCCAGTCCGAGTCCGAGTCCGACGGGGGGCGACGAAGTCAGGGGAGAAGGGAGGCGGGAGGCGAGGAGGAAGTCGCGACAGCAGTCGCGACACCCTCGGCCCGGTCCAGGCCCGACGCGCGGCTGGGCCCCAGGCGCGGCCGGGCTGGCCGTCGTGCCGACTTCTGTCGGCACACTCTCCTCGCCTCCCTCCTCCCCTCTCCCCTTTTCTGCCGAGGACGAGCGGCCCGGCGAACGACTCCGAGCCCGGGGCGGTTCTGCACGAAACCATGACTCAAACCTGGTAAGGTCGCGCGCATGCAAGGGCGGGCGCTGTCCCCGAGCCCCATCGCCCTCTTCCTCCTCGGCCTCGCCGAGCGCGGCGCGGACGGAAGCGTGGAGGTGGGGGGACGCCAGATCCTCCTGCGGAAGGGGCAGGTGGTCGAGATCCGCCCCGCGGAGGGGGACGGCGACCTGATGGCGTTCCTGCGCGACTCGGGGCGGGTCGCCGAGGGGCCGCTCGAGCGCTGCGCCGCGATGGCGCGGGACGAAGGCGTGGGGCTGGCCGAGGTCCTCCAGCGACAGCGGCTCCTGAGCGAGGTCGCCACGCGCGAGGTGCGGCGGGGGCTCTGGCTCGATCGCCTGGTGCGCGGCATGGCGCGGGTCTCGGCCGAGGGGCGGCAGCCCACCCCGCTGACCGCCGACGTGCGGGTGCCGCAGGGCACCCCGAGCGCCAACCTCGTGACCCTGGTGCTCGACGCGCTCGAGCGGCGCGCCGCGGACGAGGACGCCGGCTACGTGGGGGCCCGCGCCGACCACGTCCTGGAGTGGCTGGGCAGCGGAAACGACGAGCGCGCCCGGCGCTGGGCGCGCTTCGAGACCTCGGAGGACGAGCGCCCGCAGGTGGCTCGCCTGCTGAGCAAGGAGCCGGCGGCGGCGCCCCGCATCGCCGCGCTGGTCCGGGCCGGGCTCGCCCGGATCGTCTCGCCCGACGCCGCGCCTCCGCCCGCGCCCCGCCGTCCGTCGATCCCGCCCGCGGCGCCGACCCGGCACACGCCGCCGCTCGGGTCGCCCGCGCCCCGCTCTTCGCTGCCGCCGCGCAAGAAGCCCTCGGTCACCCTCGACCCCGGCCTCGTGCCGGTGTTCGACGACGAGCCGGAGCTCGACCCGGAGCTGCCCGCCCTCCCCGACGCCGGCGAGCCGCTCGACGATCCGCTCGACGCGCTCGAGCGCGACATCGCGGTGCTCGAGCAGCAGAACGCCGCTGGCGACGTCCGGGCGGCGGCGTGGCGCGTGTTCGGGGAGACCTGGGAGGCGCGCTTCGGGTCCGTGGAGGAGGCGGCGCGCGCCTACCGGGAGGCCGCGGCGGCCGACCCGGACGACGCCGAGATCCTCGCCCTCGCCTCCGACCGGTGCGCCGCGCTGGGCCAGGCCGACCTCGCCATCGCTTACGCGCGGGCCATGGTCAACGCCGCGCCCGAGGGCGCCGCGCGGCTCGCGCCGCTGCTCCAGTACGCGATGCTCTGCCGGCGGCTCGGCAAGCTCTCCGAGGCCCTCAGCGCGACCCGCGCCGCCGCGAGCGCCGCCCCGGACGCGCCCGAGCCGCGCATGCTCGCGAGCCATCTCTGGCGCGAGCTCGGCCGCTACGAGGACGCGGCGGAAGCAGCCCAGGCCGCCGCCGACGCGATCCGGCCCCGCGATCCCGACCGAGCCCTGTCCTGGATCGCGATGGCGATGGGCCTCGACCCGCACGATCCCGCCCGGGCGGACGCGCTCGCCCGCGAGCTGGCCGCCAACGAGCGCCCCGAGGCCTCGATCGCGGTGCGCGCCGAGGCGGTGCGCCGGACCCCGGACCCCGACGCGCGGCGGGCGACGCTCCTCGCCGCAGCCGAGCAAGCAGAGATGTCCGACCGACACGCGCTCGCCGCGTCGTTCCTGATGCGGGCGTTCGACGCCGAGCCGCACCTCGAGGTCCTCTACGAGCCGCTCGACGCCGATCTCGCCGCCGCCGGCGCGACCCTCGAGCGCGCGGTGCTGCTCGAGGAGATGGCGGCCGCCGCGAGCGAGGACACCCGGGCGGCGTGGCTCGGACGCGCCGCCGAGGCCCGCCTCGAGCTGCCGGGCGACGGCATGTGGGAGGCGGAGCTCCGCACCCGCGCGCTCGAGCTCGACCCGGAGGATTCGCGAAACCTCGACGCCATCCGGGAGCAGGCGAAGGCGCAGAGCGACGAGCGGCTCCTGGCCGACGCGCTCGAGCGGACGCTCCTCCGCGGCCGGTGGTCCGGCGCGGCGCCGCAGACCGTGATGCTGCAGGAGCTCGCCGGGCTGGCCGAGGACGCGCTCGGCGCCCCGACCCGCGCCGCGTGGGCCTGGCGCCGCCTCCAGGCCATCGACCCGGCGGCCCCGGCGCCGGCCCGCCAGCTCTCGCGGCTCGCGGGCGCGCTCGACGCCCACGAGCGGCGGCTCGAGCAGCTCGAGAACGAGCTCAAGGTGGCGATCGGCGAGCTGCGGGTCGACGCCAAGCGGCGGCTCGCCCATCACCTGCGGGACGACCCGGCGCGCCGGCGCCGCGCGATCGGCCTCTACCGCGACGTGTTCGACGCCGACCCCGAGGCGTCCGACGTGGCCGACGCGCTCGAGCGCCTCCTGCGGCTCGAGGGCGACGAGTACGGCGAGGCGAGGACCCTCGCCGCCCGGGCCGAGCACGCGCGCAACCGCACCGACCGGCTCCGCACGCTCACCCGCCTGGCCACTCTGCACGTGATGCGGCGCGATCTCCGGGAGGCGGCGCACGCCTGTCGGCGCGTGCTCGACGAGCTCCCCGCGCACCGCGAGTGCGCCATCCGGTTGCGTCGCGCCGCGAGCCGGCTCGGCGATCGCGAGCTGCTCCGGGAGGCGCTGGCCACCGAGGCGCAGCTCGCCCTCCCCGCCGGCGACCGGGCGCGCACCCTCACCGCCCTCGCGGTGGAGCTCGAGCGCGCCGGCTCGGTCGAGGAGGCGATCTCCTGCGCCGAGGCCGCGCTGTCCGCCGATCCGAGCAGCGCCGAGGCCGCCCTGCTCGTCTCCCGTCACCTCGAGGCGGTCGAGCAGCCGCGGGCCGCGCTCGGCATGGTGCGGGCGCTCTTCGGCGACGCGCCGCCGATCCTCGAGGCGTGGGCCCGGGTGGCGCGCGACTCCGGCGAGCGCGAGGTGATGCGAGAGGCGCTCGACGCCTGGGCGGCGGTCGCGCCGTACGACCCGGAGCCGTGGTCGATGCGCCTGACCGCGTTCCCGAGCGCGGAGAGCGACGCCGAGCTCGGCGGGGCCATCCAGGGCGCGCTCGCGCCCGAGCACCTCACGCCCCCGCTCGCGGCGCCGGTGGCCCGGGCGGTGGAGCGGCTGGGCGAGCGCGACCCGGCCAGGGCCGCGCGCCTCGCCATCGCCGCCGCCGACGCCTTCGGCCCGCACGGCGACGTCCTGCGCGAGCTGGCCGGGCGCCTCTCGGAGACGACCGGAGATCACCCGCTGATCCGCGACGCCCTCGAGCGCCGCATCGCCACGCAGGTCGACCTGCCGCGCGTGGAGCTGCTGCGGACGCTCGCGGCACGCCAGGCGGAGGCCGGCGATCACGCGGCGGAGGCGCGGACCCACCTCAGGGTGCTCGCCGCCGCCCCGCGCGAGGCCGGCTCGCTCGCGCGCCTCGAGGCGCTCTACAGCCAGACCGGCGAGATCGAGCGGCTGCTCGCCGTCTTGACGCTGGAGCTCGAGGCGACCGAGGGCCCCGAGCGCCTGGGCCCGCTGCTCAAGCTCGCCACCGCCCACGCGCGCTTCCGTGGCGACCTGGACCGAGCCGAGGGCTTCCTGCGCGAGGCGTGGAGCCCGGAGATGGAGGACGAGGCCCCGCTCTTCGAGGCGGCCGGCGCGCTCGTCCGGCTCGGGCGCGCCCGGCGGGCGGTCGAGCTGCTGCGCGAGTCGGGGCGCAAGCTCGAGCCGCCGCGCGTCGGCCCGGTGTTCGTGCGGGCCGTGCAGACCGCCATCAAGAAGGTGGGCGATCCCCGCCTCGGCCTGACGACGGCCATGGAGGGCCTCGAGCGCGCGCCCGGGTCGGGGCGCCTGCTCCTGGCGGCCGAGCAGCTGGCGCTCGAGCTCAAGGACATCGACGCGGCGCGGCGGCTCTACCAGCGCCTCATCGATCGCTCGATGGGGCCCAACGGACGCCGCGCCCTCGCCTACCGCCGGGCCCGCTGGCTGGAGCAGGCCGGCGCGCAGCCCGCCGCGCTCGACGCCTACCTCCAGGCGTTCGAGGCCCACCCTCAGGCCGGCGTGATCTACACGTCGATCGAGCGGCTCGCGCGCGAGCAGGGGCGCCTCGACGCGCTCGCGCACGCGGCGTTGACGCTCGGCGAGCAGGCGACGCACCCGGCCATCCGGGCCGAGATGACGAAGCAGGCGGCCACCCTCTACGAGCAGGAGCTCGCCCAGCCCGGCCGCGCCTTCGAGATCCTCGCCGATCTCTGGGAGCATGGCGGCTACACCGAGGTCGAGGACGACCTGGTCCGCCTCGCCGGGGCGCTCGGCGACGCGGAGCGCGAGGCCGCGTTCGAGCGGCTGTCGTCGGTGCTGCGGCAGCGGGCGGAGGACGCCTTCATGGCCGAGAGCAAGGCGCGCCTGCTCTTGCGTCAGGGCCGCTTGCACGCGGTGGGACGCGGCGACCTCGACGCGGCGATCGCCTCGGTGGACGAGGGGCTCGCCGCGCTCGAGGAAGAGGGGCCAGACCCCGACGTGGTCTGCGAGCTCGAGCTGGAGCTCGCGTCGTGGCTGATCGAAGGCGACCGGGTCCAGGCGGCGGGGGACCGCGTGCGCAACGCGCTGCGAGCCAAACCCGGGCACGAGGGGGCGCTGGCGCTCGCGGGGGCGATGGGGCTGGTGATCGCGCCGGTGGAGCCGGTGCCCTACCGGGAGCCCGAGCCGACGGCGGATCCGCTGGCGGACTGGGGAGACCTGACGGACGAGCTCGACGAGGAGGAGGAGCCGGCGAAGGCGGGGGACACGATGCTCATGCCGGTCTCGGGGTTCGCCGGGGCGGAGGAGGGGCAGGGAGGGCTCGGCCTCGACGCGGAGGGTGAGGCCGATGCTTCCGTCGAGGGGAGCGCCGACGCCGAGAGCGAAGCTGGCGCCGAGTCTGACGCCGAGGCCGAGTCCGAAGCCGACGCCGAGACCGAGGCCGAGTCCGACGCCGAGTCCGACGCCGAGGCCGTCGCCGAGACCGAGTCCGACACCGACACCGACACCGACACCGACACCGACACCGACACCGAGACCGAGTCCGAGACCGAGTCCGAGACCGAGACCGAGTCCGAGACCGAGTCCGAGTCCGAGACCGAGTCCGAGACCGAGTCCGAGACCGAGTCCGACACCGAGTCCGACACCGAGTCCGACACCGAGTCCGACACCGAGACCGAGGCCGACGCCGAGTCCGAGTCCGGCGCCGAGGCCGACGCCGAGTCCGACGCCGAGTCCGACGCCGAGTCCGACGCCGAGGCCGACGCCGAGGCCGACGCCGAGGCCGAGTCCGGCGCCGAGTCCGACGCCGACGCCGACGCCGATGCCGAGGCCGACTCCGAAACCGAGTCCGGCGCCGAGGCCGAGGCCGACGCCGAGTCCGTCGACGAGTCCGAGTCCGACGCCGAGGCCGTCGACGAGTCCGACTCCGAGGCCGCGGCCGAGGCCGACGTCGAGGCCGACGCCCAGTCCAGGTCCGACGCCGAGGCCGACCCCGAGTACGAGTCCGACGCCCAGCCCGACGCCGGGACCGAGTCCGAGTCCGAACCCGCCGAGGCCGACCCCGAGTCCGACGCCGAGGCCCTCGGGGGGGACGAGGCGGAGGTCGACGAGGCGGAGGCCGACGAGGCGGAGGCCGAGGAGGCGGAGGCCGAGGAGGCGGACGTCGACGAGGCCGAGGAGGCGGAGGCCGAGGTGGGCGACGACGGGGATGGCCCGGTCGTCGTGGCCGAGCCCGTCGAGATCGACGAGGGCGCCGCGGAGCGCGGCGCGCCGACTCTCGCCAGCGGGGAGGCGGAGAGCTCGGTGGAGGCGCGGTCGAGCCGGCCGCCGGCGCGGAAGTCGTTCCCGGCGCCGCCGCCCGACGACCCGGCGCCGATCCCGCTGACCGCGCCACGCGCGCCGCGTCGGTCGCCGACCTTCGGGCGGTGGCAGCCGGTCAGCAGCCCGCCGCCCTCGACGGAAGAGGCGGACGCGGGGGCGATGCGGGCGGCGGCGATGGCGAGCGCCGACCCGCGGGCCGCGCTCGCGGGGCTGCAGCGCGCGCTCGAGCGCGCGCCGGGAGACCTCGACACGCTGCGGGCGCTGGCGGACGCCGCCGAGCGGGCGAGCGCCGGTCGGGTCGCGACGCACGCGCGGGCGCTCCTCGCGCTCGCCGGTGAAGGCGCCCCGCCGGAGCCGGCGCCGCCGCCCTCGCGTGACCGCGTGCCGGGGCTGCTGCGGGACGACGAGAGCGACCCGGTGCGCGCCATCTGGCGGCTCCTCTGGGAGCAGGCGACGCCGCTCTTCCGCGCGCAGCCGCGAAAGCTCCCCCAGCCGAACGACCGGGTGACCCGGGTCGCGACGACCCCCGAGGCGCGGGCCTTCGCCCACGCCCTGGACGCCCTCGGGCGGGACGACCTGCCGGCGTTCTACTTCGACCGCATGGGCGGCGGGGAGCTGGAGATCGCCCGGACCTCGCCGCCGACCCTGCTCGCCGGGGCCGGCTTCGCCGAGAGCGAAGAGGAGATGCGCTTCGCCCTCGGGGACGCCCTCGAGCTGTCGCAGCCCGACCACATCCTCCTCGCGACCCTCGAGCCGGAGCGCGCGCGCACGGTGGCCGGCGGGGTGCTGGCCGCCTTCGGTCCCGCCGACGGCAACGGCGGCGTCGACCGGGAGGCCGCCGCGTTCGCCGCGGAGCTCTGGCGGACCATCCCGCCGCGCGGCCAGACGCAGCTGCGCGAACTGCTCGCCTCGACCGAGCACTTCACCGACGTCACCGCCGCGCGACGGGCCGCCCAGATCAGCGCTGCGCGCGCGGGGCTGCTGGCGTGCGGAGACCTCGGGGTCGCGGTGGCGCGGCTCGCGTCCCGGCGTGGCCTCGAGGCGAAGGGCCCGGACGTCGGCGGCGCAATTGAAAAGGACGCCCTCTTGGGCGCCCTCGTCACGTTCGCGCTCTGCCGCTGATCACATCGCCGCGCACGGGGCGTAGGGGCCCGCGCAGGAGAAGTGCACGTCATCCTGCCCGGGACGGCAGGCGTTGATGCAGACGGGCTCCTCGGCGGCCGGATCGGGGCACGACTGGAGGCAGCCGAACATCGCGCCGTCGGCGGTGGCGCAGGGCAGATCGATCTGGAACACGAACGGCGGGAACTCGACCGCCGCGTCGCCGAGCGTCCGGCCGAAGAGCGTGATCTCCGCCACCACCGAGGCGCCGACGAAGCCGGCGAGCAGGGGCGCGACGCCCGGCGGGATCACCTCGACGTCCACCAGGCCCTCGCCGAAGGCCATGCCGTCGGAGCTCGGCAGCAGGCTCCCACCCACCGGAACGCGGTACGGGTTCCCGAAGCCGCCGATCGGGTTGCCCTGGATGTCCTGCAGCTCGATCTCGGCCGCGGTCACCTGCATGACGTTCGGATCCGCCATCGGCACCCCCGACGTCCCGCCCGCGGCGCCGGTCGAGCTCAGGTTGATGAGCTGGTTGGCCACGCGGAGGGTCGCGTCGTAGCCCTGCCCGCTGCCGGGGTCGTAGACGCCCACGGCCCTCGCGTTGTTGCCGACCGCCAGGACACACTGGTCGTCGGGCTCGACGACGTTCAGGACGACGCCCCCGGGGTTGCCCGGCGCGCATCCCGCGAGCGCGGTGAGCAGCGAGACGATGATCCAGCGATGGCGCGACATGCTTCCTCCGTCGGCCCGAGGCGTTCGGGCGCACGGCGATCACTGTAGCGAGGCCGCTACCCGGGCACCAAATAACCGCATCATCCCCCGCGCACCGCTTCGGCCACTCGCTCGACCGCGAGGGGGACCAGCGACACCTCCCCCGGCGCGGCGGGCACCACGAAGCGGACCCGACCGCCGGCCCGCTTCTTGTCGTGCGCCATCCAGTCGAGCGTGCCGTCGACGAGCCAGGCGTCGAGGTCGATCGGCAGCCGGAGCCGGGACAGCAGCGCCTTCACCCGCTCGCCGCGCGCCACGGCGTCGGCGTCACCGAGCGCTCCGGCCACCCGGAACGCCGCGACCATGCCCAGAGCGACGGCCTCGCCGTGCCGGATGCCCCGGTAGCCCCGCGCCGCCTCGATGGCGTGCCCCACCGTGTGCCCCAGGTTCAGGACCGCGCGCCGACCGGCCTCGCGCTCGTCCTCGGCGACGACGCGCGCCTTGAGGGTGACCGAGCGCCGGATGGCGCGCTCCAGGGCCTCCGGGTCGCGGCCCACGAGCGCGTCCGCGTCCGCCTCGAGCGCCGCGACCGCCGCCTCCCCGTCGATCCAGGCGGCCTTCACCACCTCCGCGAGGCCGGCGGAGATCTCCTCGTCCGGGAGGGTCTCGAGGGTGTCGACGTCGCACAGCACGAGCTCGGGCTGGTGGAAGGCGCCCACCAGGTTCTTGCCCTGGTCCCGGTCGAAGCCGGTCTTGCCGCCGACCGACGCGTCGACCATCGCGAGCAGGCTGGTCGGGCACTGCGCGAAACGGATCCCGCGAAGCAGGGTCGCGGCCGCGAACCCCGCGAGGTCGCCGACCACCCCGCCGCCCACGGCGAGGACCGCCCCGGAGCGGTCGATCCGCGCCTCGAGGGCCGCGTCCCAGATTCGCTCGACGGCCGCGATGCGCTTGTGCTCCTCGCCGGGCGTCAACACGACGGTCGTCAGCGCACGGCCCGCCGCCCGCACCTCCTCGGCGGCTCGCTCCGCCCACGGCGCGCGCACGTTCTCGTCGGTCACGAGCACCACCGCCCCCGGGAGACGCGCGGCGACGTGCGCGTGGAGCCCCGCGAGCAGGCCGCGCCCGACCTCCACGCGGTAGGTCCGCGTCCCGAGCGGCACCGGGATCGGCGGCCGCGCGGCGATCCGCAGGGCCTCGTCGGCGATCGCGCCCGGGTCGCGGTCCGTCGTCGGCACGGTCGCGTGGCACTCGGCGTAGACCCCCTCGCGCTCGGCGAGCAGCGCCTCGACGACCCGCACCGTCTCTCCCCGGGACAGCAGCGGACGGTCCGCGTTGCCCTCCACGCGCCGCGCCAGCTCCTCCGCCGACGCCGACAGGGTCAGCAGCACGCCTCGATCGAGCAGCCGCCTCCGGCTCTCCGCCCGAAGCACCGTGCCGCCGCCGAGCGCGACCACCTTCGGCCCGCGCTCCGCGAGCAGCCGCTCGAGCGCCTCCGACTCGCGCGCCCGGAAGCCCGCCTCCCCCTCGGCCTGGAAGATCTCCGGGATGCTCTTGCCCGCCGCCGCGACGATCCGGGCGTCGAGGTCGACCGCCTCCGCGCCCGCGCGTCGCGCCACCTCGAGGGCCACCGTCGACTTGCCCGAGCCCATCATGCCCGAGAGGAAGATCCAGCGATCCATGGCGGGCATCCTACCGCCGAAACGACGAAGCCGCCGACCTTCGCAGGCCGGCGGCTTCGGAGCGAGAGCGAGCTCGAGTCAGCGTCTCAGCGACTCGGCCCGGTTGACGATGCGCGGCGTCAGGAAGATGAGCAGCTCGTTGCGCTCGTCCCGGACACGCCGGCGCTGGAAGAGCACGCCGAGGATCGGGATGTCGCCGAAGAACGGCACCTGGTCGACGTTGCGGCCCGTGTTGCGCGTGTAGATGCCGCCGATGACCGCGGTGTGCCCGTCCTCGATGAGCAGGTGCGTCTCCGCCTCCCGCTTGAGGATCGTGGGGTCACCGCGGGCCGAGGTCCGGGTGAAGTCGGGCTCGTCGCGCGTCACCTTGACGTGCATCGACACAGACCCGTCGGCGGTGACGTGCGGGGTGACTCGCAGCTCCAGCTTGGCCTCCTGGAAGGCGGTCTGGACGCCCTGCGCGCTGATCTGCGAGTAGGGGATGAGCGTCCCCTGCGCGATGTGCGCCTCGTGGTTGTCGAGGGTCAGGATGCGCGGCGAGCTGATGATGCGGACGACGCCGGTCGACTCCGCGGCGCTGAGGCGCACGTTGACGTTCACCGTGCCGCCGAGGCTGCCGAGCGTGAGACCGAGCGCGCCGCCGTTGCCGGTGTTCGTGGTCGCCGGCAGGTTGACCGCGTAGTTCGGCGTCGGGACGGCCGGCGCGAACGGGGTCAGGCCCTGCGTGGGCGTGTTCTGGTCGTAGTTGCCGCCCGTGACGCCGACGTTGGCCGGGAAGATGAGCCCGGTCGGGTTGCCGGTGGCGGTCGACGCGATGACGTTGCCGCCCCACTGGATGCCGACGTCGCGCACGTACTGGCTCGTGGCCTCGACGATGCGCGCCTCGACGAGGACCTGCGGGGTCTGCGTGTCGAGGGTGCGGACGAGCTCCTCGATGTCGTCGAGGCTGTCGATGGTGTCGCGGACGATGAGCACGTTGGTGCGCTCGTCGACGCTGACGTTGCCGCGGCCGGTCAGCAGCTCCTGCACGCGCGGCGAGAGGTCGGTCGCCGTGGCGTAGCTGACCGGGATCAGCCGCGTCTCGAGCGGGGCCAGCTCCACCTGCTGCTTCTGGCGGGCGATGGCCAGCTCGCGCTCCTTCTCGAGCGTCGAGAGCGGCGCGACGCGGATCAGGTTGCCGCGGCGCACCATGCCGAGGCCCTTGGCCTGCAGGATCACGTCGAGCGCCTGGTCCCAGGGCACGTTCCGCATGCGGATCGTGACGGTGCCGCTGACGTCGTCGCTGGTGACGATGTTGACCCCGCCGACCTCCGCGATGAGGCGGAGGATGTTGTGGATGTCGGCGTTGTGGAAGTCGAGGTCGATGCGGCGGCCCCGGTAGCGACGCGACCCACGGGCGCGACCGATCTGCATCGGCACGTCCGTCAGGAACGCCGCGACCTCCTCACCGTCGACGGTCTCCTCGTCGTCCAGCTGGGCCCACTGCTCCCGCGCGATGCTGCGCGAGGTCGGGCGCGCCTGGCGTCCCTCGGCGGCCGAGAAGAGCCACACGATGCGGTTGCCCTCGCGGATGGCCGTGCCGCGCGCTCCGTCCTGACGCTCGACCTCGACGGTGGCGCGGCTGCCGCCGCCCCGGACGCGCACCGCGCGGACCACCAGGTCCTCGCCGGCGTCCACGCGGAGCTCGGAGGCGACGCCCTCCCCGACCCGCGCGCCGTCGATCACCAGGCGGGCGGGCCCGCTCACGATGGGGAGCGTGCGGAAGCGCGCCGCGCGGTCGAGCTCGATGACCACCCGGTCGCGTCCGTCGCGCCGCTCGACGTGCACCCCGCGGATCTCGGGGGCGCCGGTCGACTCGCTCGGCTGCTCCTGCGCCTCCACGCCGACCGGCCGGAGCGACAGCGTCACCCGCCCTCGACCGGCGCGCGCCTGCGGGCTGACCGGACGGGACAGGCCGAGCGTCACGACCACGCCGCGCGCGGTGGTGCTGCTCGCGCTGCTGTCGACGAGCCCCGCGCCGCCGGAGACGGCCAGGCCCTCCTCCGGCAGGCTCGCGCCCTCGACCTCCAGCACGACCACGCGGCCCTCGTCACGCGTCCGCACCGCGTAGCGAGGCACGTCGAAGTCGCCCTCGAGGACGACCTCCGCCCGCTCCGCGTCTCCGCTCACGCTCAACGCGCGCACGACGGACGGCTCCGATTGGGCCGCCGCCGGCGTGGTGAAGGCCAAGGCCAGCAGGCTGTACAGTAGCCTCCTCGTGATCGAGCCGGCCCTCCCGGACCCGCGCTCGACGTAGACACCCTTCTTGCGTCGCATGAGCTCCTCTCGTCGTCGTTCGGACGGATGCGAATGAAATCTTCGCGGGCGAGGGCGATGGGGCGCAAAAAAACGGCCGCGTCTCGAAGTGAGGCGCGGCCGCGAAGAGGGGTTGAGGCGAGGTCAGTCGGCGGCGGGCTCGGCCCCGGTGCGGGTCCGGAGCTCACCCCGGGCGACGTCTTCGTCCTCGCTGCGCAGCGGGATGACGCGGGTCAGCGGCGGCCGGTTCGGCGCCGTCGGATCCTCGCGGACGAGGATGATCGAGTCCGGCCGGATGCGGTCGACCCGCCAGTTCAGCGTGACCGGCAGGCTCTCGGTCCCGCCCGCCTGGACCACCTCGGACCGGCCGATGTAGTCGCCGCGGCGGACCGTGTGCCCGACGCCCTCGGCGTTCGCGAGCATCGCGCGCGGGTTGGAGACGCCGCTGACGATGCCGAGGAGGCGCATCTCGTCGATGCTGGTCTCGGGCATGACCACGTCGCGGCCGCTCCCGCGGTCGGGCTCGCTGCCGCGCGAGACGAACATCGACGCGTAGGAGTGGAAGGGGTCGCGGTTGCTGTCGGCCTCGACGAAGTCCTCGTCTCGGTACTGCGGCAGCGCGATGCCCGCGTCCGCCTCCTCGGCGCCCTCCGCCCCCGGGGCGGCGCCCGGCGCGACCGGCGCGACCGGCTCCTGAGGCTGGAACGAGCGCCCTACCCGGATGGGCTCCTCCTCGCAGCCGGCGAGGCCGAGCAGGAGCGCGCAGGCGAGCAGCGTCTGGGTCGTCTTCCGCATCTCAGGTCCCCGGGGCTGCGGCCGGCGCCGGCGCCGCGGCCTGCGGCTCCGGCTCGTCCGGACGACGGTAGGTGGTCGCGAGCACGTCGACGTCCACCACGGTGGAGCCGTCGGTCTGCTCGTTCGCCTCGGCCCGCGGGTTGGAGAGGTGGATGTTCTCCATGCTGATCAGGCGGTCGAGGCGGCTGACGTTGTAGAAGAAGCGGCTGACCTGGTGGTACTTGCCGGTGAGCTGGAGGCTGACCGGGAGCTTGACGTAGTGCTCGTCCGGCTCCTCGGGGCGCGGCTCGACCAGCCGGATCTGCAGGCCGCTGAGCTCCGCGATGCGGTTGAGGTCCTGGAGGAAGGCGGCGGTCTCCGCGTCCTGCGGGAGCGCCCGGAGGTTCGCGCGGTCCAGCCCCTCGCGCTGGCTGAGCTGCTCGCGCAGCCGCACGTACTCCGCGTTCCGCTCGCGCGCCTGCGTCATGCGCGTCTCCAGCTGCACGTGCTGGAAGCGGGCCCCCTCGATGTCCTCGTCGAGGCTGAGGTGCAGCGCGAAGTAGTAGACGGCGCAGATGAGCGCCACGAGCCCCACCCCGAGCCCGGCCTTGGCCGCGGCGGGGAGGCGCGCGAACGACTGATCTCCGCTGGATTTCGCGGTCGCCATCAGTAGATCACCCGGCAGTCGAGCTCGAACGCGATCAGGTCGAGCCCGGTTTCGTTGTCTTCGGTGTGCTCGGTCTTCACCAGGCGCACCTCCTCGAACTTCTCGCTGAGGGTCAGCCGCTTCAGGAACTCGGCGACGTCCTCGTTGGTCCGCCCCTGCCCGGTCACCGAGCACTCGCGGTCCTCTTCGCGGAACTCGCGGAGCCAAAGCCGCCGCGGATCCCAGTTGGCGTTCACGCCGGCGAGCGGGTTGCGGCGGCGGATCTCCTCGAGGCGCTGCGGGTCGACCGTGGGGCCGCCGCCGACGCTGAGGATGCGCGACATCTCCATGAGCACCGCGGTCGGGCCGTAGCGCGCGCGCTGCAGCTCGCTGACCACGTTCTCGAGCTGACGGCTCTGCTCGAGCTCCGCGCGGACCGCCTCGATGTTGGCCGACTGCTGCTCGAGCTCCTCGGCCTGGCTGGCCAGGGCGCTGTTCCGCGTGACCTGCTCTTCGAGCTCGCGGTTCTTGCCCATGTAGACCACGACGAGCACCACGATGGTGAGCACCGCGGCCACGAGGTAGGCGATGATCCAGCCCTGGCTGCCGCCGCCGCCCGAGGCCGACTGCCGACGCGCGCCAGGGAGGAGATTGATGCGGATCATGCCCGCTTCTCCCGTTCTTTGCGGAGCGCCAGACCGATGGCGACCGCGGACTCTGGAGCCCGCGCCTGCAGCAGCGCGGGGTCGACCCCCTTGTCCGGGGTCGCGACACGGAGAGGATCGAGGCGCTCGACCGGCACGCGGCAGCGGCGCTCGATGGCGTCGAGCAGCGCGCGAATGTTCGCGGTGCCGCCCGAGACGAGCACCCGGCTGATCTCGCCGCCGCCGCTCGTCGCCAGGTAGAAGTCGAGGGAGCGCTGGATCTCGCCCGCGAGCTGCTCGACCACCGTGCCGATGATCTCCGGCACCTCGCGCGGCACGAGCCCGCGCCCGTCGCCGCCGCACTTGTAGGCCTCGGCCTCCTCGGCGCTGATCCCGAGGCTGCGCTGGATCTCCTCGGTGATCTGGTTGCCGCCGTTGGCGATGTCGCGCGTGAACGAGGTCGAGCCGTCCGCGAGGATGTTCAGCGTCGTCAGCGAGGCCCCGACGTGGAGCAGCACCACCGTCTGATCGGCGGGCGGCGGGCCGTAGCCGGCCTCGAAGGCGTTCTGCACGGTGAAGGCGTCGAGGTCGACGACCTTCGGCTTGAGCTTCGCCTCGACCGCGAGGTTGGTGAGATCGTTGATCTCCTCCTTCTTCGCGGCGACGAGGAGGACCTCCATCTGCCCCTGATCCGGACGCTGCTGCAGCACCTGCCAGTCGATCTGCACCTCGGCGAGATCGAAGGGGATGTGCTGCTCGGCTTCCCAGGTGATCTGCTCCTGGAGCTCCGCGATGGTCATCTGCGGCATCGTGATCTTCTTGATGATCACGGAGTGACCGCTGACCCGGAGCGCGACGTCCTTCCGGCGCGCCTTGTGGAAGAGCTTCTGCAGCCCCTCGATCACGGCGCCGGAGTTGATGATGTGGCCGTCGACGATCGTGTCGCTCGGGAGCGGGTGATACCCGAAGCGCACGAGGGAGCGGGCGCCGCCCCGCTTCTCCTTGATCTCCGCGACCTTGATCGAATGCGAGCCGATGTCGACTCCGACCAGGTTCTTGCCTTCCGACATCCTACGCCCCATCCCGTGCCAGGTTCGGCACCGAGGAAGGATTACATGGGCGCGCGGAGACCGCTTCTTTTCTACAAAGCGCGATTCTGGGGTGCATCGGCGGGCATCTACTCCTCCTCGCCGAACACGCGGACGCGGTCGCCGAGGCTCAAACCGAGGGCCTCGAGGATCTTCCGCTTGGTGTCCATGCGGCAGCCGTAGCCCTTCTCGACGCGATCGATCGTCAACACCGAGAGGTTCGCGCGACGGGCCAGCTCCGCCTTGGACATCATCCGTTCGATGCGCAGCTTGCGCACGTTGTTGGGGTTGGAGCCCGGGCCCTTCTTCGGCCGCTTCTTCTTGGGCGCCTTCTTCTTGGCGCCCTCCCCGTCCAGCCGCTCCGGGCCGCGCTCCGGGCCGCGCTCGGAGCTGGCGGTGGGCGTCTGCTCCGACGCGCCGCGCGCGCCGTGATCCGCGACGGCGCCTCCACCGTCGCTCGCCGCCGCGTTCTCGACACGGGTGCGTCGGGTCTCGCTGGGGTGCGGTACCTCGAGCATCGGCGACTCGTCCTCGTGCTCCATGGGGCTCCACGGCGGGTTTCCCGCGCCGGTGCTCATCATTACCTGATTCCCCTGATCGTCAAGAAATAGTGAATAATTTGCACGTAATTACGCCTAATTTAAGCGTAATTGAGGCCAGTTTCGAGCCCCACCGCGTTTCGGGGGGCGATCGGCGGGCCTTCCGCCGCGATCTGGGAGAGACCCTCGAGCGATCCTCTCGGTTGTCAACGAGCGACGCGACCGGTCGAAGCTCGCACCCGAGGCCGCGCGCGCCAAAAAACTACCCGCTCCTTGCGCAGACCGCGCCCTCCCCGTAGCCCTGTCGCCGCGTCATGGCAACGGCTCTCCGCAGCGGCTGGCTCGCCGCCCTCCTCTCCTTCTTCGCGCTCTCGCTCACCGCCGGGCTCGCCGAGGCTCAGCGCGAGCACACGGTGCGCTCCGGCCAGAGCCTCGCGCGCATCGCGCGGCGGCATCAGGTCAGCGTGGCCAGCCTCGCGGCCGCGAACGGGCTGTCGCGCAACGCGCAGCTCCAGCCCGGTCAGGTGCTCCGCATCCCCGAGCGCGGCGTCCACTACGTCGCGCGGGGGGACACGCTGGCGAGCATCGCGCGCGACCACGAGTGCAGCGTGGCCGATCTGCGACGCCTGAACCGGCTGCGCGCGGGCTCCACGCTCCAGATCGGCCAGCGCCTCCGGCTGCCCGGGTTCGACGCGAGCGAGGAGCGGCAGCAGGCCGCCCGCCGCTGGGGCGAGCCGCGCAACCCGGGAGTGGCCGTGCTCTACCGCCGCACCCTCGATCGCCGGCTGCGCGTCCGGCTGGTCGACCGCCGCGGCCGGGCCCGAAGGGTCGCCCGGCGCCGGCTCCGCGAGATGATGCGCCCGCGCCTCCAGGGTCGGAACGGCCGGCTCGGGCCTCTCCCCCCGGCGCGGCTGGTCGAGATCCTCGCCCGGGTGTCCGATCACTTCGGGGGGCGCCAGATCACGATCGTCAGCGGCTACCGCCACTCCGGCGGCAACACCCGCGAGAGCAGCCGGCACACCCGCGGCCACGCGCTCGACATCCGGGTGCGAGGTGTGCCGAACCACGCCGTCCGCGACTACCTGCGGAGCTTCGACCGGGTCGGGGTCGGCTTCTACCCGCGCAGCCACTTCGTGCACATCGACGTCCGGGACCGCAGCGCCTACTGGGTCGACTGGTCGCGGCCCGGCGAGGCGCCCCGATATCAGCGTCGCGGCCAGAGCGCGCCGGACGACGCCACGCGCGAGCAGGTCCGGCGGGCCGGCATGGGCGGCGACGACGGAGGCGAAGAGGCGGGCGAAGGCGCGGCCGCGGTCGACGACGAGGGGCCCGGCTCCATCGCGGGCGACGGCGACGAGGACGACGCGGCGGAGTCCGACGAGTAACAATCCGGCACAATGTGCCCCGCGCCCTGGCACGTGCCTGCTTGTGCAAGCATGAGCCGCGTGCCAGCATGGGCCCATGGTTGGCTTCGAGGAGGGGCGGGCGCACTGGCTGGAGGGGCGCCTCGCCGAGGCGGCCGAGGCGCTCGACGCGCTGTTCGAGCGCGCGGTCGAGGGCGCGGATCCGGCGAGCGCGGCGCGGCTGGCCCGTGATCTCGCGCGGGTGGAGATGGCCCGGGAGGCGCCGCGGCGCGCGCTCGAGCTGTTCGAGCGGGCGCTGGCCCACGCGGGCGAGGCGGACGCCACCGCCGAGGCGGCCCTCATCCACGCCCGCCGCGCCGAGGCGCGTGCCTGGCTCGGCCAGTCGACGGAGGCCGCCGACGAGGCCCGCAGCGTGCTCGACCAGCGGACGGCGCCGGCCGAGGCTCGCTCGGTCGCGCGGCGCACCCTGGGCCGGGTGGCCGCGAGCGCCGGGGACGTCGAGGAGGCGCTGCGCCGCTTCGACGAGGCGATCGGGGAGCTGCGCGAGTGCGAGGACGCCGCCGAGCCGCTCGCCCTCGCCTACCTCGACGCCGCCGAGGCCTTGCTCGATCGCGACGGCCCGGTCGACAGCTCGGCGGCGGCGGCCCGGCTGGCGGAGGCGCGCGATCACATCGAGGGCGGCGGGCTCGAGCGTCTCCGCCAGCGGCTCGCGCTGCTGCTCGCGCGGGCGCGCGGCGCGAACGGCGACATCGACGGCGCGGTGACCGAGCTCGAGCGGCTCCTCGGCGCGCTCGCGAACGGCCCGCGCGACCTGGCCTGGCAGGCGTTCGCGGCGCTCGCGCGGCTGCACGAGCAGCGCGGCGCGGAGTTCCTCGCCCGGCGGAGCTGGGAGCAGGCGGTCGAGGTGCTCGAGTCGCTCGCAACCGCGCTCGCCCGCGAGCACCGGGAGAGCTTCTGGAACGACGCGCGGAGGCAGCACGTGCGCCGCCGCGCCGCCGGTGAAGGGGATCGCCGCCCTCGCCCGCAGCCGACCGATCCCTTCGCCGACGGACGGCTCGCCCGTCTGCTCGAGATCCTCAAGCGCCTCGCGAGCGAGACCGACGTGGACCGCGTGCTCGAGCGCATCACCGACTGCGCGATCGAGCTGAGCGGCGCCGAGCGCGGCTTCGTGCTCCTCATCGACGAGGACGACGTGCTCTTGCCGCACACGGTGCGCGACGCGGCGAACCCCGACGACCCGCACGTGGCCTTCAGCCGCTCGATCGCGGAGGCCGTGCTCATCGACGGCGAGCCCATCCTGACGGTGGACGCCCGCAACGACATGCGGCTCAGCGAGTACCTCTCGGTGCACAAGCTGATGCTCAAGTCGGTCGCGTGCCTGCCGATCCGCGGGCGCTCGGGCACGGTCGGCGTGCTCTACCTCGAGCACCGCATGCGCCGCGGGCGCTTCGGCGAGGCCGACCTCGATCTCCTGCTGGCGTTCGCGGATCAGGCGGCGATCGCGCTCGAGAACGCCCGGCTCCTGGCCAGCCTCGACGCGCGGCGCGAGGAGCTCGAGCGCGCCAACGAGGAGCTCGCCGGCGCGAAGGAGGAGATCGAGCGGCTGCTCGACGCGCGCACGGTGGAGCTCGAGGAGGCGAAGAGCGAGCTGGTCCGCGCCCGCGAGGCGCTCCGCGCCGCCAACGACCGCCACGGCATCGTCGGCCGCAGCGAGCGCATGCGGCGCGTGTTCGCGGTGATCGACCGGGTGCGCGACGCCGAGGTCCCGGTCGTGATCCAGGGCGAGAGCGGCACCGGCAAGGAGCTCATCGCGCGCGCCATCCACTTCAGCGGCCGCCGCTCCCGCGAGCCGTTCGTGGCCCTGAACTGCGCGGCGATCCCCGAGGCCCTCCTCGAGAGCGAGCTCTTCGGCCACGTGCGCGGCGCCTTCACCGGCGCCGACCGCGACCGGGAGGGCGTGATCGTGAAGTCGTCCGGCGGGACCCTCTTCCTCGACGAGGTCGGGGACATGCCGGCCAAGATGCAGGTCGACCTCCTGCGCGTCCTGCAGGATCGCAAGGTCCGTCCGGTCGGCGGCGAGCACGAGGTGCAGGTCGACATCCGGGTCATCGCGGCGAGCAACAAGTCGCTCGAGAAGCTCGTCGACGGCGGCGAGTTCCGCGAGGACCTCTTCTACCGGCTCAACGTCGTGCAGCTCCAGCTGCCCCCGCTCCGCGAGCGCGTGGAGGACATCCCCCTGCTCTGCGAGCACTTCCTGGCCGTCTTCGCCGAGCGCGACGACGCGCCCCCCAAGCGCATCTCCCGCGAGGCCATCCGCCGCATCGCGACCCACCCTCTCCCCGGCAACGTCCGGCAGCTCGAGCACCTCCTGCTCAACGCCTGGGTGATGGCGGAGGGCGACGTGATCGATCTCGACGACCTCGCCCTCGCCGACGACGGCACCAGCCTCCCGGTCCCGCCGCGTCTCGAGAAGGCGCTCTCCCAGCCCGGCGCGTCCCGCCCCCCGACCGCCATGGAGGCCCCTCCCCCGTCGAGCGTCGAGGAGTTCAAGGACGCCGAGAAGCGCCGCATCCTCGAGGCCCTCGAGGCCGAGAGCTGGAACCGCGTCCGCGCCGCCAAGGCCCTGGGCATGGCCCGCCGCACGTTCTATCGGCGGCTGAAGGAATACGACATTCTGTGATTTGCTGGAGGGTTTGGGGCAAACCCTCCCCCCATTGGGCAAAGCCCAATGGGGCCCCCCTCCCGACTCCGTCGGGGCCTCGCGCGCTTCGCGCGCTGGCCCCGCGACCCCAGCGCGGGGCGCTGGGGGCCCTGCGGCTCGCGCTGCTTCTTGCTGGAGGGTTTGGGGCAAACCCTCCCCCCATTGG
>JAYZQJ010000002.1:0-35212 GCA_036149055.1 Myxococcota bacterium | reverse complement strand
GGGGCCGGCCCCGCGGGGGGGGGGGGGGGGGGGGGGGGGGGGGGGGGGCGGGGGGGGGGGGGGCGGGCGAGGCGCTGACGGTGGGGTCGGCGGAGGGGAACGATCTCGTGCTCGCCGATCCGACGGTGAGCCGGTATCACCTCGAGCTGCGGCGCGGCGAGGAGGGGGTGCGGGTGGTCGATCTCGGGTCGACCAACGGGACGCGCTTCGCGGGGGCGCGGATCGAGCGGGCGACGGTGCCGCCGGGGGCGACGCTCTCGCTCGGGCACACGACGATCCGGGTGGAGGACGGCGCGCGGGTGACGCTGGAGCTGCTCGACGGAGACGAGCTGGCCGGGCTGCGCGGGCGCACGGCGGTGATGCGGCGGCTGATGGCGCGGGTGGGCAAGGCGGCCAAGGCGGAGATGCCGGCGCTGCTGGTCGGGGAGTCGGGGACCGGCAAGGAGCTCGTCGCGCGCGCGCTGCACGAGGAGTCGCGGCGGAGCGGCGGGCCGTTCGTCACCGTGGATTGCGGGGCGCTGTCGCCGGCGCTGGTCGCCTCGGAGCTGTTCGGGCACGAGAAGGGCGCGTTCACCGGCGCGGACCGGCAGCACGAGGGCGCGTTCGAGCGGGCCGACGGAGGCACGCTCTTCCTCGACGAGATCGGCGAGCTGAGCCCGGAGCTCCAGCCGGCGCTCCTCGGGGTGCTCGAGCGCGGCCGCTTCCGGCGCGTCGGCGGGCGCAAGGAGGTCTCGGTCGACGTGCGGGTGGTCGCCGCGACTCACCGGGATCTGCGCGCCGAGGTGAACGAGGGGACGTTCCGGCTCGACCTCTACTATCGGCTCGCGGTGGTGGTGCTCGAGCTGCCGCCGCTCCGCGAGCGCCTCGAGGACGTTCCGCTCCTCGTCGAGCACTTCCTGCGCGAGGCCGGCCACGACGGCGCGGTGAGCGAGGTGTTCTCGGCCGAGGCGCTGACCGCGCTCTGCCGGCATCGCTGGCCGGGCAACGTGCGCGAGCTGCGCAACGTGGTGGAGGCGACGCTCGCGATGGGGGAGACGCCGCCGCTCTTCACCGCCGAGCCGACGGGCGGAGACGCGGCGCTCGACGACGCGCTCCTCGCGCAGCCCTACAAGGACGCGCGCCGGGTGCTGCTCGACGCGTTCGAGCGCCGCTACGTGCAGCGCCTGCTCGAGCGCAACGACGGCAACGTGTCGGCGGCCGCCCGCGAGGGCCGCATGGACCGCACCTACCTGATCAAGCTCAAGCAGCGCCACGAGCTGGAGTGACCTCAAGCCCCCGGGCGCGCCGCCGTTCGGGGTCCGGGTGATGGGCGCGGTGGAGCAGCGCGAGCGCGCGAGCGTCCTCGTGGTCGAGGACGACCCGGACGATCTGTTGATCGCGACCCTGCGGCTCGAGCGGTCCGGCCGCTTCGGGCAGGTGCTGACCGCGCGGAGCGTGCCGGAGGCGCTGACGCTGCTCCGAGGGGGCGCGCTGCCTTCGCTGATCCTGCTCGACGTCAACCTCGGGGGCGCGACCGGCTTCGATCTCCTCGACGCGCTCGGGCCGGCGATCGCGTCGAGCCGGGTGCTGATCCTCAGCAGCTCGAGCGCGCCGAAGGATCTGGAGCGCGCGTCGAGCCACGCGGCGGTGTCCGAGTACCTCGTGAAGCCGCTGACCCGGGCCGCGGTCGAGCGCATCGCCGATCGCTACGGCTGATCAGGCGCGCTCGGGGATCGTGAAGCCGATCGTGACCCCGGCCCCGAGCTGGGGCGAGGCGTGGATCCGGCCGCCGTGGCCTTCGATCACGCGCCGACAGACGCTGAGGCCGAGGCCGGTGTGGCGCTCGTCCTCCGCGGCGCGCGGGGCGAGGGTCTGGAAGAGGCCGAAGACCCGCTCGGCGTGCGCGGGGTCGAAGCCCACGCCGTCGTCGGTGAGCTCGAGGTGATGCGTGCTGCCCTCGCGGCGCGCCGAGACGGTCACCCGGCGCGCGCCGCCGGCGTGGCGGACCACGTTGTCGAAGAGGTGCTCGAACACGAGGCGCAGCCGGGCCGGGTCGACCCGCACGGTCGGCATCGGGCCGACCTCGAGGGCGAGGTGGGGCGCGTCGCGCAGGGTCTCGGCGGCGGCGCGGACGAGGTCGCCGAGGGAGACCTCCTCCATCGCGTCGTCGCGCACGTGGGTCGAGGCGAAGGCGGTCATTCCGTCGACCAGCCGGCGCAGGTAACGCGCGCCCTCGCCGAGCCGCTGGACGCGCCCGCCGGCCTGGGGCGGGAGCGCCTCCGCCTCCTCGGCGAGGATGGTGGCGAGGCCGACGACCGTCTCGAGCGGGCCCTGCAGCCCGTGCGCGGCGGCGTAGGCGAAGGCCTCCAGCTCCCGGTTGCGCCAGGCCCGCAGGCGCGCGTCGTCCGTGATGTCGCGGAAGACGCCGAAGAGCGCCTCGACCTCGCCGGCGTCGTTCAGCTCGGTGCGCCCGAGCGAGTGCACGAGCCGCACCTCGCCGTCCGCGCGCACCAGCCGGAGCTCGAAGTCGAAGCCGCGGCCCTGCTCCATCGCGACCGCCACGTGTCGGTTCACGTGCTCGCGGTCCTCGGGGTGATAGGCGTCGATCGCGTCGGCGACGAGCGGCGGCGGCTGCGTCGGGTCGAGCCCGTGGATGCGGTAGACCTCGGGCGACCAGTGGGGGCGCTCGTCGGCGACGCCGAGGCGCCAGTGACCGGTCCGCGAGACCTGCTCGGCGAGCTCGAGCAGCCGCACCCGGCGCCGCGACTCGAGCAGCTCGACCTGCCGCTCGCCCACGTCGCGCGCGATCGCGTAGAGCAGCCCGCCCTCGTAAGGGCGCGTCACCCACTCGAGCCACACGTAGCGGCCGTCCTTCGTCCGGTATCGGTTGATGAACCGGATGGTCGGCACGCCTTCGCTCAGGGTGGCGACCTCGGCGAGGGTCGCCTCGACGTCCTCGGGGTGCACGAAGTCGAGGAACGGCCTCGCCTTCAGCTCGTCCTCGGACCACCCGAGCAGGCGGGTCCACGCCGCGTTGACCCAGCGGAACATTCCGTTGTCGTCGGCGATGCAGAGCAGATCGAGCGAGTCGACCGCGAAGCGCGCGAGATCGGGGGCGGACACGCCGATCCCGTACGGCCGTGACGACGCGACGTGAAGGTCGTCACCGTCGCGTCACCGGGTGGAGCAGCGGGCGCTCCGCCGAGGCGCCACGGCCACTCGAGTGGCCACCCGGTGGGGCGGATCGACACCCGCGGTTGGCCTGGCACGCGCCTTGAGGAGGGGCGGCGCAGGAGGAACCCGATGAAGAAGCTCGTCACGATCCTGATGCTCGTGCTCTCGCTCGGTGGCTGCGCCGCCGATGGCCTCGACCCCAGCACGCCGGAGCTCGAGCCCGGGGCGGTCGCCGCCGCGAAGGCCGACGGCGCGTTCGGGGCGACCACCCTCCGGCTCGGCGATCGGGCCATGGGCGAGACGTCGGGCGACGGGCTCGTGCTCTACGCGATCGCGCTCGACGAGGGCGACCAGATCCGGCTCACGGTGCGCCGCACGAGCGGCGATCTCCGGCCGTCCGCCTACCTCTACCGCGGCACCGAGGTGTTCCTGCGGCCGGCCTCGTTCGACGTCACCGCCGACTCCGTCACCCTCGACTACACCCTCGAGCAGGGCGGTGAGCACCACATCCTCGTGAAGGCCTACCGCGGCGAGGGCGCCGGCGGCTTCGTCCTGGAGACCGCCTGCACCGGCGGCGCCTGCGACGGCGTGCCGGTCGACCCGATCGCGCGTCAGAGCCTCTGCATCCAGGACGCGGCGGACTGCGCGCTCGCGGAGCTGCCCAGCTGGGACGGCCGGGTCGCCGACGCCCGCGCCCGCAGCATCTTCGAGGGCTGCCTCGCCTCGCAGGGTGAGCCCTGCGCCGACGCGTGCACCGACGACGCCGGGGCCTGCGACACGATCATCGGGCAGCTGCCCTTCTTCGCCGACCAGAGCGAGGCCTGCCTCGGGGTGATGACGAGCTGCCTCTCCGGCTGCGAGGAGATCGGCGGCTACTACAGCTCGGACGAGATCGAGAACACCGCCGCGAACGCCTGCTGGAGCGGCTACAACGGCAACTGCCTCGAGCTGGTGCAGGGGCACGTCGACTGCGGCGGCGCCGACTACGCCGCGGGCACCGTCGAGGCCTGCCGCGCGACCTGCGCCGCGACCGAGGGCGCCTGGGACGAGGGCCCGTGGGACGGCTGCATGGAGGAGTGCGACAGCGCCGCGCGCGCCGACGACGACTTCATCGGACAGGTCGCCGACGAGGCCGGCGAGCTCGTCTCGATCGACAGCAGCGACGCCTTCGACCCCGTCTCCTTCCGCGACCTGCCGGAGGCGATCCGCGCCGCCGCCGAGCGCGAGCGTGAGCAGTGGAACGCGGAGGCCGAGCGCTTCGGCCGCACCGACATGGCGTTCCTCGACGAGACCGACGAGGACGGCGGCCCGTTCAGCATCACCCGCGACGGCCGGATCATCGGCTACATGGTCCCGATGACCTACGCCATCGACGAGTCCGGCTTCGACGGCGGCGGCGCGAGCCTCTACTTCAACCTCTCCGGCGCGCTGATCACGTCGGTGGAGTGGTGGGGCTGATCGCTCGCTCGATCGCCGCGGCGAGCGCGCCCTCCGCGTGAGGGCGCGCCGCCTCGAGCACCTCGCGCAGCTCCGGCTCGTCGTACTCGCCGCGCACCTCGGCGAGCCGGGACAGCGCCCCGAGCGCGCTCGCCGTCTCCCCGCGCAGCGTGGCCACCGCGGCCCCCAGCGCCGCGCACATGCTGCGCTCGGCGACGCTCCCGTCCTCGCAGCCCGCGTCCACCGCCTCGGCGAGGTGATGGGCGGCGCGATCGACGTCGCCCTCCTTCAGCGCCCAGCACGCGAGCTGGATCTCGAAGATCGAGAGGTAGGGCCGGAGGCCCAGCGTGCGCGCGTGCGAGACGACCGTCTGCATCTCGGCGAAGGCGCGCGTCGTCTCTCCGACGCCGTAGAGCGCGTCGGCGTACACCTGCCGGGCGGTCAGCTCCGCCAGGCGCGCGCCGGCGCGCTGCGCAAGCTCGATGGCGCGCTCGAAGAGCGGCAGGCTCTCGGTCGGCGCGAGGTTGCCGAGGTGGGTGGTCGCGCGGGCCTCGGTGACGAGGTCGCCCCTCGCCCGGGCCAGCGCCGCGCAGGCCTCGAAGCACGCGCGCGCGTCGTCCGGATCGCCGCGCCGCCGGGCCGCGAGGCCGAGCGCGCCGAGGGCCAGGGTCTCCACCTCGGCGTCGCCCTCCTCGCGGGCGAGGGTCAGCGCCTCGCGCGCCGCGCGCTCCACCCGCTCGGCGTCTCGCGCGAAGGTGGCGACCTGGGTCTCGCGGAAGGCCACCCAGGGCCGCGCGCTCCCGGCGGCGCACGCGCGCGCCTCCGCCAGGTGCGCCTCGGCCCGCTCGAGGTCGCGCGCCCCGACCGCCACGTGGGCCAGCTCCGCGTGGGCCCGGGCCCGGTGCGCGTCGGTCCGCGCCCACGAGAGGAGCCGCTCGGCGCGCCGCTCGCGCTCCGCCTCCTCGCCGCGCCGGGAGCTCCACGCGCACGCCTCGATCATCGCCTCGCAGGCCGCGTCGATCGCGCCCGCCCCGTGGAGGTGCGCGGCCCGCTCGGCCTGCACGTCCTCGGCGCCCACCCGGACCTCGAGCGCGTCGGCCGCCTCGCGGTGCAGCGCGGCGCGCTCGGCGTCGGGCACCCGCGCGATCAGGTGCTCGCGCAGCGACGCGTGCACCCACTCGAACGCGCCGTCGCGCATCGACAGCAGCCCCGCGCGCTCGGCGCGCCGGAGATCGGTGACCAGCCCCTCGCCCCGCGCGCGGACGAGGCGCCCGGCGACGTCCTCGTCGACCCGGGCCCGGGTGAGCGCGAAGGCGGCGAGGTCGAGGCCGACGCCCGCGCGCGCCACCCGGCGGGCCCAGATCGCGTCGAGGTCCGCGGGCAGCGCGGCCGGGTCGCGCTCGGGCCGCAGCGCGTAGCGCCCGCCGACCCGCGCGATCGCGTCGTCCTCGATGAGCTCCTCCACCAGCTGGGTCGCGACGAGCGGGTTGCCGCCGGCGCGGGCCGCGACCAGCGTCGCGAGCGCGTCGTCCACGTCGAGCAGCCCGCGCACCAGCCGCGCGCTCGCCGCGTCGTCGAGGGTCTCGAGGCGCAGCGCGAGATCGGGCGGCGCGCCGTCGTCGTCCGCGTCGCCGAGGGTCAGCAGCACCGCGCACGGGATCGCCGACTCGCGCAGGCGCCGGATGAGCGCCGAGGCCACGCCGCCGCTCGCGTCGGCCTCGTCGAGCGCGATCACCGCCGCCCGCTCCGACGCCAGCCGCCCGAGCACCGCGGTCGTCACCCGGAGGCCGAGGTCGGCGTCGGTCAGCGCGTCGCCCGGCGCGAGGAAGAGCGACAGCTCGGTGCGCAGGCGCGCGTCGTCGGGGCCGGGGAAGCGCGCGAGGAAGAAGTCGATCACCCGCCTCGTGCTGCGCCCGCCGCCGGCCGACACCGCGTGGGCCACGAGCCGCCGCAGCCCCTCGATCTCCGGGCCGCCCCGGCGCCACGACGTCCAGGCGGTGTGCGCGAGCCCGACCTGGTGCGCCCGCTCCATCGCGTCCCGCGCGAGCCGCGTCTTGCCGGCCCCGCTCGGCCCGCGCAGCACGACCACCCGCACCTCCTCGCGCTCGCGGGCGGCCACCAGCTGCTCCCAGATCGCGCGGCGCTCCTCGAGCCGGCCGAGCACCGGCAGCTCCCGCAGGCCGAAGAGCGCGTAGGCGCCGGGCTCGGGCGCCTCGACCGGCGCGGCCACG
Organism: Myxococcota bacterium; assembly: GCA_036149055.1. Classification (GTDB taxonomy): domain Bacteria; phylum Myxococcota_A; class Polyangia; order Polyangiales; family Sandaracinaceae; genus JAVJQK01. Next base: position 28,391 of record JAYZQJ010000002.1, on the reverse strand, counting down.
TCCTCGGGCGCCTCCGGCGGCGGGAGCGATCCGGTCGGCTCGGCGGGCGGCCCGCTCGCGATCGTCAGCTCGCCCGGGATGGTGGCGCTGGCGGTGGTCGTCTCGTCCTCTTCGTCCTCGCCCGGGCGCACGAGCGGGCCGTCGATCCGGGGCAGCTCCCGGAGCGCGGCGAGCACGTCGGCGGCGTGGCTCGGGCGGCGCTCCGGCTCGGGCGCGAGGAGCAGGGCGAGCAGCTCGCCGAGCGCCTCGGGGCAGCGCGGGGCGACGGTCTCGATCCGGGCCGGCCGGCGCCGCAGCCGCTCCGCCGGCTCCCAGCCCTCGAAGGGGCGCACGCCCGAGGCCATGCGGTACAGGGTCGCGCCGAACGCGAAGAGATCGCTCCAGGGGCCGAGCCGCTCGTGCGACATCAAGAGCTGCTCGGGCGGCATGTACGGCATCGTGCCGAGGATGGCGTCGCCGGTCTCCGGGGCCTCGCCGCGCCACGCCCGCGCGATGCCGAAGTCGAGCAGGGTCGCGCGGATCGGATCCGGCTCGAGCAGCACGTTCGCCGGCTTGATGTCGAGGTGCAGCACCCCGCGCGAGTGGGCGTAGGCGAGGGCGTCGAGCACCTGACAGGCCGCCTCCCGCAGCGCCTCGAAGGGGAGCGGGAACCAGCGGTGCAGCGGGTGGCCGTCGCGAAGCTCCATCACCAGCGCCAGCTCGCCGCCCTCGCGCACCAGGTCGTAGACGCCGACGATGTTCGGGTGATCGAGGCGCGCGGTCGCGTGCACCTCCTGCTGGAAGAGCCGCCGCTGATCGGCCTGCAGGGTGTGCAGCGTCTTGATCGCGACCGCCGCGCCGCGCTCGAGGTCGACGCAGCGCCAGACCTCGCCCATGCCCCCCTTGCCGAGCCTCGCGACGACGCGGTACCGCCCGCCGATCACGGCTCCGGGCTTCAAGCGCACACTCCATTATAACGGGGCGGTCGATGCGCGCGTGTCTCGTCTTCGCCTGTCTGCTCGCGGCCTGCGCCGAGGGAGCGCCGCCGCCCCCGGACAAGGCGCGGACCGCGCTGCCGTCGATCGAGGACGGAGTGTTCGCGCGCGCCGAGGGCGGGGCGTTCCACCTCGGCGATCGGCCGGCGCGCTTCGTGGGCGTCAACGCCTCGCTGATCCACGGCGGCCAGACCCGGGAGGACGCGCCGCGCCTGATCGAGGCGATGGCCGACGACGGCGTCCGGCTGGCGCGGGTGTGGGCGCTCGGGACCAGCCAGGGCGAGGAGGCGTGGCGCCGGAGCGTGGCCTTCCGCCTCGGCCCCGACGACTGGGTGGAGGAGTCCTTCGTGCACCTCGACCGGGTGCTCGCGGAGGCGCGCCGCCACGACGTGCGGGTGATCCTGGTGCTCGCCAACCGCTGGGCCGATCGCGGCGGCCTCCCGCAGCTCGCGCGCTGGGCCGGGATCACGCCGCGCCGCCGGCACCTGCTCCCGGCGGAGCTGGCCGCGACCCTGGAGAGCGAGGCGGCGCGGGCGCTCTACGTCGCGCACCTCGAGCGGCTGGTCGGGCGGGTGAGCTCGGTGACCGGCGTGGCCTACCGCGACGACCCGACGATCTTCGCCTGGGAGCTGATCAACGAGCTGTCCGCGCCGACCTGCGAGGCGGGGGACGCGCAGGTGGCCTGGGTGCGGGAGATGTCCGCCCGGGTCCGCACGCTCGATCCGAACCACCTCATCGCGGCCGGGCACATCGGCTACAACAGTGAGCTCTCCTTGCGATACTGGAGGCAGGTCCACGCGCTGCCGGAGATCGGCTACGCGGACACCCACGGCTACCCGCAGAACCTCGTCGACGCCGACACGCCGGCCGCGCTCGGCGACTGGCTCGATCACCGCGCCGCGGAGGCCCGCGCGCTCGGCCTGCCGCTGATGGTCGGCGAGGTCGGCGTGCCCCGGGGCGATGGCCCGTTCGCGCCGCGGGAGCGCTGGCTCGAGGCGTTCTTCGGCCGCGCGGCGGAGGGCGGCACCGACGGCGTGCTGGTGTGGATGTACCGGCCCTGGCAGGAGCACGAGGATCCGCACGGCATCTGGCCCTGGGGCCCGCGCGCCGAGGAGACCGCGCCGGTGCGGCGGCTGCTGCGCGAGGCGTCGAAGCGCTGGGATCGCGTCGAGCCCGACGAGCCTGGCGCGCGCGGGTGGCCGCTCGGCATCGAGCGAGTGGTGCCCTGGGTAGAGGGCGAGTGGGAGGACGGCGCGCTCGAGATCGACCCCTGGGCGCTCGCCGAGGGCTGCGCCGACACCGGCCTCACCTACGCGCTCCCCTGGCGCACCGACGTCGGCGCGATCGACTTCGACGTGCGGGGCGCGACCGAGGGGGCCCTGCGGGTGCGCCTGGACGGCGTCGACGTCGGCACCTGGCGAGGCGGCGAGTTCACTCCGGCCGCAGACGCGCCCCGGCAGACGATGGTGTGGATGCGCCTCGAGCCGGAGGACGAGGCCGGCCGCGCGCTGCTCCGCCGCTTCACCGCCGAGCTGCCCGGCGACGCGCGCCTCGTGTTCACGGCGCCGTGATAGCCTCGCCGCGTGCGCTGCGGACTCGTGGGGCTGGCGGCGATCGGGCTGGTCGCCTGCACTGGCGAAGGCACGCTCGTCGTCTCGCTCCGGACCGACTACGCCGCCGGGACCGAGGTCCGCGAGGCGCGGCTGACGATCGACGGCGAGGACGAGCGGGCGGTCGCGCTCGCCGCCGGGACCGATCTGCTCGAGGGCGCCCGGCTGGCCCAGCTCGAGGGCGTCGCGCCCGGCGATCACACCGTCACCGTGCGCCTCGTCGGGGCGTCGGGGCGGGTGCTCGGCGCGCGCGACGTGCGGGTCCGGGTGGACGGCGCGGTCGGGGTCACCGTCGTGATCACGCGGGACTGCGCGGGGGTGATCTGCCCGGCCGGGGACCCCGCGCTGAGCGCCTGCCTCGATGGCCGCTGCGTCGATCCCGCGTGCACGCCCGAGGCGCCCGAGCGCTGCCCGCCGCCCGCCTGCGGCGCCGACGGAGACTGCGCCGCCCCGGCCGCCGCGTGTGGCGCCGCGCGCTGCCAGGACGGCGTCTGCTTCGAGCTCGGCGACGACGCGATGTGCGGCCCGGACGAGCGCTGCGATCCCGCGCGCGGCTGCCGCTCGACGCTCGCCGGGCCCTGCGAGTCCGCGCTCGACTGCCCGCTCTTCGCGTCGAGCTGCGCGGCGACGCTCGACGCCGATCGCTGCCTGACGACCCAGCTGATGGGCACCGCGCCCACCCAGTGGCTCTTCGACCTCTCCGGGCGCGCGTGCGAGGGCGCGGTCGGCGGCGCCTCGACCGGCCTGCTCACCGCGACGCCGGCGCTCTTCCGGGACGGGCTGGTCTGGAACGCGTCCCGTTCCATGCCGACCGAGTGCCTGCGCTACGACGTGTCCCTGGTCGACGGCACCACCAGCCTGACCGAGAGCCCCTGCGGAGACCCGGTCAACCTCGGCGGTCGCGCGCTCGGCTGGATCGACCGGGTCGACGACGCGGGGGCCGGGGTGCTGCGGGTCCCGGGCGAGGCGGACCGACCCTTCACGCTGCCCTTCTCGTGGACCGGCTCGTTCGCCCTCGGCCCGCGCACCTTCTCGTTCCGGGATCTCGACTCGGACCGGCGAGCGATCCTGGACCTCGAGACGCTCGAGCAGACCCTCTCGACCGACCCCGCCGGCGTCTGGGGCGGCGCGTGGCGGGATCGCGACGGCTCGATCCTCTGGCTGCCGCGCGCCGGCCGCGAGCTGGTCCGGACGGATGACGCCGGCGTCGAGCTCGAGCGGATCCCGATCGCGGGCCTCCCGGACGCGGGCCCGGCCGTCCTCTTCGTCGGCCTGGTCTGCACCTTCTGACGCCGCTCACCGCGGGATGAGCTCGCGCCCGGCGGGGCAGGCGACCTCGACCCCGGTGGGGCCGTCGACGTCGCGGATCACCTTGATCTCGACCCGGCGGTTCGCGTCGCGCGCCTCGGCGGTGGTGCCGGGGATGGCGGGGCAGCGCTCGCCGTAGCCGGCGCTCCGCAGCCGCTCGGGCTCGACCCCGCGCCGGGAGAGGGCGCGGACCACCGCGGCGGCGCGGTCCCGGGTGAGCGCGATGTTGTACTCGTCGGTGCCGCGGTCGTCGGCGTGTCCCTGCACCTCGAGCAGCAGCATCTGCGGGTTGCCGAGGATCGAGGCGGCGATCGCGTCGAGCAGGCTCTCGCTCTCGGGCAGGATCTCGGCGCTGTCGTAGGCGAAGCGGATCTCCTCGAACATGCGCAGCGTGCCGTCCTCCCAGTCGACCACGCCGGTGTCGTCGCAGCCGTCCTCGTCCTCGGTGCCGTTGTAGTTCTCGGGCTCGTCGGGGCAGCGGTCGTCGACGTCGAGGATGCGGTCCTCGTCGTTGTCCGGGTCGGGGCAGCCCTCGGTGTCCTGGAAGCCGTCGACGTCCTCGGCGTCGTCCGGGCAGAGATCGTCGGTGTCGAGCACGCCGTCACGGTCGTTGTCGAGGTCGGGGCAGCCGTCCGCGTCCTCGAAGCCGTCGAGGTCCTCGGGGTCGTCGGGGCAGCGGTCCTCGGCGTCGAGGATCCCGTCGCCGTCGCGGTCGCCCTCGTTGCCCTCCGGGCAGCCGTCCTCGTCGGCGTCGCCGTCGCGATCCTCGGGCACCATCGGGCAGGCGTCCTCGTCGTCCACGATGCCGTCGCGGTCGTTGTCGAGCTCGGGGCAGCCGTCCTCGTCGGCGAAGCCGTCGAAGTCCTCCGGCTCGTCCGGGCACCGGTCGACGTCGTCGCGCATCCCGTCGCCGTCGCGGTCGCCCATCGAGGGCTCGAAGACGAAGCCGACCAGCCCGCGCACGTCGGCCGCCTGGAAGCCGCCGGTGGGCAGGCCCGCGCCGCCGCCGAGCAGGAGGTAGCTGTTGCGCTCGACGAAGACCTTCAGCCCGCCCAGCGCCTCGAGCGAGAGCGCGTGCGGGTGGCCCCACGCGTCGATGACCTGCGAGCCGATCAGCTCGACCGCCAGCTCGGTCACGTCGGTGAAGCGCCAGCCGAGCCCGAGGCCGAAGCGGAGCGTGTCCTCGTAGCGCAGGTCCCGGCCGCGGCCGTCGACGAGCACCGGGCCCTGGGCCGCGCCGTCGGGATCGACGGGCTCGGTCCGGCCGCCCACCCGCAGGGTGGCGCCGTCGGCGACCGCGAGCCGGTAGCCGAGCTCGGCCCCGATCCGGAGCGCGCGAGCCGGCCGCCACTCGGCGATCAGCGAGGGCACGATCGCGAGCGTGCCGTCGCCGACGAACTCCGAGGGGCTCCCGGTGGGCAGCTCCACTTGCACGCTCGCCGCGAGCCCGAAGGCGTCGCGATCGGGACGCAGCAGGCGGATCTTGCCGTGCAGCACGACGCCGCCGAAGCCCTGGTAGGCGAGCCCGCCGCCGCCCTCGAGCTGCCCGGGCACGGTCACGTCCGGCCCGCTGATCACGCTGACCGGCAGCTGCGCGCCGACGACGAGGAGGTTGGCGATGCCCCAGTTCGCGTGGAGCGTGCCGGTGACCATCGCGTCGACCAGCCTCCCGGTCCGGGCCGCGTCGGTCGCGCGCACCGTGCCGTCGTTCACGAAGCCCTCGAAGGGCACGAGGCCGAAGCCGCCGTCGAGCACCAGCCCGAAGCTCAGCGCGTTCTCGCCGAGGATGTCGGTGCCGTTCAGGGTGAGCAGGCCCTTGCTGTCGACCGGCGGGCGCAGCAGGCGGAGATCCATGCCGCCGGTGAGCCGGGACTGGGCGGCGGCGGGGGTCGCGACGCACAGTGAGAGGAAGAACAGCAGCGCGGAGAGGCGAGACGTCATGCGCCCCTCCTCGGCAAGCGCCGTACCGCGCGCCGCGTGGGCTCGGTCGGGCGCGCGCGCGCCTCGCCTGCTGTCGCTCGACGACGACGGGTGTCGTCAGTCGACGACAGCCTCGGAGAGGGCGTCCTCGACGTCCGAGACCCGGACCGGCTTGACCAGGTGCGCGGCGAAGCCGACCTCGGCGCTCCGCGAGCGATCCTCCTGGGCGCCGTACCCGGTCAGGGCGATCAGGCGGATCCGGTGCTCCGGCCAGCGCTCCCGGAGCTGGAGCGCGAGGTCGTGCCCGTCCATGCCGGGCAGGCCGATGTCGACCAGGGCCACGTCGGGCGTCAGCTGGGCGACGAGCTCGAGCGCGGTCTCGGCGTCCGGGGCGATGCGCACGTGGTGCCCGCGCGCCGAGAGCGCCATCGAGAGCAGCTCGGCCGAGTCCAGGTGGTCGTCGACGATCAGCACCGACCGCACCGCCGAGGCCGCGCGCGGCCGCTGGGTGTCGTGCCGACCGTCCGCGAGCGCGAGCGGGAGCCGGACCTCGACCGTGGTGCCGAGGCCCTCGCCGGGGCTCTCCGCGCGCACCGCGCCGCCGTGCAGGCGGACGAGCTGCGCGACCAGCGCGAGCCCGAGCCCGAGCCCGCCGCGCGAGCGGCCTTCGCCCTGCGAGAACGGCTCGAACGCGCGCGCCAGGAACGCCCGGGTCATGCCGCGGCCGTCGTCCGAGACCCGCACCACCGCCTCGGCGCCCTCCGCGCGCCCGGTGATGCGCACCCGGCCGCCGTCGTCGGTGTAGCGGGCGGCGTTGGTCAGGAGGTTGGCGAAGATCTGGCTGCCCCGCGCCGCGTCCGCGCGCACCCAGAGCCCCGGGTCGACGTCGACGGTGAGGTGATGCCGCCGCGCGTCGAGCAGCGCCCGCGTCATCTCGAGGGACACGTCGAGGATGTCGCTCAGCCGGCGCGGCGCGAGCTCGAGCGCGAGCTTGCCTCGCGAGGCGCGCGAGACGTCGAGGAGGTCGTCGACCAGGCGCACCAGCTGCCGGCTCTGCCGGGAGATCACCGCCCGGGTCCGCTCGACCATCGGGTCCTCGTGACCCTCGAGCACCTCGGTCGCGGCGACGATGGGCGACAGCGGGTTGCGCAGCTCGTGCCCGAGGAGCGCGAGGAAGTCGTCCCGCCGGCGCGACTCCTCCTCCGCCAGCTGCCGGGCCCGGGTGAGCGCGCGCCGCGCCCGCCGCGCCTCGGTCAAGTCGCGGAGATAGATGGTCAGCCCGAGCCCGCGCGGCGAGTGCGAGAGCGCGAGCGTCGCCTCGAGGTCGACCTCGACTCCGTCGGGGCGGCGGGCGCGCACGGGGAGCGGCCGGCCGAGCCAGCGCCGCTCCGCCCGCAGGGCGGCGTGCAAGACGAGCTCGGCGCGCGGGCGCCAGCGCGGGGCGGCCAGGAGCGCGGCCGGGCGCTGGCCGAGCGCCTCGTGGGCGACGCGCCCGAGCACCCGCTCCGCCGCGCCGTTCCACTCGACCACCTTCCCGTTGTGATCGATGACGACGATGGGATCCGGCGACGCCTCGACGACCCCGCTCCGCCGCAGCTCGGCCAGCGACGCGAGGTGCGACAGCTCCACCGAGCGGAGCGCGTGACCGATCTGCGCGCCGACCGCCTCGAGGACCGCGAGCATCGGCTCGTCGAGATCGGGGTCGACCAGGGTGGCGGTGAGCACCGCGACCACCGCGTCGCCCATCAGCACCGGGACCGCCACGCTCGCGTCGTCGGTGAGCGCGCGCTGGGTCTCGGCGGCGCGACCGATCAGCCCCTCGCCGATCGTGCCGCGGGTCGGCGGCGCGGCGACGTCCGGCCAGCTCACGAGCGTGTCGAGGCGGGCGCCGCCGGGGTCGGCGATCAGGACCTCGGCGCGCGACGCGTCGAGCGCGCGGCCGAGCGCCTCGAGCACCGGGAGCAGGCAGTCGGACGCGCGCTCCGCCCGGGCGAGCGCGCGGGATACCCCGCGGACCACCGCCCGGCGCCTCGCCTCGCTCCCGCTGATCCCACCCGACACGCCTTCTACGTCGCACTGGGCTCGAAGAGGGTCAAGGCAGCCTCACGCGATTCACTCCGAGCTGCTGCGGCTCATTGCCCCAGCCACCCGGAGCAGGAGCGCGCTGCCCTTCTCCATCACCGCGTCGAGCAGCCGCAGCCGCGACGACGCGCTCCCCCCGCTCTCCCGCGCCTCGGCGTACAGCCCGATCAGGCTCGTGCTCAGCGACTCCTCGGCCACGTGACGCGACCCCGACGGCGTCTCCACCTCCACCCGAAGGCGACCCTTCTTCTCGCTCATGATCGATGTTCCTCCGGCCGTCCGCGATTTCCAGATCCGTGCCGGCGCTCGATCTCGGAGCGGCGCGTCGAGTCCCCCCGTGGTGCGGCGCTACGCTGGGGCGTTTTGGCGAGGCGCGTTCGTGGCGCACTGCCTCTGAACGGGAGGGAAGAAATTACTCACGCAGAAGGGGGCCGGGTCGGACCCTGCGGCGAGCCTCCGTCCCGCAGTGCCTCTGATCGGGAGGGAAATCACTCTCGCAAAGCCGCCAAGCCGCAAAGGGGTTGGGGGCCGCGGGATGGAGGGGGGCCGGCAGGGTGACGGTCTGACCGGCCGGGGTGGAGCTGGCGGCGAGGCTCCATCCCGGCGCCATGTCCCTCTTTGCGGCTTTGCGGCTTTGCGAGAGCCAACACCTCGAAGGAAGGGGCCCAACTTGCCGCGGTTCGTATTTTCTTCCGCTGCGATTACGTCCTTTACGATGACCCGCGAAGACAGCGGCCGGATCGTGGCCAATACGCTGAGCCTCTCGCGGGTGCCGCTCGCCGGGTTGATCTGGGTCGCGCCGGAGTCCCCGCTCTGGGTCCTGGCGGTGCTCGGCGTCGCCGGGATCACCGACCTCGCCGACGGCTGGGTGATGCGTCGGTGGGCGGCGCGGCGCTGGGCGGCGTCGGATCGCGGCGCGTTCGCTGCGTCGGTGGCGCGCGGGGCGGCGCTCGACGGGCTCGCCGACAAGATCTTCGTGGCGTCGGCGGTGAGCGCGCTCTTCTTCGTGCATCAGCCGCCGCTCTGGATCGTCGTCGCGCTGCTGACCCGGGAGCTGCTGCTCGCGCCGCTGATGATCGTCTATCGCTTCGCGCCCGAGGCGCAGCGCAGCCGGGTGGACTTCACCGCCGGGGTGCCCGGCAAGGCGGCGACGCTCGCGCAGTTCTCGGCGCTCATCCTCGGCTTCGTCGGCCACCCGCTGCTGGGCGAGATGGCGATGGGCGTCGCGTTCCTCGGCGCCGTGTCGGTGCTGCACTACGTCGTGCGCGCGTTCATTGCGCCGCGTTCGGTGCAGAGATCGGCGTGAAGTCGTGCGTCTCGAGGTGACGCACCACCGGGCACTCGTCGCCGCAGTCGTGCTCGCCGATCTCCTCGAGCGCCCGGGCGAGGGCGACGTCGGCCGCCTCGAACCAGGTGAGCGTGCTCTTGGTGGGGATGACGTGGTCCTCGCCGATGCGCTCCTTGGCCCCCGTCCGCTCGAGCAGCTCGTCGGCCTTCTTGCGCATGCCGCAGAGGTAGAGGTGACGCCCCTCGGCGGCCATGCGGGCGGCCGCGGCCTCGAGGATGGCCACCGTGGTCACGTCCATGCTGCGCGCGCGGCGTAGCCGGAGCACCACCGCCTTGATCGCCTTGTGGTTGATCTGCGCCTCGAGCGCCTCGGTCAGCTCGCCGGCCGCGCCGAAGAAGAGCTGACCCTCGACGTTGATGATCCGGATGCGGCTGCAGGCGAGCTCCTCGCCCTTGGGGTCGTCGAACTGCAGCTCGAAGACGCGGCCCATCTCGTCGAAGACGACGTGGTGCACGGTGAGGATGCGCGAGCGCCGCAGGTAGAGGACGAGGCTCACCACGACGCCGACGTAGATGGCGTGGTCGAGCCGGAGCACCCAGGTGCCGGCCACCGTGATCAGGAACGCCGCCGCGTCCGAGGGGCGGCCGCGCAGGATGCGGCGGATGCGCCGCCAGTCGACGAGGTCGACCGCGACCACCAGCAGGAGCCCGGCGAGGGCCGCGATCGGGGTGAAGTTCACCGCCGGGCCGATGAGCAGGAGCGCGACGATCATGAGCACGCCGCTGTAGACGCCGGCGAGGCGGGTCTCGGCGCCGCTCTGGTGGTTGATGGCCGAGCGCGAGAGGCTGCCGCTGCACGGGTAGCCGCCGAAGAACGAGGCCGCGAGGTTGGCGAGGCCCTGGCCGGCGAACTCGGTGGACAGCTCGAGGCGCTGGCCGCTCCGGGCGCTGATGGCGCGGGCGAGCGCGGACGACTCGACGAGCGAGAGCACGGTGACCGCGACCGCGATCGGCAGGAGCGTCATCGCGTCGTCGAAGCTCCAGTCGCTCCCCGGCAAGGTCAGCGGCGGCAGCCCGGTGGGCACGCGGGCGAGGTCGGCGATGCGGCGCAGGCCGAGCGCGCGGAAGTCGAAGAGGAAGCTCGCGACCGTCATCACCGAGAGCACGATCACCGCGCCCGGCAGGCCGCGCTTCCAGCGCCGGAGGCCGACGATGCCGAGCGCGGTCAGGCCCGCGATCGCGAGGGCCGCGTAGTTCGCCTCGGCCGCGTGCGAGGCCCAGACGGTGATCTTGCGGAACGCGTTGCCGCTCGCGCCGGCGGTCTCGGTGAGGTTCGGCAGCTGGCCGATGCCGATGAGGATGCCGGCCCCGGTGATGTAGCCGATGACGACCGGGGTCGAGATGTAGTCGACGATCACGCCGAGGCGGAGCAGGCCGGCCGCGAGCTGGATGCCGCCGACCAGGAACGCGAGCAGGAGGGCGGTGCCGACGACGTCGGTGCCGGCGGCGGCCGCGATCGCGGTGCCGACCAGGAGCGAGACCGCGTTGGTCGGCCCGGTGACCACGTGGCGCGAGGAGCGGAAGAACGAGCCGACGATGACCGGGATGCAGGAGGCGTAGAGGCCCATCGCCGGAGGCAGGCCGGCGATCACCGCGTAGGCGACGCCCTGCGGGATGCCCATGAAGGTCACGGTGGCCGAGGCGCTGAGGTCGTGGAGCAGCGCCTCGCGGTCGTAGCCGGCGAGGTCGACGAACGGGAAGAGCCGCTCGCGCCAGCCGTTCGCCTCGCTCACGGCAGGGCTCCGGCTCGCTCGCGGAGCGCGCGCAGGATCGAGAGCGTCTCGTCGATCCGTCCCCGCCACGCAGTCGTGGCCGGACCCCACGACGTCAGCCGATCGCGCTGGTCCGCCGCCTCGCCCTCGAGCGCCTCGAGGAGCGCGTCGAGGGCGTCGAAGCGCGCCGCGCTGCGGAGGAGATTCACGATGAGCTGTGTACGATCCCCGAAGCCGCGAGGCACGTTCAGCCCGCGGCCGAGACGCGCGACGTCTTCGCGCGTGAGCACGAAGCCCGCGTGCGCCGGAGCCGACAGGTAGGCCCCGATCTCGCGGAGGCCAGTCTCGTCGTCTTCGAGCAGGGGCGGCGCGTCGGGCAGCGCGAAGGCCGGCGTGGCCCCCGGGAGCGCCTCGCGGTGGCTGCCGATCAGCGCCTCGAGCTCGTCCACCAGCGCCACCGGGAAGGCGAGCGCGGTCCGCCGCACCGCGAGCGCGAAGATCGGCAGCCACCGCAGCACGTGCTCGTCGAGGAGGCGGCGCGCCAGGGCCTCGACCCGCTCGACCGCGCCCTCGTGGCCGTCCTCCCGGGCGTCGGCCTCGGCGCCGCTCAGGAACGCGAGCGCGCGGAGCGTGACCGAGAGGTGCTCGGCGTCGCGGCTGCGCAGGTCGGGCGCGTAGCCGGCCGCGTCGAAGAGCGCGAGGAGCGCGTCGGTGCGCGGTCCGCCGACCAGCCGCTCGGGGTCGAGGTAGAAGCCGGCGAGGGGCGGCGCGGCCCAGCCGAACGCGCGCTCGTGATCGGCGGCGAGCCCGTCCGCGTCACCAGCCTCGATCGCGGCCGCCATCGCGTCGCTCACCGTCGCCGCGTCGCGCGTCGCGTCCGTGACTCCGCGCTCGAGCAGCTCCGCGAGCAGGGCGTATCCGAGCGAGCGCGCCTGCGCGCGCGAGGAGGGATCCATGCGTCTACCTTCCGAAGGGCTTCTCCGGGAGACGATACGCGTTCGCGACCGGCTTGAGGGGGCGCTTCAGCCAGAGCGGGCGCCGGGTGCCGTCGGGGCTGTGATCGACGGCCGATCGCGAGAGCGCGTGCCACTCGCGGTAGACGCGCATCGAGGCCTCGGTGTCCACCCACACGTCGCCGTGCCGCTCGCCCGGCGCCGCCTTGCGCACCGAGAGGGCCTTCTGGTGCCAGCAGTGCGCGCCGCTCAGGGGATCCGGGTGCACGGCGTGGGTGAGGTTCTGGTGCACGCCGACGTCCTGCCACCACACGCGGCTGGTGTCCGGGTCGGTCGACGCCCAGGCCTGCGCGCCGTGCACGATGTTGAGGGTGCGCGCGCTGCCCTCCTCGCCGAGCCGGGCGAGGTTGCTCATGCCCGCGCCGATGCCGTCCTGCTCCTGCAGCCGCCAGCGGCCGAGGTGGTGGCTCATCGCGATCACGCCGGGCTTGATGCCCTCGGTCACCCAGACCTTGTCGACGAAGGCGCCGATCTCGGTCTGCACCCGGATGAGCTCGCCGGTCTTCACGCCGAGGCGCGCCGCGTCCTCGGGGTGCATCCACACCGGGTTCTTGTGGCTGATCTCGTAGAGCCACTTCGCGTTCGCGCTGCGGGTGTGGATGAGGGTCGGGAGCCGGAAGGTCGGCAGCAGCAGCATCTCGCCGGCCTCGCGGTCGATCGCGCGCGGCGACACGTGGCTCTCGAGCGGCCAGGGCACGACGTGCTCGGGCTCCTTCCAGCCCCAGTCGAAGAGCGTCTGGCTGAAGAGCTCCAGCTTGCGCGACGGAGTGCCGAAGCCGGCGCGCGGCACGCCGTCGACCATCACGCCGATCGGGTTTCCGTCGACCAGCACGCGGCCGAGGTCGTCGACCTCGTGGGTGTCGGCCCTCTCGATCTCCTGGGCATACGGCTGGCTCGCGCCCTTCGAGACCTCGAACGCGCCGTACTTTCGCATGTAGGCGAGCGGGCTCAGGCCCTCCTCCGCCGCCGCCTCGGGCAGGCCGGGGACCGCGTGCTCGAAGATCCAGCCCCAGTACTCGTCCTGGGTGATCGGCCGCTCGGGATCGTCCGGGCTCTCGAAGAACTGCCGCGCCCCGAGCGCGCCGTCCGGGTCCATCGCCCAGGTGACGGCGCACCAGAACTCGGCCTCCTCCCAGACCTCGCCGGGGTTGGCCTCCCAGGTGTGCTCGACCTCCTTGCCCGCGCGCTCCATCGCGACCCGGCGCACCGGCTGACGGAAGCCGATCCAGCGCCCGGCGTGCGTCTCCTGGCTCATGAGATCGTGACGCTCGCCGGCGTGCCCCATCGGCAGCACGTAGTCGGCGAACCAGGCGCTCTCGTTCCAGGTCGGGGTGAGCGCGACGTGGCACTTCATGAGCTCCTCGTCGCGCAGCGCGTCGAGCCACATGAACCCGTCGGGGTTGATCCACATCGGGTTGTAGACGCGCGTGAAGTAGACGTCGACGTCCCCCCGCCCCTCCTTCAGGAAGTGCGGCAGGCAGAAGCTCATCTCGTACATCGCGAACGGCCACTCGTGCGGCAGGTGCAGCTCGTTCCACGCGTCGAAGGGGCGCGGGTTGCGGTAGCTCAAGGGGACGAACTTGTTCCAGCTGTTGAGCGCGGTGCCGCCGACGGTGCCGACGCTGCCGGTCAGCACGTTGACGAAGAAGAGCGCGCGCGCGACCTGCCAGCCGCCGCGGTTGCCCATCGTGGCGCTGCGCCAGGTGTGGGCCGCGACCCGGTTGCCGGCGCGGGCGATGATCTCGGCCGCCTGCTCCACGCGGTCGAGGGGCACCTGCGCTTCGGCCGCCGCGCGCTCGAAGGTGAAGTCGCGGTAGCGGAGCTTCAGGAAGCGATCGAAGGTCTCGAAGGTGCGCGGCGCGTCGGCCAGGGCCCGCAGCTCGTCCGTCTCCGCCCAGTCGGCGAGCGACGCGAGGGTCTGCTCCCAGTTCACCCAGCGCCGCACGAACTCGCGGTCGTACAGGTCGTTCTGGATGAGGTGGTTACAGATCGAGAGCAGCAGCGTGGTCTCGGAGCCCGGCCAGGTCGGCAGCCAGCAGTCGGCGCGCGCCGCGGTGTTGCTCAGGCGCGGGTCGAGCACGATGAGCTTCCCGCCCTTGGCCTTGCTCTCCATGATCCGCTGCGCGTGCGGGTTGAAGTAGTGGCCGCTCTCGAGGTGGGCGCTGACGAGGAGGATCGCCTCCGCCTCCGCGTAGTCCGGGCTCGGTCGGTCGCCCGCGCTCCAGAGGTAGTAGCCGGCGCGCGCGGCGGCGCTGCAGATGTTGGTGTGGCTGTTGTGCCCGTCGACGCCCCACGCCTTGATGGCGCGGTTGGCGTAGTGGTCCTCTCCGGGCCGGCCCACGTGGTACATGATGCCGTCGAGGCGCTTCTCGCGGCTGGCGCGCATCTTCGCGCCGATCTCGCGCACCGCCTCGTCCCAGGTGATGCGCTTCCACTTGCCCTCGCCGCGCTCGCCGACGCGCTTCAGCGGGTAGAGGATGCGCTCCGGGTCGTAGGTCTGGTTGTGCGTCGCCGGGCCCTTCGCGCAGTTCCGGCCGCGGCTCCCCGGGTGCGCCGGGTTGCCCTCGAACTTCCGGATCTCGAAGGTCTCCTTGTCGACGTACGCGAGCAGCCCGCAGGCGCTCTCGCAGTTGAAGCAGATCGTCGGCACCAGCGTGTAGCGCCGCGGCACCTTCTTCGGCCACGCCTTGCTGTCCCACTCGACCCAGTCGTCCCACGACTCCGGCGGCGGGTAGCGGTTCATGCGCCCGTCGCGCTGCTTCACCTCGAGGAGCCTCTTGGGCTGCGCCTCGACGTCGGCGTAGGTGGGCTGCTTCATCTGCGGCCCCTGCGGGCGCTCCGCGCTCCGCGCCTGCGCCTCGAGCTTCGGCGCGCGGCGGCCGAGCTTCAGGAGCCGCTCGAGGAAGGTCTCGCTCCGGGGGAAGGCGGTCACGAGTTCGGGATCTCTTGCGGGGCCATGACGAAGGCGTGCTCGTAGCAGTAGAGGCCGACCACCGCGCAGACCCCGGCGGCGGCGTGGGCGAGCGGCGAGGGCATCGCGAGCAGGGCGAGGGGCAGCGCGTGGCCGAGCCCGATCGCGCCGCCCCAGTAGAGCGTGCGCCACGGGCCGTGGGTGATCCGGTGCGCCGCGCGGGCCGCGACCTCGCTCGCGTGGCTCGTGCCGAGCTCGCCGAAGAGGAGCAAGAAGGCGTCGAGCCCGAGCCCGATCGCGAGCGTCCAGAGGGCGACGGAGCCGAGCCCGGCCGGCAGCGCCATGCCGGCGTCCATGATCAACACGGTCGCGCCGCCCATCACCGCCGCCTGCACCACGAGGTGGAAGGGCAGGAGCGGGCTCTGCCAGAGATCGCGGCCCTCGGCCTGGGCGAAGAGGAAGGCGGTGTAGACGGCCGCCCCGAGCGCGAGCGGCAGCCCGGTGACGAGCAGGATCGGCCGCGCGGTCGCGGCGACCGACGCCGGCGCGAAGCCCAGCCACGCCGCCGTCTCGAGCGCCCACCAGGCGCCGGCGAGGGTGGAGAAGCCGATGAGGAAGAGCGAGCCGCGGGCGAGCCAGGAGCGCCACTGCGGCCGCATCAGGATGTAGAGGAAGCGCTTGGGCTGATCGAGGTCGTAGACGAGCAGCGCGGTGGTGGCCGCCATGCCGACGAGCGCGACCAGCCCGCCGACCACCGCGGTCAGCGGGTCGAAGTCGATCCCGAGCAGGAACGCGAGCGCGAGCAGCCCGAAGACCCCGGCGCCGACGCCCTTGGTCACCAGGTAGGCGGGCACCGGCCAGTGCCACGGCACCTGATGCTGCTGGTTGTAGCCGACCTGCACCATGTGCTCGGCGCGGGTGCGGCCCATGGTGATCGGCCCGCCGGAGGGGAGTCCCTGCGGCTGCGGCCCGGGCGCGGTGGCCGGCCGATCCTCGGGCGCGGCCGCCATCACGTCGGCGAAGGCGAAGCTCTCGGGTGCGCGCTCGGTCGCGGTCGGCACCAGGTTCACCGCCGCGCCTTCGATGTAGAAGACCTTGGGCGCGGTGCCCTGCTCGGGCTTGCGGACCGACACCTTCTCGCGCGAGAGCACCCGCGCGATCTCCGACTCCGGGTCGTCGAGGTCGCCGGCGAGGATGGCGTGGGTCGGGCAGACGACCGCGCACGCCGGCTCGAGCCCGAGGTCGACCTTGTGCGCGCAGTAGTGGCACTTCGCGGCCGTGTGCGTCTCGGGGTCGATGTAGATCGCGTCGTAGGGGCACGCCTGCATGCACGCCTTGCAGCCGATGCAGGCGTCGCCGTCGAACTCCACGATGCCGTCGTCGCGCTGGTACATCGCCGCGGTCGGGCAGATGCGCACGCACGGCGGGTTCGCGCAGTGATTGCACCGCGTCACCTGGAAGTGCCGCTGGGTGTCGGGGAAGGTGCCCGTCTCGGTGTACTTCACCCAGGTCCGGGCGACGCCGAGGGGCACCTCGTTCTCGCTCTTGCAGGCGGTGCTGCAGGCGTGGCACCCGATGCAGGCGCGGTTGTCGATGACGAAGCCGTAGTTCACGCGTCCCTCTCGCCGTGCTGGGACGCACTGCATGACACGCGCCCGGCGGCCGAGCCGAACAAAGTGGGCCGCGGCGATCGAATGCCGTTCACCGGTGTTTCAGGCGCCGTTCAATCCCGTTGCAGGGACGACCAGCTGGGCCCAGCGCTCGGGCCGCCGGATGCCGAGCGCGGCCATCTCCGCGTGGCCGTCGTCGCCGACGCTCGCCCGCGCCGCGTGGGCGTGCAGGCGCATGCCGCAGCCCTCGAACGCGTCGGCGGCGGCCCGGGCCTTGGCGCGCGCCCGCGATCGATCGCGCTCGAGCCCGCTCTCGGTCGCGAGGCCGAGCGCGTCGGCGTAGGCGGGCCCGGCGCGGCGCAGGGTCCGGGCGCGGGAGGCGGCGCGGCGGCGATCGCCGGCCCCGAGCGCGAGCGAGGCCTCGGTGGCGAGCAGGAGCAGGCGATAGAACTGCATCGAGAGGATGCGCGAGCGGCGGAGCGCGGGTGCGGCCGCGTCGAGCCTCGCGAGCCCCCGGGCGGGGCGGCCTTCGTAGAGGTCGTACTGGAGCTCGCCGTAGAGGCCCCAGAAGTGCACCGCGTGGAAGCCGAGGTGAGACCAGCGGGCGAGGCTCTCGCCGATCCTCCGCCGGCCGGCCTCGCAGTCGTCGTCCATCGCCGCGGTGAACCAGCCGTGCACCGTGGCGTAGGTGCCGGCGAAACGATCGCCGACCTCCTCGGCCGCGCGTGCGTGCCGCTCGACCAGCGGGCGCAGCCGCGCGAGGTCGCCCGCGAACATCATCCCGGTGCGCGCGAGCGAGACCGCGGCGGTGGACTCCCAGCCGGCCGGCGCGCCCTGGGCCCGGAGCTGCGGCGGCGCGGCCAGACCGAGCTCCGCCGCCTCGGCCCAGCGCCCGGTGGTCACGCAGATGCCGGCCTCGCACGCGTCGGCGAGCCCGCGCAGGTAGGCGTCGCCGAGCTCCTCGGCCATCTCTCTCGCGCGCCCCAGCCAGCGGCGCGCCTTGGGGTAGCCGCGCTCTCCGCCCCGGCAGAGGGTGACGGCGTTGAGGCAGAGGCCGGCCGCGATGCGCCGCGGCTCGCCCACCGCGAGCGCGTCGAGCAGGAAGCGCGCGAGGAAGCCGTAGCCGCGCAGCGGGTCGACCAGCATCAGCCCGACCCCGGCGGCGCGCGACGCGTCCACCCGCGCGAGGTCGGCCGGCGGGATCTGCGCCTCGTCGCGCGTCTCCCAGCGCGGCTCGGTGAAGCGGAGCCGGAGGATGCGCACCAGCGCGCGGGCCAGCGCCTCACCCTGCGAGTCCGGGTAGCGGAGCGAGACCTCGTCGAGCACGCCGCGCAGCGCCTCGATGCCGCGATCGATCTGGCCGCACTTGAGCCACTGCTCGGCGGCCTCGCGCTCGAGCGCGGCGCGCTCCCGGTCGTCGGTCGTGGCCCGGGCGCACTCGGCGTAGAGCGGCGCGGCGTCGCGGGCCCGCCCGGTCCGCACCAGCGCGTCCGCCAGCCGCCGCCGCACCTCGAGCCGCGCGGGAGCCGGCAGCGTCCAGCCGCTCGCCCGGGTCAGCAGCGCCGCCGCCTGCGCGAAGGCGAGCGCCTCGGACGCATGCGCCGCCGCCTCGAGCTGGAGGGGCAGGGCGCGATCGAGGTCGCCGCCCCGCGCGAAGTGGTCGGCCACCGTCTCCGGGTCCGCGTCGCGCTCCGCGCCCAGCGCCTCGGCGAGCGCCAGATGGAGCGGCCCGCGGCGCGCGTCCTCGATGCCGGCGGCGACGACCTCGCGGATGCGGTCGTGGTAGGGCTCGACCGCGCGCGTCACCTGGGCGCGGAGGAGCGAGCGCGCCGTCAGCACCCGGAGGTGCGGGAGCGGATCGGCGTCGAGCCCGGCCGCCTTCGCCAGACACGCGGGCGAGAGCGGGATGCCGGCCAGCGCCGACAGCTCGAGCAGGGCCCGCGCCTCCGGCTCCAGCGCGTCGGCGCGCTCGGCGACCACCTCGTCCACCGTCGGCGGCGTCGCTCCCCGCCGCTCGGCCGCCCAGCGCGCGAGCTCGAGGGCGAGGAACGGGAGCCCCTCGGCGCGCCGCGCGATCGCCTCGGCCTTGGGGTCGTCGCCGAGCACGGTGCGGGAGAGGGTCTCGCTCTCCGCCTCCGAGAGCGGACCGAGCCGCAGCGCCTCGCAGCTCGGGCGGCTCCGCACCACCCGCAGCAGCTCGGCCTCGTCGGCCGGGGCGCGGGCCGACGCGACGAGGAGCAGCCGGGTGGTCGAGGCCGGGTCGAACATCGCCGCGATGAGCTGCGCGCTGTCGGCGTCGCCCCACTGCAGATCGTCGATGGCCACGACCAGCGGGCGCTCCATGGACAGCCGCCGGAGCAGCTCCCGCGCCGCCTCGGCGGCCATCGCGCGCACGTCGCCGGGCTCGAGCGAAGGATCGGGCGCGGGCAGCGCCGCGATCACGTCGACGGCGCGCAGCACCGGGAAGAGAACCGCCAGCGCGCCCGCCTCGCGCGGGACGAGCTCGACGAGGCGACTGGCCGGCAGCCGCAGCAGGTGCGCGGCGAGCGCGTCCACCACGCTGTCCAGCGCCTTGAAGGGCACCTCCTCCCGCTCGTAGCAGCGGCCGGCGAAGACGGTGGCTCGGCCCTCGGCGCGGAGGCGATCGAGGAAGCGCTGGATCAGCGCGCTCTTGCCGACGCCGGAGACCCCCTCGACCAGCACCGTCTTCGGCCCGCGCGCCGCCTCGCCGAACGCGGCCTCGAGGCGATCGAGCTCGGCCTCCCGGCCGACGAAGGGCGGCGCCGAGCGGGCGGGCGAGGCCGGGAGCGCCGCGCCGCGCAGCCAGCGCTGCACGTCCGCCCCGTCGGCCCGCGCCTCGGGGTCCCGCGCCAGCAGCGCCACCACCAGGTCGTCGAGCTCCGGCGGGACTCCGTCCGCGAACGCCGAGGGCCGCGGCGGGTCCTCCTGCATCTGCCGCAGCATCATCGCGTAGGTGGTCGCGCTCGCGAGCGGCAGCCGCCCGGTCAGGGCCGCGAAGAGCATCGCGCCGACCGCGTACCAGTCCGAGGCCTCGGACCGCGCGCGCCCCTGGGCCACCTCCGGCGCGAGGTAGCCAGGCGTGCCCTCGACGACGTCGGCGTCGAGGTCGACGAGCTGACCGCGGCGTCGCACGAGGCCGAAGTCGAGGATGACGACGCGCCCGGTCTCGGTGACCAGGACGTTGGAGGGCTTGAGGTCGCAGTGGAGCGCGCCGCTCTCGTGCAGCGCCCGGACGCCCTCGACGAGCCCGGCGGTCGCGGCGCGCAGCCGATCCAGATCCGCGAGCGGCTGCCCGAGCCGGGGCGCGTCGAAGGGCGTCGAGGCGTCGACGCGGTCGGGCAGATCGCGGCGGGTGCGCGCGAGGCGCTTGGCGCTGGCGGTGAGCGGATCGACGCCGCCGGGGAGCGGCTCGCGGGCGGTCCACGCGTCGAAGCGCACGCCGTCGACGAGCTCCATCGTGAAGTAGCAGCGGGCGTCCTCGACGAAGAGCTCGTAGAGGCCGACCAGGTTCGGGTGGGCCATGTCGGCGACCGCGCGGAACTCGTTCTTGAAGCGAGCGAGGTGCTCGGCCTCGAACTCGGGGAGCACCTTCAACGCCACGCGCATGTCCCGCTGGTGGTCGTGGGCCAGGAGCACCACGCCCATGCCTCCGGATCCGAGGTGCGCCTCGACGGTGAAGCGCTCGCCCGTCAGGTGGGCCATCGGGTGCGGTGAGGTCATCCCGCCGATCTTCCCGGGCCGCCGCCGCGAGGACAAGCGACCGTGGGGAATCGCCCTTCCCCACGTGGGGGGGCGATGGCGTAGACTCCCCGGGACCGATGAGCGGCGCCAGCACAGGGGGAGCGCGTCGGGTGGCCTTCGTGGGCCAGGACGACCCGACCTTCGTCGACGACGTCCGGCGAGAGCTGGAGGGGCTCGGGGTGCGCTCGCGCGTGCTCGGCGTCTCGAGCCTGAAGATCGCGGCCCGCGCGCCGGACCTCACGGTGATGTTCGGCGACGCGGCCGAAGACGGCGGGGTCGCGGTGCTCGAGGAGGTCGGCGCGGAGCGCGGGCCCTTCGCGATCATCGTGCCCCACGGCAAGCTCGCCGCCCGGCTCGAGGCGCGCCAGCGCGGGGTCGAGATCGTGCCGCGCAAGGAGTCCGGCGGCGAGGTGGCGGCCGACATCCTACGCATCCTCGACAAGCTCGGGGAGGGCGAGGCGGCGCCGGCCACGGTGCCGGTCGAGAACCTGCTCCGCACGGCGGCGAGCGAGCTGGCGAAGCGCACCGGCGCCCCCAGCCTGGCTCAGATCAAGGTGCGCCCCGGCGACGAGGCGAAGGCGCGCCAGCTGCTCGACCGCTTCGTCGGCGACATCGCGTCGCTCACCGAGGCCGGGCCCGGGCCGGCGCAGCAGTCCGCCGGGCTCGAGGGGCTCGACTGGGACGACGACCCGGAGACGGTCGAGAAGCGCGACGCCGCGGTGGCCGCCTGGCGCGACGAGCAGCGGCCCAAGCCCCCGCGCCCGCCGAACGCCGCCGCCCGCATGCCGGGCCAGCGGAGCACGCTGCCGGGGGGCATCTCGCGTTTCCCGGCCGCGGCCGCGGTGCTCGCCGCCGCCCCCGAGGAGGACGTCACCGATCCCCAGCAGGCGCCGCTGCAGATCGACGCGGTGCACGAGGCGGTGACCCGCCCGCACGAGCTGCCCGAGGTGAAGCTCGCGCTCGACGACGCGACCAAGCCGGCGCCGTTCCCGTCCGACGACGAGACGATCGACAGCGTCGCGTCGGAGCTGCTCGCGGCGTCGATGAACGACCCGGACACGACGTCCCCGCATCGTCCGGTCGCGCTGCGCCCGCCGGGCTACGGCGAGGCGGACGCCGACACCACGTCGCGGCAGGAGGCGATCGCGCCCCCGCCGCCCGCGCCTTCGGTGCCGAGCGATCCGCCGCCGCCGGTCGCGCAGGCGACGCCGCCGCCGATCCCCGCGCCGGCTCCGGTCGCGGCGGTCGCGCCCGCGTCGGCGCCGAAGAAGTCCTCCTCCGGGCTCGGGCTGGTGCTCGGGGTCGCGGCGGTGGTCTTCGGGCTCGGGGTGGTCGGCGCCGGGGCGGCGTGGTGGTTCCTGCTTCGACCGGAGGCGGCGCCGGAGGGCGTGGCGGCGGCCGATGTGCCGGACTCGATCCCGGCGGCGAGCCCGCCCGGGGCTGCCGTGGGTGACACCGCGGCCGTCGCCGCGGCCGAGACCGAAGCCGCGGCCGAGACCCAAGCCGCGGCCGAGTCCGCGGCCGAAACCGCAGCCGAGTCCGAGTCCGCGGCCGAAGCCGAGACCGCAGCCGAGACCGCAGCCGAGTCCTTGGCCGAGACCGCAGCCGAGCTCGATCCGGAGGCGGCGCGGGAGGCGAGCGACGCGCACGTGGACGAGGCGCGGGAGCACCGGCGGAACAACCGGCTGCCGGAGGCGCGGGCGGCGTTCGAGCGGGCCATCGAGGTCCACGACGCCAACCCGCACGCGCACGCCGGGCTCGCGCGGCTCGCGCTCGATCTCGGCGAGCCGGAGCTGGCCCTCGAGCACGCCGAGCGCGCGGCCACCCTGCGCCGCCGCCGCGCCCGCTACCAGGTGCTGCTCGGCGACGCCCGGCAGGCGAGCGGCGACCGACCCGGCGCGCGCCGCGCCTGGGAGCGCGCCCTCGACATGGACCCCGACGACGCCGACGCCCGCGAGCGCCTCGGGGAGTGAAGCTGAGGCGGCGGTCAGGGCCGCCGCTCGCGCGTCAGCGGCAGTCGCCGGAGCCCGACCAGCCGTGTCGGGTGCTCGATCCCGCGTACGTGTAGTAGCCGTCGAAGTGCGTCGGCGAGTCGAAGGTGAACACGACCGTGCCCGTGCGGCTGCTGTCGGTGCGACCCCACGTGCCCCGGTAGACCCAGCGCCCTCCCTCGCGGCGGAGCTGGCCGCGCAGGGTCTTGTTCCGCGCCCCGTACCACCCCTCGCCCCAGTGGATCGCGCCCCAGCGGGACGACCAGGCGCAGCTCAGGTCCGGTCGACCGGCGGCGCCGGCCGGGGGCGGTGACGGCGCGGGAGCGGGCACGGGCCGCGCGTGCACGCCTCCGGTGGCGGGTCGGGCCGGGGGAGCGGCGCTGGGCCCGCCCGGCGACGCGAGCGAGCCGGCGCGCGCCCTCGCCATCGCCTGGAGCCGGGGCCGGGCGCGTCGGTAGGTGCTCGGGCTCGGCGCGCTCATCACCGGGAGCGAGCGGAGCGCGCCGCCCGGGAAGTAACAGGCGAGCCGGCGGGCCGCGCGCTCACCCCCCGCGATGGCCTCGCTCAGCTGTCCGCGCGCGCGCCGCTCCAGGCTGGTATTGCCCCGCTGGATCGCCGTGTTGCCGGTGCCGAAGTGGTAGCCGACGTCGAAGAGCGCCGCGTCGCAGTTGGACTGGGCGACCACGCGGCGGGTGCGTGCGTCCAGGTACACGGCGAGCGCCGTGCGCATGCTGGCGCGGATCTGCGCGATCTCCCGGAGCGCCTGGGCCCGCGACATGGCCCCCAGGCCGTTGGCGAAGCGGAGGATCCGCTCGTTCACCGCCACGAACGGCCGCGTGTCGTAGGGGGGCGAAGAGATCAGCGGCACGAGCGCGCTGATCGCCGCCGCGGCGTTCGCCAGATCGGTCGCGATCTCCGGCTGATTCGCGGGGGTCAGCCCGCCCTCGGTCTCGAGGATGCCGTTGACCCAACCCAGGTTGATGCCGGCGTTCAGGATGTGGAGCCGCGCGAGCGCGTCCGGTGCCTGGGCCTCCGCCGTGGCCCCGAGGCCTCCGATGAGCGTGGTCACGAGGAGCACGAGCGCCGCTCGCCCCCCGAGCGCGCGCGCGCGATGCGTTTCTTCTCTCACGTCTCCCCCTCTCGGCTCGAGCCTACCTCTGTCGGTGGCCCCGGTCAGCGTTGACGGCCGCAGGGGCGAGGTCTTCAATCTCTGCGTGGCGTACGACGAGAAGCTGGCGGCGCGGGTGCGGGACGCGCTCGTGGGGGTCGCGGCGGTCGAGGAGAAGAAGATGTTCGGCGGGCTGTGCTTCCTCGTCCGGGGGCACATGGCGTGCGGCATCACCGGGGAGGCGCAGGGCGGGGAGCTGATGGTGCGGGTCGGCAAGGACGCCTACGAGGCGGCGCTCGCGAGGGAGCACGCCAAGGAGATGACCTTCACCGGGCGCTCCCTGAAGGGGATGGTCTACGTCGACCCGGCCGGCGTGCGCACCGCCGCCCAGCTCTCGGGCTGGGTGGCGATGGGCGTCGAGCACGCCGAGTCGTTGCCGCCGAAGAAGCCGAAGACGAAGAAGCGCTCACGCTGAGCGGCGGCGACGCCACGCCACCAGGCCCATCAGCGCGGCGAGGAGCGCGAGGGGGCGCCCGCCGTCGGACCCCGCGGCGCGGCACCCGCAGCTTCCGTCGACGGTCTCGGGAGGCGAGGTGCCGCCGTCGGGGGAGGCGATGGCGCCATCGACCGTCGGGCGCGGCGGCGGCGGGGGAGGCGCGTCGAGCAGGTAGCGCACGGTCCGGCGCAGGACGCTCGCGTTGCCGGCCGCGTCCTCCACCCGGGCCTGGACCTCGACCTCGGGATCGGACAGCGGCGTCTCGAGCGCGAGCGTCAGCACGCCGTGCATCTCCGCGGTGGCCGGCAGGGTCACGGCGCAGGCGCCGGCTTCGTCGAGCACGCAGAGCTCGAGCGTCTCGGGCGCCACCCCGCTGCCCAGGTCCACGGTGCCGACGTGCAGGTGGGTCACCGCGTCGCCGCTCGCGGTGGCGGCCAGGGTGAGGGTCGGCCGCTGCGTGTCGCGCAGCTCCATCGGGCCGCCCGGCGCGCCGAGGTCGATCCAGCGCGAGAGGATCCCCAGCTCCTCGGGCGTGATGTCGGTGGGGTGGTCGGCGCCGAAGTCGATGTCCCGGTCGACGTCCGGGCTGCTGTCGTCGAACTGGTCGTCGGTGCGGTTGTCGGTCCGCGCGTTCGCGGCCTTCCAGTAGAGCAGGCTGCCGCGGCTGTTGAAGGCGCGCAGGTAGCGGGTGAGCTGCGGGCGACGGAGGGCGGTGCGACCGTCGCTCGCGCGCCACCGGAGCGCCTCGGGCACGCAGCTCTGCGCGCCGTCGCGGACGAGGCAGTGCCAGGTGGAGCCCGCCTCGGTGCCGGGGACGTCGAGGGCGAGGCCCGCCTCGGGCGTGTCGCCGCCGTGGCAGGAGACGCAGCGGCGCTGGAAGATGGGCATGACGTCGCGCTGAAGATCGATCTGCAATCCGTAGCCTTCGACCTCGCGCGGCTCCGCACCGAGGAGCGGCACCCGGCCCTCGCCGAGGCGGCGCACCGCGTAGCCGTCGGTCGCGGCCCAGGTCTCGGCGAAGCTCACCCGCGACTCGCGCGAGTGCACGTGGCAGCCGCCGCAGGTCTTGACCTCGCCGGGGCGGAGCGACTGCCAGCTCTGGTCGGTGTTGAGGGTGCGCCCCTCGCAGTCGATGCCCTGCATGAAGTAGGGGACGTCGGCGGGGAAGCGCACCAGGAAGCTGGTGTCCGGGTTGCCGCTCGGGTCGAGGCGCGGCGCCCCCGACGGGTCGAGGTTGCGGACCGAGATCTCGCCGAGGATCGCGAGCCGCTCGCCCGCGGCGTTGGCGATCTCGTCGTGGGCGTTCCGGCCCATGTTCGGCATCGCGCCGAGGATGCGCACCCCGCAGAGCTCGTCGCCCGTGTAGTCGATGGTGTCGGTGCCCTGGTTGTGGAACTGGTGCTCGCCGCCGAAGTGGATGCCGTCGAGGGGGTGGGTCTCGCGGTCGAGGATCGACGCCGCGCCGAGCAGGCCGAAGGGCGCGCCGACCTCGAGGCTGTGGTGGGCGTCGGCGAGATCGCTCCGCGGGCGGGCCGGCGGCTGCGGCGTGCCGTGGATCTCCGCGTAGGGGAGCACGGCCCGCGGCTGGATCTCGTGCCACTCGCGGCTGTCGACGAGCAGCTCCAGGTCGAGCGGGCTCTCGGAGGGCACGCGGGTGGAGCGGTAGATGCCCGCGTCGCAGCCCGGCGTGTCGATGCCGAGGGAGCTCACCACGTTGACGGCGGTGCCCTGCCCGCTGCCGCTGGTGAGCGGGGGCGCCTCGCGGTCGAGCGCGCGGAAGATGCCGTTCGACGCCACCGTGCTGCAAGGACCCTTGCCCCACACGAGCACCAGGCCGTCGTCGGCCGCCGCCGGGTGCCCGACCTTGCCGAAGAAGGGCATCGGGTCGGCGTAGGCCGGGTGCGCGAGCGGCTCGGTCCCGTCGTAGGGCCGCGCCATCGAGTCGTTGCTCGTCGACCAGGTCGCGAAGGTCATCGCGTCGCGCGGGGCGTAGAGGTCGCCGCGCCGGGGCATCTCGTCCGGGCCGAAGCCCTCCTGCCCCTCCGGCTCCGGCATGACGCCGACGATCATGCCGAGCCCGTTGTTGTTGCCGCGGTAGTAGTCGACGAACCAGACGCGCCCGTCGCCGGTCTGGGTGATGAAGTGCGCGGCCTTGTGGTCGTGCCCGAGCGAGGTGACGTGGGTGTGGTCGCCGGCGTGCTGCCCGTAGAAGGCGAAGACGTGCGAGCCGTCCGGGTCGCGGGTGAAGAGGTGGAAGAGGTTGTCGAGGGTCGTGAAGCCGCCGGTCGAGCCGTTGGTGTGCCGGAAGGGCAGCCCCATGCCGACCTGCCAGCTCGAGAAGACCACGCGGCCGTCGCTCAGCACGAAGGGGTGCTCCTCGACCCCGAGCGCGTCCGGCGAGGCGAGGTCCACGTTGCGGCCGTCGAGGTCCATCGTGAACAGGCGCGCGCCGCGGCGCCCGTTGCCGCCGGTGCGGAAGACGATCGTGCTCTGGTTGCCCTCCCGGGTGGAGGTGAACATCAGGCGGCCGTCCGGCAGGAACGCGGGACCGGCGTCGATCTCGCCGTCCACGAAGGGCAGGGCGGTCAGCTCGCCCGTCGCCACGTCCACGAGGTGGATCTGCGCCGACTCGGTCGCGATCACGTGGCCCCCGGTGTCGAAGCGGCCCACGACCGCGTTGTCCGCGTCGGGGTCGAGCACCTGGGCGTTGATCGTGGTCGTGATCGCCGACAGCGGGCCCCGGAACACGCTGAAGGCGACGGTGGCGCCGTCGAAGGAGACCATCGGATCCATCGCCGCGCAGCTCGCCTCCACCGTCGACGTGGAGGCGCAGTCATAGAGGACGCGCTCGGTCCCCGCCGCGTCCCGGTAGACGAGGTCGCAGGGGGCGTTGAAGCCGCCGAGGAAGTGGGTCACGTCGGGCAGCCGGTCGTAGACGTCCCACCCGGTGAGCGTGCGGCTGGCCGAGCGGGTGGCGCCCCCGATCGTGACGTCGGCGGTGATCTCCCGGGGCGCGTCGGTGCGCGCGCAGCGCGAGTAGACGATGGGCACCGCCTGGGCGGCGGCGACGGTCGGGGAGGTGATCGCGAGCGCGAGGAGGGCATGGAGAGACCAGCGCATGCGAACACCCTCGCCGGGGGACCCCCGGGCCGGCAATTTCACCCGCTGCGCGAGTCGGCGGCCTGGAAAAACCGGGGCGGCGGTTGCACGGCGCGCCAACTCGATGCACGCGTGCGCCCATGAGCGGCAGCCTCCTCGTCACCGTCACCGGGCCCGACCACCGCGGCATCACCGCCGCCCTCACCGAGGTCCTCGACCGCCGCGGCGCCGCGCTGGTGGACATCGAGCAGGTGGTGGTGCGCACCCACCTCACGCTCTGCCTGCTGGTCGAGACCGGTGACCCCGACGGGCTGGTCGGCGCGCTGCGCGAGGCGGTGGAGGGCATGGAGCTCGAGCTCTCCACCCGCCGGCTCGACGACCCGGACGCGTCGGACGGCCGGCCGCGCTACGCGGTCACCGCGATCGGCGACGCCCTCGGCGCCTCCGGGCTGCACGCCCTGACCCGGGCGCTCGCCGATCACGAGGCGAACATCGAGTGGATCCGGCGCCTCAGCCAGGACGGCCTCACCAGCGTGGAGATCACCTGCGCCTTCCCCGACCACGCGCGCGCCGCCGGCCTGCGGCGGGCCCTGCTCGAGGCCGAGGCGACCCGAGACCTCGACGTGGCCGTGCAGCGCGAGCGGCTCACCCGCCGCAGCAAGCGCCTGGTGGTGATGGACATGGACTCCACGCTCATCCAGGTGGAGGTCATCGACGAGCTGGCGCGGCTGCACGGGGTGGAGGCGGCGGTGGCCGACATCACCCGGCGGGCGATGGAGGGGGAGCTCGACTACGAGGCGAGCCTGCGCGAGCGGGTCCGGATGCTCGCGGGGCTGCCGTTCTCGCGGGCGAAGGAGCTCGCCGCGCGCCTCCCGCTGCAGGCCGGGGCTCGCGAGCTGCTGCGGGTGCTGCACACCCTCGGCTTCCGCACCGCGGTGATCAGCGGCGGCTTCGACTTCGCCGCCAACGCCGTCAAGGAGGAGCTCGGGCTCCACTACGCGTACGCCAACCGCCTGGAGGTCGAGGGCGGCGCGCTGACCGGCCGGGTGCTCGACCCGGTGGTGACCCCGAGCCGCAAGGCCGACCTGCTCGACGCGATCGCGCAGCAGGAGGGCATCGCGCTCGAGCAGACGATCGCGATCGGGGACGGCGCCAACGACGCGATGATGCTCGAGCGCGCCGGGCTCGGGATCGCGTTCCACGCCAAGCCCGCGCTCAAGGAGTCGGCGGACACGAGCCTCAGCGCCGGCGGTCTCGACCGGGTGCTTTACCTGCTCGGCCTCCACGCCCGCGACGTGCGCGAGCTGCTCGAGTCCTGAGCTTTTTGGAGGGTTTGGTGCAAACCCTCCCCCCATTGGGCAAAGCGCCAATGGGGCCCCCCTCCCGACTCCGCCGGCGCCTCGCGCTTCGCGCTCGCGCCGCGACCCCAGCGACGGGGCGCTGGGGGC
>JAYZQJ010000001.1:0-53257 GCA_036149055.1 Myxococcota bacterium | reverse complement strand
CTGGCTTGTCCCGACGCTCCAGGGCGGCGTTGCTCCTCCTCGCCGATGCGGGGCATCGACTCGTCGTCGCGCCTTGCCCTGAAGCGCCGGTCCGGCGCCATCTCCCCTTCTACCGGTCGGATCTCTGCACTAGATGCCGACGCAGCGGGTGCCGTTGCAGCCCTGCAACAGACCACAGCGCTCGCATCCGGGGCCGCAGTACGAGCCGCTGCTCTCGCGGCAGCGCCCGTCGCAGAAGTTCTGACCAGCCGGGCAGCAGTTGGAGTTGCTGCACGCCTCGGAGTCCCGGCAGACGTTGCCGCACGTGCCGCAGTTCATCGCGTCGGTGCGGGTGTCCGTGCAGCCGCTCCCGCAGCACTGCTCGCCGGCCGCGCAGGTCGTGCCGCACGCGCCGCAGTTGAGGCTGGTCTCGGCCACGCACGCGTCGCCGCAGCACAGCTCGGTGCCGCCGCAGCTCCGGCCGCAGCTCCCGCAGTTGGCCTCGTCGCTCGGCACGCAGGAGCCGCCGCAGCAGAGCTCCGAGGCGCCGCAGGCGACGCCGCAGCCGCCGCAGTTGAGCGGATCGCTGTCGGTGTCGGCGCAGCTCCCGAAGCAGCACACGTCGCTGCCCTCGCACGCGGGGTCGCAGTCGGTGCACTCGGGCGCGGTCTCGGCGAAGCAGCCGCCGCCGCAGCACTCCTCGCCCGCCGCGCAGCTCGCGTCCATGCACGCGCCGCAGAACATCGAGTTGGTCTGGGTGTTCACGCAGCTGCCGTCGCAGCACTCCCGGCCGGCGCCGCAGGCGTCTCCGCAGGCCGCGCAGTCGGTCCCGGTGCCGAGGTCGGTGCAGGCGCCGCCGCAGCAGGCCTCGCCCTCCTCGCAGCTGATCCCGCAGCCGCCGCAGTTCAGCCCGTTGGCCGACTGGTCGACGCAGTTGCCCGAGCAGCAGGTGAGCCCGTCGCCGCAGACGTCGCCGCAGCCGCCGCAGTTGGCCTCGTCCTGCAGCAGGTCGAAGTTCTCGTCGGTGGTGCCGTCGCAGTCGTCGTCCACGCCGTTGCAGAGCTCCTCCGAGGGAGCGCCTTCACCGACGCAGACGTCGTCCTGGA
The DNA here is from genome assembly GCA_036149055.1 of Myxococcota bacterium. Classification (GTDB taxonomy): domain Bacteria; phylum Myxococcota_A; class Polyangia; order Polyangiales; family Sandaracinaceae; genus JAVJQK01. Next base: position 52,172 of record JAYZQJ010000001.1, on the reverse strand, counting down.
GGCAGCCGTCCACGCAGGCGCCCACGCCGCGGAGGCCGGGGTCGCCGGTGAAGCAGCGCGCGGCCTCGTCGCAGGCCGGGCCGGCGCCGGCGTCGATCTCGCTCGCGACGCAGAAGCCGCGGTAGCAGACGCCGCCGTCGCAGTCGGCGTCGGTGTCGCAGCCGTAGCTCGGGTTGGCGCCGGGGTCGGCGGTGCAGCCCGCGAGCAGGGCGAAGAGGATCGTCAGGCGCTTCATCGCGCACCCCATTCCAGCTGAAGAGCGTAGCCGCCGCGCCCCGGGCGGAGGCGAACCGTGTCCCCCTCGGTCTCCGTCTCGGCCTGTCCCCCGTCGGCGCCGAGCACCTCGGCCAGCAGCCAGGCAACGCCGCCCGCCAGGAGCACGCCGCCGGCGACGAAGAGCACGTCGGCGGTGATCGCGAAGGTCTCCGAGCGGGAGAGCGCGTCCGCCGCCGCGTCGGCCTCGGCCATGGTCGTCGGCCGCGCCGCCTCGAACTCGCTCTGCGCGTCGAGGTGGAGGGCGCCCATCGCGCCGCCGACCCCGAGGGCCACCGCGCCGACCACCATGAGCGTCACGCCGGGGACCAGGTCCGGGCCGGCGGGAGGCGGCGGGGTCACGACCGGATCCGGGTCGGGATCCGGGTCCGGCTCGGGCTCGATCGCCGCCGGCAGCCCGAAGAGCTCCCGGAGCTGACCCTCGATGGCGTCGAGGAGCTCGGGCCGGCTCTCCGCCCGCCGCACGACGCGGCGGATCGATCCGTCGCGACGATCGAAGAGCGCGATGGTCAGCATCTGCTCGACGCCGCTCTGGTCGAGGTGCGGGATCAGGAGCAGCGACACCGAGAGCTCGTCGGCCACCGGGCCGAGGCACTCGGGGGTCTCACCCACGCAGCCGAGCGCGAGCTGGACCTCGCCGAGATCCAGCGCGACGCCGCTCGAGGTGCGCACCACGCCGAGCCCGTCGAGCTCGGCGCGGATCAGCCGATCGACGGCGCCGCCGGTCCCGGACTCGACGTCCTGGCCGACCTGGGTCTCGAGGACCGCCGCCGCGGGCGCGTCCTGGGCGTGCGCGTCCTGGACGGACGTGAGCCAGGCGACGCAGAGCATCGCCAGCGCGAAGGAACGAGTGAAGAGCCGCATCAGGGAACCTCCAGATCCCCGAGCCAAAGGACGGAGTCAGGCGTCGCCGCCGTCGCCGTACATGGACTCGGCGATCCGATAGGCGCTCAGCTCCAGTTGCTGAAGCGCCTCTCGAATGGCGATCGCGTCCCCCCCGCCGAGCAGCTCGCGGAGCTGAGCGATGTCCTGGGCTACCGCTTCGATGACATCCGGATCCACGAGCTCGGCCATCTCCTCCACCGCACGCTCGGAGGTATATAGCAGAGCTTCTGCCGAGTTGCGCAGCTCGGCGAGCTCCTTGCGCTTCTCGTCGCTCTCGCGGTACTTGCCCGCCTCCTCGACCAGCTTGTCGACCTGCTCCTGGGTCAGGCCGCTCGAGGCCACCACCCGGACCTTCTGCTCGCGCCCGGAGCCGAGGTCCTTGGCCGAGACGTTGACGATCCCGTCCGCGTCGATCTCGAAGCGCACCTCGATCTCGGGCACGCCGCGTGGCGCCGGGGGGATCGGGGCGAGCTCGAACTTGGCGAGCGTCTTGTTGTCCGCCGCCATCTCGCGCTCGCCCTGCAGGACGTGGATCGGCACGAACGGCTGGTTGTCGACGCTGGTGGTGAAGATCTCCTCCGCGCTCGCGGGGATGGTCGTGTTGCGCTCGATCAGCCGGTGGAAGATGCCGCCGCCGACCTCGACGCCGAGCGAGAGGGGCGTGACGTCGAGGAGGAGCACCTCCTCCATCTCGCCCGAGAGCGACGCGCCCTGGATCGCCGCGCCGATGGCGACGACCTCGTCGGGGTTCACGCCCTTGTGCGGCTTCTTGCCGAAGAACTCGGTGACCGTCTTCTGCACGAGGGGCATGCGGGTCATGCCGCCGACGAGGATCACGTCCTCGATCTCCTCGGTCTTCACGCTCGCGTCGGCCAGCGCCTTCTTGCAGGGGCCGAGGGTCCGCTCGACGAGGTCGGAGACCCGGATCTCGAGCTCCGAGCGCTTCAGCTGGGTGACGAGGTGCTTGGGCCCGGTCGCGTCCGCCGCGATGAACGGCAGGTTGATCTCGGTGTCGAGCGCGGTGGAGAGCTCGTGCTTGGCCTTCTCCGCCTGCTCCTTGAGCCGCTGCAGCGCGACCTTGTCCTTGCGGAGATCGAGCCCGTCGTTCTCCTTCATGAACCGCTCGGCGAGCAGGTTCACGATCTCGGAGTCGAAGTCCTCCCCGCCCAGGTGCGTATCGCCGTTGGTGCTGAGCACCTTGAAGACGCCGTCCTGGATCTCGAGGATCGAGATGTCGAAGGTGCCGCCGCCGAGGTCGTAGACCGCGACCTTGCCCTGCTTGGTCTCGTCGAGGCCGTAGGCGAGCGCGGCGGCGGTGGGCTCGTTGATGATTCGCTTGACCTCGAGGCCCGCGATCTTGCCCGCGTCCCGGGTCGCCTGCCGCTGGGCGTCGTCGAAGTAGGCGGGCACCGTGACCACCGCCTCGGTGATCTCCGAGCCGACGTAGGCCTCGGCGACCTCCCGCATCGAGGTGAGGATCATCGCGGAGATCTCGGGCGGCGAGTACTCCTTGTCGCCGACCGCGACCCAGGCGTCCCCGTTCATCGCCTGCACGATGCGGTAGGGGACCGACTCGGACTGCCACTTCGACTCCTCGGACTCGAAGCGCCGACCCATCAGGCGCTTGACCGCGAAGACGGTGTTCTCCGGGTTGGTGACCGCCTGGCGCTTGGCCACCGTGCCCACCCGGCGCTCGCCGTCCTTCATGAAGGCGACCACGGAGGGCGTCGTACGTGAGCCCTCCGCGTTCGGGATCACCACCGGCTCGCCGTTCTCGATGAACGCGACACACGAGTTGGTGGTGCCGAGATCGATCCCGATGACCTTGCTCATGCCAGCGCGCCGGCGTCGGTCAGGACGCGTCGCCCTCCTCCGGCTTGGGCTCCGGCGGCTTGCGGGCCACCACGACCATGGCGGGGCGGAGCAGCTTGTCGCCCATCTTGTAACCCGGCTGATACTCCTGGACCACGGTCCCGGGCGGGTGCTCGTCGGTCTCGATCTGCTGGAAGGCGTCGTGCAGGTTCGGGTCGAAGCGCTCGCCGACCGACTGCACGCGCTCGATGCCGAGCCGGGAGGCGGACTCCTCGAAGCTCTTCAGCACCATGTTCACGCCGTCCCGCACCGCCTGCACGTCGACCGCCTCCGACGACGCGGCGACCGCGCGCTCGAGGTTGTCGATCACGGGCAGGATCTCGCGGAGCACGGACTCCTTGCCCTTGCGCTCGGCGAGCTCGACGTCCTTGCGCGATCGCTTGCGGAAGTTGTCGAAGTCGGCGGCGGTCCGGAGGAGCTGATCCTTCAGCTTCGCCTTCTCGGCCTCGGCCGCCTCGAGCGGCGACAGCTCCGCCTCCGCGCCGACCTCTTCGTCGTCGGGCAAGGTGGCGACCGGCGCCTTCTTGGCGCTCGGCTCCGGCTCTTCCGTGTCTTCGTCGGGGCTCTTGATATCCACGTCGCTCACGACCGTCTCACTCCCTGGTCCGGCAGCCCGACATCATAGTCCAGCGCGCCGGAGTTTGATCAGAAAGGTTCGCGAATTCCAGCCAGTAGCACCGTAATTCCGAGTCGCTACTCTTCTTCGTCGCGCTGCACTCCGTCGAGCACGTCGCTCATGACCTGGGCGGTGAAGCCGACCAGCGGCACCAGCTTCCCGTAGTCCATCCGGGTGGGGCCGATGATGCCGACCGTGCCCGCCGTCCGCCCGCTCCGCTGATAGCTCGCGCTGATCAGCGAGATGTCGGGCACCTCCTCCAGCTCGGTCTCCGAGCCGATGAGCACCTGCACGCCCCCGGCCGCGATGGTCGAGTCGAGCAGGTCGAGCAGGCGCTCCTTCTCCTCGAAGGTGCGGAGGTAGCGGCGAATGTTCTCGGAGTCGGAGAACTCCGGCCGGTCGAAGAGGACGGTGTGGCCCTCGATCACGATCTCGCGCTCCTCGGCCTGCCCGGTCGTGGCCGCCTCGAGGACCTGCTGGGCCTGCTCGTGCAGCACCCGCTCGTCGTCGACCTCGGTCGAGAGGGCGGCGCGGACCTCGGAGAGCGTCTTGCCGGCGACCTTCTCGGCCAGGTAGTTGTTGAGGCGCTCGAGCGCGGAGTCGCTGAGCTCGGGGGCCGGGATGGCGCGGTTCTGGATCGCGCCGTCCTTGGTGATGATCAGCGCGAGCAGCTCGCCCGGCCGGAGATAGAGGAAGCGGATCTGGCTGAGCGGCTGACCGGCGGTGCGCGGGCGGGTGACCACCGCGGCGGCCCCAGCCATCGTGGCGAGCAGCCGCCCCGCCTCCTTCACGAGGTCGTCGACCCCGGGCCGCAGGTCGCGCATGCGCTGCATCACCGCGTCGCGGTCCTCGGCCGTGACCTCGCGCATCTGGATCAGGGCGTCGACGAACACCCGGAAGCCGCGCTCGGTCGGCACCCGGCCCGCGCTGGTGTGCGGCTGGCCGAGGAAGCCGGCGTCGGTGAGGTCGGCGAGCACGTTCCGGATCGTCGCCGGCGACAGGTTGATGCCGTAGCGCTTCGCGAGCCGCCGCGACCCGACCGGCTCTCCGCTGGCCACGTACTCGGTGATCACCGCGTACAGGATCTTCCGAGCGCGAAAAGTCAGCTCCGGTCGTACGGGATGGGACACGCGGTGGAGTGCTCCGACGTCGCAAATAGGAAGGCGCCGGCAGAGTGTCAAGCATCCGGGGGGCCTATGCCAGCGTCGACTTGGCCGCTTCGGCGCCGGAGCTAGCTCCAGTGGCGTGGAAACGGATGGCGTCTTGCTCCTCCGCACCGCGCTGGCGGTCGTGCTCGCGGTGCCGGTCGGCTGGGATCGAGAGCGGAGGGCCCGCCCGGCCGGGCTGCGCACCCACCTGCTCGTGGCGGCCAGCGCGGCCGCCTTCAGCGGCATCGCGCTGATCCTCACCGACGTGGTCGACGACAGCCACGCCCGGCTCGACCCGATCCGCGCGATCGAGGCGATCGTGGCCGGCATCGGCTTCCTCGGCGCCGGCACCATCTTCATCAGCCGGGACAAGGTCATCGGCCTGACCACCGCCGCCTCCCTCCTCGCCACCGCCGCCCTCGGCACCGCCGCCGGCATGGGCCGCTACCTCCTCGCGATCGGCCTCGCCGTCCTCATCCTCATCGTGCTCGCCGTGCTCCACCTCCTGGCCCCCGACCCGGTCGAAGAGCCCCCTCCCCCCGAGGAGTGACCCCGCTCGCGTTCGGTTTTTGGCTCTCGCAAAGCCGCCAAGGCGCAAAGTCCATCGCTGGCCACGGGGTGGAGCTACGCCACCGCGACTCGGCCGCCGAACGGGTCGGCAGCTGTCGCGATCGAAGGCGGGCGAGCAGAGGCGGAGCTGGGCAGTGAGCCGACCCGCCGGCCAGCCCCCACCCCGCTGCCCCGATCGCTCTTGGCGGCTTCGCGCCTTTGCGAGAGCCAATTCTTCCTCGATTCCCGCCTTCCTCGATTCCAGGAAGTCGCAGCGGCCGAGGCCGAGGCTGGCTATTCGGGGAACTGGAAGAGGAGCTCGTCGTCGCGGATCATGCCGAGCTCGTCGCGGGCGATGCGCTCGATGGTCTCGGGGTCGGTGCGGAGGGCCTCGACCTCGCGGTGGAGCTGCTCGACGTCGCGGCGGAGGCGGCCGTTGACCCGCTCGACCTCGGCGCGCTCGGCCTTGAGCGCGCGGTAGCGGGGCAGGCCCTCGTCGTCGAGGATCGCCAGCGGCACGCTCACGATCGAGACGATCAAGAGGCCGAAGGGCAGCATCCAGGCGAAGGCGCTTCCGAGTCGGGACACGGGCCGCCCACTCTGGCCAGCTCGGGCGTGATCCGTCCAGATTTTGGGGGCGCCCGCTTTTTTGACCACCGACGCCGCGATCCGTTACCGGATGGGGTACCGCCGTGTCGTCCCTCGTCCACGCTGCGCTCACCATCCGCAAGACCGCGCGGGCCTCCTTCGGCTTCGTCGCCGCGGCGGCCTTCGGCGTGCTCGTGCTCCTCGGCGTCTTCCTGGTGGACCCGGAGTCGCTCGGGCTCGAGCACGGCGCCGTCGGGCTCGCCTGGCTGTCGATCTTCGGGGTGCGCGCCGCCAAGCGCGCCCGCGAGAAGCCCGGCGCGGAGGACGGCAAGTGGCTCGACCTCGAGCTCGGCGTGCTGATGCTGATCGCCGCCCACGCCGGGGTGCAGCTCGGGGGCGGGCTCGAGGGCCCGGTCTACCCCGCGATCTACGTGCTCGTGGCGTTCCTCGCCTCGTTCGCCCGGAGCCCGATGGGCACCACCCTGGTGCTCTTCGCGCTCGCCTTCGAGGCGGCGCTCTGGTGGGTGACCGAGGCGCGCGCCGACTGGGAGCGCTTCGCCCTGCACGGCGTGTTCATCGTGCTCTTCGGCGCGCTCAACGTGGTCTTCACCCGGGCCGAGATCGCCCGGGTCCGCGAGCGCAGCAAGAAGGAGCTCGACCAGGAGCGCGAGAAGGTCCGGGAGGAGAGCCGCCTCTTCCGCCTCGTCGGCGCGGCGAGCAGCGACGCCTCCGCCCAGGCCGAGGACAAGGTCTTCCGCTCGAGCCTCGAGCAGGTGCACGACGCGCTCTACCACGTGCTCGATCTGCTGAAGCGCACGCTCGAGCTGCACACCTGCGTGCTCTTCATGAAGGACGACGTGGGCAAGCTCCGCATCGTCGAGCTCGCCACCGACTCGGACGACGTCGCCGAGGGGCCCTTCTCGGCCGGCGAGGGCGCGGTCGGCGCGGTCGCGAGCCGCGGCCTGACGATGAACCTCGAGAACCTCAAGCCGGGTTACAAGGGGCTCTGCTACTACCAGAACGGCGCGCTCGTGAAGACCTTCCTCGGCGTGCCGGTCCAGGAGGGCGGCAACGTGCAGGGCGCGCTCTGCGCCGACCGGCTCGGGGCGCGCCCGTTCACGCCGCAGGAGGAGGAGGTCCTCAGCGGCGCGGTCGCGCAGGTGCTGCGGGCCATCCAGAACGAGCGGGTGTTCGTGCAGCTCGAGCGCAGCAAGCGCGAGCAGACCCACCTCTACCGTGCGTCCCAGACCCTCGGCGAGGCGCTCACCGAGGACCAGGTCATCGACGCCGGGCTCGGCGCGGCCGGGGACATCGCGCCCTACGACTTCGCGGCGATCACCCTCTACGACCCCGACGCCAAGCGCCACTCGGTGCGCAAGGCGGTCGGCGAGGACGCCGAGCGCTTCGCGAAGCTCACCTTCCGCGACAACACCTCCCTCACCGCGATGGCGGTGAAGAACCGGCACTACCTCCCCTACCGCGGCGAGTTCGACGCCCGGCAGCAGGTCGTCTACACGAAGCGCGCGAACCTCAAGGAGATGTCGTCGCTCCTCATCCTGCCGCTCATCGTGCGCGAGGACGCGATCGGCACGCTGGCGCTGGCCGCCCACCGCCGCGACGCCTTCAACGACGCGGTCCGGCCCACCCTCCAGGTGCTCGCCAACCAGCTCGCGGTGGCGATGAGCAACGCGGCGGCGGTGCGGCGGCTCGAGGAGATGGCGACGACCGACGGCCTGACCGGCTGCCTGAACAAGCGCGCGTTCCTCGAGGAGCTCGACGCGAAGCTCAAGAGCGCCGACCGCTTCGGCCGCAAGCTCTCGCTGCTCGTCACCGACATCGACCACTTCAAGAGCGTCAACGACACCTACGGGCACGACGTGGGCGACGTGGTGATCAAGGAGCTCGGCGCGATCCTCAACCGGGTGAAGCGCGACACCGACGCGGTCGCGCGCTTCGGCGGCGAGGAGTTCTGCGTGCTCTGCGAGGAGACCGACACCGAGGGCGCGGTGACGCTGGCCGAGCGCATCCGCGAGGAGCTCGGCGAGACGGTCTTCAACACCGAGCTCGGCAAGCTGAGCGTCAAGTGCTCGGTCGGCGTGGCGACCTTCCCGCAGGACGCGAAGACCCCCGAGGCGCTCTTCAAGATCACCGACAACGCGCTCTACGCGGCCAAGCGCTCCGGCCGCAACCGCGTGTGCACCTCGCTCGACGCGGCCTGACCGCCGCGAAGCGGCGACAGGCCGCCCCGTGCCCCTGCCCGTGCCCGTGCCCGTGCCCGGGGAGCGCCAGAAAAGGCCCCTCAATACGGAGCCGGGTACAGCTTCCGCGACCGCGCCCGGATCTCCGGCTGGCTCGAGGCCGCCAGCAGATAGGCCACGAGCGCGTCCACCTGAGACTCGGGCAGGTGGTAGGCGGGCATGGTCACGTGGTCGAAGCCCCGCGACACGTCGCGCTGCGGGGTGAGGATGGCGGCCCTCAGGTACTCGACGTCGGCCAGCGCGACCCCGTCCTCGAGCGGCCGGTCCCGGAACGCGATGTCGCGGAGCGACGGCCCGACGAGCACCTCGTCGGTCTCGATCGCGTGGCAGGCGGGGCAGCCGTTCGACTCGAACAGCCGCTCTCCCGTCTCGACGATGTCGAGGTCGGGCGGCAGCAGGCCTCGGCAGCTCAGCGGATTCGACCAGTCGTCGTAGGGCACCGCGACCAGCTCGGAGAGCATGCGCGAGTGGCCGCTCCCGCAGAGCTCCCCACACCCGATGCCCCAGCGGCCCTCGCGATCGGCCATGAAGCGCACGTGCGTCTCCCCGCCGGGCACCACCGCGGCCCGGATCCCGAGCGCGGGCACCTGGAACGAGTGGAGGGCGCCGTCGGCGCTCTCGATCACGAGGTGCACCGGCCGCCGCGCCGGCACGACGAGGGCCCCGTCCGTCATCCCGTTGGGCTGCTCGAACTCCCAGCGCCACCGCTGGGCGCGGGCGCGGATCTCGACCGGCTCCGCTCCCACGGGAGGGGGCAGCAGAGGAGGGGCCAGCGGAGGCGGGTCGCACAGGAAGAGCGCGAACGGCGAGATCGCGAGCGGCGCCCACACGAAGCGCCCCGCCCCCCCTCGCCCGCGGCGCGCGGCCGCGAACACCACCACGAGCGTCAGCCCGAGCGCGGTCAGCGCGATCGCGCCCATCGCGGCGGTGACGTGCGCGTTCAGCGCGTCGGTGTAGGCGGACGCCGACTCCACGAGCTCCTCCTCCAGAGAGAGAGGGTCGTTCCGTCGAGCCGGAAAGTCACGCGCGGCTACTTGTAGGCGATCGCGGCGCTCGTCGGGCCCGCGAGGGGCAGGACCTCGAAGGAGCGGAAGCCGACCTCTCCGCACCACGACCGGAAGTCGGCGCCGGTGTAGTCGAAGGCGTCGCCGAACTCGATGAGCATGTTGAGCGACATCAGGAGCCCGAAGGCGTTCTCGCGGCGCGCGTCGTCGATCAGGTTCTCGATGGCGATGAACGCGCCGCCCTCGGGCAGCGCGTCGTACGCCTTCCGGATCAGCGCGCGCTTCTTCTCCAGGTTCCAGTCGTGGAGGATGTTGCCCATCGTGATCACGTCGGCGCGGGGCAGCGGGTCGACGAAGAAGTCTCCCGACACCACCTCGACGCGGTCGGTCATGCCCGCGTCCGCGATCGCGCGGCGCGCGAGCGGCGCCACCGGCGGCAGATCGAAGGTGGTGAACGAGAGGTGCGGGTGCCGCGCGCCCACCAGGCGGGAGAGGAGCCCGAGCGCGCCGCCGACGTCCGCCACCGTGGCGTAGCGCGAGAAGTCGAACCGCTCCGCGAGGAGCGCGAAGTTGCCCGCCTGGAAGCCGGTCATCGCCTCGAGGAACTCGCCGAGGCGAGCCTCGTCCGCGTAGAGCTCCTCGAACATCGGACGCCCCCCGCCGCGGGTCTCGTTCTGGGGCTTGCCGGTCCGGAGCGCCTCCCCCAGGTGGTTCCAGAACCCGAACAGGCGCGAGTTGAGCATCTTCGGCATGCCGCCGATGCAGGTGGGGCTCCGCGCGTCCAGGAACGCGGCGGTCTCCGGCGTGTTGGCGTAGCGCGCGTCGGGGCCGTCTCCCTCGCGCTCGAGGAAACGCAGCGCGACCAGGGCGTCGAGGAAGTCGAGCGTGCCGCGAGGGTGGAGCCCCAGCGCCTCGCCGATCCGGGAGGCGGTGAGCGGGCCGTCACCCAGCCGGGTGAAGAGGTCGAGCTCGACCGCCGTGAGCAGCGTCTTGGACGCCCAGAAGGCGGTCGCGGTCTGCATGATGTGGTCCGGGCTCGGCGCCCGAAGGGGGCTCGTCGTGCTGGGGCTCGTCGTGCTGGTGGGCGTCGTGCTGGTGGGCCTCGTGGTGGTCTGCTCGGTCATCGTGTTCCTCCCCGTGAGATGCATGTGCTCACCATGCGGCGTGCATGTCCGCAGCCTCAATGCGAAGATTCGCAGGTGCCCCCTGCAGAATCGCAGGCTCAGGAGCCGAGCTGGGATGATCTGAGGGTGTTCCTCGCGCTCCTCCGCGAGGGCACCTTCGCGGGCGCGGCGCGACGCATCGGGGTCAACGCCACCACGACGGCGCGACGCCTCGCGTCGCTGGAGTCGAGCGTCGGGGCCCAGCTCTTCAGCCGGACCCGCGACGGCCTCGTGCCCACCGCCGCGGCCGAGCGCATGCGCGAGCCGGCCGAGCTGATCGAGCGGCAGGTCCTGCGGATCCAGCGGCGGGTGGCCGGGGGAGACGCCAAGCTCGCCGGTCGGGTGCGCCTGAACTGCACCCAGAACCTCGCCGCGAACTTCCTCGTCGCGCGCCTCGGCGAGTTCCGCCAGCGGCACCCCGAGATCGAGCTCGAGCTGAGCACCGGCGACGCGATGGTCGACCTCACCCTCGGGCAGGTCGACGTCGTCGTCCGCCACCGCGCCCCGGGGGCTGGCCCGGGCGTCGAGGCCCTCGCTCACGTCGATGTGGTGACCCGGCGCGTCGGCCCGATCGCGTTCGCGGTCTTCGCGTCCGAGGCCTATCTGGCGCGCCACGGCGTGCCTTCGAACATCCGCGAGGTCGCGGGGCACGCTGCGGTGCTCCCCCAGGGCGACGCCCTCTACCTGCCCGGCTCCTCGTGGGCGCTCGAGGTGGCCCCGCAGCTCCGCGCCTCGCTCCGCACCGACAGCGTGGCCACCATGCACGCGGCCTGCAGCGCAGGGTTCGGCCTGTGCATGCTGCCTTGCTTCCCCAGCGTGTACGAGGCCGGCGTCGTGCGCGTCTCGGAGGTCGAGGACCAGCGCGACACGTGGCTCCTCATGCCGGGTGACCTGCGCCGCGTCGCGCGGGTGCGAGCGCTCTGGGAGTACGTGATCTCGCTCTTCGAGGCGCACGGCCCCGTCCTCGCGGGGGAGGTCAGCCCTCTGGGCGGCGACGCCCGCTGGCGCTGACCGCGGTCGTGCGCAGGCCTGACACGACCCTTACCGACGGGGGCCGGCGCGCCTTTCGGGGCCCGGCGCGCGATCGGTCGGGCCAATCTCGCTATTCTCCCTCCCGATGCGCTTCACTCGCCTCCTCCCGCTCGCCCTCCTGCTCTCGCTCGTCGCCTGCGACGACGGGGCGCCCGCCCTCGACGGAGGCCCCGGCGACGCGGGCCCCGAGGAGGTGCAGGCCTGCGGGACCATCCCGTTCCCGGAGCTGCGCTGGTCGCGCCCCTCGGTGGGCATGACGGTCGGCGCGGAGCGCGCGGTGCACCTGCGCTTCGACAAGGACTGCCTCCCGGGGGCCACGCTCGCGCTCGAGGCGAGCGCCGACGGCGTGGTCGAGGCGCCGGCCGAGGCGATGATCCCGGTCGGGCGTGACCGGGTGGATCTCCGCCTGCGCGGGCTGAGCGCGGGCACCGTGACCCTGACCGCCCGCGCGACCTACGAGGACGGCGACGAGGTCAGCGCGGCCCTCGAGGTCGTGGTGATCGAGGACGCGCCGCTGCCCGCCTGCGAAGGCGAGGCGTCGGGGACGGTGGCCCCGGCCGAGGCGCTGACGGTCGACGGCGGCACCCTCGCCGGCGCGGCGCTCGCGGTGCCCGAGGGCGCGGCCCGGGACGACCGCTACCACGTGGACCCGCTCGACGTGACGATCGCGTGCGCGGAGGACCTCACCCCCGACGGCTACCTGGCCCTCGGCCCGGCGGTGACCTTCGGGCCGGCGCACACCGTCCTGGCCCGCGAGATCCCGCTGACGATCCCCGTCTCGACCGCGCGGCTCCCGAGCGGCGCGGGGCTCGCCCACGTCGAGGTCGTGTGGCGCGGCGCCCACATGGAGGAGGGCCGGCTCGTCGGCATCGCGAGCCCCCGCTTCGAGGGCTCGGCCGGCGTCGGCACCCTGACCTTCGAGATGGCGCGCCTCGGCACCTACCAGGCGGTCGTCCGGACCGACGCGCCCACGGTGCGAGATCGCGAGTTCGTGTTCCGCGGCATCCTCGGCTTCTCGATGGGCGGCAGCGGCTCGGGCCGGATCGGCCTCGGCAACCCCGAGCTGTTCGACTTCGTCGCGCCCCTCGGGGGGCCGACCGACTGGACGTTCATGCTCGAGCACATCCGGAACTTCCACGTGGCGGGCTTCTGCACCGAGGCGGAGCGGCAGGCCGACCCGGAGGGCTGCGCGGAGGGCGCGTCGCTGGCCCGGACGCCGCCGGTCGAGCACATCCACGAGCACCCGCAGACCTTCGAGCACTGGTGGTACGAGGACGGCTACGAGGGCCAGGGCGGCACCTTCAACCGCACCGACTACATCTCGATCTTCCGCGACCTCGCGACGATGTTCGGCAACCCGAACTACGACCGCACCGCGGACCCGAGCGAGCCGAGCGTGACCCCGCCGGGTGTGCCGGACGAGGTGCGCGGCATGCCCGCGAGCGCCCGCTGCGCGCCGGACGCCCAGATCGTCATCCCGCCCTTCGACGGGACCGGCGACCTCCTCAGCGGCAGCGAGGGCGCGGGCTTCTTCGACGACGAGTTCAACCCCGAAGGGCAGCACCCGGTCATCACCTTCTGCGACGGCGGCGAGGTGCCGGGGGACATCGGCCGCTGGAACCCGGACGGCGGGCACGGGATGCCGATCGAGGTCGTGCTCGCGGTCGACGTGAACGCCAACGGGGTGCGCGACGCGGGCGAGCCGGTCATCCGCAACGGCCGCGAGCCCTTCGACGACTTCGGCCTCGACGGCGTGCCCAGCGAGAGCGAGGTCAGCGCGGACGGCACGCCCTACGATCCGATCACCAACCCGGACCCGGCGGGCGACGACTTCCACTTCCAGTACAACCCGACCGGCACCGAGGGGAACTGGACCCGGGACGTGGTGGGCGGCGATCCGTGCACCGCCGGCGCCCCGGGCGTGGCCGAGGCCTTCCTCGACGTCGGGCTCGACGGCATGCTCGGCACCCGCCAGCTCGCGCCCACCGCCGATCTCCCCGGCGGCGGCTTCGACATCGGCGAAGGCAACGGCTGCTTCGACCGGGCCCGCGGCGCGCAGCGCATGATCGAGTCGTCGCCGCGCTGGCTGGCCGAGCGCATGGACCTCGAGACCCTGCGCGACGTCGACCTCTTCGCCGACGGCGGCATCCGCGACCTGTTCAACTGGGTGGTGATGGCCAACGTCACGACCGCCGGCTGGGCCGCCCGCGGCTTCCCGGTCCGCTACTACAACGGGCACGCCGCCTTGCACATGGACGGGCGCCTGGAGCTCGACTACTTCGACGTGCCCTGGCAGGACGTCGGCCGCGCGGCGATGGTGCGCTACGGCGACCCGGACATCGACCCGCGCTTCATCGAGGCCGGCGACGGCGGCCACGTAGGCACGAGCAGCCAGCTCATCGATCGGCTCCGCGCGGGGCTGATGATGATGGACGCGCGCTGGCCCGACGGCGACCGCGACCGGGTCACCCGGGACCGGATCTGCGCCGAGAACGACCGCGAGCAGTGCGGCTACGTCAACACCTTCGTCTTCGACTTCACCGCCACCACCGGCCGGACCGGCCCGGTCTCGATGGTGCTGCCGCCCGGCTACTTCCTCGAGGAGAACCAGGGCCGCCGCTACCCGGTCGTCTACTTCCTCCACGGCTACGGCATGTCCCCCGAAGATCTCGTCGCGCTCGGGCTGCTGATGTGGGCCGACATGAACACGCCGCGGGTGGGCAGCTCGCGCCGGATGCAGAAGATGATCCTGGTCTTCCCGGACGGCCGCTGCCGGGGCAACGAGTGCCTGCGCGGCACCTTCTACACCGACGCGCCCGAGGAGGTGCCGGGCGGCGCGCAGATGCAGACCTTCCTGCTCGACCTCATGTCGCACGTCGACGCCGAGTACCGGACCCGGAGCCCGGAGTCCTTTCAGGTCGTCGAATGAGGAGTCGTCGAATGATCCGGCGCGCCCTCGTCGCCCTCGCCCTCGCCTGCCTGAGCGCGAGCGCCTTCGCCCAGCCTCCTCGGATCGAGATCCCGCCCGAGAACGACTGGCGCGATCCGCCGGACCGCCGCCCTCCGCCCGGCGACGCCGAGGCCCGCGCCGGTCAGCTCTTCGCCGCCATCCTCGCCGACGACCCGGCGCTGGCGCGCGACTTCTTCTTCCCGCTCGAGCCCTTCATGGTGCTCAAGGGCATCGCGGAGCCTCGCCGCTACTGGGAGGTGCTGCTGCACCACTACGAGCGGGACATCCACGCGCTGCACGCGGAGATCCCCGAAGGCGCGGTGTTCGATCGCCTGGTGATGACCCGCCGCGGGGGCTGGGTGGAGCGCCGCCAGGAGGCGAACGCGATCCCCTACTGGGCCTCGCGCCACGACTGGATCTACTACCGCGTCGACGACGACGAGCGCCGCTTCGAGCTGCGCACGCTCATCAACTGGGGCCCCCGCTGGTACGTCACCCACATCCGCTGACGATCAGAGGTGGGCGAGCACCTTCTCGGCGAAGATGTCCGGGTGCTCGCGGTGGAGGAAGTGGCCGCCGGGCATGGTCTCGACGGTGTAGCCCGCGGTGAACCAGCGCTCGGCGCGCTCGTAGTCGCTCAGCTCCGCGATCGGGTCGTCGGTGCCGGCGACGGTCACGGTGGGCACGTCGATCTTCTTCTTCAGGTAAGCCGGCGGGGTCGGCCCGAGGGTGCGGTAGTAGCCGAGCGCCGCCTCGAGGCTGGCCGGGTTCGAGAACGCGCGCTTCACCGGCTCGAGCTCCGACTCCGGCACGTCGACCCAGCTCGGGTTCCAGCGCGCGTAGAGCTCGCGCAGCGTCGCGAAGTCGTCCTTGGCGAAGCGCCTGGCCGCGCCCGGGAGCTTGTAGGTGAAGAAGTGCCGCACGCCCCAGACCTTCGAGACGGTCGGCTTGATCGCGAGCGGGTGCGGGATGGCGACGGTGAAGAGCTTCGACACCCGCGCGGGCCCGCCGATCGCCGCCGCCCCGTAGGCCGCGTTCGCGCCCCAGTCGTGCCCGATCAGGATCGCGCGCTCCTCGCCCAGGGCCTCGATGAGGGCGAGCGCGTCGCGCGCCGTGGTCTCCTGGTCGGGGTCGCGCATCGGGATCCCGCTCGGGTGGTAGCCGCGCTGGAAGTAGGCGACGGCTCGGTAGCCCTTGGCGGCGATGCGCGGACGCACGTCGTCCCAGGTGTGCGCGGTGTCGGGGAAGCCGTGGATCAAGAGCACCAGCGGGCCCTCACCCTCCTCGAGGTAAGCGAAGCGGATCCCGTTCGCGTCGACGTGCTGATATGCGTCCGTCATGTCGTCCTCCCCTGGCCGCCTCTTACTGGAAGGAAACCGTTCGCGCGAGTGGCTCGTACGAAGGGGCGTGCATCGCCTCCTCTCGCTCAGCCTGCTGCTCGCCGCCTGCGGCGGCGCCCCCGCCACGAGCCGCTCGGCCGCCGACGTCTCGAGCGGCCCCGACTGGAGCGAGTGGAGCGAGGAGGCGTTCGCGCGCGCGCGGCGCGAGGACAAGCCGATCCTGCTCAGCGTGCAGGCGGGGTGGTGCCACTGGTGCCACGTGATGAACGACGTCACCTACCGCGATCCCGAGGTGCTGCGCCGGCTGGGCGAGCGCTTCGTGCTCATCCGCGCCGACGGGGACGCCCGCCCCGATCTCGCCGACCGCTACCAGCGCTACGCGTGGCCGGCGACGGTGTTCCTCTCGCCCGAGGGCGAGCAGATCCTCGGGCTGCGCGGCTACCGCCCGCCGGCGCGCTTCCGGGCCATCCTCGAGCAGGTGATCGCGGCGCACGCCGACGGCCGCACCCTCGACGACGACGCGGGCGCGGGCGAGGCGCCGGCCGAGGATCTCGACGCGGTGCGCGCGGCGGTGCGGGCGCAGCTCGACGGCATGTACGACGAGGAGGCGGGCGGCTGGGGGCGACGGCAGCGTTACCCGTTCGCGGCCCCGGTCGAGCACGCCTTCTTCCGGGCGGCGGTGCGGGGCGAGGACGTCTGGCGGGAGCGCGCGCTCGAGAGCCTGGCCCAGTACGCGCGGCTCCTCGATCCGGTGTTCGGCGGCATGTACCAGTACTCCGTCCCGGACGTCTGGGACCGGCCCCACTTCGAGAAGATCGTGCCCGTGCAGGCCGGGGCGATGCGCGCGTTCGGCGAGGCCTACCGGGTCACCGGCGAGGCGCGCTGGCTCGAGCACGCCTTCGACGTGCACCGCTACGTGGAGGCCTTCCTCCGCGCCGAAGACGGCGCCTTCTACACCGCGCAGGACGCCGACCTCGGGGGCCACGGCCAGCCGGGCCCGCACGTGCCGGGCGGGGAGTACTACGCGCTCGACGAGGCCGGCCGGCGCGCCCTCGGGATCCCGCGGATCGACACCCACGTCTACGCCTCGACCAACGGCATGCTCATCGAGGCGCTCGCCGATCTGCACGTCGCCTCGGGCCGGCGCGCCCCGCTGTCGCAGGCGCTCACCGCGGCCGAGCGCATCCTCCGGACCCACCGCGCCGAGTCCGGCCTCTTCCGTCACGACGCCGAGAGCGACGACCCGCTCTTCTACCTGGAGGATCAGGCGCACGTGCTGGCGGCGTGGCTCGCCCTGCACGAGGCGACCGGGCAGGCGCGCTGGGAGGACGAGGCGGAGCGGCTGGCCGACGCGATGATCGCCGCCCTCCAGGACGAGGACGGCGGCTTCCACGCTCACACCGACGACCCGCGCGCGGCCGGCTTCTTCGCCGACCGCCGGGTGCCGATCGAGGAGAACGGCGTCGCGGCCCGGGCGCTCCTGACGCTCTCGCGGCTGAAGGACGACGCGCGCTACCGGGAGGCGGCGGTGGCCGCGCTGCGGGCGAGCGCGCGACCGGCCGAGCTGCGCTCCCTCGGCCGCATGGTCGGCGAGTACCTGCTCGCGCTCGAGGCGCTCGACGCCGGCTACGTGCTGCTCAGCGTGGTCGGCCCCGAGGACCCGCGCACCGAGGCGCTCCACCGGGCCGCGATCGCGCTCTACGAGCCGACCCGCCTGGTCGAGCTCGGCCGGCCGGGACAGAGCCGCTACCCCTACCCCGGCGAGCCAGCGATCTTCCTCTGCACCAGCGAGGCCTGCTCGATGCCGGTCACCGACCCGGCCGCGCTGCGGGCCAGCGCCCTCGAGTTCCTGGGGAGGTGATCGATCACCCCGAGATGCGCACGTAGACGAGATCGATGCCGTAGGTCGGCAGGTCGGAGCAGCGGGAGCAGCCCCCGCCGACGTCGTCCTCGAGCTGGGTCGCCTCGCGCAGGAACGCGCGGTAGGTGCCATACGACCCCTCGAGCGTCAGCGTCTCCCCCTGGGCGAGCCGCGCGGTCTCCCCGCTCTCGTGGGTGAGCAGCAGGTCGTAGACGCCGTAGAGGTGCGGCGGGCAGAAGGACGCGTAGTATTCGTGCGCCCAGCCGCAGCGCCGCTCGACCCCGGTGAGGGTCCAGCCTCCCAGCTCGAGGAGGCGGGGCGGGGTCTCCGGCAGGCTCCCGTCGGCGGGCATCGGGGTCGGCCCGTCCGTGGCGAGGATGAGGCGGCCGTCGTCCTGCGCGGTCACCGTCTGGGCCTCGGGGTCCGAGGCGTCGACGAGCACGAGGAGGTCGTCGTAGGGCGCGAGCTCGTCGCGCGTGGCCCCGGGCGCCACCAGCCAGTGGACGGTCTCCGGCCCCTGGACCTGGAGGTAGCCGTCGTCCACGAAGAGGACCGGGCCCTGGAAGAGTCCGGGCGGACCGACGCCGCGCACCCTCGGGCGCTCCTGGTCGGCGGCCGGGCAGGCCGGGCCGTCGACCGGAGCACACTCCTCCTCCTCGAACTCGATGTCCCCGGTGGGGGAGGAGCAGGCGAGGCCGGTGAAGATGATCAGCGTGAAGGCAAAGCGAGTCATGCCTCCAGGGTAGCGGAGGCCGTCAAGACGTGCATCGCGCCTCGGACCGCAGCCCGCACACCGACTTCAACGCGAGAGCAGCATCACGCGGTCCTCGGCGAGGAGCCACACGCGGCCGCCGCCGTCGACCTCGACGTCGCGGAGCTCGGTGACCGGCAGGCCGTCGTCCTGATCGAGCATCAGCCACTCCTCGCCCTCGTGCAGGATCAGGCCGCGCGGGCTCGCGATCCAGAGGTGGCCGACCAGGTCCATCGCGAGCTTCGTCGGCCGCGCGTCCTGCACCAGCTCCGGCTGCGCCGCGAAGCTGAACTCGTTGCGGTCGTAGCTCCCGAGGCCCTCGGCGGCCGCGACCCAGATGATGCCGCTGCCGACCACCGCGTCGGTGACCACCTCGCCGCGCACCCCGCGGGCCTCCCCGAACGTCACCGCCTGGCTCGAGCCGACCCGCACCAGCCCGCTCAGGCTCGCGAACCACGCGTTGTCGGTGTCGAAGTCGACCGCGCTGATCTCGTCCGGCAGCGGCAGGCCACCCGCCTCCCGGTCGGCGCCGCGGTGGTGGTAGACGACCGCCTCCTGGCCGGGGTCGACGACCGCCGCGCCGCGCACCCGGGTGCCCGCGCCGGTCTCGCGCTGGATCTCGATCGCGAGCCACACGTGGCCGTCCTGATCGACGCCCATGAAGGGCACGCCGACCAGCTCGGTCGGCACCTCGAGGGTGCGCTCGGCGAGCTCCGTCCAGCCGCGCCCCGCGTTCGAGAAGATCTGCACCGTGTTCGGGCCGACGCTCGGCTTCAGCGCCGCGAGGTACGCGCCCGCCGGGCCGTTCGCCACCGCCTGGGCGACGTAGCCCTCGGGCAGGCGCACCCGGCGGAGGCGGCCGTTGACCATCTTCGCGAGGTGGCCCTCACGCGAGATCGTCCACACCGTGCCGGCGCCGTCGGTCGCGATCTGCATGTCCTCCTCCGGCACCAGCGTGCGGGTGCGGAAGAAGCGCGGCGGCCGGCCGTCGCCGGGGAGCTGCATCACGCCCTGGTTCGCGATCGCGAGGAAGGCATCGGGCCCGCGGACGAGCGCGCGGTAGGCGCGGCCCGGCAGCTCCACGTCGAGCACCCGGGCCCGGAAGGGCGGCGCCTGGATCGTGGGACGGTTGGCCGGGATGTCGGCGAGGCGCTTCGGCTCCTCGAGCACCTCCGGGTTGGGCAGCTCGCCCGGCTGGTGCTCCGCCGCCGGCTGGATGGCCGGGCGGAAGCTCCGCACGGTGCCCTCGGTGCTGGAGAGCGGCTCGAGCGGCACGCCCTCCCCGCGCGGCGCGATCGCGATGACCTGATCCTGGCTGATGAGCAGGACGTCGTTGCCGCGGCGGATCAGGCTCGCCGCCTGCCCCTCGAGGCCGCGGATCGTGTAGCCGTACCAGCGCTCGCCGTCCCAGAAGCCGATCTGCGCGTCGTTCGGGCCCTGGAGCAGCGCCATGATCTGGCCCGGGAGCACCGGGACGACCGAGCGGACGTAGCCCTCGGGCATGCCGCCGCTGATCGGGTGCTCGCGGGTGACGTCGCCCTCGACGTACCAGAGCCCCGAGGTGGTGCCGACCCAGATCTGCCCCTCGGGCGTCGGCGCGAGGCCGGTGCAGCGAACCGGATCGCCGAAGATCTCCCAGCCGCCGCCCTCCGCCTGCCGGGCCACGCCGCCGAGCCCGCAGAGCCAGACGGTGCCGTCGGCCGCCTCCTTCATGTCCGTCAGGTGCCCGATCCGGGGCGCGCCCTCGAGCGGGGTGACCTGGCCGTCGGCGATCCGGGCGAGCCCGCGGCTGGTCGCCACCAGGACCGCGCCCTCGTCGTCCACCAGCCCGCGCACGTCGTCGCTGGGCAGGCCCTCGACCAGCGCCGGGGCCATGCCGTCGGCGGGGTGGAGGAAGAGGCCCGCGTCGGTGGCGACGTAGACGTCCCCCGTGTCCCGCACGAGCACGTCCCGCACCTCCTCGAGGTCGGTCAGCGTCTCGACCCGGCGGCTCGCTTGCCCCCCGAGAGAGAGCGACGGCCCGGCGGACTGACCGCGCAGCGCGGTGGGCCCGCAGCCCATCGAGAGGACGAGAACAAGGGAGATCCAGATCTTCGCGTTCGTCGGCACGTTCACCTCGCCCGCCGGCCTTAGCCCCCCGGGCGCGGGAGTGTCAACGCTCAGCGGCAGGACTGGGTGGCCGTGTCGCGGCTGGAGCCGCAGAACAGCACGCGGGGCTCGCAGGTCACGAAGGGGGCGGCGTCGCCGCAGTCGGGCACGCCGCCCTGCCAGCCGTCGCCGCGGCAGCCCCGGATCCGGAGGCTGTCGCAGTCGACCTCGCGCTCCAGCTGGCGCTCGACCGTGCCGTCGCAGTTCCAGTCGAAGCCCTGGCTGCAGCGCGGATCGGCGGCGTCGCAGAAGGGGAAGGGGAAGAAGCCGGTCTGGGCCGGGTTCACCCTCGGCCCGAAGCTGTCGGGCACGTCCCAGCAGTCGGCGCCGACCGAGCGCACCGGAGCCGTCCCGGGCGGGCAGTCGGCGCAGCCGGGCGCGGTCGTGCCGGCCTCGGTGCCCGCCCAGCCGTCGCCGTCCCGGTCCGGGGCGCAGATCACCGGGTCGCTCCCGTCGTCGACGCTGCCGTCACAGTCGTTGTCGAGGCCGTCGCAGACCTCGGTCGCGCCCGGGCTCACCGCGGGGTTGGCGTCGTCGCAGTCGAGGGTGCGGCAGCCGCTCGGCGCGTCGGGCCCCGCGAAGCCGTCTCCGTCCGCGTCGGGCACGTACGGGCCCCGGTCGGGATCGCAGGCCTCACACGGGCCGAGCTCGAGGGGCGCGCCGTCGGTGCACTGCCGGGCGATGACCCCGACCTCCGGGTCGCTCAGCGTGACGCAGCGCTCCTCGCCGTCGCAGACGTCGCCGTCGTCGCAGTCGGCGTCCTCGTGACACGTGAAGGTGCAGTCGATCTCGCACCCGTCGGCGGGGCGATCGTTGCCGTCGTCGCACTCCTCGACGCCCTCGATGACTCCGTCGCCGCAGCCGTCCGGGATGCAGCGCCCGCCGCGGCACTCGCCGTCGATGCCCGCCTCCTCGCCGCAGACGGCTCCGTCCGGCGCCCAGACCGGGGCGCAGCGATCCGACTCGCAGGTCAGCTCGACGAGGCAGGGAGCGACGAGGTCCGGGCAGTCGCAGACGAAGCGGCAGGCCTCGCAGGCCTCGCCGCCCTCGCACTGCTCCCCGGCGTCGGGGTCGACGATCCCGTCGCCGCACACGCTCGGCGCGCACGCCCCGTCGACGCAGAAGCCTCCGGCGCAGCGGCTCCCGTCGGGGCGGGCCGCGCACTCCCCCGCGTCGGTCTCGGGCGCCGCGTCCCGGACGCCGGCGTCGAGGCCGCTCGCGTCGGGCGGCGGATCGGGAGGGTCGAGATCGAGCGTCAGGCCGCAGCCCGTCGCCCAGAGCGCCGAGAGGAGGATCCACCGCACGCGCCAAGTCTACTCCCGCTCTTCAGCGGTCGCAGTAGCGGTGGCGCGCGGCGTTCTCTCGGTACTCGGCGCTGTTGATCAGCGGGCAGTGGTCGCGGATGGTCTGCTTGAGCGCGGTGACCTGATCCCAGTCGAGCGCCATCGCGTCGAACACGATGGGGAAGTCGCCGGCGCCGGTCTCGATCTCGTCCATCAGCGAGGCGAAGAGCCCCAGCTCCTCGCCGGTCACCCAGAGCGCGTCGAAGTTGTCGATGTAGGCGTCGATCACGCCCTGGAACGCCGGCCCGCGGAGGACCGTGTCGTTCTCCATCGTGTTGTGCTCGGCGTTGTCGCTGAGGTTGTAGCTGCCCGTGATCAGGATCTCGTCGTCCACGACCATGTACTTGTGGTGCATCTGCTCGGCGTAGGAGTAGTCCCAGCGGTAGGCGTAGTACTTGAAGCGGACGGGCACGCCCTCCTGGTGGAGCTGGTAGCTGAAGAGGAAGCCGCGATCCATGCAGTCCTGGGTGCGCGCGTCGCTGCCGGCGGCGTCCATCAGGCAGGCCTCGAGGTCGCGCTCCTGGGCGTCGTGGCCCCACTCGCTCAGGTACTCCTGGCCGTCGAGGTAGACGCGCACGTCGAGCTCGGGGTTGGCGCGGGCGGCCTCGATCAGCGCCTCGGAGATGGGGCGGCTGCGCAGGTGCCCGCTGGCGATGCGGATGCTGCGGCGCGCGCCGCGGATGAGCTCGACCCAGCGATCCGAGACCTCGTTCTCGCCGCGGATCACGCTGAAGGTCGGCCCGTAGCGCGAGGAGTCGTAGGTGCGGAAGTTGGCGCTGGTGAAGATCGCGTCGACCGCGGGGTCGTCGGGGATGTCGGCGTCGGTGATCGCGACGTGGGGCACCGTCTCGATGGACTCGTTCCAGACGAAGTGACGGCCGTGGTCCCAGAGGTGGTTGAACTCGCGCTGGAAGCGGAGGTTGAGCTCGGCGTTGCCGACCGTGATCAGCGTGTTCTCGTCGTAGCGGGTGGCCGCGCTGTTCGACCAGTTGCCGCTGCCGCTCGCCAGGGTGGCCTCGTCCGCGTACCCGAGGTCCGCGCGCGGCCCGTCGAAGATCGCGAACTTGTGGTGCATGATCTTGTTGACGTAGCGGACCTCGATCCCCGCGTCCTCGAGCCGGGCGCTCGCGGTGCCGGCCGGGTCCCGGCGGTCGTCGTTGGCCTTCTCGAAGATCATGCGGATGGTCACGCCCCGGGCCACCGCCCGCTCGAGCGCGTCGCCGATGGCGCCGTCGCGGTAGCTGTACATCGCGATGTCGATCGAGCGCTCGGAGGCGTCGATCAGCTCGACCATGCGGGCGAGGTGGCTCTCGTCGTAGGCCTGGGGCGAGAAGATCACCTCGGCGGCGGCCGGCGCGGCCGCGCAGACGTCGGCCCGCGCCTCGACCAGCTGCCGCAGGGCCACCGGGCCCACCCAGCTCACGTCGTCGACCTCGCGGATGTCGTCGAAGAGATCGTCGTCGGCGGTGCCGAAGACGCCGTCCTCGCCGTCCCGGTGGGCCACCAGGTTGCGGGCGGCGCGGGTGTGCACGCCCGCCTCCTTCAGCGTATCGACGCTGGGACCCTCGTTGAGCCAGTCGACGACCGCGCCGAGCTCGCAGGCTCCGTAGTCGCTCCCGTCGGCCTTGCCGCCCGGGACGAGGCCGACCTCGTCGATCCCGTCCGGAGAGTCCATCTCCGCCACGCAGCCCGTCAGGGCCAGAACCGTCATCAGAAGACCGAGCGCGCGCTTCGCCATGGCGGTCTCGGTCTGCAACCACCGATCCACGCCCGCCGTAGGGGCCTCGGGCTCGCTGGCGGCGGGTCTAGTGGCCGGGAGAGGGCTCGGAGGCGGCCAGCGCGTCGGCCAGGAAGGCCTCGACCCGCGGCCAGTAGCGGTGCCGGTGCACCAGCGCCGCCCGGACGTGCCCACCGGTCTCGAAGCGCATCTTCCGAGCCCGGTCGCCGAGGCGGCGGGCGAAGGCCTCCACGTGCACCGGTCTCACCAGCGAGTCGTCCTCGGTGTAGAGGAGCAGGTGCGGGGCGTCGACGCCGGCCACGATCTCGAGCGAGCGCTCGGCGAACCGGATCTGAGGGCCGCTCAGGTGATACCAGAGCCGCATGAACGCCCAGAGCGGCGGGGTCAGCACCGGGTGAGTCAACCGCGGCCGGCGGCCGAGACCCGCGAGCACCAGCGGCATCATCGCCCGGGCGCTGTACTTCGCGTAGAAGCCGGGCTCGATCCGGGGCGGCACCCCGGGGGCCGAGTCCAGAATCACCGCCGACACCCGCGCGCGGTCCTCGGGCCGCATCGCCTCGAGGGTCGCGGCCCAGAGCCAGAAGCCGGCGTTGCTGAAGAGGTGCACGATCAGGGGGCGCTCGCCGCGCAGGCGGGGCGCGAGGCGCTCGCCCTCCTCGCGCCAGCCGTGGGGGAGGCCCATCGCCCGGAGCACGTCGGCCCGGGCGGTGATCACCCGGGCGCCGGCCCGCTCGTAGAAGCTGGCCATGCCGCGGACCTGGCGCTCGCTGGAGCCGGCCCAGCCGAGCACCAGCGCGTCGGACTCGGCGATCACGCCTTCGCTTCGAGCCAGTCGACGACCTTCGCCTCGAGGTCGCGCCCGCTGAGGCGCGAGGCCTGCTGGATGCCGGTCGGGCTGGTCACGTTGACCTCGGTGAGCTTGCCGCCGATCACGTCGAGGCCGACGAAGTAGAGCCCGTCCGCCTTCAGCCGCGGGGCCACCGCCTCGATGATCGCCCGGTCGGCGTCGTCGAGCTCGGCCGCGTCCACCCGGCCGCCCACGTGAATGTTGCTGCGGAGGTCCCCGCCCTGCGGCACCCGGAGGATCGCGCCGAGCGGCTCGCCGTCGAGCAGGAGGATGCGCTTGTCGCCCTTGGTCACGTCCGGCAGGAAGGCCTGGGCCATCGCCAGGCGCTTGCCGCCGCGGGTCACCGTCTCGATGCAGGCGTTGAGGTTCGGGTCCGACTCGGTGAGCGCGAAGATGCCCTCGCCGCCCGCGCCGCTGAGCGGCTTGATCACCGCGCGGCCGCCGACCTCCTTCACGAACGCCTTGATGCGCGCCTTGTCGTTGGCGATCAGGGTGTCCGGCATCAGCGCCGGGAAGTAGGTCGCGTAGATCTTCTCGTTCGCGTCCCGCAGGCCCCGCGGATCGTTGACCACCAGGGTCTGCCCGCGCACGTGCTCGAGGATCTGGGTCGCCCAGAGGTAGTCGTCGTCGAAGGGCGGGTCCTTGCGCACGAAGACCACGTCGGCGTCGGCGAGGTCGAGGTCCTCCGGCTCGCCGAGCGTGATCGGGTTCTTGGGGTCGCGCTGACAGGTCGCGCGCCGCACCCGGGCGCCGGCCGTGCCGCCGCGGAGCCAGAGCTCCTGGGCCATGCAGTGATCCACCCGGTGGCCGCGGCTCTGGGCGGCGAGCATCAGGGCGAAGGAGGTGTCCTCGTCGACGAGCACGGTCGACGGGGGATCCATGACGAAGACGATCCGCATGCCGCCTTCTCATGGGGCACGAACCACCCGCCTGGCAAGCCGCCGCGCCTACCGGGCCTCGCGGACCAGGGTCACGTCCTGCAGATCGTGGCTGCCGAGGGACGTGCCGTCGATGAGCAGCTCGCAGCTCCCGCGGGTCATGTGGACCAGGTGGCGGTCGCTGCTGCCGGGCGGATCGCAGATCGAGAAGACCTCGTCGCCCGGGCCCGGGGTGGCGATCTCGTAGGACTCGCAGAGGCTCGGGCAGGTGAAGAGGCTGCTCGGCGGCGGATCGCCGAGGGTCCAGAGCAGCACCCCCCGGTCGTGGGCCATCGAGACCCGGCGGGTGGCCACGTCGGTGTCGAGGTGGTTCCGGCTGCCGGCGAGGTCGTTGAAGCTCGGGCTCATGCCCGGGAAGAGGTCGACGCCGTCGGCCTCGCGCAGCCGCTCGGTCCCGTCGCCGACCGAGATGGCGAAGATCGGCCCGCCGCTGGCGATGAGCAGGCGGCCGTCGCCCGACGGGTGCGCGGTGACGATGCGCGAGTGCGAGAACGGCATCTCGAAGCGCTCGTTGGTGACGAAGCCGTTCGCGTCGAGGAGGCGCCCGTACTCGAGCGAGCTGCTGCTGCGCTCGGTCCAGAACGCGGCGACCCGGAGCGACGGCCCGCTGCCGAGGGCCACCACCCAGCTGCCCGAGAAGGCCGAGTCGTCGAAGGGCTGGTGGCGCCAGCCGAGGAAACCCTGGTCGTCGAGCGCGACCACCGCGTCGTCGAGGCCGAGCAGGTCGCCGGTCTCGGGGTGCCAGTCGACGTCGCGGATCGCCCAGCCGAAGGCGCGCTGCCGCTCGAGGCTCGGGGTCGCGCGGCAGTAGGCGCCCGCGGCCACGTCCCAGCGGATCGCGCGGGCCTCGCCGCTGGTGCCGGTGACGGTGGCGACCAGCAGGTGCGGGTCACCGCAGGGCGCGCCGAGATCGATCGGGTTCGGGGTGCCGGTCCCCCCGTCGGTGGGGGGCGGCGCGCCGTCCTGGCCGCGCGCGACGATGGTGTAGGCGTCGAGATCCGGGAGGCAGCCGGCCGCGAGCAGGGAAAAAACCAGCGCGAGAGCGTAGGTCGAGCTGTGCGCGCGTCTCACCATCACCGGTACGCCTCGTTCGTATGCTGCCTTCCCCGCGCGTTCAAGCGCTTGAAGCGGGAGCGCGGCTGCATCACCGTCGGTTCCATGCGCTGGGTCGTCCCGCTCGCCCTGATGATCGTGGCCCTCCCCGGCTGCCGCCGGGACCCGGTCATGCGCGCCAACCCGACCGACCCGACCCGGGTCTCGGAGTGCCCGGCCGGCCCTCACCTCGCGATGGGCCTCCACCTGCGCACCTCGGGCGCCGAGCCGGCGCTGCTCCGCTTCGACGCGAGCCTCCAGCCCTGCCGCGGGATCAGCCTCCCCGACGAGGACTGGGGCGCGCTCGTCGAGGTGGGCGGCCTGAGCGACGGCCGGGACGCGGTCGGCTTCAGCGGCGGCCGCGGCGGCTCCGGGGCGGTGGTGATCTTCGACGGCGACCGTGAGGTCGCCCGGGTCGAGAGCGACTCCTACCGCCCGATCTCGATCTCGGAGGTGGCCATCGAGGGCGGCGCGCTCGCGATCCTCTGGGGCTCGGCGAGCTCGAGCAGCGACAGCGGCGAGGCCCTCGAGCTCTACCGGCTGAGCGACCTCTCGCTCATCGGCACCTACGACGCGGACTGGGAGGACAAGGTCGTCGCCCCGGCCCCGAGCGGCCAGGCCGCGCGCTTCGCGCAGGTCGAGTACGACGGCCTGCAGGAGTACCGCCTCGACCCCGGCGGCGCGGAGCCCTCCACCACCGGCGAGCTCCAGGTCGCCCTGACCCCCGGCGCCCCGAACGACGCCGACGTCGTCGGCGGGCAGGTCGTCGTCGCCCAGCACGACGGCGTCTCCTGGTGGAGCCCCGGCCTGCCCGAAGCCTTCCTCGGCCCCGTGCACTGCCAGTGGCCCGCCTTCGCCGGCACCCCGCTCCCCGAAGCCGACGCGGACTACATCGCCGTCGCCCAGGACGGCGACGCCGCCCTCGTGCTCGTCGACGGCGAGCTCGAAGGCGGCAGCGACGAGCAAGGCTTCCTCTACCGCATCACCCGCCGCGGCGAGTGCGAGCTCCTCTACGCCATCCCCGACACCCACCGCGCCGTCGCCCTCGCCTGGTCGGGCCGATAGGGACCCGGCCGAGAGGGGACGGAGTGAACTTGTGAACTTACGTAGTTCACTCGCCTACACGCCCCGCGGGTCCCTCACTGGCCGCCGATAGGGGCACGGGGACGGTGTTTCCTTGTTGCCCAACGCGGCCGCGAGGCGTCGGCTCATCCCCGCATCAGGACGCCGGGACGGAGTTTCCTAGTTGCCGAGTTGGGCTGCGGTTGGTTCCGGCCAGCAGAAGTGGAGCCCCCGGGCGCTTCGCCGAGCCCCGGCGTCCCGATCGTGCCACCGCCAGGCTCGGGCGGACGGTTGGGAAACAAAGAAACTCCGTCCCGGTGTCACCTTCCGAGGTCAGCGAGCGGCCCGGGAGGATCGTTGGGAAACAAGGAAACTCCGTCCAGGGGCGGTCTAGGCCCCGCAGCCGCTCCGGCCGCTCTCCTCGGTGCAGTAGCAGCTCCCGCACGACCCCCGGCTGCCCCACCGGCCATCGCAGCACTGCCAACTCGCGCTGCACGCGGTGTTCGCGTAGCGGCCGCCGTAGCTGTGGGTGCAGCTCGCGCCGGGCGGGGGCGGGGGCGGGCCGCTCGGGCTGCTGCACCCGCTCCGGCCGCTCTCCTCGGTGCAGAAGCAGCTGCCACACGAGCCCCGGCTGCCCCACCGGCCGTCGCAGCACTGCCAGCTCGCGCTGCACGCGGTGTTGACGTAGCGGCCGCCGTAGCTGTGGGTGCAGCTCGCGCCCGGGGGCGGCGTCGGGGTCGAGCCGCCGCCGGCGCGGGTGCAGCCGGTGGTGCCGCTCTCCTCGACGCAGAGGCAGCTGCCGCACGAGCCGCGGCTGCCCCACCGGCCGTCGCAGCACTGCCAGCCCGCGCTGCAGGCCTGGTTCGCGTAGTTGCCGCCCAGGCTGTGGGTGCAGCTGCCGCCGCCGCTCGGAGGGGGCGTGCTCCCGCCGCCGCCGCTGCGGCCGATCGAGCGGATGTCCCCGAGCCGCGAGCGGAGGTGGTCTCCCGGGCAGCTCGTGCCCTGCCCGCTGTGGTCGCGGTGCCCCTTCACGTTGCTGGTGTTGATCGCGATGCCGTAGAGGCTCGACAGGCGGCCCACCAGACGACCGGCGGCCCGGATCGACGCGTCGTTCGGGCGGTTGGGCCCGTAGGTCGACGTGTTGCAGCCGCTCGAGTGGTAGCAGCCGATGAAGCTGATCCCGATGTTGCCCGTGTTGTGCCCCCCGACGTGCGCGCCGAGCAGGTGCAGCGGGCGCCCCTCGTAGATCCGGCCGTCCTGGCCGATCAGGAAGTGGTAGCCGACGTCACACCAGCCGCGCGAGTCCATGTGGAAGCGCTGGATGCCGCGCATCTGACGCTCGGGGTTGGCGCTCGGGGTGACGGTGTGGTGGATGGCCATGCGGGACTTGCTGGCGTTGCGGCTGGTGCAGCGGGTGGCCCGCGCGCCCCAGGCCGAGCGGGTCACGATGCCCATGCCCGAGAGCTCGCTCCGGAGCGCCTCGCTGCTCGCGCCCACGTCGCCCTCGTCGAGGCTCATCGGGATCGCCTCCTCGGGGATCACCGCGTTCCAGCGGAAGAGCGCGAGCCGGTCCGCCGCGCTCGCCGCGATCCGCAGCTCCGCGCCGTCGCCGATGGTGCCGAGCTCGGCCACGCCCACGTGGTGGTCGACCTCGCTCCAGGTCGCGTCGACCCGCACCCACTCCCCGACGGGCTCATCGCCGAGCAGCGGTCGCGCCTCGAGCGCCGGCAGCTCCCCCTCCTCGGTCAGCGCGAGGTAGACGCCGACCCGGCTCGCCCCGTCGGGCGCCTCGAGCGTCGGCGACACGAGCCACTCGCCGTCCCGGCGCCAGCCCTCGGTCAGCTCCGAGGGGGACACCCGCATCTCGTGCGAGTCGTGGCCCAGCTCCTCCTCGCTCGCCCCCAGCTGACCCGTGCATCCGGTCAGCGCCAGCATCATCGCGATCGTCTTCGTCGTGTTTGTCATGTCCCGTCGCTCCAACTCGACGGGTCTCCTTCGCAGCTACCGTGCCCGCTCCTTGCACAGCGCAACCGACGGACAGCTGCGGACTCCCGATCGCACGATCCCTGCGCACCTCCCCCATTCCGTGCCAACTCGACCCGATCACACCGTTCATATTCTGGACGCACCGGCTCTTGGAGTAGCCACCTTCCTCCGGGCATCCCCGCTCGCCTCGGCCCCAGCCACTCCCAGGAAGCGAGGAAGGGGGGAAGCGAGGAGGCGAGAGGGGAACGGTCCGCCAGAGTGACCGGCCACCGGCTACCCGGCCGCCGCCTCCGCTCGGCCCCAGCCACTCGCAGGAAGCGAGGAAGGGTGGAAGCGAGGAGGCGAGGGGAACGTCCGCCAGGGTGACCGGCCGCCGGCCACCGGCCGCCGCTCGGCTCGGCCCCAGCCACTCGCAGGAAGCGAGGAAGGGTGGAAGCGAGGAGGGAACTGGGACCGACCGGCCCGCCACGATGGACCGGCCACCGGCTACCGGGCCGCCGCTCCGCTCGGCCCCAGCCACTCCCAGGAAGCGAGGAAGGGTGGAAGCGAGGAGGGAACTGGGACCGACCGGCCCGCCACGATGACCGGCCACCGGCTACCGGGCCGCCGCTCCGCTCGACCCCAGCCACTCCCAGGAAGCGAGGAAGGGTGGAAGCGAGGAGGGAACTGGGACCGACCACCTTCCTCCATTCCGGCGAGTAGGCCGCTGCCGGGGCCGGGACCGAGTAGCGGCCGGTCCGAGCTTCCCGCTCGAGCTTCCGACAGCCCGGGAGGGGGGTGGCGGACGAAGGGGGAAGGCGGCAAGGTCGCCTCGATGAAGAGGCTCTCCTTCCTGCTACGGGTCGCCGCGGTCTGCGCCCTCGCGTTCACGTTGCTGGGGCAGGCGCCGGCCGAGCCGTCGACCGAGCGCGCCTATCGGGAGTACGCGGTGGCGGCGGATCATCCGCTCGCCTCGAGGGCCGGCGCGGAGGTGCTGGCCGCCGGGGGCAACGCGGCCGACGCGGCGGCGGCGACCATGCTCGCGCTGGGCGTGGTCAGCCCGGCGTCGAGCGGGCTCGGGGGCGGCGGCTTCGCGCTCTACTACCGGGCGAGCGATCAGAGCGTGCACTTCCTCGACTTCCGCGAGGAGGCGCCGGGCGCGGCGACGGCGGAGATGTTCGCGCGGCGCGAGGGCGACACCGAGCAAGAGGCCGCCAACCGCTCCCGGGCCGGCGGCCTCGCGGTCGGCGTGCCCGGCGAGCCGGCCGGCATCGCGGCCCTCATCGAGCGCTTCGGCTCGGGCGAGGTGACCCGGGCCCAGATCGCGGCGCCCGCGATCCGTCACGCGCGCGAGGGCTTCCCGGCGAGCGCGTCGTTCGAGCGCTTCACCCGCTGGATCGGGGACGAGATGCGGGCCGATCCGGTCTTCTCGACCTGGTTCCCCGAGGGCAGCGACATCATCCCCGACGGGCACACCCTGCGGAACCCGGCCCAGGCCCGCACCCTGGAGCAGTTCGCGGCCCGCGGCGCCGAGCCCTTCTATCGGGGAGCCATCGCGCGCGAGATCGTGCGGCGGGTCCGCGAGCACGGCGGGATCATGACGATGGAGGACCTCGCCGCCTACGAGGTGCGCGCGCGCGAGCCGGTCAGCGGAACCTTCTTCGGCCACCGCTTCGTCTCCTCGCCGCCGCCGAGCGCGGGGGGCGTCACCATGCTCAGCTCGCTCGCCCTGCTCGAGCGCTGGCTCCCGGCTCCCCACCGCCAGGCCGACAGCGCGCTGTTCCGCCACGCGCTCGCCGAGAGCTGGAAGGGCCCCTACACCGACCGGCACCACTACCTCGGCGACACCGACCACGTCGACGTGCCGGTCGACGCGCTGCTCGCCGACGCCCGCGCCGACGCCCGCGCCGCGCTCTTCCACCCGATGCTCGCCCGCCGCGCCGAGCACTACGACCTGCCGATCGCCGGCCGCGAGACCCGCCCCGCGCAGCCCGGCGGCGATCACGGCACCTCGCATCTCTGCGTGGTCGACGGCGAGGGCAACGTCGCCGCGATCACCACCACCGTCAACCTCCCGTTCGGTGCGCGCTTCACCGCCGCCGGCATCGTGATGAACGACGAGATGGACGACTTCGCCCGCGAGGTCGGCGAGCCCAACGCCTTCGGCCTCGTCGGCGGCGCGCCGAACCTGCCCGGGCCCGGACGCCGCCCGCTCTCGAGCATGTCGCCGACGATCGTGTTCGACCCGAGCGGCCAGCCGATCCTCTGCGTCGGCGGGGCCGGCGGCAGCCGCATCATCACCGCCACCCAGCAGGTCGCGCTCTTCAGCGTGCTCTTCGGCGACACCCCCGGCGAGGCCCTCGCCCGGCGCCGGGTGCACCACCAGGGCATCCCCCGCACCCTCCGCTACGAGGAGGGCATGGACGAGGCGATGACCCGCGCGCTCGCCGCCCGCGGCCACGCGCTCGAGGTCGTCGACCACTCCGCGGTGGTGCAGGTGATCCGCGTGATCCGCGGCGACGACGGCGAGGTCCGCATCCTCGCGGCCAGCGATCCGCGCAAGGGCGGCCTCCCGGCCGGGCGCTGACTTCGAGCCCGACCTGGGAGCGTCGGCGCAATTTGTCTCTCGCAGAGGCGCCGAGACGCAGAGGGCCAGGGGCGCAGGGGGGCGGTAGGCCCAGGGCGGGGGTGGAAAGACGTCGGTCCAACCTTCATGCTGAGCGCGTGAAGCGATCTTCGCGTCCAGCCGTCTGGGGCGTCGCCGCGCTCGGCGTGGCCACCGCGACGCTGCTCGGCCTGGGGACGCTCTCGGCCGCGGGCTTCGACCCGGCCGCGCTCCTCGCGGCGGTGGTCGTGGGCGCGTTCTACGCGCGCGCGATCTGGGCCGCGACGGATCAGCCGGAGCGCGCCCGGGGGCTGCTGCACAGCGCGGACCTGGACGAGCGCGTCGTGTGGTCGTGCGGCCTCTACGCCTGGGGCGCCTTCGTGGCGGTGGCGGCGCTGGGCGCAGGAGAGCTCATGGTCCGGTCCGCAGACCGGAGCGTCGCGGACGCTGGCCTCTCGGTCGCGCTCGTCTGCGGCGCGGCCTTCCTCGGGCCGTTCTTCGCGGCCCCGGTCGGGCTCTTCGGCGGCCTGCTCTCGCGGTGGGTGGGGGGCGCGCTCCACGCGGCCCGGGTCCGCCCCACCCTGACCGCCGGGCCGGGCGTCGCCGCCGCGGTGGGCGCGACGGTCGGCTTCGCCGGGCTCGCGATGACGATCGCGCTGGCCGCGGGCGGCCACGTGGCGGTCGCGGGCGGGGCCGCGGCGGTGTCGGTGGCCGGCGGGGTCGCGGCCGCGGCGGGGCGCCGCGCGCGCTGGCGACTGATGCGGTGGGACGGGCCGCTCCCCGAGGGCCTGGCCCGCGTGCCGCGCTCGAGCTTCGAGGACGCGCTCGCCGGCGTGCTCCCCCTGCATGACGGGGTGAGCGACGCGCCGGGTCAGGTGCTCGTGAGGCTCGAGGGGCGCGGGGGCGGCGCCTATCGGCGGGGCGATCTCCGGGTCCCGCTGGCGCTGGTGGACGCGCCGCCGGGAACACCGGGCGTCACCCCGGGGTCGGAGCCGGCATGAAGACCCCCTCGAGGCGAGGCTGCGGCGGGCGCGCGACCCGGGCCGGGTCGTTGGCGCTGGCCGTCGCCGGCGGGGCGCTCGGCGCCGTGATCGTGGACCTCCTGCTGGGCTCGTCTCCGCGCGTGACGGCCGCGCTCGGATCCAGCGGGCTGCTGGTGGCCGCCGGACTCTCGATCGCGGGCCTGTTCGCGCTCGCGCTCACTCGGGGGATCCGCAAGCCGGCCCAGGACTCGCGCCTCGGCTGGCGGGTCCGCATGCATCTCGTTGCCAACTGCGCCCTCGCCGGCTGGCTCACTGCCCCGGTGACCTGCACCTTGCTCCTGGCGGGGCATGCCCCGGACAGGTGGCTCGAGGCGCTCGTCACCGGCTGGGTGAGCGGCCTCGTGCTGGGGCTCTTCGTCGGCGCCCCGCTCGGCGCCCTCTACGGCCTCGGCTGCGCCTACGCCGGCCCCGAGCTCCACCTCGCGCGGCGCCGGCCGACCCTCGCGAGCCCGTCGCGAGTCGGCTGGGCGGTCGGGCTCACCGTCGCGGTGGCCGGAGGGGCGGTGGCTGGCGTCTGCCTGCTCGCTGGACGGCCGCCGTGGCTCGCGCTCGGGGTGGCGTGGGCCGGTCTGCTCGCCGCCGCCTGGGCGCAGCACGCCCGGAGCCGACTCGCCGCGCTGGCCCGCACGCCCTCGGGCTGGGCGCGCTGCCCCCGGGCCGCGCTCCCGTGCGGCCTCGACGAGCTGATGCCGCTCCACGAGCGGGTGCCCGAGGACGCCGAGGGGGTGCTCGTTCGCGTCGAGGACGCCGAGGTCGGCGCCTACCGGAGCGCGGTCATCCGGCGCCCGTGGGCGCTGATCGAGTGAGCGAGGTCAGCCCGCCTGCATCGCGGCGGTGGTGAGCTCCGCGAGGTACCAGATCACCACGCCGAGCACGACGATGACGCCGGGCATCGCCACGAGGAGGGCGAGGTCGAGGCTGGTGGTGCGCTCGTTCTCGGGGTTCAGCTGCTTCTTGGCCACGTCGGACTCCGTTCGAAAGCGGGCGGGAGCATGCCCCGATCAGGCGCGCTCGGCAATCCAGCGGTTGGTGAAGGTCGCGGTCTTCTCGTAGCTCTCGCGGGTCTGCTTCTCGATGAACTTCTCGATCGTCCCGCCGACCCCGAAGATCTTCACCTCGATCTCGACCTCGGCGACGCGGATGCAGCCGTCGTCGCCCTTCGGCTCGCACCACAGCTTGCCGCCGATCTTCACCTTGTCGCCGACCTTGTTGGTCACGACCCGGTAGGTCCAGATGCCGGTCTTCGGGTCGAAGTCGCCGGTCTCGGTGTAGGCCAGCGAGTCGCCGACGATCTTCTTCATCACCGAAGGCATCTCGCTCTTCGGCTCGGCCTTCATCACCCGATGCCGCGGCTCGCCCGGGCCGCCCTCCATCTTCTGGATGTCGAGCCCGACGAAGCCCAGCGCGTCGGTGTAGAGCTGCTGGTTGTAGGCCTCGTCGAAGAAGACCTCGTCCCAGAACTGCTGCGGCGTGACGGCGAAGTGGTCGCGCGTCTGAATCTTCGTGGCCAAGGGCGTCCTCCGTTCGGGGAGGGCCTTAGCACGAATTCGCTACTCGGTGATGCCGAGCAGGACCACGGTGATGTTGTCCTCGCCGCCGTTGGCGTTGGCGAGGTCGATCAGCGCCTGCGAGGCCGCGTCGAGGTCCCCGGCGTGGCTGTTCACGATCTCGCGGATCTCGTCGTCCTCCATCATGCCGCTGAGGCCGTCGGAGCAGAGGACGTAGACGTCGCCGACGTGCGGCTGCTCGGGCACGAGGTCGACGACCACCGAGTCCTGCATGCCGAGCGCCCGGGTGATGACGTTCTTCGGCAGCTCGTCGCGCTGCTCCTGGGTCATGTCGGGCATGACGAGCAGGTAGTCGTTGAGCAGCGAGTGGTCGCGGGTGAGCTGCGTGATCTCACCGCCGCGCACCCGGTAGGCCCGGCTGTCGCCCACGTGGGCCACGTACATGCGGCCTCGCTCGGGCGAGAAGAGCGCCCCGACCACCGTCGTGCCCATGCCGTGGACCTCGCGGTAGCGGGTCGAGGCCTCGAAGATCCGCTTGTTCGCCACCTTGATGCCGGTGATGAGGCGGTTCTCCTCGACCGACAGGTGCGGGTCGAAGTGGAAGGGCCACGTCGCGTCTTCCTTCGACGTCGCCTGGAAGAACGACGCGATGGTGTGCGTGGCCATCTTGGACGCCACGTCCCCAGCCCGATGACCTCCCATCCCGTCAGCGACGATGAAGAGATCGTATTCGGGCAGGATGCAGAAGGAGTCCTCGTTGTGCTCCCGCTGTTGCCCGACGTCGGACAGTCCTGCAGCGATGATGTTCATGGACGGCGCCTGGGCATGCGCGTAGCGGAAAAGCTCCCGTGAACGCGCCGCAGTGTCAAGAAGGCAGTGCGCGGGAAGCGAGATTCGTGCTGAACGGGCGACCCGTCCGTGAAGTCGGTGCTACCTTCCGCCGCCATGTCGGAGCAGTCGGACCAGAAGCGCATCGCGATCATCGAGGGGGATGGCATCGGCAAGGAGGTGGTGGCGGTCGGCGTCGCGCTCCTCGAGCGCCTCGCCGAGACGCGAGGCTACCAAATCGAGCTGGTGCATTTCGACCTCGGCGCCGATCGATTTCTCCGGGACGGTGCCACCTTTCCGGAAGAAGACCAGCGGACGATCCGCGAGACCTGCGACGCGGTGCTGCTCGGCGCGCTCGGCGACCCCCGCGTCCCGAGCCTCGACTACGCGCGCGACATCCTCTTCGGCCTGCGCTTCGGGCTCGATCTCTACTGCAACATCCGCCCGATCCAGTGCCTCAGCGACCGCCTCATGCCGCTGAAGGGCAAGACGGCCCGGGACTGCGACATGGTGGTGTTCCGCGAGAACACCGAGGGCATCTACGTGAACGTCGGCGGCCAGTTCAAGAAGGGCACGCCGGACGAGGTCGCGATCAACGAGGACGTGAACACTCGCAAGGGCGTCGAGCGAGTGATCCGCGCCGCGTTCGACTTCGCGAAGGCCCACGGCCGCACCCGCGTACACATGGCCGACAAATCCAACGCGATGAAGCACGCCCACGAGCTCTGGCAGCGCTGCTTCCGCGAGGTCGCCGCCGACTACCCGGGCATCGAGGCGAAGCACCAGTACGTCGACGCGCTCTGCTTCAACCTGATCCGCGATCCGTCGCAGTTCGAGGTCGTCGTCACCAACAACCTCTTCGGTGACATCGTCACCGATCTCGGCGCCGCGCTGCAGGGTGGCCTCGGCATGGCGGCGAGCGCCAACGTGCACCCGGGCCGCATCGGCCTGTTCGAGCCGGTCCACGGCTCGGCGCCCGACATCGCCGGCGAAGACAAGGCGAACCCGCTCGCGACCGTGCTGACGATCGGCATGATGATGACCCACCTCGGCTGGCCCGAGGAGGAGGCCCGCCTGGTCGACCTCGTGCGCCGCGCCGTCGACGAGGGCCACTGCACCGCCGACGTCGGCGGCGAGCTCGGCACCCGTGCGGTCGGCGAGTGGGTGGTCTCCCAGATCTAGATCGAGCGGCCCACGCGGCGTCTCGCGTCCAGGCAGCTCGCGCTGCCGCGCGTGAACTCGCGGCAGGTGCGGGGGCGGTCGGCGTGGACGGCGCAGCGGTAGGGGGACGGCGCGGTTCCGTCGCCGCGGAGCGGGGGGCAGCGGCCGTCGAGGCGGCGCAGGGCGAGGCGGCCGTCGACGCGCTCGACGAGGTCGGGGTGGCGGGCCAGGAAGGGGTCGTCTTCTTCGAGCTCGAGCTGGTGGTAGGCCTCGCGACAGCAGGCGCCGCAGTCCTCGCACACGATGGCGCGCTCGAAGCGCTCGCAGGCCGGCCAGCCGGGGTCGACGAGCTCGGCGCCCGCGCACACCCCGGCCGCGTTCCAGGCGCAGCCGGCGCAGGTCGCGGTCTCGGTCGCGTGCACGAAGCGGCCGGTGGGGTGGCGAGGCGGCGGGTCGGTGACGTCGGCCCAGAGCGAGGGGAGCGCGGCGGGGGGCGCGTCCTCGGGCACCACCCCACGCGGCGGTCGGGGCAGATGCGCGGCGGCGACCCGGGCGATCGCCGCCGTCGCCTCGAGCGCCTCGGCGAGGTGCGGGCTCCACGGATCGCGCTCCGCCCGGGCGACGCCGGCGCGGGCCAGGGGCACCGACGCGTCCTCGCCGGCGAGCGGATCGACGCCGAGCGCGTCGTAGAAGGCGCGGTGATCGGTGGTCGGGGCCAGCACCGCGCGCAGGCCGTGGCGGCGCGAGAGGAACGCCTGGAGGCGCAAGCACGCGTGCTCTCGCACGAGGTCGCGCTCGCTCTCGTTGTCGAGCCCCCAGTCCGGCCGCTCGAAGCTCTCGGGGCCCTGGACCAGCGAGTGGCAGAGCTCGTGGAAGATCATCTGCGCGAGGCAGTCGTCCGGGTCGAGGGTCTCGACCGAGCCGATGATCAGCCCGCCCCGGCCGTCGGTCGAGGCGAAGGCGTCCGGGCTGCGCCTCACCCGCAGGCCGACGCGCTCGGCCGCGGTGAGCCACACCCGGTCGAGCGGATCGTCGTAGCGGCGGGAGACGCGGCGCACCCCGGAGGGGTAGCAAGCTCACTCGACCGGCGCGATGGTGACCCGCACCAGCTCGGCCGGGCTCGGGAAGCCGTAGGTCGGGTCGGGCTCCGCGCGCACCGTGCCGTCGCCCTCGGAGGCGCCGACGTCGGTGAGCATCTCGTTGTTCTGGAGCGGCACGTTGTCCCGCCCGCCGCCGCCGGCCTGGTTGGCCTCGGTGCCCGTGTCCCAGGCGTAGAAGAGCGCGGCGACGTCGGACGCGATCGCGGCGTCGGAGCGGGGCGAGCCGCCCTCGTCGAGCAGGGCCACGCCCGGCGGCTCGAAGGCGACGAACATGTCGTTCGAGGGGTAGGGCATCGAGGCCAGGTTGAAGAAGCGGTGCGCCGCGTCCAGCGTGACCTCGAAGGTGAAGCTCTCCCCCGGGAAGATCGGCGCCGAGGTCGTGCTCATGTCGGGCACGCTGACCACCCCGGAGCTCACCACCGACTCGTTCGCCTGCATCTCCTGGTGCAGCAGGTTCGTCAGGCAGTCCTCGCCGAGCTCGATCAGCCCCGGCGACTGCAGCCCGTCGACGCCGAAGAGGCCGTCGCCGTCGTCGTGCACGATCCAGACGAAGGGGGTCAGCAGCGCGTTGAAGGGCATGGTGTCGGAGCCGTTGCGCACCCGCACCTGGAAGGTGGTGCCGCTCTGGTGGGTGATGGTGACCTCCACCAGGCCGTTGGCGCCGGGCCCCTCGACGTCGTTCGTGAAGTCGTCGTAGAGGCGCACCGCCGGGTTGGGATCGTCGGGCATGTCGTCGAGCCCGCCGACCGGCCCCTGGTGATGCCCGCCGGCCGGGACCTCGTTCGCCTCGGTGCCCGCGTCCCAGGCGGCGAGCCAGCGCCGGGCCTCGCGCTCCACCTCGGCCGCGCTCCGCGGCGCGCCGTCCTCGTCGAGCAGGGCCAGGCCCTCGCCCGGGAACGAGAGGAAGAGATCGTTGGTGGCGATCAGCATCGTCGCGAACGAGAGCCGCGGGTGATCGGCGTCGGGCGTGACCTCGATCTCGAAGACGTCGCCCGGGCGCAGGAGCCCGAAGTCGCCGCTCCCGACGCGCTGGTTGGCGATCCCGGCGTCGGCCACCCCGGGCGCGCCCATCGCCCCGCGCAGGAGCGCGCGCGGATCCCCGATCTCGGCCAGCTCGTCCAGGCCCGCCGGGGCCGGCTCGCCGGCGGTGAAGAGGCGCCACTCGTCGCCGTGCAGCGCCCAGAAGATCGGCGAGAGCGGGGTGACGAAGTTTCGCCGGTCCATCGAGACGTTCTCGAAGGCGAAGGTGTAGGTGCCGCCCGCCTCGGTGACCCGGATCGCGAGCATGTCGAAGCTGCGCGGCAGGGTCCGGGTCGCGGCGCCGAAGTGACGGATGACGCCCTCGACCGGCCCGGCGCCCGGCGTCTGCTGCCGCGGGGCCTGGTGCGGGCCGAGGAACGGGGCCTCGTCGTCTTCGGTGCCCGCGTTCCAGAGCTGCAGGCGGTCGGTGATGTCGGTCTCCGCGGTGATGCCGCTCAGGTCGATCCCGTCGCCGGCCGGGGCGAGGAAGACGTCGTTGGTCTCGACGAGCATGGTCGCGAAGCTCAGCCGCGGCCGCTCGCCGGTGACGTGCACGGTGACCTCGAGGGACTCCCCGGGCGCGAGCGGCCCGTCGCCGAAGATCCCCGAGAGCGCGGGATCGAGCGTCGCGGCGAGCGCCGACGGATCGCCGTCCTCGGCCAGCGCCTCGAGCCCCTCGCCCCGGTCGCGCTCGCCCTCGGTGAAGAGCGGATCGGCGTCGGCGTGGGCCAGCCACACGCCCGGCGAGATCGCGCTCGGGAAGGACGCGCCGGCGACGTTCTCGACGCGCAGCACGTAGGAGCGCGCGCCCGGGGGCGCCATGGGGTCACCCATGCCGTCGTCGCACCCGACGAGGCACAGGACGCACGGGATCACCAGAGCGAGTCTCTGCATCGCGAAAGCCTCTCGATCGGCGCGCCGCCCCCCGCGGTGCGCTGCCTCTGCGATGAGTAAGCCCCGCACGCGCAGCAGCAACGGGCTGTCAGTCGGCGGGGACGGGGACGTGGCTGGGCAGGGTGAGCGGCCAGCCGCCGGCGGGATCGCGGAGGTAGAGGTAGTGCGCAAAGTGCGTGGTCACGCGACGCACGTAGTTGCGGGTCTGCTGGAAGGGGATGCGCTCGACGAAGAGATCCAGCTCGGTGCGCCCCTGCTCCTCGAGCCACTCGGCCACCCGGTGCTCCCCGGCGTTGAACGCGGCGAAGGCGAGCGGGACGCCGAAGCGACGCACGAGCGCGCCGACGTAGGCGGCGCCGAGGCGCACGTTGACCGCGGGGTCGAAGAGCATCTCGCGCTCGAGCTCCAGGCCCATGTCCTCGGCGAGCCGCGCGGCGGTCGGCGGGATGAGCTGCATGAGCCCGATGGCGTCGGCGTAGCTGACCGCGTCCGGGTCGTAGCCGCTCTCCTGCCGCATCACCGCGTAGAGGTGGGCCGGCGAGAGCCCCGCCGCGCGGGCCGCGCTCTGGACCTCGCGGCGCCAGGGCTGGGGATAGGCCGCGTCCCAGCGCCACCGGTCGGCCGGGCCGGGCTGGGCGCGCCGCCGCGTGGTGGAGGGCCCGCCCGCGAGCCGAACCAGGCGCGAGGGCTCGCCGAGCCGCTGGTAGGCCTCGACCACCGCGCGCAGCCCGTCGGCCCGACGGAGCTCGCGCTCGCGGGACCGGAGCGCGTCGCGGGCGTCCTCGCGGAGGCCGAGCGCGGCGTAGAGCCGAGCGTCCTCCGGCAGCGCGAGCGGCGGCGCGTCCTCGGCCCCGTCCTCGGGCGGCTCCGGGAAGGGCGGCGGCGAGTCCTCGCCGAGCTCCATCAGCCGCTGCCGGGCGAGCATCCCGTACCAGTGGAGCGGCTCGACGTAGAGCGCCTCCCGGTAGGCCGCGATCGCGGCCCGATGGTCCCCGCGCGCGTGGTGCGCCCGGCCCACCCAGTAGAGCCCCCGGCCTCGCACGAGGGGCTGCGCGTCGCTGTCGGCGTAGCGCTGGAAGAGCTCGGCCGCGCGGCGGTGCCGGCCCCGCTCGAAGGCGCGCAGGGCGAGCTGCCAGCGCCCGTCGCGGGCCAGCCGGGGGGCGCGATCGGCGAGCGGGCCCCGCACGAAGCGGCTCATCTGCCGCTCGCCGCCCGCGAGCCCGTGCCGCAGCTCGAGCCAGGCCGCGAGGTAGGTCGCCTCGGCGGCGCGCTGATGGCTGCGGTAGCGGCGGGCGAAGCGACGGTAGGCGCGGATCGCCTCCCGGTCTCGATCGGCGCGGGAGAGCGCGCGGGCCGCGTGGAAGGCGTCGTCCGCCGCGTGGGCGCCGCCGAGCCCGGCGCTCTCGGCCAGCACCTCCGCCGCCTCGGGGTAGCGGCGCCGGGTCTGGTAGAGGGCCATGCCCCGCGCGTGCAGGAAGCGCCTCAGCTCCGCCCGGCCGGGCGGGCGCCCGGCGGCCTCGAGCTCGGTCAGCGCCTCGGGGTAGCGGCGCACCTCCATCAGGCGCTCGGCCCGGCGCAGCCGCTGGTCGAAGGTGAGCGCGACCTCTCCGTCGGTCAGCGCCTCGAGCGCGGCCCAGGCGCGGGGCGCCTCCGGGTGCTCGACCCGGTCGAGGCTCAGCTCGAGCAGCACCCGCCGCGCCTCCTCGCGCTCGCCGGCCCGGGCGAGGGCCTCGGCCAGCTCGAAGCGCGCCGCGAAGAGATCCACCGCCGGCGCCGCGCGCGCCACCACCCGCCGGAGGGCCTCGACCGCGCCCTCGTCGCCGCTCGCGAGCCGGCACTCCGCCGCCCGGGCCTGGATCAGCGGGTCGTCCCCGAGGTCCTCGAGGAGCGCCGCCGCCGCCTCGCATCGACCGGCCCGGGCCAGGGCGATCGCGCGTCGGCGGGCGGCGTCGGCGCGCACGGTGTCGGGCAGCCCGGCCGCCGCCTCGTCCACCGGGAAGGCCTCGGCCGCCTCCGCCCAGCGACCGAGCCGCTCGAGCAGCCGGCCGCGCAGATAGCGCCCGCGGGATCCGTCCCGGACCGGGCCGGGCGAGCGGACGAGCGCCCGGAGGGCCTCGGCGTCCGCGCGGCGGCGGACCAGCGGCGCGATCGCCTCGAACGGATCGTCCTGCGCCCGAACCCGCGGCGCGGCCGGCGTGGCGAGCGCGGCGAGCAAGCCGAGGCAGAGGAGAGCGGCGCGCATCGAGGGTCGCAACGCGAGAGCGAGCCCGGGGGATTCCACGCCGCGGTTGTACACCAGCCGCCCGGGCCGCCGGCTCGCCCCGACCGGACCCCTCCGCTATGCTCCGCCGCCCATGCGGTCCCCGCTTCACCTCGTATTGGTTGTCTTCGCCGTGATCTCGGTAGGTTGCGCGCCGCAGATCGGCGACGGCTGCAACAACAGCTTCGACTGCTCGATCAACGGGGACCGGCAGTGCGACCTGTCGCAGCCGAGCGGGGTGTGCACGATCTTCGGCTGCGAGGCGGACACCTGCCCCGACGACGCGGTCTGCGTGCGCTTCCGCCCGGACCCGTCGCGCCTGACCTTCACCGCGTGCATGAAGCCGTGCGAGGTCGACGAGGCCTGCCGGGTGAGCGAGGACTTCATCTGCCTCGGCGCGGACGAGGTGCTCGCCACCGAGACCATGGGCGGCGACCCGATCGCCGAGGTGGTCGACGAGGAGCGTGGCGACCGCCGCTTCTGCGTCTCGGTCGCCGATCCGGCGAACTACGGCCGCGCCGACGGAACCTGAGCCCGCCCTCGCGGTCGGTGTCGCCATGCGCGCGCTGATCGCCCTGCTCCTGCTCTGCCCCGCCGCCGCCTCCGCCCAGCCGGATCCCGGGGGCTGGGTGGCCCCCTGCGCGCCCGACGACGGGGAGGCCCGGCGCGCCCGCGAGGCGCTGCGCCACTTCGGCGGGGCGCTCGAAGGAGGCGAGCCGCTGGAGACGCTGCGCCGCCGCTGGGAGACGGTGCGTGACGAGCCGTGCCTCGCGATCGCGGCCGAGACGATGCCCCCGCCCGACCTCGCGTCGCTGCCGCACTTCCGCGCCTGGTGGGACGCGGGGGGCCGGGACTGGCTCTACTCGCTGCTCTCCGCGGAGGACGCGCTCGTCATCCCGCCCGAGCCCCCGGCGCCCCTGGACCTGGACGCGCTCTCGCCGGGGCTGCGCGCGCTCATGTGTCCGAGGAGCGACCCGAGCTGCGGCGCGGACACGCTCGGTTGGCGGCGGCGGGCGGAGGCCGCGTTCGAGGCCGCAGCGTCGGAGGCCGACCGAGACTGCGCCGCGGTGATCCGTCGCTCGAGCCACGGGCGACGCTGGGACAACTGGGCCCGCTGCGAGGCGTCCCGCGCTCCGGCCCCCGGCGCCCTGCCCCTCGAGCGCTGGCGCGCGCCGACCCGAGGCTGGCTGGTGCTGCGGGGACGGCGCGGTCACTACCGGTACTGCGAGGAGGTGCGGGCCTACGACCTCTCGACCGGGGGCGCGATCGCCGCCCGGAGCTGCCGAGGGCTCGCGCTCCAGCCGGGCGGCACCGTCGACGCCCACGCGCGCCCGGGCGAGATCGTCGTCGAGTCCGGGCGGCTGCCGCTCGACAACCTGCGGGAGGCCGCCTGGATGCTGCTCGGCGCCGAGACGGTGACCCGGCGACGCACTCGGCTGCGCGAGGTGCCCGCCCCGCCCAGGCTGCGACGGCGGTTTCGCGCCGGGCTCGAGGGGCACATGGGCTTCGGCCGCGGCGGCTGGAGCCACAGCGGGCAGACCCGCCTGGCGTGGGCCTGGGTGGACGGCGACCGGACGCTCGCCGAGGGCACGCTCACCTGGCCCGACAGCGACCGACCCGGCGAGAACCACGCGGCCGAGCTGCTCCGGGTGACCGAGGCCGGACGGGTCGAAGGCTGCGTGCCCGCGGCGCTACCCGCGATCCCGCTCGGAGGCGGCGCGTCCTCGGTGTCCCCGGTGGACGGATCGCCCGAGGCCCGGAGGACGCTGGAGGCGCGGCTGGTGGAGCGGCTGCGCGCGGCCCGACCGGCGATCTGCGCTACCGCATCCAGAGCGGGAAGCGCACCGTGACCGGCTCGCGGCGGCTCGGGAAGCGGAGCCGCTCGACCGTCGCCTCGACGCAGCGAGCGAAGCGCGGGTGCGCGTCCCGGCCCGCGAGCCGAGCCTCGGTCACCCGCCCGGTCGGGGCGATGCGCGCGACCACCTCGGCCCGTCGACCCGGGTCCTCGCCCGCGCGGATCGAGCGCTCCACGCAGCGATGGATCGCCGGCTGAGCGCGTCGGAGGGTCTCGTGGAGGCCGGCCGGCTCGGCGCTGGCGAGCGCGGGGAGGAGCAGGGCGGCGGCGGTGAGAGCGAG
Source organism: Myxococcota bacterium (assembly GCA_036149055.1). Classification (GTDB taxonomy): domain Bacteria; phylum Myxococcota_A; class Polyangia; order Polyangiales; family Sandaracinaceae; genus JAVJQK01. The sequence continues at coordinate 8,194 of JAYZQJ010000001.1, read as the reverse complement.
GTGGCGCATGAGGAGCCATACGCGCCAGGACGCCGGATGTTCTACAGCGTGTCGATCGGGTCGTCGCAGACGTCGCGGCGACCGCAGCCCGCGCACTCGCCGCCGCGCCAGAGGCGGTCGAAGAGCGCCTGCACCTCGTCGAGCAGCAGCTCGTCGCCGCTCCAGACGCCGAGCTCGAAGTTCCGCTTGGCGTCGCCTTTGGCGCCGAGGCCGGCGCCGGTCCAGTTGGCGCTGCCGAGGTAGAGGCGCTGGCCGTCGACGATGACCGTCTTGAGATGCACGCGCGGGCACTGCCGGAGCTCCAGCCCGCCCTCGACGAGCCGCGGGTGCCGATCGAAGGCGTCGCGGAACGCGCGGGACGGGAAGCCGGCGTGCAGGATGCGCAGCTCGACTCCGCGCGAGGCGAGGCCGTCGAAGATCTCGAGCACGCTCCGCCAGCGCCGCCTCCGGCCCACCGACGGCTCGTCGACCATCAGCTCCTTGAGGTTGGCGGTGGCGATCCAGACGCTGACCTTCGCCTCGCGGAGGGCCGCGATCACCGTCTCGTAGTGCCCGCGCCCGCTCACCAGCGACATCGAGACCGGGCGGGCCGACGCGGTGAAGTCGACGCTCAAGACGACAGCTCCGGGATCACGAACGCGGGGCGCTCGCCGCGGTGCACCGCCAGCGCGTCCCGGAGCGCGGTCTCGGCCATTCGCCGACGCGCCGCCTCGGTGGCGCTGCCGAGGTGAGGGAGCAGCACCACGTCGTCGCGATCGAGCAGCCCGACGTGCACCGCCGGCTCGTGCTCGTAGACGTCGAGGCCGGCGCCGAAGAGCGGGCCGTCTTCGAGCGCGGCCGCCAGCGCCCGCTCGTCGATCAGAGGACCGCGAGCGGTGTTGACGAGGATCGAGCCCGGCTTCATCGCAGCGAGCGCGGCGGCGTCGAAGGCGTGCCGGGTCTCGTCGGTCAGCGGCGCGTGCAGGCTGATCACGTCGCTCTCGGCGAGCAGCGCCTCGAAGGAGACCCGCCGCGCGTCCTCGCCCGGCACCTCCGAGCGCGAGCAGTAGACGACCTCCATGCCGAAGGCGCGGGCGCGCCGCGCCACCGCGCGCCCGATGCGGCCGAAGCCGAAGACGCCGAGGGTGCGCCCGCTCAGCTCCATGCCGAGCAGCATGGTCGGCGACCAGCCGTGAAAGCGACCGTCTCGCAGCAGCTGCTCGCCCTCGCGCACCCGGCGAGCGACGGAGAGGATCAACGTCATCGCGAGATCGGCGGTCGCGTCGGTCAAGACGCCGGGGGTGTGGGTGACCAGCACCCCGCGGGACCGGCAAGCCTCGACGTCCACGTTGTCGTAGCCGACGGCGACCTGGGCGACGTGCTTCACCTCGGGCAGCGCGTCGAGCAGCGCGCCGTCGACCGGATCGCTCACCAGGGTCAGCAGCGTGGTGCAGCCCCTCGCGGCGCGCGCGACCTCGTCGGGCGTCGGCACCCGGACGTGCTGGAAGATCCGCACCTCCACCTCGTCGCCGACGACCTCGCGCGGATCGATCGAGAGCGGCCGGGTCAGGAAGAACGTCATCGCTTCTTTCGCGTCGAGCGCTCCCGCTGCTTCTTCCACTCGTCGACGAACTCCCAGTCGGCGATGAGCCCCTTGCGCAGGAGCACCGAGAGCAGCGCGGCCACCAGCGGCTCCCACTGATCTTCGGGGACCACGTCCGAGACGTCCTCCCCGGCGGCGCGGGCCTGCAGCGCGTGGATGAGATCGCGGGTGGTGAGGCCGCGCGCCTCGGGCTCCTCCTCCTCGGCGGGCTTCTTGGAGCCGCCCGAGGGGAGACGCACCTGCGTCCCGTCGAGCAGGGTCAGGGTCAGGAAGCCCGGCCCCGGGCGCGCCGGCGGAGGCACCGAGGGCGTCGCGGTCGGGCCCTGCTCCTCCGGCTCCGGCTCCGCGTCGACGTCGGGCGGGGGGAGGCTGTCGGCCAGCTCCTGCAGCTCGTCCTCCGCGAGCTCCAGCTCCTCGATGTCGCTCTTGCGCGGCGCCGGCATCGACGGGCGCGCCTCCCCCTCCTCGAGCGGCGGCAGGCCGAGGTAGTAGACCCGGATCGCGTTCTCGAGGTCGGTGGGCGAGGCGACCATGGGCTTCACCGGGAGCCCCGCGTGGTCGGCGACGAGCTGCAGGGCGTCGAGGTTGAGCGGGTCCTCCATCGCCACGTAGAGGGTATCGCCCTGGCGACGCACGTTCCGGACGTAGACCGGCACCAGCGAGTGCTCCTCGGCGAGGGCGGCCGGGACGAGGTCGAGCAGCTCCCGGCTGAAGTCCACGTGATACAGATTCACCCAGGGGATGGTGAGCTGGTTGGAGACGATCTGGGTCATCTGCGCCTCGCTCACGTAGCCGAGGGCGACCAGGGTCTCGCCGAGGCGCTTGCCGCGCTTCTTCTGCTCCCCGAGCGCCTCCTGGACCTGCGCCTCGGTGACGAGGCCGGCGGCCACGAGCATGTCGCCCAGACGGAGTCGCTCTCCCACCCTCACAGGATGCCGCGGCTCCTCGGCATCGGGCAAAGAAGCGTCGCCCGGCAGGTCGTGGCGCCCGACGCCGTGGAGACGTACACCTGGCCTCAAATGACGGACGAGACCGAATCGAGCGGCGACCGCGCGGTCACCGCGGTGACCCACGACGGCGCCTTCCGGGTCATCGTGATGCGCACGACCGACACCGTGCGCCGCTCCATCGAGACGCAGGAGATCGAGGGCGACAACGCGCGCAACCTCGCGGACGTGCTGAGCGGGAGCATCCTCGTCCGGCTCACCATGGCCCCCACCTACCGGGTGCAGGGCATCGTGCGCGGTCCCGACCAGCGGGGCACGCTCGTCGGCGACAGCCACCCGGACGGCAGCGCCCGCGGCCTCATCCAGCGCCCGAAGGGCCTGAAGGAGGTCTCGCTCGGAGACGGCGCGGTGATGGTGATGATGCGCACCCTCCCGACCGGCGCGGTGAACCAGGGCATGGTCGAGGTGCCGGCCTCGGGGATCAGCGGCGCGCTCATGGGCTACTTCCAGACGTCGGAGCAGATCACCTCGGTGGCCCGCGTCGGCTGCGTGTTCGAGGGCGGCGAGCTGGTCGCGGCCGGAGGCTACCTGGTGCAGCTCCTGCCCGAGGTGAGCCGGGCGCCGCTGGCGGTGATGACGGAGCGACTCGACGCGGACTTCTCCGACATCCCCTCGGTCGTGCGCGGCATCCAGAAGGACCCCGACGAGATGCTCTCCGAGATCCTCTGGCAGATGCCGTTCGAGAAGACGCAGGAGACCCAGCTCCGCTTCGGCTGCCACTGCAGCTCGGTGCGGGTGCTGAGCAGCCTCGCGACCCTGCCTCGCTCGGACATCGAGGACCTGATGTCGAGCGAGGAGTCGCTGCACATCACCTGCGACTACTGCGGCCAGGTCTACGAGATCCCGCCGTCCGCGCTGGCCGGCCTGCTCTCGAGCTCATGACGCCCGGCGGCGGCGCAGCACCACCACGCCGAGCAGCAGGATCGCGGGCGCGCCGAACGTGAGCGCGGGGGCGACCAGCTCCCGGAGGCGACCGAGCCGGATCGGTGAGGAGCGCGGCGCGGCCAGCGGCTCGGACCGGATGGGCCCGAGGCCGTCGGCGAGCGCGCTGTCGACGCCGCGCACCGCCACGTCGCGCTCCGGCGCGGGCGCGATCACCGCGAGGTGGTTCATCACCTCCCGCTCGACGCCGCGCACGTAGACGTCGCGCGCGCCGTCCTGGGTGCGCACCCGCCGGGTCTCCGCCTCCCCCAACCCGAGCGCGCGGACCCAGCGCCCCCGCGCGGGGGAGGTGACCACGCCGCCCTCGTTGGCGATGTACATCGCGCTCGACCCGCCGCCGTCGAGGTTGATCGCCCGGTGCGCGCCGAGCTCCACGAGCAGCCGCGCGAGCTGATAGAGGGTGAAGCCGACGCTGTGGCCCTGCCGGCCGTCGACCACCGCGAGCACGAAGGTGCGCCCGTCCCGAGAGACGCCGATCGCCGTGCGAGGCTGACGGAGGTTCGCGGTCTCGAAGCCGTCGAGGCGCGCCGTGTCGACCTCGCCGCCGGTCACGAGCACCGGGCGGCCGGCGACCGCGTCGTGGAGCCGCGCGAGGCTGGACGGATCCTCGCCCTCGCCGGGCGCGTGGACGACGCCGCGGCCGCCCTCGAGCACGCCGAAGTGACCGAAGTCCGGGTCGGGGGTGCTGCGATCCCAGAGCGCGCCGCCCCCCGCGGTGATGCCGTGTGGGCTCTGCCAGAGCCCCCAGAAGCCGCCGTTGATCGCGGCCGCCGCGCCTCGCGAGGTCGCGAAGTCGGTGACCGTGCCCCAGCGCTCGGCCTCGGGGGTGGCGACGACCCGCACCCCCTCCACGCGGGTGTCGACCACCAGAGCGTGCACGCGGATCGGCGGGGACGCGTAGCGGCGGGAGAGATGACGGACGCCCGGGTTCGGGTCGGTCCAGGTATCGCGCGGCTCGCCCAGCGCGCGGGGGATCTCGGCGGAGGGGGGCTCGGGCTGGGCCAGGGCGATGGCCGGGGCGAACACGAGCCACACCACGATCGGTGACGTCTTCACGGAGTCCCCGAGCTGCAACCCGCGATCCGCTGGCTCGCTCCCTGCAGTCTCCGTCGATCGCGGGGCGATTCCCCGGGGAGGAGGGCCAGCGATGAGGAAGCTCGGAGACGGAAACGCGGCAAGGCGGACACGGTGGGCGGCGGCCGCCGCGATCCTCGCGCTGGGGGCAGTGGGCGGGGGGCAAGCGTCGGCGAAGGTCCGCAGCGGAGAGAAGGAGGCGCGCCCGGCCGTCGCCGCGCCCGCGGTCGTCACCGCCCGCGTGACCGAAGACGCGCCGGCGCCGCCCGCGCAGGCGGTGCGCGAGGACCGCTTCTTCGAGCACCGGGACGCTCCGATCCGGCGCGCGCTGTCGCGAGGTGACGTGTCCGAGGTGCGCCGCGGCCACGGCGGCCGCTCGCTCTCGTTCCGCATCACCCTCGACGACGGCACCGAGGGCTTCTTCAAGCCGGCGCAGTCGTTCAACGGGATGAACTGGACGGCGGAGATCGCCGCCTATCACCTCGACCGGGAGCTGGGCTTCGGCCGCACCGCGCCTTCGGTCGCCCGGTCGGTGTCGCACGAGGACCTCGCGCGGGCCGCGGCGTCGGACGCGCGGGTGGACGAGCTCCGGCCGGCCGAGGACGGCTCGATCCAGGGCGCGTTCATCTGGTGGGTGCCCGAGCGGCTCCGCCCGGTCGCGCTGCCCGACGGCTGGGAGCGATGGCTCCTGATCGAGGGCGAGCCGCCCGAGGTGTCGCCCTTCCAGCGGCCGGGCGCCTACCGTCGCGCGCGCGCCGCCGGACGCACCCGCAGCGTGCCGGCCGCGCCCGCGCCGGACGTCGAGGACCGACCCGCCGAGATGAGCGACCTCATCGTCTTCGACTACCTCACCAACAACCTCGACCGATGGGGCGGGCACAACACCAACATCCGGACCGTCGGCGAGGGCGGACCGCTGATGTTCCTCGACAACGCGGCCGCCTTCACCCTCGGGCGCGCGCGCATCCCGCTCATGGATCGACGCCTCCACCAGGTGCAGCGCTTCCGCCGGGAGACCATCGACGCGGTGCGCGACCTCGACGTCGAGGCGTTCCAGGCGCGGCTCGCCGCCGACCCGCTGGCGCCGACCCTGAGCGAGCGGCAGCTGGCGAACCTCGAGGTCCGGCGGCGTCATCTCCTCGAGCACGTCGACGGGCTCGTGGAGCGTCACGGCGAGGACGCCGTCTACGCGTGGTGATGGAACGCACAGGAGACGCCGCGTCCGGTGATCGGTGACGGGCGCGGGAGGACACGGGTCTCGCGATGAGACCTCACGCCGCCGTCGCGCTCTGCTTCGCCCTCTCGCTCGCCGCCTGCACCGCCGGGGGCGACGACCCGCCGGGGGGCCCGGACGGCTCGGTGGCGGACGCCGGCCCGTGCATGAACGGGCAGCTCTACTGCCAGCCGGGCGAGGTCGTCGCGCGGTGTCAGGGCGGGTCGCTCGTCCCGGAGACCACCTGCACCGGCGACACCGTCTGCGCCGACGGCCTCGGCTGCGTCGCCTGCCGCCCCGACCACTACACGTGCAATGGATCGGACCTCTACCGCTGCCGCGCGGACGGCTCGGGCTTCGACATCGAGATGTCGTGCACCGCCGACGAGATCTGCAGCGCGTCCGGCCGGGTGGGCATGTGCCAGAGCGCCTGCGCCGACGCGGTCGCCAACCGGTCGAACATCGGCTGCGAGTACTGGGCGGTGGACCTCGACAACGCCTACGCGAGCGGATCCCTGGTCAGCGAGGACGCCTACTCCGAGCAGTACGCGGTCGCGATCGCCAACCCCTCGGACGTCACCGCGACGGTGCGGGTGTTCGTCAACGACGCGCCGCTGGGCACCACGCCGGTCGAGCGGCAGGTCTTCCAGGGCACCGTGGGGCCGCGGGACGTGCTCGAGATCGAGCTGGATCAGCGCGAGGTGGACGGCCCGCAGACCGACAACGCCGACACCCGCGGCACCTGGCTGAGCAGTCACGCCTACCGGATCACGACGAACTTCCCGGTCGTCGCGTATCAGTTCAACCCGATCATCCAGTCGTTCTCGAACGACGCCTCGCTGCTCATCCCGGCGAGCGGGCTGGACAACCACCACCGCATCCTGGGGTGGGGGAGCGCCAACCCCATCGAGCCCTTCGGCAACATCGAGGGCATCCCGGATCGCTCGTTCGTGACCATCGTCGGCACGCAGGCGGGCACCACCGTGCGGGTCACCGCGGGCGCGGCGATCGTCGGCGACAACTACGGCCTCGGCATCGGCCCGCTCGCGCCGGGGGAGGTCTACGAGACGACGCTCGGCGCGTACGACGTCCTGAACCTGGAGAGCGACGGGGCCCCCGGCGACCTGACGGGGACCGTCGTCGAGTCGAGCGCGCCGGTGGCGGTCTTCAGCGGAGGCGAGCGAGGCATCGCGCCGCTGAGCACCGACGGCGTCCCCGCGCCCCCCGGCGGCATGCCCGACGACTGGTGTTGCACCGAGCACCTCGAGGAGCAGGTCTTCCCCACCACCGCGTGGGGCCGCGACTTCGTCATGACCCGCAGCCCGCAGCGCGGCCGCTCGTGGGCCGAGCCGGACATCTACCGCATCATGGCCGACCGCGCGCGGACCACCGTGACCACCAACCTCCCGGCCCCCGACAACACCTTCGTCCTCGAGCCCGGCCAGTGGCGCGAGTTCTACTCCCAGCGCTCCTTCATCCTGCGCGCCGACGCGCCGGTGAGCATCGAGCAGATCCTGGTCAGCCAGGGCTGGGTCTCGGACTGGAAGAGCGGCCACGGCGGCGACCCCTCGATGATCCTCTACCCGCCGTACCAGCAGTACCGCGAGAGCTACGTCTTCCTCACCCCGAGCACCTTCAGCGTCGACTACGTCGTCATCAGCGCCCCGGTCGGCACGAGCGTCCTGCTCGACGGCGGCGACATCCGCGGCGACGAGTTCATGTCGCGCTGCACCTACGAGAGCGCCGGAGAGCTCGACGGCACGACCTACGAAGCCGTCACCTGCCCGGTCGAGGCCGGCGCGCACACTGTAGACGCCGACCTCCCGGTGGGGATCATGGTCTACGGGTATCACTCGGTCGGCAGCTACGGATACGCCGGCGGCTCCGACCTCGAGCGGATCAACCCGCTGATCTGAGCCCGTTCCGGCTGATCCGACTCCGTACCAGGTACCGAAGCCTCCGGTAGGTGGTACCGCCCGGTCCAAGCGAGCGCGTGGCGGGCTCGGGCCGGCGATCGTGCGCTGCCCGTTTCCGCCAGAACGAACGATTGCTGCGTCGGCTGATCGGCGCGGGGCCGATCTGCCCCCTCGAGAGCCGGCGAGGACCCGAAGGACGGAGCCCGGCAGCCAGAGGCCGCCGAGCTCCGTCGTGGGTTCACGCGATCGCCGAGCTTCTAGGGAAACGGCTCGGTCCGCACCCCGTGGTGCTTCTTCATCCAGTACGTGCCCGCCGGGAACACGACGTCGCGCTCGCCCGCGCACCAGCGCTGCTTGCACTCGCGGTGGCGCGCGCGGAAGGCCTTCAGGCGCGCGATGCCTTCGCGGCGCACCGCCTTGCTCCCCGCCGCGAGGTGAGGTCTCAGGCCGGGCGCGTGTC